>NZ_JACWUO010000001.1 GCF_020857975.1 Stenotrophomonas rhizophila
GCGCAGTTGGCGGCGAAGAAAGATAACATCAGCACCGGACTCTAAACCCGCCCACTACTCAAGCCGGGGGGACGTCGCAAGCGCAGTGGTGATTTGCCAGTTGCCGGCGCCAGTGATAGGGTCATTCCATGGAATTTGTACGCGCCTTCACTTTGATTATTACCGCCCTCCATTGAAGGGTGGGTAGAGCACGTCTTATTTCAGACAACGCAACCCGCCGCGAGGCGGGTTTTGTTTTTCCGCTCGCGGCCATTTTTGGAGTCAAGAATGTCCGACCACCCCCTAAAGACCCTTATCGAAGCCGCAGACCGATCCATATCGGTTAAAGACTTCGACGGCCTGATGCGGTTTTACACAGATGACGCCACCCTAGTGGTGAAGCCTGGCATGTACGCCAGAGGCAAAGACCAAATTAGAAGAGCATTCGAGGCAATCTCTGCTCATTTCGACGGCCAATTGAAGGTTCGCCAAGGGAAGATGGAAGTGATTGAGGGCGGGGAAACGGCGCTGGTTGTCATGGAGACATGGCTGGATACCGCTGATGAAGACGGCTCTGTGACTTCGACGGTTCGCCGGGCTACCTACGTGTTTCGTAGGGAATCGCCTGGCAACTGGCTGTGCGCTGTGGACAACTCATACGGCACTGCTCTGCTCGATAGCTGAACACGGCTCCCCGGTCTGAGATACAGACCAGGGACAGCGTTTAACGTTCCCAATGGCGCCACTGGGTAAGTGCGCCATCAGGACGTGTGGATCCCGAACGGTACGCGCATCGGTAGTGCCGGCCGCTGGCCGGCTCCCCGCACATCCGTCCAGCGTCATGAGGAGCCGGCCAGCGGCCGGCACTACCGGGTACGGGGTGGTCGGCAGCTTTTTTATGCACTTTTTACGCTTGGGCGTGGCCCTTGGCGTGGCCCCTTTATGCCGGTGAAGCAGACCATGGCTGCCTGACGTGGAGTGGTTCCACCTGGACGTCCCATGAGCCTGCACCTGCCTGCCCTTCCTGCCGCGAGCGCCCCCGGGCGCCGATCGCGTGCCCACCCTGCCGTCGCTGCCACGTGCACGACGGCCTCCCTTTCCCGCATCTGAGGCCACGACCATGCCTGCCTGGCTTTCCCTGGTGTGCGGCGTGCTGGTGCTCGTCGCCGCCGCCTATCTGCTGTACGTCGTGCTTCGGCCCGAAGCGTTCTGACCGGAGCCGACCATGACCGAGATCCTGTTGATCCTGCTGGCCAGCATCGTGCTGGCCTTTCCGCTTGGGCTGTACCTGGCCCGGGTGATGCGCGGTGGCCCGATGCGCGGCGATGCGCTGTTCGGGTGGATTGAAAAACCGCTGTACTGGCTGCTCGGGGTGAACCCGGCGCGCGGCATGTCCTGGCGTGGCTACGTGATGGCCTTCCTGCTCAGCAACGTGGTGATCGCGGTGCTGGTGCAGGCGGTGTTCATGACCCAGGCCTGGCTGCCGTTCAATCCCGACCAGATTCCCAACATGCGCTGGGATACCGCGCTGCACACCATGGTGTCGTTCCTGACCAACACCAACCAGCAGCACTATTCCGGCCAGGCGCAGCTGTCCTATTTCGCGCAGATGACCGCGATCACCGGCCTGCAGGTGGTGACCCCGATGATGGGGCTGGCGCTGGCGGTGGCCACCCTGCGTGCGCTGTTTGGCGCGCGCCCGGACGAGGATGCGCAACCGGCCGAGCCGCTCAGTGGCGACCGCCGCGTCGACGTGGGCAACTACTACGCCGACGTGGTGCGTGCCTGCGTGCGCTTCATGCTGCCGCTGTGCCTGCTGTGGGCGGTGCTGCTGACCAGCCAGGGCGTGCCCTCCACGCTCGCCGCCGGCCCGCAGGCCACCCCGATCGATGCGGCATCGGGCATGGACACCCAGAAACTGCCGCTGGGCCCGGTCGCGGCGATGGTCGCGGCCAAGCAGCTGGGCGCCAATGGCGGGGGCTGGTATGGCCCCAACAGCAGCATGCCGTATGAAAACCCGACCCCGCTGTCCAACGCGCTGGAGCTGATCGGCATCCTGCTGATCCCGATCGCGGTGATCTTCATGCTGGGCGCGTTCACCGGGCGCAAGCGCCTGGCCGGGCTGGTATTTGGCTGCATGCTGACCATGTCCAGCCTGTCGGTGGCCGCCACCGTGTGGCTGGAAGGGCATTCGGCCACGGCCGCCAGCCCATTGCTGATGGAAGGCAAGGAAGTGCGCCTGGGCGCCGACGGCACCGCGCTGTGGGCGGCGATCACCACCCAGGTGTCGAACGGCTCGGTCAACGGCATGCACGACTCGCTCAGCCCGCTGGCCGGGGCCGTGCCGATGGTCAACATGCTGGTCAGCGCGATCTGGGGCGGCATCGGCTGCGGCCTGCAGCAGTTCCTGGTGTATCTGCTGCTGGGCGTGTTCCTGGCCGGGCTGATGACCGGGCGTACCCCGGAACTGCTTGGCCGCAAGCTGGAAACCCCGCAGGTGCGGCTGCTGGCGCTGCTGGTGCTGCTGCAGCCGATCACCATCCTGGGCTTCACTGCGCTGACCCTGGCGATTCCGTCCATCACCGGCACCTCCAACCCGGGCTTCCACGGCATCAGCCAGGTGTTCTACGAGTACACCTCGGCGTTCGCCAACAACGGCTCGGGCTTTGAAGGGCTGGGCGATGCCACGGTGTGGTGGAACCTCAGCTGCACCCTGGTGCTGCTGCTGGGCCGCTATCCGGTGCTGATCATTCCGCTGGTCGTGGCCGCGCAATTGGCCGCCAAGCGCCGCGCCCCGGAGTCGGCCGGCACGCTGCAGATCGAAACCCCCACTTTCGCGCTCACCCTGATCGCGCTGATCGCCATCCTGACCGTGCTGCAGTTCATGCCGGCACTGGTGCTGGGCCCGGTGGCCGACCACCTGTCGCTGACCTCGCACTGAGACCTGATGTCATGAGTACCGCTCCCATGAGTAGTTCGTCCCTGAACGCGTCCACCCACCGCCGCCAACGCCTGCTCGACGGCGCCGGCTGGCGGCGCGCGCTGCGCGATGCGGTGATCAAGCTGTCGCCGCGGCACCTGCTGCACAGCCCGGTGATGGCCGTGGTGATGGCCGGCACGGTGATCAGCCTGCTGATCACCGTCACCGGCAACGCGCCGCTGGGCTTCGGCCTGGCGGTGACCGGCATCCTGCTGCTGACCGTGCTGTTCGGCAATTTCGCCGAAGCAGTGGCCGAAGCGCGCGGCCGCGGCCAGGCCGCGTCGCTGCGCCGTGCCCGCCAGGACCTGAGCGCACGCCGGCTGGCCGCCGCCCATCCCGCCGCCAGCCAGACCCAGGTGCCGGCCGCCGAGCTGCGCCCGGGCGACCATGTGATCGTCAGTGCCGGCGAACTGATTCCGGCCGACGGCGAGATCGTGCAGGGCCTGGCCACCATCAACGAAGCGGCGGTGACCGGTGAATCGGCGCCGGTGCTGCGCGAGGCCGGTACCGACCGCAGCGGCGTGATCGGCGGCACCAAGGTGCTCTCGGACCAGATCATCGTGCGGATCACCGCCGAACCGGGGCACAGCTTCCTGGACCGGATGATCGCGCTGGTGGAAGGCGCCAACCGCCAGAAGACCCCCAACGAAGTGGCGCTCACCCTGCTGCTGGCGGCGATGACGCTGACCTTCCTGGTGGTGGTGGCCACCCTGCCGGCGATCGGCGCGTTCGTCGGGGTCAGGGTCGACCCGCTGCTGCTGATCGCCCTGCTGGTATGCCTGATCCCCACCACCATCGGCGGCCTGCTGCCGGCGATCGGCATTGCCGGCATGAACCGGGCGCTGGCGGCGAACGTGCTGGCCAAGTCGGGCAAGGCGGTGGAAGTGGCCGGCGACGTCGACGTGCTGCTGCTCGACAAGACCGGCACCATCACCTATGGCGACCGCCAGGCCACGCATTTCCATGCGCTGGCCGGGATCGATGCCAGCCAGCTGCGCGAAGCGGCGCTGCTGTCCTCGCTGGCCGATCCGACCCCGGAAGGCAAGTCGGTGGTGCGGCTGGCGCGCGAGCTGGGCTGCAGCACCGCCGAACCGGACCGTGCGGACTACCTGGCGTTCACCGCACAGACCCGCATGTCCGGCGTGGACCTGGACGGTGGCCGGCGCATCCGCAAGGGCGCCGGCGATGCGATCACCGCCTATGTGCGTGAGCTCGGTGGCACGGTGCCGGCCGAACTGGCCGGACGGGTGGAACAGGTGGCGCGCAATGGCGCCACCCCGCTGGTGGTCTGCGAAGGCCGCCACGTGCTGGGGGTGATCGAGCTGTCGGACGTGGTCAAGCACGGCATGCGCGAGAAGTTCGCGCAGCTGCGCGCGATGGGCATCCGCACGGTGATGATCACCGGCGACAACCCGCTGACCGCCGCGGCGATCGCCGCCGAGGCCGGGGTGGACGACTACATCGCCGAGGCCCGCCCGGAAGACAAGCTGGCCCGCATCCGTGCCGAACAGGCCGGCGGGCGGCTGGTGGCGATGGTGGGCGACGGCACCAACGACGCCCCCGCACTGGCCCAGGCCGACATCGGCCTGGCGATGAATTCCGGCACCCAGGCCGCCAAGGAGGCCGGCAACATGGTCGACCTGGACTCGGACCCGGCCAAGCTGCTGGCGGTGGTGGAAGTGGGCAAGCAGCAGCTGATCACGCGCGGCGCGCTGACCACCTTCTCGCTGGCCAACGATGTGTCCAAGTACTTCGCCATCCTGCCGGCGCTGTTCGCCTCCACCTTGCCGGCGATGGCCGCGTTGAACGTGATGCAGCTGTCCAGCCCGCGCAACGCGGTGCTGGCGGCGCTGATCTTCAATGCCCTGGTGATTCCGGCGCTGATCCCGCTGGCGCTGCGCGGGGTGCGGTTCCGCCCGGCCACCGCCACCGTGCTGCTGCGGCGGAACATGCTGGTCTACGGGCTGGGCGGCGTGCTGCTGCCGTTTGCGGCCATCAAATTGATCGACCTCTTCCTTGTCACGGTGTTCGGCGCATGAACCGCTCGCTTGCTACCCCTGCTTCTCCTGCGGCGCGCAACCGCGCCACTCCCGCCCCCGCCCTGCAGCAGCACGCCGCCTGGCGCCCGGCGCTGGTGCTGGGCGCAGCCAGCCTGCTGCTGCTCGGCCTGGCCTATGCGCTGGCCACCACCGGCGCCAGCCGGCTGCTGTTCCCGGCCCAGGCCGATGGCAGCCTGCTGGTCCGCGACGGCCAGGTGCGCGGCTCGCGGCTGATCGCCCAGCCGTTCACCGGCGAGGGCTACTTCCAGGCGCGCCCGTCGGCGGCCAACTACGACCCGATGGCCGCCGCCGGCAGCAACCTGGCGCGCAGCAACCCGGCCCTGCAGCAACGCGTGCAGGCCAGCATCGCCACGGTAGCCGCGCGCGAAGGCGTGCTGCCGGCGCAGGTGCCCGGCGACCTGGTCACCCAGTCCGGCGCAGGCATGGACCCGGAGCTGTCGCCGGCCGCCGCGCAGCTGCAGATCGCGCGGGTGGCACGCAGCCGCGGGCTGCCGGCAGCGCGCGTGGCGGCCCTGGTGCAGGCCCATACGCTGGGCCCGCAATGGGGCGTGTTCGGCCAGCGCCGGGTCAACGTGATGACGTTGAACCTGGCGCTGGATGACCTCAAGGCCGCCCCGTGATGCCAGGATCGCGCCGCCGGGCGCACAATCGCCACCCATGAACGACCCCCGCACCCGCCAGGCCGATGCCCTGGTCGAACGCCTGCAGCGCGAAGCCGGTGGCAAGCTCACCGTGTTCCTGGGCGCCGCGCCCGGCGTGGGCAAGACCTACAGCATGCTCAGCCGCGCGCACGAACAGCTGCGCCGCGGCGTGGACGTGGTGATCGGGCTGGTGGAAACCCACGGCCGCGCCGAGACCTCGGCGCTGCTGGAGGGCCTGCCGCAGGTGCCGCTGCTGCAGCGCCAGTACCAGCAGCACGTGCTGGGCGAGATGGACCTGGACGCGGTACTGGCCCGGCACCCGGCGCTGGTGCTGGTGGACGAGCTGGCCCACCGCAACGTGCCCGGCAGCCGCCACGAACGGCGCTGGCAGGACGTGATGGAACTGCTGGAGGCCGGCATCGATGTGTGGACCACGGTCAACATCCAGCACCTGGAAAGCCTCAACGATGTGGTGATGCGCATCACCGGGGTGCGGGTCAGCGAGACCGTGCCCGATGCCGTGCTGGACCGCCTGCACGACATCGTGCTGGTGGACCTGCCGCCGCGCGAACTGATCGAGCGGCTGCAGCAGGGCAAGGTCTACGTGCCCGAGCAGGCCGCGCAGGCGCTGCAGGCATTCTTCTCGCCGTCCAACCTGACCGCATTGCGCGAGCTGGCCATGCAGGAGGCGGCCGACCGCGTCGACACCAGCCTGCGCGAGACCCGCGCCGCCCGTGGCGAGGGCAACCTGCCGCTGCGCCGGCGGGTGCTGGTGGCCATCGACGGCGGTGGCCAGAGCGAGTACCTGGTACGGGTGGGCCGGCGCATCGCCGAGCGCCGCGACGCGCCCTGGACGGTGGTGACGGTGCAGAACCGCCGCCAGGACGAGGCCACCGGGCGCGAGATCGATGCCGCCTTCGCGCTGGCCCGGCGGCTGGGCGGCGAGGCCGAGCTGCTGCACGGCACCAGCATCGCCGATGCGCTGCTCGACCATGCCGCGCACAACAGCGTGTCCACCCTGGTGCTGGGCCGCACCCGCGAGCGGCCGTTCGCGCGCATGCTCAACCGCACCCTGACCCAGCAGCTGATCCAGCGCGGCGCGCACTACGAGATCACCATCATCGGCACCCCGCAGGCGCGCGCCCGGGCGCGCCGGGTGGGGCTGTCGATGCCCACCCGCAGCACCGGCCAGGATGCGCTGCTGGCCCTGGCCGCCACCGCGCTGGCCTGCCTGGTGGCCATGCTGGCCGAGCGCTGGATCGGGCTGTACGACCTGTCGATGGTGTTCATCCTGGCGGTGGTGATGGTGGCCGCGCGCAGCCGCACCAGTGCGGCGGTGATCGCCGCGGCGCTGTGCTTCCTGTCCTACAACTTCTTCTTCATCGCCCCGCGCTTCACCTTCGCCATCAGCGCCCGCCAGGGCGTGATCACCGTCTTCCTGTTCCTGGTGGCCGCGCTGGTCGCCGGCCGCCTGGCCTCGCGCCTGCGCATGCAGGTAGTGGCGCTGCGCGCGGCCAACCGACATGCCAATGCGCGCCAGGCGCTGGGCCGCCAGCTCAGCCGCGCGCCCAGCAACGAGCAGGTGGCCCAGGCCGGCCGCGAGGCGCTGGAGCAGGCGCTGGATGCGCCGGCCTGGCTGCGCATCGGCCAGGACACCAGCACCAGCGGCAGCGCCGCGCCGGGCGAGACCGACCTGGCCGCGGCCGACTGGGCGCGCCGCCATGGCCAGCCCAGCGGCCGCTTCACCGATACGCTGGCCGGCGCCGAGTGGTGGTTCCTGCCGCTGCTGGACGGCGATGACCGCGCCATCGGCGTGGCCGGTATGCGCTTTGCGCGCAGCGCGACACGGCTGACCCCCGAGCAGCGCCAGCTGGCCGAGGCGATGGTGGACGACATCGCCCAGGCCGCGCTGCGCACCCGGCTGGTGGCCGAGCTGGAACAGGCGCATGTGAGCAACGAGACCGAGCGGCTGCGCTCGGCGCTGCTGTCGTCGGTATCGCACGACCTGCGCTCGCCGCTGGCGGCGATGATCGGCTCGGCCGACAGCCTGTCCAGCTATGCCGATGCGATGGACGCGCAGGACCGGCGCGCGCTGCTGGACACCATCCTGGTCGAGGGCGAGCGGCTGGACCGCTATATCCAGAACCTGCTGGACATGACCCGGCTGGGCCACGAAGGCCTGCAGATCAACCGCGACTGGATCGGCGTGGACGAACTGGTCGGTTCGGCCGCGCGCCGGCTGCAACGCTACCAGCCCGAGGTGCGCCTGCAGCTGGACATTCCGGCCACGCTGGCGCCGATCTGGGTGCACCCGGCGCTGGTCGAGCAGGCGGTGTTCAACGTGATGGAAAACGCCGCCAAGTTCTCCCCGCCCGGCGCGGCGGTGGAGGTGCAGGCGCGCCTGGTGGAGGGCGAACTGCGCATCGACGTGCTCGATGCCGGCCCGGGCATTCCCGACCAGGAACGGGCGCGCATCTTCGACATGTTCTACAGCGTGGAGCGCGGCGACCGCGGCCGCCACGGCACCGGGCTGGGCCTGACCATCTGCCAGGGCATGATCGGCGCCCACGGCGGCAGCGTGCAGGCACTGCCGGGGCGCGACGGACGCGGTACCCTGATCCGCATCACGCTGCCCCTGCTGCAACCCCACCCTGCCGATGACAACGACGATTCCTGAACTGCCCCAAGGCGTGCCCCCGGCGCGCGTACTGGTGATCGATGACGAGGCGCAGATCCGCCGCTTCCTCGACATCAGCCTGCGCGCGCAGGGCTACCGCGTGTACCAGGCCGCCACCGGCCAGGCCGGGCTGGAGCTGCTGGTGGGCGAAGGCGCGGACCTGGTGATCCTGGATATCGGCCTGCCGGACATGGAGGGGCACGAGGTGCTGGCCGAGCTGCGCCAATGGAGCCAGGTGCCGGTGATCATGCTGACCGTGCGCGCCAGCGAGACCGAAAAGGTGCGCGCGCTGGACAACGGCGCCAACGACTATGTGACCAAGCCGTTCGGCACCCAGGAACTGATGGCACGGGTGCGCGCGCTGCTGCGTTCGCGCACGGTATCGGCCGATGGCGTGCTGCCGCAGTTCGACGATGGCCACCTGCATATCGACCTGGTGCGCCGCGAAGTGCAGCTGGATGGCGCCGCGGTGGCGCTCACCCGCAAGGAATACGCGTTGCTGTCGCTGCTGCTGCGCAACGCCGGCCGGGTGGTGACCCAGCCGCAGATCCTGCAGGAAATCTGGGGGCCCACCCACCAGCACGACACCCACTACCTGCGCATCCTGGTCGGCAAGCTGCGGCACAAGCTGGGCGATTCGGCGCTGGATTCGCGCTATCTGTTCACCGAACCCGGCGTGGGCCTGCGGTTCAAGGGGTGAGCCGGGCGGTGTTGAACGCCCGTGCGTGACACGCGCTGGTAGGGTCGCATCCCGATCGAGTGCCGGTAGCGGTGCCGCGTGCGATGGCGGCATGAACGTCGGCGGAGAGGCGGGTTTCCGATTCGTGGTCATGCTGACATCGAACGTTGGCTGTTCCACTGCGGTTGATCGGGATGCAACCCTACCGGGGTGCCCGCCGCATCCCGACGCAGGTACCGGCCATGGGCCGGTACCTTTCCCGATCAGAAGCCCAGCGCCACGCCCGGCAACAACGGTTGCAGCTGCTCGCGGAACAACGCCTTGATCCGCTCCAGCGCCGCCTCGTCGTCGGCTTCGAATCGCAACACCAGCACCGGGGTGGTGTTGGAGGCGCGCAGCAGGCCCCAGCCATCGGAGAAATCGGCGCGCAGGCCGTCGATGGTGGCCAGGCGCGCGCCGGCGAACGGCGAGTCCTCGGCCTGCGCGGCCGAGACGAACAACGACACCAGCGCATGCGGCGTGCCCGATTCCACCGGCACCTTCAGCTCCGGGGTGGAGATGCTGTCGGGCAGCGCGTCGAGCACCTCCGACGGCGTCTGTTCGCTCTGGGCAAGGATCTCCAGCAAGCGCGAGGCCGCGTACAGGCCATCGTCGAAACCGAACCAGCGTTCCTTGAAGAAGAAATGCCCGCTCATCTCGCCGGCCAGCTCGGCGTCGGTCTCGCGCATCTTGGCCTTGATCAGCGAATGCCCGGTCTTCCACATCAGCGGGCTGCCACCGTTGCGCAGCACGTAGTCGGACAGCTTGCCGCTGCACTTGACGTCGTAGATCACCAGCGCACCCGGGTTGCGCATCAGCACATCGGCCGCGAACAACATCAACAGGCGGTCGGCATAGATGATGCGGCCCTCGCGGGTGACCACGCCGAGGCGGTCGCCATCGCCATCGAAGGCCAGGCCGATATCGGCGTCGAAGCGCTTCACGGTCTGGATCAGGTCTTCCAGGTTGCGCGGGTCGCTGGGATCGGGATGGTGGTTGGGGAAGGTGCCGTCCACATCGCAATACAGCGGAATGACTTCGGCGCCGATGGCCTCCAGCAGCGGCTGGGCCAGCTCACCGGCCACCCCGTTGCCGGCATCGGCCACCACCTTCAGCGGGCGGTCCAGCTGCACGTCATCGGCGATGCGCTGGATGTAATCGGCGTTGACCTCGCGCTGCTGCAGGCTGCCCGGTTCTACTGCTACGTGCAGCTGGCCCTCGGTGATGCGCTGGTGCAGCTCGGTGATGGCATCGCCGAACAGGGTTTCCCCGCCCACCACGATCTTGAAGCCGTTGTAGTCCGGCGGATTGTGGCTGCCGGTCACGGCCACGCAGCTGCCCGCGCGCAGGTGGTAGCTGGCGAAATACACCACCGGGGTGGGCGCCAGGCCGATGTCGATGACGTTGCAGCCGGCGCGGCGCAGGCCTTCGATCAGCGCCGCGCTCAGTTCCGGGCCGGACAGCCGGCCGTCGCGGCCCACCACGATGTCGCGCAGCCCCTGCACCTGCAGCACCGAGCCGATCGCCTGGCCGATCAGGGTGGCCACCGCTGCGGTCAGCTCGCGGCCGACCACCCCGCGGATGTCGTAGGCGCGGAAGATGCCGGCCGGCACGTCCTGGCCGGCCACGCCAGGCAGCGCCGGTGCGACAACGGCCGCTGCGGCCGGTTCGCCCTCGGCCACCGGGGCCAGCGCGATGCTCTCGCGCAGGGTGGGGCCTTCATCGCCCACGGCCTGGGCGCTAGCGCGCCGGCGTGGCATCGGCATGCGGCCCTTGCCGAACTGCAGCATCGCCGCGATCGCCAGCAGCAGTGCGGCCACCACCGCACTGCCCAGGCCGCCGATGCCCAGCGGGCCGGGCTCGATATCCGGCACTGCCGCGGCCAGGCGCAGGCCGCTCTTGCCGATCGGCCGGGCCAGGCCCTCGGCGCCCTCGGACAGCGCGGCGCTGCCCTGCTCGATCACATTGTGGTTGCCCTGGCGCAGGGCCAGGTAACCGGCGTCGGGCACCCGCACCTGGTCGAAGATGGCGGTCAGGCGCAGCAACGGCTGGCGCACATAGACCAGTGCCGGCCCCTCGCTGCCCAGCACCACCGGCGCGGCCAGGCCCAGGCGCTGGCCACCGGCGTCGCGTACCACCCGCGCCACCACCCCTTCGCCGGCATTGGCCGCTTCAAGCAGGGCCAGGCGTGAATAGCCGAACGCCTTGGGATCGGCATAGGCCGCATCCAGCGCGGCCGGCAGCACCTGCACCTCTTCGGTGCCGGGCCAGCCCTCGCGGATGGCCAGCGCGGTCGCCCCGGTATCGCCGGCGGCCAGCGCGGCACTGACCCGCCCGCTCTTGAGCAGCGTGCGCAGCTGCGCCTGCTGGCCGTTCAGCGCCGCCAGCAGGCCGTCGGCCACCTGGTCGCGCGACTGTTCCAGCGCGGTGCCCACCGAGGCCTGGCGCCACTGCCGCACCGCGCTCCAGCCGAACCACAGCGCCAGCAGCACCAACACCCCGACCAGCAGTGGCCCGGTACGTTTGCTGGCCAGCCGTGGCTGCTTCTCCGCGTTCGTCGTGCTCATGGATGTTCCCCCTGTCAGCGCACCCCGGTATGGCCGAATCCACCCGTTCCCCTGGCGCTGTCGGTGAAAGTATCCACTACCTGCAGGCCAACGCGCGCGATGGGCAGCACCACCAGCTGCGCGATGCGGTCGCCGGGCTGCAGGGTGAAGGGCTCGCGGCCCCGGTTCCAGGCGCTGATCAGCAGCGGGCCCTGGTAATCGGCGTCGATCAGCCCGGTGCCGTTGCCCAGCACGATGCCGTGGCGGTGGCCCAGCCCCGAGCGCGGCAGTACCACCGCGGCCAGGTTCGGGTCGGCGATATGGATGGCGATGCCGCTGGGAATCAGCGCGGTGTCGCCCGGCTGCAGGGTGAGCTCGGTTTCCAGCGCCGCGCGCAGGTCCAGCCCGGCGCTGTGCTCGGTGGCATAGGCCGGCAGCGGCCAGGTATCGCCGAAGCGCGGGTCGAGCAGTTTCACCTGCAGCGGCTGAAGGGTGGAATCAACGCTCATGCGTGCAACCTCTGGGCAATCAGGGACAACAGTTGTTCGGCCAGCACGGCCTTGGAGGTGCCGGGGAACACCTGTTCGCCGCCCTGCCAGTAGGCCGTGGCCGCGTTTTCATCGCTTTCAAAGCCGCCGTTGGCAATGCCCACCTGGTTGGCGATCACCAGGTCCAGGCGCTTGTCGACCAGCTTGCCGCGCGCGTACTTCTCCACCTCGTGGGTTTCGGCGGCAAAGCCGACCACCAGCTTGAGCGCGTTGGTCTGCGCGGCCACCTCGGCCAGGATGTCCGGGGTGCGCACCAGTTCCAGGGTGAGGGTCTGGGTGCCGGCGGTCTTCTTCAGTTTCTGCGGGGCGACCTGGCGCGGGGTGTAATCGGACACCGCCGCCGCACCGATATAGATATCGGCCGGCAGCGCGCCCAGCACCGCCTCGCGCATCTGCGCGGCCGAGCGCACATCCACCCGCTGCACCCCGGCCGGGGTGGCCAGCTGCACCGGCCCGCTGACCAGCACCACCTGCGCGCCCTGGCGCGCGGCCGCGGCGGCCAGCGCATAGCCCATCTTGCCGCTGCTGCGGTTGCCCACGTAGCGCACCGGGTCCAGGTCTTCATAGGTGGGGCCAGCGCTGATCACCACGCGCAGGCCCTGCAGCAGCGGGGCGGGCACGCCCTCTGCCACGGCCGGTGCCTGCAGCGCGGCCAGCGCCGCGACGATCGCATTGGGCTCGGTCAGCCGGCCGGGGCCGGACTCGCCCTCGGCCAGCGGGCCGTCTTCGGGCCCGATGACCTGCGCGCCGCGCTGGCGCAGCAGGGCGATATTGGACTGGGTGGCCGGGTGCTGCCACATGCGGTGGTTCATCGCCGGGCACACGGTGAGCGGCGCGGTGGTGGCCAGGCACAGCGTGGTGACCAGGTCATCGGCATGGCCGTGGGCCAGCCGAGCCAGCAGATCGGCGGTGGCCGGCGCCACCACGACGCGATCGGCCCAGCGGGCCAGCTCGATATGGCCCATGGCCTGCTCGGCGGCGCTGTCCCACAGGGTGGTGCGGGTGGGCTGCCCGGACAGGGCCTGGAAGCTCAGCGGGGTGACGAACTGCTGGGCCCCGGCGGTCATCGCGACCTGCACCCGGGCCCCGGCATCGCGCAGGCGGCGGACCAGTTCCAGCGACTTGTAGGCGGCGATACCGCCACCCACGCACAACAACAGCTTCTGGCCTTCCAGCGGGCGCACCGACGCCGGGGAAGCCTGGGGGGAGTCAGCCACCTTGGGTGTTCCTGTCGAACCGAGGCGATTAGCTTACCTGATGGGGTGTGGGGGGCTGATGCCCCAGGGGCATGAAGGGGGTGTTTTTGGTTATGAGGGGCAGCAGGTTTCCCCCCTGGTTTTGGCTGGCGGTCGGCGGACAAAGTGCTCCAATCACCCTTCAACCAGTGAACGGTGGCCGGGTCTACCAATGGCCAATGTCCCGGGTTTCTCAGACCCAATGACGCGGCGGTCTCTGATGGTCGTGCGGCGCACGTGCCTCCAAGCTGTCCAGCATGGCAATCAAAAACTGGCCCAAGGACGAACAACCGCGCGAGAAGCTGCTGGCGCGTGGCCCGGCGGCGCTGTCGGATGCCGAGCTGCTTGCTTTGTTCCTGGGCACCGGCTGTAAAGGCCTGGATGTGATGGAGAATGCGCGGCTTCTCCTTAAAGACCACGGCCCACTGCGGCGATTGCTCGATCTGAGCGCCCCGAAGCTGAAAAAGCTGCCAGGTCTCGGCCCAGCCCGCGCCTGCGAACTGGTGGCCGCGCTGGAACTGGCCGACCGCCACCTGCGCGCCCAGCTGGATCGCGGCGAGAGCATGCGCGAGCCCCAGTCCGCGATCCGCTACTTCAAGCAACGCCTGCGCGGCCGCCCGCATGAGGTCTTCGCCGCCCTGTTCCTGGACACCCGCAACCGCACCCTGGCCTTCGAGGAACTCTTCACCGGCACCATCGACGCGGCCACCATCTACCCGCGCGAGGTGGTCCGCCGCGCCCTGCTGCACAACGCCGCGGCGGTGATCGTCAGCCACAACCACCCCTCCGGCAGCGCCGAGCCGTCGGCGGCCGACCGGCAGATCACCCGGCACCTGCAGGAGGCGCTGAACCTGGTGGGGGTGCGGCTGCTGGACCATGTGGTGGTGGGGGAAGGCACGCCGGTGTCGATGGCCGAGCGGGGCTGGCTGGAACCGGCGCTGACCTTCCGGGGCTGAACGGGCAGGTCAGGCCCGGGGCCTTGGGGGCCTGGAACGGCTCGGGGGCCGCCGCGCGCGGCCCGGTCCGCTGCGGTTCAATGGATCGGGGCGGCATCTGGGCTAAAATTACCGATTCCGCCGCTCCAGTCCCAAAGCAGGCCTTGTGAAAAATCTCCTCCGCGCCCTGATCAGCCAAGGCATCGAAGCCTTGCGCGCCAACGGCACTCTGCCGGCCGATACCCTGACCCCGGAATTCGTGGTGGAACGCCCGAAGACCCGCGAGCATGGCGATTTCGCCACCAATGCGGCGATGCTGCTGGCCAAGCCGGCGCGCAGCAACCCGCGTGCCCTGGCCCAGGCGCTGCTGGATGCGCTGCCCAAGAGCGCCGATGTGCTGCGCGTGGAAATCGCTGGCCCGGGCTTCATCAATTTCCACCTGGCCCCCAGCGCCTACCAGCGCGAAGCGGCCGGCGTACTGAAGGAAGGGGCCGATTACGGCCACAACCTGAGCGGCAACGGCCGTACCGTGGGCGTGGAATACGTGTCGGCCAACCCGACCGGGCCGCTGCACGTGGGCCACGGCCGCGCCGCGGCCATCGGCGACTGCCTGGCGCGCCTGCTGGAAGTGAACGGCTGGAACGCCAAGCGCGAGTTCTACTACAACGATGCCGGCGTGCAGATCGAGAACCTGGCGTTGTCCACCCAGGCGCGCGCCAAGGGGCTCAAGCCCGATGACGCCGGCTGGCCGGAAGCGGGCTACCGCGGCGACTACATCCAGGACGTGGCCAACGCCTACCTGGCCGGCGCCAGCGTGGAGCTGGAAGGCCACGCGGTGGTGGGCGAGCGCGATGCCGACAACCTCGATGCGATCCGTCGCTTCGCGGTGGCCTACCTGCGCAACGAGCAGAACCAGGACCTGGCCGCGTTCGGGGTGGATTTCGACATCTACTTCCTGGAAAGCTCGCTGTACAAGGACGGCAAGGTCGAAGAGACCGTGGCCAAGCTCAATGCGGCCGGGCATACCTACGAGGAAGGCGGCGCGCTGTGGCTGCGCTCGACCGATTTCGGTGACGACAAGGACCGCGTGATGCGCAAGTCCGACGGCACCTATACCTACTTCCTGCCGGACGTGGCCTACCACCTGAGCAAGTGGCAGCGCGGCTACGAGCGCGCGATCACCGAGCTGGGGGCGGACCACCACGGTTCGCTGGCGCGCGTGCGCGCCGGCCTGCAGGCGCTGAACGTGGGCATCCCGCAGGGCTGGCCGGAATACGTGCTGCACCAGATGGTGACGGTGATGCGCGGCGGCGAGGAAGTGAAGCTGTCCAAGCGTGCCGGCAGCTACCTGACCCTGCGCGACCTGATCGAGGAAGCCGGCCGCGATGCGACCCGCTGGTTCCTGATCGCGCGCAAGCCCGATTCGCAGCTGACCTTCGATATCGACCTGGCCCGCCAGCAGAGCAACGACAACCCGGTGTTCTACGTGCAGTACGCGCATGCCCGGGTGTGCAGTCTGCTGCGCCAGGCGCAGGAGAAGGGCCTGCCCTACACCGCCAGCGAAGGCGTGGCCGGGCTGGCGTCGTTGGACGACGAGGCGTCGCTGTGGCTGATGATTGAAATGTCGCGCTTCCCCGAAGTGGTGGAAGCAGCCGGTATTGCGCTGGAACCGCACCTGGTTGCGCAGTACCTGCGCGAATTGGCGCATGCCTTCCACACGTGGTATCACGGCACGCAGGTGCTGGTGGCCGATGCGCCCGAGCGCAATGCCAAGCTGGCCCTGGCCTGCGCGGCGCGCCAGGTCCTGGCCAATGGCCTGAACATCCTGGGCGTTTCCGCCCCGGAAAAAATGTAAGCAGTGGAGAAGCAGTAAATGGCAGCACGACGCGGCAAGAGCCAGGCACGACGCAACAGCAGCCAAGGCACACCGGGATGGGTGTGGCTGGTGGCCGGTGTGGCGATTGCGGCCGTGGTGTTCCTGGCGGCACCAAACCTGTTCAAGAGCGACGGCGATGGCTTCCTGCGGGTAGGCCCGAAGCCGGACCCGAACGCGCAGCCGGCGCCGGTCAGCGACGCCGACCCCGACGTGGGCGCCGAGCTGCCCAAGCCGGGCACGGCGCCGGCCGAACCGGCCAAGCCGGCGGCCACGCAGTACGACTTCTACACCCTGCTGCCCGGCAAGGAAGTGGAAATGTCCGATGCCGAGCTGGCCGCCAGCGCCCGCGCCGAAGACCAGCGCCGCGCCAAGGCCGAGGCGCAGCGCGCGCAGGCGGCACTGGAAGGCCGCCCGGTACCGGCCGGCACGGCCACCGCCACGCCGGCGGCCACGGTCGCCACCGCCACGCCAGCCACGGTGACCACCTCGCCGTTGCCAGCGCCGGTGACCGAGCGCCCGGCAGCAACCACCACGCCGGCCGCTACGCCAGCGACGGCGGCGGCCACCACTGCACCGAAGCCGGCGGCGACGGCCGCGGCAACGCCGGCCGCCGCCGACCCGGCGGCCAGCAATGTGCGTTACATCCTTCAGGCCGGCGCGTTTGGCGCTTCCGGCGATGCCGAGGCGACCAAGGCCAAGCTGGCCATGATCGGCCTGGCGGCGCGGGTGGAATCGGCGCAGATCAACGGCAAGACCGTGTACCGCGTGCGCATGGGGCCGTACGGCAGCGCCGGCGAACTGGCCGAGGCCAAGCAGAAGCTGGATGGCACCGGGCTTCAGGCGATGGCTATCAAAGCGCAGTAGTCGCGGCGCGCGACTACCCCAAGGTTGCGCTGCGCGAAACCTTGGGCCCTTGCTTTGTGCCTCCGCATCCCCGCGCCTGTCGGCGCGCCCCCTTGAACGCCAAGGGGGCTGTCGCTCCAGACGCAATCCGAACGCCGGCCCCCTGGGTCGGCTTTTTTTTCATGCAGCACCCGTCGCCGGCGGCAACCTGGCGATACGCTATCGTCCTTGCATGTCTGCCCTTCCCGATCCTGCTGACCTTCCCGGTATTGCCGGTGCCACCGGCCGCTACCGCGAATGGGCACCGGCGGCGGCGCTGCGTGGCTGCTTCGGGCAGCTGTGGCGCAGCGATCTGCCGGTGGGCCACAGCGGCGCGGTGGCGGTGCTGCCCGATGGCTGCGTGGATATCCTGTGGCGCGATGGGCGGCTGTATGTGGTGGGGCCGGACGTGGTGGCCGCGCACCCGCAGCTGGCGCCCGGCGCGCAGGTGCTGGGCGCGCGCTTCCAGCCGGGGGCAGCGCGGGCGTGGCTGGGCCTGCCGTTGTCGGAGCTGGTGGGCACGGCGGTGGAACTGGACGCGCTGCTGGGCGTGCGGGCGCGGCAGATGGCCGCGCGCCTGAACGATATCGGCGATGCCGATGCCCGCCAGCAGCGGTTCGCGCTGGAGCTGGCCGCGTTGCCCGGCAGCAGTGGCGGCAGCCCGCACGCCAGCGCGGCGCGGGTATTCGCGCGGGTGCGTGCCGGCGACATGGATCTGGCGCAGTTGTCGGCCACGCTGCAGCTGAGCACGCGCAGCCTGCGCCGCCTGTGCCATGCGCAGTTCGGCTATGGGCCGAAGATGCTGGAGCGGATTCTGCGACTGCAGCGGTGGCTGGCACTGGTGCGGGCGCAGCCGCACGACGGGTTGGCGGCGCTGGCCCTCGACGGCGGCTACGCCGACCAGTCGCACCTGAGCCGCGAGGTGCGGGCGTTGGCCGGGATCGGGGCGGCGCAGCTGTGCGCACAGTGGCGGGCCTGACTGGCCGTTTTGTTCAAGACCGGCGCGCTGCGGGCGGCGATGCTGGGGCCCACTTCAACGCGGGAACCCCCATGAGCACCACAGACAGCAATGACCGCCGCATCGACAACATCGAATTCAACGTGGCCGACATCGCCCGCAGCAAGGCCTTCTACGCGCAGGCGTTCGGCTGGTCGTTCACCGATTACGGCCCGGCCTATACCGAGTTCAACGATGGGCGGCTGTGCGGCGGCTTCACCACCGGCGAGCCGGTGCAACCCGGCGGGCCGCTGGTGATCGTGTATGCCGACGACCTGGCCGCCGCCCGGCAGCGGCTGGAAGCGGCCGGGGCGCAGATCTGCCGGGAGGCGTTCGATTTTCCCGGTGGACGGCGGTTCCATTTCCGCGACCCGGATGGGTATGAGCTGGCGGTGTGGACGGCGGTGTAGGCAGCGCCGCGCACACCGACGCCGCCGCGACCTGTCCGCGCGTCAGTCGCGGGCGACCTGGAAGCCGGCGAAGGACTGGCTGACCGGCATGATTTCCAGGCGGTTGATGTTCAAGTGGGCCGGCAGGGTGGCCACGAAGAAGATCTGCTCGGCGATGTCTTCGGCGGTCATCGGGTTGGCGCCGGTGTAGAGGGTGTCCGAGGCGGCCTGGTTGCCGTGGGTGCGCACGAGGGTGAACTCGGTTTCGGCCATGCCCGGTTCAATGGTGGTCACGCGCACGCCGCTGCCGTGCAGGTCGGCGCGCAGGCCCAGCGAGAACTGGCTGACGAAGGCCTTGGTGCCGCCGTAGGCGTTGCCGCCCGGGTACGGGTAGACGCCGGCCACCGAGCTGATGTTGATGATGGCGCCCTTGCGCGCCACCAGCTGCGGCAGCAGGTGGTGGGTGAGGGTGACCAGGGCGGTGACGTTGGTGTCGATCATGGTGCGCCAGTCCTCCAGCACCGCGCTCTGGGCCGGGGCGGTGCCCTGGGCCAGGCCGGCGTTGTTGACCAGCAGGTCGATGTCGGCGAACCCGGCCGGCAGCGCGGCCAGGGCGGCGGCCATGGCCGCGCTGTCGCGCACGTCGAAGACGGCGGCATGTACCTGCCCGGGGCCGTAGGCATCGACCAGCGGCTGCAGCCGTTCGGCACGGCGCCCGGTGGCGATGACCCGCCAGCCGGCCTGGGCGAAGCGATGGACGGCGGCGGCGCCAAAGCCGGAAGTGGCGCCGGTAATCAGGGCGGTACGGGTCATCGGGGTACTCCGTGCAGAGAGATCCCGGTCATTTTCGCACCGATCAGCGAATGCGGAACACGCGCGCCTTGGGCAGGTCTTCATCCACCTGCAGGAACCAGCGGCCGGCAATGCCGGGCACCACGACGATCTCGGGGTTGCTGCGGCTGGCCTTGAGCTTCATCTCGCCCTTGAGCACCTGCCACTGCTGGCCGTTGTCGAGAGTGAACACCGAGCCCGGGGCCCATCCGTCCACCTGGCCGGTGACCCTGGCCTTGATGGGGCCGTCGTCCAGACCGGGGAACATCGGGGCCGGGGTGGGCGCGCCGGGCGCGGCGACCGGGGCGGCGGCCACCGGCGGCGGTGGCGCGCGCTCATCGGCTTGCCGCAACAGGCGGTTCAGGGTCTGCAGCTGGGCGGGGGTGAGCCCCACCTGGGCCAGTTCCTGCGGGTCCACGCGCTGTTCGATTGCCACGTAGGGCACCTGGGCGGCAGCCGACCCGGCCAGCCACAGCATTCCCACACCCGCCACTGCCTGCCACCTGCGCATTGCCTGCTCCACTGCCTGTCGATGCCTGAAGGCGGCACTGTGCTTCACTTTCATGGCAGCCAGATGACAGCGACAGGCGGCCACCGTGGGGCCGGGCCCGGCAGGGGGTAAAATGGCGGCCAGCCGCGCAGCCGCGCCGGCGGTATTGGACGTGACATGATCAACAACGATGTACTGCGCAGCATCCGCTACATGCTCGACCTCAGCGACGGCATGATCGTCGATACCTGTGCCCTGGCCGACCCGACCTTCGTGGTCGACAAGGCCGACGTGGCCGGTTGGCTGCGCAAGGAAGATGAGGAAGGTTTCGTGCCCTGCGACGACCGTACCCTGGGGCATTTCCTGGACGGGCTGATCGTGCATTTCCGTGGCCGCGACGAGAGCCAGCCAGTGCGCCCGGTGGAAAAGCGCATCACCAACAACCTGGTGCTGAAGAAGCTGCGCGTGGCGTTCCAGCTGAAGGACGTGGACATGCACGAGATCTTCGATGCGGCCGGTTTTTCGGTGTCCAAGCCGGAGCTGTCGGCGCTGTTCCGCCAGCCGGACCACAAGAACTACCGCGCCTGCGGCGACCAGATGCTGCGCAACTTCCTGAAGGGGTTGACGCTGCGGGTGCGCGCGGCCTGAGTTGGGGGGGCGGATCGGCCGATGCCGATCCGGTGGACGTGGCGGTGTACGCGCGCTACAGCCAAAGCAGCCGGCCAGCGGCCGGCACTACCGGGCAAGGGCGACCGCCGCCCGGTAGCGGCAAGCAATGCCGCGAGGTTCAGAATGCGGTCTGCAGCGCGAACTCCACGCGTGAGCCGGCGTTGCCGGGGAACAGGCGCTTGCCTGCGCCGTCGGTGTCGTGCGCGGTCAGGCGCAGTTCCCAGGGGCCGTGGACCTTCCAGATGGCACTGAGTTGCCCGTGCAGGTAGTCGTCGCCCTGCGCGCTGTCCAGCCAGTAATGGCCCACCGCCCCTTCCAGCCGCCACTGCTGGCCCAACGGCAGGCGCGCGCCAAGTTGGGCGTAGGTGCCGCTGTGGCCGCCGGCCAGGGCATCGTCGGAGACCCCCACCTGCAGCCAGTAGCGTTGCTGCCAGGTCAGCGTGCTGTTGAGCTCGGTCCAGTCCAGGTCCACATCGCTGGACGGGTACAGGTAACGGGTCAGGTTCACGTCCAGCGCCCAGTCATTGCCCAGCGCCCCGCCCCAACCGGCCACCACGTCGAACTCGCTGCGCGCGCCGTTGTCCGGGCGAAACGATACCCCTGAACCCCACACCGACGCATACCAGCCGCTCTCGCTGCCCAGCTTCACCCCCGCCTGCGCGGCCGGGTCGCCGTCGCTTTGCGAACTGCCGCGCCACACGTAATCGGTGGTCAGCGTCGCGTTGCCTTCCACCGCGGCCGACGCCGCCCCACTCACGGCCAGGCCGAGCAGCAGCCCGCAGCCACGGCGCGCCAGACGCCCTTTCGATTGTTCGACCACCACACTGCACTCCATCGGACGGCGGCGCCGTCGAGGTGGGCAGTGTTCCCGCAGCGGGCGTAAAGCCGCCATGGCGGCGCCGCCGGTTCGGCGCAAATTCACTGTAAATCCTGCATCGGCGCTGGCCGTTTGGAGCCCGCGTTATGATGGGCGCCCTGACCCTGTTGCGAGTAACGGCGTGGACGCGATCCTGACCCCGGTATCGATTGGCGAGCTGATCGACAAGATCACCATCCTGGAAATCAAGGCCGAGCGCATCGCCGATGCGGACAAGAACGCCAATGTACGCAAGGAGCTGCAGGGGCTGTGGCCGCTGTGGCAGCAGCAGCTGGACGCGCAACCCGGGCTGGATGCGCTGAAGACCCAGCTCAAGGCGATCAACGAGCGCATGTGGGTGATCCAGGACCAGCTGCGCGACAAGGAAGCGGCGCAGGTCTTCGATGACGCCTTCATCCAGCTGGCGCGTGGGGTTTATGGCACCAACGGGGAACGGGTGAAGGTCAAGAACGAGATCAACCGCATCGCAGGCTCCGCGCTGGTTGAAGAAAAGCAGTACCAGGGCGAGTAAGCCACCCCGGCCACGCCGGGCTCAGTGCCCGGTGGCGGCCATGAAGCGTTCGCGGTCCTGCTGGGTGCGCCGGCGGATTTCGGCCAGGGCTTCGTTCTCGGTGGCTTCCAGCATCGATTCGAACAGGCGCTGGAAGTGGTTGCGCATCGCCAGGCGGGCGCCGGCCGGGTCGCGCTGGCGCAGCGCATCGAGGATGGCGGTGTGTTCTTCATCGCGGGTGTCATCGTCGTTGTGGCAGACGTTGGCATACACCTGCTTGACCCGCGGCAGCTCGTTGCGCATCCGCCAGATCAGCTGCACGCAGTGCTCCACCACCGGGTTGCCGGCAATGCGGGCGATGGACAGGTGGAACTGGCGGTCGGCCTCGCTGGCTGCCGCCTCGCCCGAGGCCGGGTCGACCATGGCCGCGATCAGCCCGGCCAGGTCCTCCAGTTCGGCATCGGTGATGCGGCTGGCCGCCATCGCCGCCGCTTCGGCCTCGATCACCGCACGGGCGGCGGTCAGGTCGAACGCCGAGACGTCGGGCAACGCGCCCGGCGCCTGCGACGGCTTGGCCTTCACATACACGCCCGAGCCGGTCTTGATGGTGATCAGGCCCTGCGCTTCCAGCGCGATTTCCGCCTCGCGCACCGTTACCCGGCTCACCCCCAGGCGTTCGGCCAGGTCGCGTTCGCCGGGCAGGCGCGAGCCTGGCGGGAATTCGCCCTTCTCGATCAGCGCGACGATTTCGGCGGCAATGGACTGGTACAGACGCGGTTCGGACATCATCAAAGGCCTGGCTGACAGGTGGCTGGGGACCAACACTCGGGCCGCGCCCTCAGGCAGCGGCGCGGCCGGAAAGCCGCGCCACCGTCCTCAGAAGCGGTAGCGCACCCCCAGATAATAGCGCCGCCCGTAGGTGGTGTACTCGCGGAAGCTACCCAGGATGGGCATATCCGACACCCGCGGCTCATCGGTGAGGTTGCTGGCCGACAGCGACAGCGACAGGTGCTTGTTCACCTTGTAGGTGGCGCGGAAGTCCAGCGAGCCATTGTCGCGCACATAGCGGTTCTGCGAGGGGTCGCCGACGAACTGCTGGTAATAGTCCGAGCGGTACTTGTAGATCGCCTGCAGGTCCAGCTTGCCCAGGCCCCAGTAGACCTGGGCCGAGGCCACGTGCTCGGACAGCCCGAAGATGTTGGCCGGCTCGACGATACCGGGGGTGAACACGCCGGTGGCCGGGTCGGTGGACTCGCCCAGGCGCAGGTCTTCGGTCTTGAAGTTGGAGTGGGCGTAGTTGTAGCTGGCCTTCACGCCCAGCCCGGAGAAGATCCCCGGCAGGTAGCTGAAGGTATGCGAGCCGGTCAGCTCGAAGCCGATCAGGTCGCTTTTCTGGTCGCTGGTGGCCAGCTGTTCGACCGGCACGGTGACGCTCTGGCCATCGATGTCGAAGGTTTCGCCCACCACCACCGGCACCGAGCCGCCGTTGAACTGCTTGTAGTAGATGGCGGTGGACAGCATCGTGTCGGCGTTGGCATACCACTCCAGCGAGACATCGGCATTCCACGACATCAGCGGCTTGGCGCGCGGGTTGCCGGTGGCGGTGATGCTGCCCAGCGCATCGGCGACGCTGCCGAACTCGGTGTCGGCCTCGTCCAGGTTGAAGCTGCGGCCGTAACCTTCGGCGGCCAGGTCCGGGCGCGACATGGCGCGGTAGGCCCCCACCCGCAGCAGCAGGTCCGGGCGCAGTTCGAAGGCGGCGTTGAAGCTGGGCAGCCACTGGTCGTTGCTGGACTTGAGCACCTGGCGGGTGAACTCGCCGGTGGGGCGCAGGGTGACGGTGCCGTCGGGGTTGTTGGTCACGTCCATGCCGCTGCGCAGGCCGACCGAGCTGACGTCGGTGCGCACCCAGCGCAGGCCGATGTTGCCGGTGACCGGCAGGCCGAACCACTCGCTGCTGTAATCGCCCATCAGGTAGATGGCGTTGGTCTTCTCGGTGACATCGTTGTTGGCCGGGTCGCGCAGGTCTGCGCTCAGGCCGGTGTCGTCCACGCCGGTGAAGGCCTTGAACAGGCAGCGGCTGTCGAAGCTGGCCCACTGGTCGATGGTGTTGCCGCTGGCGTTGGCCAGGAAGTCCTTCTGCGGGAACTCCTGGCGGCAGGCGCGGTTGGCCGCGCGGATCGCCGCCACGTTGGTGGTGGTGATGTCGCGGGTGTCGGTGAAGTCGGTATAGGTGGCTTCGGAATGGCGCAGGCCGCCCTTGATCGCGGTGAAGAAGCCGCTTTCCGGGGTGAAGGCCGCATCGAAACGCTGCGCACGGATGGTGTGCTGGCGGTTCTGCTGGCGGCGGCGAACCAGCGCCGAGTCGGTGTAGTTGTCCGGGTTGTTCACATCGAACGCCGGATCGAGATAAATGCTGGGCACATCGCCGCTGTAGTCGTAGGTGTAGTCGACGTAGCGGGTGTTCTTGATGCCGCCCACCGGCCTGCCGTTGACGTCGGTGCGGCCGGCGCGCAGGCGGGTGGAGCGTTCGATCTGGTCGCGCTGGGTGTTGGAGTAGGACAGGTCGGTGGACAGGGTCCAGGCCGGGGTGGGCCGGAAGATCACGTTGAGCCCGCCGCCGGTGTATTCCTCCTTGCGCTCGAGGAAATTGCCGGTGGAATCAATCGTGGTGCTGCCGGTGTGGTGCAGCAGCGCGCCGTCGTCGCTGACCACGCGGTTGTTGAGGTTGCGCATCATCGACGACAGCGACAGGTCCGAACGGTCTTCGGTGTAGTCGCGCTTGGAATGCTGGTAGTCCAGGTTGACCTCCAGCGCATCGTTGGGCCGCCACTGCAGCGCGGCGAACTGCGAGTCGCGCTTGTCGTGCTCGATGAACTGGCGGTAGATGCGGCTGCTGGGCACCAGGTAGTACGGCACGCCGTTGGCGACCTGGTTGCCGTCCACCGTGGTGCAGTTGCGGGTGGCGCCGACCACTTCGCGGCCGTCGCAGGCCGCCCAGGTGGAACTGCTGGAGAACATTTCCTCCGGGTTGCTGCCTTCCAGCGCCTGCACGCCGACCGACACGCCCAGCTTGCCGGCGCCGCCCATGTCGAACTGGTCGATGTAGCTGGCGGTACCGCGCCAGCCCACCCCGTCCTTGTCCTTGAGGCGGTTGTCGTAGTCCTGCCAGGTGCCGCGGCCATCGAGCTGGATGGTGCGCTTGCCGTACTCCAGCGGTTTGACCGTTTCCATGTTGACCGTACCGGCCACGCCGCCTTCGACGAAATCGGCGCGCTGGGTCTTGTAGATGGCCACCGCGTTGATCAGTTCGGACGGGAACTGGTTGAAGTTCACCGAGCGGTCGCCGCTGCCGTTGGTGGCTTCGCGGCCATTGAAGGTGGACGAACCCAGGAACGGGCCCAGGCCGCGGATCGAGATTTCCGACGCGCCGCCCTTTTCGCGGTGGGTGGAGGCGCCGGTGATGGTTTCGATCGCCTCGCCGATCGACAGTGCCGGCAGGTCGCCGATGTCCTCGGCGGCCAGCACGTCGGCGATCACCGTCTCCTCGCGCTTCTTGTCGATCGAGGTCTGGATGGTGCCGCGGATACCGGTGACCTGGACCTGGTCCAGGGTGGTGGCCTGGGCCGGCGGCGGCTCGGCAGCGTCCTGCGCGTGCGCCAGCGGCAGCGCCGCGGTGCTGCACAGGGCATAGAACAGCGCGGTGTGCAGCGCGGTGGGGCGAAGGCCTCGTGGCGAGGCCGTACGGCGGTCATGCAACATCGTGATCTCCCTCCCAGGATGGATCGTCCGATTACACGGATTCGATCCGGAAGATTCACCGTTGGAGGACCAATGTCAACAAATTGGTACTAAAGTCTACCCCGGTGTTCCGCCTAGACCACTTACCGCGTATTTAATGTGCGGATGCAGCAGGAATATGCGCAACAGGCTAACCACATGCACCTAAAGTGGTATGCGATTGTGGTTGACGTTCGCGCCCCGCGACCTGCTACGATCCAGACTCACGTTGAATGCCACGGTTGATCTGGGAGGGTAAGCCTGTGACTTTGCGACACTCACACACGCCGACGACATTGCGTCCGCTGGCCACCGCGCTGCTGCTGGGCCTCAGCCTGGGCAGCTTGCCGGCGTTCGCCGCCGACCACCTGGTTCGCGACGCCGCCGAGTACGCGGCGGCCACCCGCGCGCTGCAGCCCGGCGATACGGTGATCCTGGCCGACGGCATCTGGCGCGATATGGACCTGCTGGTGCAGGGCACCGGTACAACTGGTCAACCAATTCGTCTGACAGCACAGACCCCCGGCAAGGTGATCCTCAGCGGGCAATCCCGGCTGCGTTTGGCCGGGGCCTACCTGGAAGTATCCAACCTGGTGTTCCGCGATGGCTGGGCGCCGGGCAGCGAAGTGGTTTCCTTCCGCGCCTCGTCCAAGGCCTGGGCCACCCACAGCCGGGTGACCGGGGTGGTGATCGACGGCTACAACAAGCCCGACCGCCAGCAATCGGACAACTGGGTGGGGATGTACGGCCAGTACAACCGCTTCGACCACAACCAGCTGCTGGGCAAGACCAATGCCGGCACCACCCTGGTGGTGGTACGCAATACCAGCAGCGGCCTGGACAACCGGCACCGCATCGACCACAACTGGTTTGGCCCGCGCCCCAACCTGGGCAGCAACGGCGGCGAAACGATCCGGGTGGGCACCAGTACCGACTCGCAGTCCGATTCCAATACGGTGGTGGAAAACAACTGGTTCGAGCACTGCGACGGCGAGGTGGAGATCGTCTCCAGCAAGTCCGGCGGCAATCTGTACCGCGGCAATGTGTTCTTCGAATCGCGCGGGTCGCTGGTGCTGCGCCACGGCCACGGCAACGTGGTCGAACGCAATGTGTTCCTCGGCAACAACAAGGCGCATACCGGCGGGGTGCGGGTGATCAACCGCAACCAGATCGTGCGCGACAACTATTTCGAGAACCTGGCCGGCGACAACTTCGCCGCCGCGCTGGCGGTGATGGCCGGTACCCGCGATGCGCCGTTGAACCGCTACGAGCAGGTGGACGATGCGGTGATCGAGCGCAACAGCTTCATCCAGGTGCGCCAGCTGTTCCTCGGCGCCGGGCTGGACGAGGAGCGCAATGCGATGCCGGTCAACAGCCGCATCGCCGGCAACCTGTTCATCGGCACTGGCAGCGACGAGCTGCTGCGCAGCCAGGGCGACCTGTCCGGGATCGCCTTCAGCGCCAACGTGCAGAGCCCGACGCTGTCGCCCGGCTTCCCCGGCGGGGTCAGCGCCATGCCGCTGACCCTGCAGCGCGCGGCCAACGGCCTGCAGTACCCGGTGGAAACCGTGGCCGCCGGCGCGCCGCGCGACCTGGCGCCGATCGCGCGCGAGCAGGTGGGCGTGCCGTGGTATCCGAAAACGTTGGGCAGCGTTGCGCTGGACAGCGGCAAGGTGCGCAACGTCGCCCCCGGCGATGACACGCTGCGCCGTGCCATCGCTGCCAGCGCACCGGGCGACCAGCTGCAATTGCAGCGTGGCCTGTACCGGGTGGACCAGGTGCTGGGCGTGGACCACCCGTTGAGCGTGGTCGGCCCCCGCCGCGGCCGGGCCAGCCTGCAGTTCAGCCGCCCCAGCCTGTTCGAGATCCGTGCCGGCGGCGCGTTGAAGCTGTCGCGGCTGGATATCGACGGCGCGCTGGCACCGGACGCGGCCGGCAACGCGGTGGTGCGCATCGCCCCGGGCAGCCAGGCCTTCAACTACACGCTGCTGATCGAGCACAGCCGCATCCACGGGCTGACCGCCAACAAAGCCTTCGACGTGATCAACGCCGGCAAGGGCAGCCTGGCCGCGCGCATCGCACTGGACAACACCACGGTGGAGGACATCAGCGGCAGCGTGATCGCCGCGGCCGCCGAGACCGACGACCTGGGTACCTACAACGCCGAACAGGTGGACATCGTGGACTCGCAGTTCCGCCGCATCGGCGGGCCGCTGTTGAACCTGTACCGCGGCGGCACCGACGAGAGCACCTTCGGGCCTACCCTGCGCGTGCATGGCAACCAGCTCGACAATGTCGGCGTGGCCGCCGACACCAGCCTGCGCCTGCACGGCGTGCAGACCGCCACCCTCACCGGCAACCGGTTCGCGCACAGCGGCCGCGTGCGCTTCAGCCACCGCGTCGGCGAGCCCCGCCTGCGCGTACGCGACAACGTGCTTACCGCCACGGCGGCAATGCAGTCCGATACTCCAGCCGAGACCCTGCCATGACGCGTTCCACGCCCTTGATGCTGCTGCTGGCCGCCGCCTTCGGCGCCGCCGCCCTGCCCGCCGTGGCCGCTGCCGCGCCCGGCACCGCGCAGGCGGCCGCCACCAGCGCCCCGGTGCTGGTCACCGCCGCGCAGTGGCAACAGATGCGCAGCGACGGCGCCAGCTACCCGGTGTTCGCCAGGGAGCAGCAGCGCGCCGAACGGCTGGTGCGCGGCATGCTCAAGGCCGGCATCGACGTGCCGGTGCCCAAGGACAAGGGCGGCGGTTACACCCATGAGCAGCACAAGCGCAATTACCAGGCCATCCAGGCCGCCGGCGCGCTGTACCGGCTGACCGGCGACAAGGTCTACGCCGACTACGCGCGCGACCTGCTGCTGGGCTACGCCAAGCTCTACCCCGGGCTGGGCGCGCACCCGCACGGCCGCGGCCAGATTCCCGGCCGGCTGTTCTGGCAGACGCTCAACGACTCGGTGTGGCTGGTGAGCGCGGTGCAGGGCTATGACGCGATCCGCGACAGCCTCAGCGCCGCCGACCGCGCCACCATCGATGACAAGGTGTTCCGGCCGATGGCCGATTTCCTCAGCAGCACCCCGGAAAACTTCGACAAGATCCACAACCACGCCACCTGGGCGGTGGCCGCGGTGGGCATGACCGGCTATGTGCTGCGCGATCAAACCTATGTCGACAAGGCCTTGAATGGCAGCAGGCGCGACGGCAGCGCCGGCTTCCTCAAGCAGGTGGACCAGCTGTTCTCGCCGGACGGCTATTACGAGGAAGGCCCGTACTACCAGCGCTACGCGCTGGCGCCGTTCATCCTGTTCGCCAACGCGGTGCAGCGCAACGAACCGCAGCGCGGCATCTTCAAGCGCCGCGACGGGGTGCTGCTGAAGGCGGTCGACGCGCTGGTGCAGAGCAGCTACGGCGGCTATTTCTTCCCGATCAACGACGCCATCCTGGACAAGGGCCTGGACACCGAGGAACTGGTGGCCGGGATCGACATCGCCTACGCGCAGACCGGCGACGCGCGGCTGCTGTCGGTAGCCCAGGCCCAGAAGCGCGTGCTGCTCTCGCCCGAAGGCCTGCAGGTGGCCCAGGCGCTGGCGCAGGACAAGGCCAAGCCGTTCGCGTTCGTGCCCACCCTGCTCCGCGATGGCCCGGACGGCACCGAAGGCGCGTTGGCGATCCTGCGCATGGGCGGCCCCGACGGCCAGGCGCTGGTGATGAAGAACACCAAGCAGGGCATGGGCCACGGCCACTTCGACAAGCTCAACTGGCTGTTCTACGACAACGGCCAGCGCGTGGTCACCGACTACGGCGCCGCCCGCTTCCTCAATATCGAAGCCAAGGCCGGCGGCATCTACCTGCCCGAGAACAACAGCTGGGCGCGGCAAACCATCGCCCACAACACGCTGGTGGTGAACGAACAGAGCCACTTCGGCGGCGACTGGAAGCAGGGCCAGGCGCTGGCGCCGGCGCCGCTGCTGTTCGCGGCCGGCGATGACACCCAGATCGCCTCGGCGCGCATGGACGGCGCCTACGACGGCGTCAGCTTCACCCGCACCCAGGTACTGCTGGCCCACCCGGCACTGACCGAGCCGGTGGTGCTGGACCTGCTGCGGGTGACCGGCGGCAAGGCCGCACGCTATGACCTGCCGCTGCACTTCAACGGCCACATCATGGACGTGGGCTTCAAGACCCAGTCGGCGGTGGCCAACCGGCCGGTGCTGGGCAAGGCCAATGGCTACCAGCACGTCTGGATCGACGCGGCCAGCGAGCCCACCAGCCAGCCGCGCAGCCTGACCTGGCTGCTGGACGGGCGCTTCTATACCTATCGCTTCGCCAGCACGGCGCCATCGCGGGCGCTGATCGGCGAGAGCGGCGCCAACGACCCCTCGTTCAACCTGCGCCGCGAGCCGATGCTGCTGCAGCGCGTGGACGGCCAGGCCGCCACCACCTTCTATGGCGTGCTCGAACCGCACGGCCAGTACGACGGCACCGCCGAGACGGTGCGCGGCGCCAACAGCCGCATCGATGCGATCGCCCATTACCGCGGCCAGGATGCCGACGTGCTGGTGCTGGACCTGGCCGGCGGCAAGCGGGTGGCGGTAGGCATCGCCGACGAACCGAACAAACCCGGCAGCCATGAGGTGAGTGGCGGTGGCCACAGCTGGCACTGGGACGGCGGCTGGAAGCGCTTTGATACCGGCACCGGCAAGGACGGCAAATGAAAGTCACCACCCAGGCCCGCACCTACGTCCGTTGGCTGATCGTGGCGCTGATCGCCATCGCCACGGTCATCAACTACATCGACCGCAACGCACTGGCGGTGATGTGGCCGCAGATCTCCAAGGATGTCGGCGCCACCAAGGAGGACTATGCGCTGCTGGTGACGGTGTTCATGCTGTTCTACGCCGCCGGTCAGTTCGTGTTCGGCCGGCTGTTCGACATCATCGGCACCCGGCTGGGCTTTGCGCTGTCGATCGCGGTGTGGTCGGTCTCGATCGCGCTGCATTCGGTGACCCATTCGATCCTGTCCTTCAGCCTGGTCCGGGCGATGCTGGGCATCAGCGAGGCCGGCGCGTGGCCGGGCGCGGTCAAGGCCAATGCCGAATGGTTCCCTGCGCGTGAGCGGGCGCTGGCGCAGGGCGTGTTCAACGCCGGCGCGTCGATCGGCGCGATCGTGTCGGCGCCGCTGATCGCGGTGCTGTTCCTGTGGCTGGGCTGGCGCGGCACCTTCATCCTGATCGGCGCGATCGGCTTCATCTGGCTGCTGCCGTGGCTGATCATCTACCGCGCCGGGCCGGACAAGCACCCGTGGGTGAGCGCGGCCGAGCGTGCGTTGATCCTGGATGCACCGGCCGAACCGTCGGCCACGCCCAAGGCCGAGTACGTACCCAGCATGCGCCAGCTGCTGGGCCATCGGCAGACCTGGGGCATCCTGATTTCGCGGTTCTTCCTGGACCCGATCTGGTGGCTGTTCGTGTCCTGGCTGCCGCTCTACCTGGCCGACACCTTCGGTTTCGACATCAAGCAGATCGGCATCTTCGCCTGGGTGCCCTACGTGGGCGCGATGATCGGCAGCCTCGGCGGCGGCTGGTTGTCCGGGCGCTTGATCGGCGCCGGCTGGAGCGTGGACCGCGCCCGCAAGGTGGTCATCACCCTGGGCGGGGCGATCATGGCCCCGGCCCTGCTCGGCGCGGTGCTGGCCACCGACCCGATGTGGGCAGTGGTGACCATCGCCTTCGTGCTGTTCGGCTTCCAGATCGCCATCGGCAACATCCAGACCCTGCCCGGCGACATCTTCAGCGGCAAATCCGTCGGCTCGGTGGCCGGGCTGGGCGGCATGGCCGCGGTGGCCGGCACGCTGATCACCACCTGGCTGGTGCCGGTGATGACCCATCAATCCTACGCTCCCATTTTCATCCTGGTGGCCGCGCTGGTGCCGGCCTCGCTGCTGGCGCTGTGGCTGGTCACCGGCCGCGTCGAAAAACTCGACGGCCCGGCCCAACCGCGCTGAACCCTCTCTTCTTTCCTTTCCCCCAACGCACTACTGGAGTTTTTCCATGACCCAATTCAACGACAAGGTGGCCATCGTCACCGGTGGCGGCCGCGACATCGGCCGCGAGATTTCGATCAAGCTGGCCGCCGCCGGCGCCAAGGTGTGCATCAACTACGCCAACGACGAAGCCAGCGCGCAGGACACCCTGAAGCAGATCGAGGCGGCCGGTGGCACCGCGATCGTGCACCGCGCCGACGTCACCGATGCCAAGGCGGTGGCCGGCATGGTGGCCGCCACCCAGGCCGCGTTCGGTGAGCGCATCGACGTGCTGGTCAACGTGGCCGGCGGCATGGTGCAGCGCCGTCCGCTGGCCGAGATCGACGAGGCGTTCTTCCACAAGGTGATGGACCTCAATATGAGCTCGGTCTACCTGACCACCCACGCAGTGGTGCCGCATATGCCCGAGGGCGGCGCGATCGTCAACTTCGCCTCGCAGGCCGGCCGCGATGGCGGTGGCCCGGGCGCGGCGATCTACGCCACCGCCAAGGCTGCGGTGATGACCTTCACCCGTGCCATGGCCAAGGAACTGGGCCCGCGCGGGATCCGGGTCAACGCGCTGTGCTGCGGCATGATCGCCACCCGTTTCCACGACGAATTCACCAAGCCCGAAGTGCGTACCGCGGTGGCTGGCAATACCCCCCTGCGCCGCCAGGGCCGCCCGCAGGAAGCGGCCGATACCGCGGTGTACCTGGCCTCGGATGCAGCCGGCTTCATCACCGGTGCCAACGTCGACGTCAACGGCGGCACCTACTTCTCTTGATCGACTGCTGACCGCCTGGGAGGGCTGACATGCTGCGCTGGATCTCTGCATTTTCGATTGCACTTGCCACCAGCGCCGCTGCGCTGCCCGCCCATGCCCAGGTCTGGGTGCCGGCGTGGACCGCCTCGCCGGCACCGGACCGCCAGGACGGCACCCCCGAAGCACCGGTGCAGTTCGCCCACCAGACCGTGCGCCAGGACATGCGCCTGGCCAGTTCGGCCACGGCGCTGCGCTTCCGCATCAGCAATGAACTCGGCGATGCGCCGCTGACCATCGGCGGCGCATCGGCGCAACGCACCGGCACGGCCACCCCGGCCAAGCTGGTCACCTTCAATGGTCGCAGCGCAGTGGTGGTGCCGGTCGGCGCGGCCCTGCTCAGCGACCCGGTGGCGATGACGGTGCCGGCGCTGGCCGATGTATCGCTGACCGTGTACTTCCCCGATGCCACCCGCCCGGCCGTGCGCCGCACCGCGCTGCGCATCGCCGACGGCCGCCAGGCCGAGGTGGCCGACAAGGTCAAGCTGGCGTACCGGCAGAACGTGGTGTCGGCAGTGTTGGCCGAACGCAGCAGCAAGCCGGTGGTGGTGGTGGCGCTGGGCGATTCGATCACCGAGGGCGCCACGGCCACCCGTGGCAGCAACGGCGATTGGCCGGCACTGCTGGCCGCGCGCCTGCAGCAGGTCTGCCCGGACCAGGTGGTGCTGGTCAATGCCGGCATCAGCGGCAACAAGGTGATGGACCACGGGCGCAGCCACAGTGCGCTGGCCCGGTTGGACCGCGATGTGATCGCCCTGCCCAACGTGGCCAAGGTGATCGTGTTCGAAGGCATCAACGATATCCGCCACGACGGCGGCACCCCGCCCAAGCCCGGCCGCAATGCCGAGGACATGGTGCTGGGCTACCGGCAGATCGCCGAGCGCCTGCACGGCAATGGCATCGGCGCGATCGCCGCCACCCTCACCCCGTTCGGTGGTTCGGACCGTTACGAGCCGATCTCGGCGGCCACCCGCACCAGCCTCAACACCTGGATGCGCGGCGGGCGCAGCGGCTTTGATGCGCTGATCGATTTCGATGCGATGCTGCGCGATCCGGCCAACCCCGAAAGCCTGCCCGGCGACATCACCCGCGACTACCTGCATCCCAATGATGAAGGCTACCGGCGCATGGCCGCCGGCGTCGACCTGGGCCTGCTCGGCTGCCGCGCACGATGAGTGCGCAGCAGTTCCGGCTGGCCCCGCACGCTGCCCCGCGCTGGGACGCGCTGGCGCTGGGCGAGGTGATGCTGCGTTTCGACCCGGGTGAAGGGCGCATCCGCAACGCGCGCCAGTTCCAGGTCTGGGAAGGCGGCGGCGAATACAACGTGGCCCGCGGGCTGTGCAGCACCTTCGGCCACCGCAGCGGCGTACTCACTGCGCTGCCGCGCAATGAGCTGGGCGTGCTGGCCCAGCAGTTGATCCAGGCCGGCGGGGTGGATGCCAGCCAGATCGTATGGCGCGAGTACGACGGCATCGGCCGCAACACGCGGATGGGGCTGAACTTCACCGAGCGCGGCTTCGGGGTGCGTGCTCCGCTGGGGGTATCCGACCGGGCGTATTCGGCTGCCGCGCAGCTGCAACCGCATGAGTACGACTGGGATGCGCTGTTCGGCCGCGACGGCGTGCGCTGGCTGCATACCGGCGGCATCTTCGCTGCCCTTTCCGAGCACAGCGCGCGCACCGCGATCGCGGCGGTGCAGGCCGCACGCCGGCATGGGGTGGCGGTGTCCTACGACCTCAACTACCGCGCCAGCCTGTGGAACAGCCATCCCGATCCGGATGCGGCGCGCCACGCCAACTGCGCCATCGCGGCAGAATGCGACCTGCTGGTGGGCGACGAGTATTCCTTCGCCGCCTGCCTGGGCATGGACCTGGCCGACCTGGGCCGGCGCGCCACGCCGATGGACGTGGGCCCGGCCGATGCGGCCGCACAACGGGCATTGCAGCAGTTCCCCAACCTGCAGGCGGTGGCATTCACCCTGCGCGATGCCGGCAACGCCGCCCGCAACGGCTGGGCCGGCGCGCTGCGCACGCGCCAGCAATTGTTCGTGTCCGCTGCGCGCGAAGTGGACCTGCTGGACCGGGTCGGCGGTGGCGATGCGTTCGTGGCCGGGGTGGTGCATGCACTGCTGGCGGGCAAGGGCGAGCAGGCTGCAGTGGCGCTGGGCGCCGCGCATGGCGCGCTGGCGATGTCCACGCCGGGCGATACCGCCTGCGCCAGCCTGCAGGAAGTGGAAGCGGTGGCGCGTGGCGAGGGAGCGGCGGCGCGGCGCTGAGCGCCTCGCTCAGTGCGCCATCGACAGCTCGGCCAGCGCGCGCCGCGCCGAGGTGGTCAATGGCGCAGGCAGCGCGTCGGCGGTGAACCAACCCAGTTCCGGCAGGGCCTCGGGCTCGCGCACCTGCGCCACCTGGGCCGCATCGAGCATGCGCACCACGTACACCGGCGCCACCCAGTGCTGGGCCAGCGCTGGTTCGAAGTGGTCCACCACGCACAGCAGGCGCTCCACCGCCACGCGCAGCCCGGTTTCCTCCTCGACTTCGCGGACCACGGCGTGCTCGACGGTTTCCATCCAGTCGACCTTGCCGCCGGGCAGGCTCCAGTGGCCCTGCTCGGGCTGGCGCCCGCGCAGCAGCAACAGGATCGCACCGTCGGCGCGCTGGATGACCGCACCGCAGCCCAGCCGCGGGCGTTGCAGGTCGTTCTGTGGGTTCATGCGGGCCTGTCCTCGGTAGGGAAGGCATAGCGTATCGGCAACGGCGGCCCAAACGGAAAAGGCCCGGCAATGCCGGGCCTTTCCTGCCACGCCGATCAGGCGCGTGGCGTTGCGGTCACGCCGCTATTACCAGCTGAAGCGCGGGCCGACCGACCATTCCTTGTCGCCGTGGCGGTTCATCTTGATGTCGCCGTTGATGCCCCAGTTCTGGTTCAACTTCACCTGGCCACCCAGGCGGCCGTAGAACTCGCCATCCGGGTTGATGCCGTGCTTCTTGCTGTAATCCTCGTAGCCGGCCATCGCATAGACTTCGGCGTGCTGGCCGAACGCGGTACGGATACCGGCTTCAGCGCTGTAGCCGTTGAAGTCCAGGCCTTCCTTCGGGTCGAACTTGTTGTAGGCAACGCGGCCGACGAAATCGGTGCTGTTGCCGATTTCCTGGTTGTAGCCCACGCCGACGCGCCACTGGTCAACCTTGAAGTTGCCGATGTCGGTCTTCTGCTGGCTGTACTCACCGAAGGCGTGGAAGTTCGGCAGGAAGCCGTAGGAACCCTTCACACCCCAACCATCGGCCTTGCCACCGTCGGCGTCGGTCTTGACGTAATCGCCTTCAGCGTAGTTGTAGGACAGGCCTTCGGCAGCCGAAGCGGCGAACGGCAGGGCGGCGGCGAGGGCCAGGGCAATCAACGAAGTCTTCATGGGGGTACACCTTTTTGTCTTGAACTTCTTGCAGATGGCGCGGGGCGCCGGCCTGCATCGGAAAGTTAATTCTCCGTTATTCGCCCTAACCCGCCCTGAAGTTCGGCGTTTTCATTCCGCTGAATTTTTGGCAAGGGTTCAGTTGCGCTCTGGCACACGCGCGCGGCGCGCAAACCACTGAAAAACAGCGGCGCGCGGCGCAACGCAGCGATTGCGCCGGCGACGATGCTGAACCTTCGGGGAAGCGGCCGGGGAAACTGGCGACACGCCAGCATCGGCAAAAGGAAACGGGTCACGACGATGCCCTTGCGGGGCGTCACGCGTTGGGGAAGCCGCTCTTGGGGAGTAGTCGGCTAACGCGCCCTTCCTCGGTGATACACCGGCTGACACCGATCCGGCGCCAGACCTCAGGTCGCTGGGGATGCTTCCTTTCCGGCAGCTCGATTCTGGGCTGATTCCGTCACGGGTTCTATCAGACGGTTCTTAGTCTGGATTAGGAATTCTCTGACACGACAAGCGGGCTTATCGCCGGAATATTTCCGTAAGTGACTGAATTACATGCCGATCACTATCACGCGCCCCCTGCGTCTCCCTCACACCGCTACGGCGCGGCCCGGCGCAGTGTCGATTTCCCCCGCCCGTGTTCGTCGTATACAGACCAGGCGCCCATTCCGGCGCGCCGTGACCCACCGGAGGCAACCCATGTCCTATATCGATGGTTTCGTGCTGGCCGTCCCCACCGCCAACAAAGACAAGTTCCTTGCCCACGCCCGCGAGGCCGACGCGATGATCGTGGAGTACGGCGCGCTGCGCGTGGTGGAGTGTTGGGGCGATGACGTCAGCCATGGCAAACAGACCGATTTCTTCCGCGCGGTGGAAGCCAAACCGGATGAAACCGTGGTGTTTTCGTGGATCGAATGGCCCGACAAGGCCACCCGCGATGCCGGTATGGAAAAGATGATGGCCGACCCGCGCATGGACCCGGCCAACAACCCGATGCCGTTCGACGGCAAGCGCATGATCTACGGCGGGTTTGTGCCGGTGGTCGACCTCGGCGGCAGGTAGCGGCGGGCCGGGTGCCGCGGCGGCGCAGCTCGGCGCTGCCGCGCCCTGTGGCTTGCCCGCCCCCTTTGTCGCCCTGCATGCTGGGGCGACAAGGGAGGCCGGCGACAACGTGGCCGGCCCGCCAGCCCCAGGGAGCCAGGAATGACAGAAGGATCGGCAGTGCCTTTCACCATTGGCGGCATCAGCGCCAGCATTCTCGTCGCGCTGGCGCTAGGGCTGGCCCCGGTACCGGCCGAGGCCGCGGTCAGCGTTGACGACTACACCCGTGCCGAACGCGTGCTGGATGCGCAGCTGCGCGGCCGCGTGACCAATCCGTCGGTGCTGCCGCAGTGGCTGGACGATGGGCGTTTCTGGTACCGGCGCCAGGGGCCCGGCGGACGCACCGACTACCTGCTGGTCGATCCCCGGCATCCCTCGCGCCTGCCGCTGTTCGATCCCACGCGGCTGGGCGATGCGCTGCAGACCGCCGGCGATGCGCAGGCCGCAGCCACCCTGGAGAAGCTGGAACGGGTCATTCCTGCCGGGAACCAGACGCTGCAACTGGTGCTGCGCAGCGGCCCCCTGCAGGGCCAGCGCTGCACGCTGCCGGCGTACCGCTGCGTACCGGTTGCGCTGACCGCACCCAACCCGCAGGCCCTGCCGTCACCGGATGGAAGGCGCTCGGTGGTGGTGCGCGACGACAACCTGTGGCTGCTTGCCGCCGATGCGGGCAAGCCCACCGCGCTCACCCACGATGGGGAGCCATCGCACGGCTATGGCGTACTGCCGGACTTCGCGCTGCGCGGTATCCCGCGTCGCCAGGGCAGGATGCACACCCCCCCGTTCGCGGTGTCCTGGGCACCGGACGGCCAACGCCTGTTTGGCGTGCGCTACGACGAACGCCACGTGCAAGCCTATCCGTACCTGGCCACCGCGCCGACCGATGGCGTGCGCCCGATCGTGCACCAGGTCAGGCTGGGCCTGCTGGGCGATGCCGAACAGGTGCGCGATGCCTGGTTCGTCACCGACGTGCACAGCGCCCGCACCCGCCGCATCGCCATACCCGACGGCTGGCACAGCCTCACCGAGGCCGGCGTACTGGGCTGGTCCGCCGATGCGGACAAGGTGTACACCGCCATCGTGCGCTACGACCGCCCCGCCCGTATCCGCCTGGTCGAAGTGGACCTGGGCACGGCCCGGGTGCGTACCGTGCTGGAAGAGTCTTCCGACACCCGGGTGCAGCTCAACAGCTACCCCTACAACCGGCCGGCGGTGCGCGTGCTGCCCGGCCGCAACCAGGTAGTGTGGTTCTCCCAGCGCGATGGCTGGGGCCACCTGTACCTGGTGGACGCGCGCGACGGCACGATCGTGCGCCAGCTGACCAGCGGCAACTGGCTGGTACGCGATGTGGTCGGCGTGGATGCCGAGGAACGGCAGCTGTTCTTCACCGCGGGCGGCCGCGAGCCGGGCGACCCTTACCAGCGACGCCTGTACCGGGTGGCGCTGGACGGCGGCGAGCCGGAGCTGCTCACCCCGGAGGCGGCCGACCATGCCATCGACGCCGGCCCGGGCCCCCTGATGGGCGGGCGCGATCCACAGCTGCTTGCGCCCTCGTCGGAGTGGGTGGTCGATACCTGGTCCACGCTGGCACAGCCGCCGATCAGCGTGTTGCGCAGCACCCGCGACGGACGCGTGGTGTTGCCACTGGAGCAGGCCGACGACAGCGCGGTCCGCGCAGCCGGCTGGCAACCGCCCCGGCGCGAACAGGTCGTGGCCGCCGATGGCCACACCACGCTGTACGCCACGGTCTACCTGCCACCGGGCTATACCGAACGCGGGCGGCACCCGGTAATCGATGCGATGTACGGCGGCCCGCACGTCAGCAACGCACCGGTCGGCTTCGTCGAAGCCACCGCCACCACCAACCCGGTGGCGCGCGCCAGCCTGGCCCAGCTCGGCTTCGTGGTGGTCAGCATCGACGCACGGGGCACCCCCGGCCGTTCCAGGGCATTCCACGACAGCAGCTTCCTGACCGCCGCCGACCTGCAGCTGGATGATCATGTGGCCGCGATCAGGCAACTGGCCGCGCGCTACCCCGGCATGGACCTGGAGCGGGTGGGCATCTATGGGCATTCCTTCGGCGGCTACAGCGCCGCGCGTGCGCTGCTGCGCCATCCGCAGTTCTACAAGGTGGGCGTTGCCTCGGCCGGCAGCCACAGTTTCCAGGGCATGTATGGCGGCGCCATCCACGGCATGGACCGCCTGGTGGGCGGGCAGCCGGTGTATGCCGACGGCAGCGCCGTCCGCCCCGATGCTGCGGCCGTGCCCGCGCTGTTCCAGCCGCTGGACAACGGTGCGCTGGCCCACCAGCTGCGCGGCCGTCTGCTGCTGGTGTATGGCGACCTGGACGAGAACGCGATGCCGGCACTGACCCTGCAGCTTGCCCGCGCGCTCAATGCCGCCAACAAGGACTACGACCTGCTGTACCTGGCCAACCAGGACCACGAACTGTTCCGCAACGACCTGTATTACATGCGCCGGATGTGGGACTACTTCGTCACCCACCTGATGGGCGCCACACCACCGGCGTATCAGTTGGGTGTGCAGCGGGATTGAGCGGCTAGTTCAACCGTTACCTGCAGTCTCCGGTGATGGCCGCGTACCCATTGCATACCCGCGTGCATCGATGAAAAGGTGCCACGCCTGGGCCAGCAGAAGCAGTACCGGGTGATTGCAGTACGCAAACCCTGACCGATAGTCGGGCAGCACGCCGGTCGGCCCAGCCGAGAGGCTGCCGCTGATGTTCGCTACCGGCAATGGGCGCAACAGGGTGGAGACGCACGCCGAAGGCGTGGGGCGGGCACGCAGGGAACACACACCTGCCGCCGCGTCACGGCGCCCGCCCGGAGGCAGGCGCCGTGCGTACTGCTTACTTGCGGGCGCGCTTGGCCGGGGCCTTGCGGGCCACGGTCTTGGCGGCGCTGGCGCGCTTGGCCGGTGCAGCCTTGCGGGCTACGGCCTTCTTGGCGACAGCCTTCTTGGCGACAGCGGTCTTCTTGCCGACCGTCTTCTTGGCCACGGCAGCCTTCTTGCCGATCACCTTCTTGGCAGCGGCAGTCTTCTTGCCGACCACCTTCTTGGCAGCGGCAGTCTTCTTGCCGACGGTCTTCTTGGCAGCGGCGACCTTCTTGCCGACGGCCTTCTTGGCTACGGCGGTCTTCTTGCCGACCGCCTTCTTGGCCACGGCGGTCTTCTTGCCGACAACCTTCTTGGCGGCAACCGTCTTCTTGCCGACGACCTTCTTGCCCACCACCTTCTTGGCGGCGGCCGACTTGCTGGCCACAGCCTTCTTGGCGGTGGCGGTCTTCTTGCCGACCACCTTCTTGGCGGCGGCGGCCTTCTTGGTCACCGCCTTCTTGGCGGTGGCGACCTTCTTGGCGACGGTCTTCTTGGCCACGGCGGCCTTCTTGGTCACGGTCTTCTTGGCGGTGGCGGCCTTCTTGCCGGCAGCCTTGGTGGTCTTGGTCACGGCCTTTTCGGCGGCGGCCTTCTTCTTGGCAACCTGCTTCTTCAGCGCGGCGGCCTCGGCCTTGGCGTTGCTCTTGGCCGCTTCCAGCTTCTTCTTGGCGCCGGCCAGGGTCTTGCCCACCGACTTGGCGGCCTTGTCAGCCTTCTTGGCGACGGTCTTCTCGGCCTTCTGCACGGCCTTCTTGACCTTGGCAACCTGGGTGGTGGCGGCCTTGCGCGCGCGCTTGACGGTCTTCTTCACCGATGCCACGGCGTCTTCGGCGGTGGTGGCGATGCTATCGCCCACTTTGCCCGCGACTTCTTTCACTTCGTCTACGCCGTGCGACAGGGTCGCGGTCACGCCATTTCCATTGCTCATGATTGCCTCCTAAGGGGACTGGTTAGTCAAATCGCTGGCGATGCTATACCGGCGCGGTGCTTCGTGGAACGGTCTTGTCGCACGCCATGCGCCGCATCTGTGCTTGGCGGGCCGGCGCTGCGCCCGCCCGGCGAACCGGGCATCTGCAACAAACCCCTTTAAAACAGCTTCCGTCGCTGGCCTGCCTGCTGCCGCCGTGCGCTTCCCCGCGCGCGGCAGACCGATGCAGGCGATGTGCAATTGACCGTCGCAGGTGGTCCGGCCAGTGCCCTTTACCTCGGCAACTGCGCCATCTTCGCGCGGGAAACAGCCACCGCCTCCGTGCAGGCCGGCGGTTCCGAGCCGCGCGTGGCAGGCCGCGGCGGCAGTCAAACGCATGTCGATGCCGCCGGTTGATCGGCCCCCCTGGGCGATGCGGTAGTGGCGTTTACCGATCACGCCGCAGCGCCATCGGCAACGCGTTGCAGCGACGGCATGGGGCCATCGGTGATCCATGCACATGCATGGATCGGCATACGCAACGCGGGTGCGTCTCCTGGTCAATACCGAAGCCGATTCCCTGCAGGCCGACCGCAGGCTCCCGGCGCCCGCGTCGATCCGGCGCCGGGCGATGCATGCAGGGGACGACAGGCAGGCCGATGCGACCGTAGCGACGACCATGCGCGCCGGATGCCGCGCACGGCAGGCCAGGGAGGGGCGATGGAGAACCGTTCAACACAGTGGCGGTCATGGCGCATCCGTGGCGGAAGGGTAGTGCCCCGGGCCGACAGACCCAACCTCTTGGGGAAATCCAGATCGGTAACGCAACATATTGTGGCCGATGCCCTTGCAGCTTACGCCGGCACGGCACCCTGTCAACGCCCCTGCCGGGCCGGCGCGCCCGGTCGCGGTAGGCCGCCGGCCGCCGTGCGCTGGCGACCTGGTTAAGCCGCATCCACACACATTCATTCAGCTTGAACTACCGTATGCGTGTCTTTGCCATCTCGTTACGGAACCGCCGGACCATGCGACCGCTCCCGACCCTGCTTACGCTCGCACTTGCCGCCGCCTTCGGTGGCTTCATCGCCTCGGCGATCAACGCCCACCTGGACAACCGCGCCGAGGCCGCGCCAGTGTCGCTGGCCATTCCGGCCACCGCCGCGCTGCCGGCCGCCGTCGCCGGGCAGGCGATGCCTTCGCTGGCGCCGATGCTGGAGCGGGCGATGCCGGCGGTGGTCAGCGTCAACACCAAGCAGGTGGTGCGGGTGCGCAACCCGTACTTCAACGACCCGTTCTTCCGCCGCCTGTTCCCGGAAGTGCCGCAGGAGCGCATCAACGAATCGCTGGGCTCGGGGGTGATCATCGATGCCGGCGCCGGGCTGGTCCTGACCAACCACCATGTGATCGACAACGCCGACGACGTGCAGGTCACCCTGTCCGACGGGCGCACGGTCAAGGCCGAGTTCATCGGCTCGGACCGCGACACCGACATCGCGCTGATCCGCATTCCGGCCGACAAGCTCACCGCGCTGCCGCTGGGCAACAGCGAACAGCTGCGCGTGGGCGATTTCGTGGTGGCGATCGGCAACCCGTTCGGTTTCAGCCAGACCGTCACCTCGGGCATCGTCTCGGCGGTGGGCCGCAGCGGCATCCGCGGGCTGGGCTACCAGAACTTCATCCAGACCGATGCCTCGATCAACCCGGGCAATTCCGGCGGCGCGCTGGTCAACCTGCAGGGCCAGCTGGTGGGCATCAATACCGCCAGCTTCAATCCGCAGGGCAGCATGGCCGGCAACATCGGGCTGGGCCTGGCCATTCCGTCCAACCTGGCCCGCGATGTGGTCGACCAGCTGGTCAAGCACGGGGTGGTGGTGCGCGGCACGCTGGGGGTGGAAGCGCAGAACCTGACCCAGCAGATCGCGCAGGGGCTGGGCCTGGGCGAAGCGCGCGGTGCGCTGGTGACGCGGGTGCTGGCCGGGTCCGGCGGCGCCGCGGCCGGGCTGCGGCCGGGCGATGTGGTGGTGGCGGCAAACGGCCAGCGCGTGGACAGCGCCCAGGCCCTGCACAACGTGGAAGGCCTGCAGCCAGTGGGCAGCACGCTGAACCTTGAGATCCGCCGCGACAGCAAGCCATTGCAGCTCAAGGCCACGCTGAAGGAACAGGCGCGCGCGGTCAGCGGCGACACGCTGGACCCGCGGCTGGGCGGTGCCACCTTCGTGGACCTGCCCGAAGCCCTGCGCCAGGCCGGAATCAGTGGCGTGCAGGTCAGCGAGGTCAAACGCGGCAGCCGCGCGGCGACGTCGGGATTGGCCGCCGGCGATGTGATCACCGAAGCCACCGCCGGCGAGTTCGCCGACCTGGCCAGCTGGCGCGCCAACTTCCAGCAGCGCCCGGCGCAGCTGGTGCTGCGCATCATCCGCGGCAATACGCCGGGCGTGCTGGTGATGCGCTGAACGGCGGCAGGCGCCGTAACGTCGCTTACACCCGCCCGATGCTATTACCTTGTGTTCGTTGCCGACCGGTCCGCCGGCGGCCACCTTCCCCATCGCCACCATACGGAGAGTCACGATGAGCCCCACCAATACCGAGAACCTGAAGGAACACCTGGGTGAAGCCGGTTCGCACCTGAAGTCGGCCGCCAGCGCCGCCGGCGGCGCGATCAAGGGCGCCACCGGCGCTGCCACCGACGAACTGCGCATCGGCAAGGCCAACGTCAAGGCCGAGCTGTCCGATACCGCGCTGTCGGGCCTGGCCGCCGCCGAGTTCGGCGGTGCCGCCGCCAAGGAACAGGTGGATGCGCTGATGGACAAGGGCAAGGACCTGGTCGACAGCGCCGCCGAACTGATCCGCGAGCGTCCGCTGGCCTCGTTCGGCGTGGCCTTCGCCGCCGGCTGGATCATCGCCAAGCTGGCCCGCAGCGGCGGCGACAAGTAACCCGGCGTGAGCGATCCAACCCCGTCGACCGCTGCCGGTGGTGCGCAAACGCCACCACCGGACAGCGGTGAAAAAGCCCCCCACCTGGACGAAAGCATCCGCCAGGTCGGACAAGCCGGCCGCGACACCGTGGACGCGGCCAAGCACACGCTGCGTTCGCTGCGACGATTGGCGTCGGCCGATTTCGCGTTGGCGCGCAGCGCGTTCGGGCGTGCGTTGGCCTGGAGCGGGGTGGCGATCGTGTTCGGCGCCTCGGCCTGGTTGTTGCTGGCCGGCACGCTGATCGCGCTGATGGTGCGCTGGGGCATGTCCTGGTTCCACTCGCTGTTGATCACCTCGATCCTCAGCCTGGTGGTAACCGGCTATGCGATGTGGCGGGTGTCGTTCTTCTTCCGGCATACCGGCATGCATGCCACCCGCCGCCAGTTGTCGCGGCTGGGGCTGTATGACGAGCCCGGCGAGGAAGATCCCGATGCCGATGTCGATACCACCGGGGCCAAACGATGAACTTTGAAGCCTTGCGGCAACGCGTGCAGCGTGCCGAACTGGTGGTGGCGGTGCGGGTGGAGAAGACCCGCAGCAGCTGGACCACCCTCAGCACCGTCTGGCGGACCGGCTGGACGCCGTTGCGGATCATCACCGTCGGCCTGGCCGGCGGCTTCCTGGCCGGCCGGCTGGAGCCGACCGGGCTGGGCGCGAAGGTGCAGGGTGCGCGCTGGTTGCAGATGATCGGGTCGGTCTCCAGCCTGGTGGCCAGCACCCAGGCCGCGTTCGCCTCGATCCAGGCCGGCGAAGCGGCCGATACCGCCGAGCAGGCGGCCGACAAGGTCGACCAGGCCGCCGATGAACTGCCGCGCCAGGCCCCGGCGGCGACGCCCACAGCCAGTCCGCCGGTACGTGCAGACACGGACGCGGCACGGCAACCGCAGCCGGCCGAAGCGGCCACCGATCTTTCCGAACGCTGACGTAGAAAGAAGCGAGGTCCGGCCACGGCCGGACCTGGAAACGTCCGACCATCGGTCGGGCCTGCCTACACACAGCGTACGCACCCGGCGTGCCCAATAATGGCGCTCCTTCCCTGCCCGGCGCCCGCATGAGCGTTCCTGCCGTTTCCCCCGACGAAGCCGTCGTCGCCCCGCCGCCGCGCCCGCGTGCACCGACGTCGCTGGTGGTGCTGGCCACCCTGGCGGTGGGCTTCACCCTGTGGGCGGCGCAGGAAGTGATCCTGCCGGTGCTGCTGGCGATGTTCTTCGCGCTGGTCGGCAACCCGATCCTGCGCCTGCTGGGCAAGCTGTGGATCCCGCGCTTTCTCGGTGCGGTGCTGGTGCTCGGGGTGGGCCTGAGCGGGGCGGCCGCGCTGGGCGTGCAACTGGTCGGACCGGCCATGCAATGGGCACAGGAAGCGCCGCAGCAACTGCGCAAGGTAGCGCGCCAGGTACAGAACCTGACCAAACCGGTGCAGCAGGCCAACCAGGCCGCGGAGAACTTCGCGCGCGTGGCTGGCGGCGAAGGCAGCCGGCGCGTACAGATCGTGCGCACCCAGCTGGACGACCCCTACAAGGTACTTACCCGCGCCCCGCGGCTGGCCGCCTCGGTGCTGGCGGTGGTGCTGCTGACCCTGTTCTTCATGATCTACGGGCAGAACCTGCAGAAGCATGCCATCGCGCTGTTTCCCAACCGGCAGCAGCAGCGCTTCACCACCGACATCCTGCGTTCGATCGAACGCGAGGTGTCGCGCTATGTGCTGACCATCACCGTGATCAACACCGCAGTCGGTCTGGTGTTTTCCGGGGTGTTGCTGCTGCTCGGGGTCAGCCTGCAGGAGGCGCTGCTGTGGGGCACGGTGGCCGCGCTGCTGAACTTCGCGCCGTACGTGGGGCCGCTGATCGGGGTGGCGCTGATGCTGCTGATGGGCTTTGTGGAATTCAGCGACCCGCTGGCCGCCCTGCTGCCGGCAGCCTGCTACCTGGCCCTGCACACGGTGGAAGGCCAGGTGGTGACCCCGATCGTGCTGGGCCGGCGCATGGCGATTTCGCCGCTGATCCTGATCCTGGCGCTGATGGTGTTCGGCTGGCTGTGGGGCATGGTGGGGCTGCTGCTGGCGGTGCCGCTGCTGGTCTGCATCAAGCTGGTGCTGGCCCGGCTGGAGGGCACGCAGGGCTGGGCGCGGCTGCTGGAATGAACCGATCCGGCATGCCCGACGCGGACGGCAGGAGTAGAATGGCGCGGTGAATTTCCCTATCCAAGCCATTACCCTGGACCTCGACGACACCCTGTGGCCGTTCGCCCCGATCGGCGCGCGGATCGACCAGGTACTGTTCGACTGGATGCTGCAGCACAGCCCCGCCACCGCCGCGATGTACCCGGTGGCGGCGATGCGCGAACTGCGTGAGCGTTCCTTCCACGACAACCCGCAGCTGCACCATGACCTGAGCGCGTTGCGCCGGCTGACCCTGCGCGAAGCGCTGGAGCGCAGCGGCGCCGACCTGGCCCTGCTGGAACCGGCCTACGAAGCGTTCTACGCCGCGCGCAACCAGGTGGAGTTCTACCCCGACGCGCTGGACGCACTGGCACGGATCGCCGCCAGGGTGCCGGTGGCCGCGCTCAGCAATGGCAATGCCGACCTGCAGCGGATCGGCGTGGCGCACCATTTCAGTTTCCAGCTGGGCTCGCGCGAACACGGCGCGGCCAAGCCGGCGGCCAGCATCTTCCATGCCGCCTGCGACCGCCTCGGGGTTGCCCCGGCCCAGGTGCTGCACGTAGGCGACCACGCCGAGATGGACGTGGCCGGCGCGATCCAGGCCGGCCTGCGTGGCTGCTGGATCAACCGCGAGGCGCACGCCTGGAACCATCCTTCGCTGCAGCCCGACCTGCAGTTCGACAGCTTGACCGGGCTGGCCGACTGGCTAGATGCCAACGCATCGGCCGCGCACGCCTGACCACCAACGGAGCCTCACCCCGCATGACCCAGATCAACGGTTTCACCACCGATGCCTCCCAGGCGCTGCCACTGCACGTGATGAACCGCGAACAGTTCAGCAGCTGGCGCGCGCAGCAGAGCCCGGCACTGGGTGCGTGGGTGGATGCGCAGCACTTCAACGGCAGCGGCGCCAGCGTGGTGCTGTTGCCCGGCGAGCACGGCCTGGCCGGTGCGATCCTCGGCGTGGGCGATGCCGGCGATGCCTACGCCTATGCGCACGCCCCGTTCGCGTTGCCCGAGGGCAGCGTATGGCAGCTGGCCGGCACGCTGCCGGTGGAAATGGAGACCCTGCTGCACCTGGGCTGGGGCCTGGGCAGCTACCGCTTCAGCCGCTACCGCAAGCCCAACCGCGCCCCGGCGCAGCTGGCCGCCACCCCGTCGGCGGAAGTGCGCGACGTGGTGATTGCCAGCCTGCGCGTGCGCGACTGGGTCAACACGCCCACCGAAGACATGGGCCCGCAGCAGCTGGAAGACGCCGCGCGCGAACTGGCGGCCGCGCACGGTGCGCAGATCGAAGTGATCACCGGCGATGCGCTGCTGGAGCAGAACTTCCCGTCCATCCATGCGGTGGGCCGCGCCTCGCATCGCGCGCCGCGGCTGATCGCGCTGCGCTGGGGCAACGAAGGCCAGCCGCACGTGGCGCTGGTCGGCAAGGGCGTGTGCTTCGATACCGGCGGGCTGGACATCAAGCCCGGCGATGGCATGCGCAACATGAAGAAGGACATGGGCGGCGCGGCGCATGCGCTGGCCCTGGCCGGGCTGGTCATGGCACGGCAGCTGCCGGTGCGGCTGACCCTGCTGATTGCCGCGGTGGAAAACGCGATCGGCCCCGATGCGTTCCGCCCCGGCGAGGTGATCGCCACCCGCAAGGGCCTGAGCATCGAGATCGACAACACCGACGCCGAAGGGCGGGTGATCCTGGCCGATGCGCTGACCTACGCCAGCGAGCAGCAGCCGGAAATCGTGCTGGACTTCGCCACCCTCACCGGCGCGGCGCGCATCGCGCTGGGGCCGGACCTGCCGGCGCTGTTCAGCAACGACGACACCCTGGCCCAGCAGTGGCTGCAGGCCGGCGAACAGACCCGCGACCCGGTCTGGCGCATGCCGCTGTGGCGCCCGTACCTGCGCTACCTGCACAGCAACATCGCCGACCTGGCCAATGCCGGCTCGCGCATGGCCGGCTCGGTCACCGCCGCGCTGTACCTGGAGCGCTTCATCGCCGAGGGCCAGAAGTGGGCGCACCTGGATGTGTACGCCTGGAACGACGGCGAACGCCCGGGCCGCCCGGCCGGCGGCGAAGCGCTGGCGCTGCGCTCGGCCTGGGCGATGCTGCAGGCGCGTTACGCCGGCTGACCGCCGCGTGCCGACGGCTGCCTCCACAGATCCCCGCTTCGGCGGGGATCTGCGTTTGACAGCGCCGGAAGCTGTCCGGCGTCGGTTGGAATACTTGTCGAAAATGTGAATATCGGCCGGACCGCTGTTCTGAGACCATGCCTGCATCGCCCACCCACACGCATCGTGAAGGCAGGAAACCCGCATGTCACTCTTCGGCTATACCCGCGCCGGCCGCCCGCCCGGCGCCCCGCGGCCGCCCTCGCCGCTGCTGTGGCTGGCCCTGATCGCGCTGATTGCCGGGCTGCTGGTGCTGGCCTTCGCCTGGCTGGCCGGCTGGATCGGCCGCGACCGCGCCACCGCGCAGGCCTTCACCGACAGCATCGAAGCCACCGGCCCGCCGCACCCGGGTTTCCGCCGCGCGCACAGCAAGGGCGTGTGCGTCAGCGGCAGCTTCCAGGGCACGGCGGAGGGCGCGGCGCTGAGTGCGGCACGGGTGTTCCGGCAGCCGCAGGTGCCGGTACTGGGCCGGCTGTCGATCGGCGGCGGCGACCCGCATGGCGCCGACGCCAATGCACGGGTGCGCAGCATGGCGCTGCAGCTGGTCAGCGATGACGGCCAGGAATGGCGCACGGCCATGAACAGCTTCCCGTTCTTCGCCGTGCCCACGGCCGAGGCCTTCCTCGAACAGACCCGCGCCGGCATCCCCGACCCGGCCACCGGCAAGCCGGACCCGGCGAAGATGGCCGCGGTGCTGGACAAGTACCCCAGCGCGCGCGCCTTCCAGCAGTGGGCCAAGACCGCACCGTGGTCCAACAGCTGGGCCAATACCGCCTATAACGGGGTCAACAGTTTCCGCTTCACCGCCGCCGACGGCAGCCATCGCCACGTGCGCTGGAGCATGCGGCCGCAGGCGGCGTTCGTGGAGATGACGGCCGCCCAGCGCGCGCAGGCCGGGCTGGACTATCTGGCCGATGAGTTCCAGCAGCGGCTGGCCCAGGGCCCGGTGCGCTGGGAGATGTGGGTGACCATCGCCGAAGCCGGCGACCCGATCGACGACCCGTCGCAGGTGTGGCCGATGCAGCGCCGCCAGGTCAAGGTGGGCACGCTCAGCCTGGTGTCGATGCAGCCGCAGGCGCAGGGCGCCTGCCGCGACCTCAACTACGATCCGTTGATCCTGCCCAGCGGCATCGGCGGCAGCAATGATCCGATCCTGGCAGCGCGTTCGGCGGTGTATTCGCAGTCATTCAACCGCCGCGAGCGCGAGATCGCCAGTGGCAAGGGCGCCGCCGCCACCGGCAAGGAAGGTACACGATGAACCGCGATGCCGGCCACTTCAACCTCACCGCGCGGGTGCTGCACTGGCTGATGGCGGCGATGATCCTGACCATGCTGTTCGTCGGCGTGGGCATGGTCGCCGCGCTGCAGTGGCGGCCGCTGCTGATCGACCTGCACCGCCCGCTGGGCATCGCGATTCTGCTGCTGGTGATCGTGCGCCTGTACAACCGCCTGCGCCACCGGCCACCACCGTTGCCGGCCGACCTGCCGGCGTGGCAGGCCGCTGCCGCGCATGCCTCGCACTGGGTGTTGTACGGGCTGATGCTGGCGATGCCGCTGGTTGGCTGGTCGATGCTGTCGGCCGGCGGCTACCCGATCGTGATGTGGTCCGGCTTCAACCTGCCGGCGATCGTGCCGCACGACCCGGCGCTGTACGCCGCATTGCGCAACGCGCACAGCCTGCTGGCCTACGCACTGTTCGCCACGGTGGTGGCGCACCTGTCGGCCGCGCTGTTCCACCTGTGGGTGCGCCGCGACGGCGTGTTCCAGGCGATGGCGAAAGGGTCGGGCACAAGGATTGAGCGCAAAGATCGATCCGCGGAAGCCGACTGATCATGTGATTGGCCAGCCGTTGCATCTGTGAGTTCGATCAAAGCGGCCGCTGCGCATCAGGTCTAGATTTTTCTGGACCAAGGCAGAGCAGAGGTGATGGCGATGAAGCATGGGATCGGGTGGACATGGCTGCTGGGGATACTGCTGGGGATGGTGCCCGGCTCATCCGCATTGGCCGGGCCGGATACCGGGGGCGTCAGGCATGTGCTGTCGCTGCGCGTGCTGGTGGACGGTGAGGTGGTGATGAGCCCCAACCTGCGGTTGAGGCCGGGCGTGCCGGCCTCCATCGCGTTGGCCGGGGAATCGGGCGAGCCGGGATATGCACTGCAGGTGCGGCTGTCCCCGGATCCTGATCGGCCCGGGTCGTACAGCACGCTTGAAGCCACCCTGTGGAAGGGCGACTACCAGCGCGAGCGTCCGCTGCTGGATACGCGGGCTGTGCTGGATTGGCAACGTATCGACAAGGCAATGCCAATCGCCAGCGTCCGCAGCCGGGACGGCCGCAGCGTGGAACTGCAAGTGATCTCGCATGCGCGGGTGCTCCCCAGTACGACCACGCCGCTGGCGCAGCCATGCACCGACGCCCGCGCCGCCGTAGACGCCGCACCGCGCGACGACGCTGCCCCTGCCGACGCGCCGCCGGTGTGCTGCAGCGCCTCATGTGGCGACGGCAGTGGCCACACCCTGCACTGTTGTGGCGCCGAGCAATGCTGCGCCTGCGGTGCCTGCTGCTCGAATGCATGACCGTAGTGCCGGCCGCTGGCCGGCTCTGCACTGTTGATCAACATCATGAGAAGCCGGCCAGCGGCCGGCACCACCGATTCGCCACGGCGGGTTACAGCCAGCCTTTCTGCCGGGCCAGCCGATAGGCCTCGATGCGGTTGGCCACGCCCAGCTTGCCGATGCATTCGGACAGGTAGTTGCGCACGGTGCCGTGCGACAGTCCCAGCTGGGTGGCGATTTCGCTGGCCGAACGGCCATCGCCGGACAGGCGCAGCACCTGGCGTTCGCGGTCGTTGAGCGGGTCGGCCTGCGACCACGCATCCAGCGCCAGCTGCGGGTCGATCGCGCGGCCGCCGTGCTGCACCTGGCGCAGTGCGTCGGCCAGGCGTTCGGCCGGCGCGTCCTTGAGCAGGTAACCGCACACCCCGGCATCCAGCGCGCGGCGCAGGAAGCCCGAGCGCGCGAAGGTGGTGACGATCACCACCTTGATCGGCAGGCCCTGGCGGTTGATCCGCTGGGCCAGTTCCAGCCCGGACAGGCCGGGCATTTCGATATCGGTGACCAGGATGTCCGGCTGCAGCTGCTGCAGCATCCGCCAGGCGCTTTCGCCGTCGGCGGCGCTGCCCAGCACCTCGATATCCGGCTCCAGCCCGAGCAGCGCAGACAACGCGCCGCGCACCATCGCCTGGTCTTCGGCCAATACGATCCGGATCATGGCGCGTGTACCGCCGGCAGGGTGGGGGCGCCCGCCGCCTGGGCAGGCAGCGCAGCCACGGCGGTGGTGGCCGCCGGCAGCGCCACCCGCACCGTCACGCAGGTGCCCTCGCCTTTCAACGACTGCACGGTCAGCGTGCCGCGCAGCGCGGCCACGCGCTCGCGCATGCCGGTCAGCCCATTGCCATCGACATGCGCGCCGCCGCGGCCGTCATCGCGGATTTCCATCACCACATTGCGCCCTTCCTGCTCGAAGCGTACCCAGGCCTGATGCGCCTGCGCATGCCGGGCGATATTGGTGGCCGCCTCGCGCAACACCAGCGACAGCGCGCGTTCGGCCTCCGCCGGCATCGGCGGCGGCGGCATGTAATCCAGGTGCACGTGCTGGTACTCCAGCAACAGCCGCGCCGAAGCCAGCTCGGCGGCCAGGTCGCTGGCGCGGATGCCGGTAACCGCACTGCGCACTTCGGCCAGGGCCTGGCGTGCGATCGCTTCGGCCTCGGCCACTTCGCGCCGCGAGCCGTCCGGGTCGCGCCCGGCCAGCTTGCGCGACAGTTCCAGCTTCAAGGTGATCAGCGACAGCGTATGCCCCAACAGGTCATGCAGGTCGCGGCCGATGCGCTCGCGCTCGGCGGTGGCGGCCAGCCGCCGCACTTCGTCCTGCGACAACTGCAATGCCGCGTCCTTCTCCTGGTTGGCGGTACCCACGTTGACCGCCAGGCTGACGATCACCGCCATGCTGGGAATCCAGATCAGCGCCTGCCACGGGTAGTGGGCCAGCAGCCCGACGACCACGAACAGCGCGTTCAAGCCCGCCAGCTGCAGCAGATAACGCCCGAAGCCACCGCGCCGCGAGACCCGCAGCATCACGCAACCGAAGATGAAGTAGCTTACCGCCGACGGATACCACGCCAGCGGCAGCAGGCCCAAGGCCACCATCGACAGCGCATAGCGCGGGGCGTGATGGCGCGGGGCCAGCAGCACCGCGGTGAACAGGGCCAGGAACAGCGGGTAGGTCACTACGGTCAGCAGCGCCCAACGCAGGCTGTAGCCGCTGCCGAACAGCGGGGTCAGGAACACCCACAGCGACCACAGCAGGTGGATCGCATCGGCCCAGGGCGATTTGCCGCGGCGCAGGTTCTCGGCCATCGCAGAGTCCGGCGCGGGGCGCAGCAGGGAGGCGAGCGGACGCGGCACGGGCAGTTCCAGGGCGGGACGAACAGGCGCGATCATGCCACTTCCAGCCGATGCGCCACAGGCGCCGGGCGGCCAGGCACCGCGCCAGCACGGTGACGCACAGCGGCACCGGCAGCTGCCCCCACCCGACGCTGGGCCGGGTGCAGCCGGGCCGGTGGTGCAATCGGGTCGAACATGGGCAGGCTCCCGTGGCGGACAGGGGCAGCATCGCCGGTCGCGATCGGCCCGCCCAGTGGCCGGCGTCAGCGCAAGCGCATGACAGCTGTCACTGCCGCGATACGGGGCCGGCAGGCATGCTGTGCCCGGCCCGGTGCGCCTGCCGGTTTGCCCCGCCACCGCCGTTGCGGTCACACTCGGCCCGATTCCCCGTCCAGACTCACGATGAACGCATCCGCTGAACTGCTCAAGGAACTCCGCATCGACCGCAAGGCGGGCGCACCGCCGCCGTCCACGCCCCGCCGTGGGCTGTGGATCGCGCTGGCCGTGGTCGCCCTGGTCCTGCTGGCGGGCATCGGCTGGTTCATGTTCGGCCGGCAGCGCCCGATCGAAGTCAGTACCGCGACGGTGGTCGCCATCCAGCAGGGCACCGCCAGCAGTTCGGTACTCGATGCCAGCGGCTACGTGGTAGCCCGGCGCATGGCCACGGTGTCGGCCAAGATCACCGGCAAGGTGCGCGAGGTGATGATCGAGGAAGGCATGCGGGTGGAGGAAGGCCAGGTGATGGCCACGCTGGACCCGATCGATGCCAATGCCCAGCGCAGCCTGTCGGCCTCGCAGCTGGAAGCGGCGCGCAGCCAGCTGTCCGGCCTGCAGGCGCAGGTGGCCCAGGCCGATGCCGAGGCCGGCCGGCTGCAGGCGCTGGTTGGCCAGCAGCTGGTGTCGCGCTCGCAGTTCGACCAGGCCATCGCCCAGCGCGACAGCCTGCGCGCGCAGCTGCGCACCGCCCAGCGCAATACCCGCGTGGCCGACGATGCGCTGGCCATCGCCGACCTGGGGGTGGACAACAACATCGTGCGCGCACCGTTCTCCGGGGTGGTCACCGCCAAGGCTGCCCAGCCGGGCGAGATCGTGTCGCCGCTGTCGGCCGGTGGCGGCTTCACCCGCACCGGCATCGGCACCATCGTGGACATGGAATCGCTGGAGATCGAGGTCGAGGTCGGCGAAGCCTTCATCGGCCGCGTGCAGCCGAAGATGCCGGTGGAAGCCACGCTCAACGCCTATCCGGAGTGGAAGATTCCGGCCGAGGTGATCGCCATCGTCCCCACCGCCGACCGCGGCAAGGCCACGGTCAAGGTGCGCGTGGCGCTGAAGGTGAAGGATCCGCGGATCGTGCCGGAGATGGGCGTGCGGGTCAGCTTCCTGGAAGCGGCCGCACCGGCCCGGGCCGCCGCGCCCACCGGCGTGCGCGTCCCGTCCACGGCACTGGTGCAGCGCGACCAGGCTACCGTGGCCTTCGTGGTCGACCAGGACCAGCGGGTGCAACAGCGCCCGGTCAGCACCGGGATCGCCCTCAACAACGATCGCCAGATCACCGGCGGCCTGCGTGCCGGCGAGGTGGTGGTGGTCAACCCGCCGCCGGAACTGCGCGACGGCGGCAAGGTCGTGGAAAAACAGCCGTAACCGGCAGTGCCGACGCGGCACAGGCCGCAGGGCAAGGTGTGCGCGCCAGCGGTGCCGTACAGGCGCGTGCCGCGCCATGCCGTGCTTCCGTTTTCATTCCCGTTCGATCCTCGGAGAACCACCCATGTCGACCCTGGTTTCGCTCCGCAACATCACCAAGACCTACCAGCGTGGCCCGGAAAAGGTGCAGGTGCTGCACGGCATCGACCTGGACATCCAGAAGGGCGATTTCGTCGCCCTGATGGGCCCGTCCGGCTCGGGCAAGACCACCCTGCTCAACCTGATCGGCGGGCTGGACACGCCCAGCGGCGGCGAGATCGAGATCGAAGGCGAGCGCATCGACCGCATGAGCGGCGGCCAGCTGTCCACCTGGCGCAGCCACCATGTCGGCTTCGTGTTCCAGTTCTACAACCTGATGCCGATGCTGACCGCGCAGAAGAACGTGGAACTGCCGCTGCTGCTGACCCACCTGGGCGCGGCCCAGCGCAGGCGCAATGCCGAGATCGCGCTGACCCTGGTCGGCCTGGCCGACCGCCGCAGCCACCGTCCCAACGAACTGTCCGGCGGCCAGCAGCAGCGCGTGGCGATCGCCCGGGCGATCGTCTCCGACCCCACCTTCCTGATCTGCGACGAACCCACCGGCGACCTGGACCGCCAGTCCGCCGAGGAGATCCTGGGCCTGCTGCAGCAGCTCAACCGCGAACACGGCAAGACCATCATCATGGTCACCCACGACCCCAAGGCCGCCGAGTACGCCACCCATACCGTGCACCTGGACAAGGGCGAACTGGCCAGCGCGCCAGCGGCCCACTGAGGAGGATGCCGCGATGAAGTATTTCTCGCTGGTCTGGGCGCAGCTGTTCCGCAGCAAGACGCGGACGCTGCTGACCCTGTTGTCGGTGGTGGCCGCCTTCCTGTTGTTTGGCATGCTCGATTCGGTGCGCGTGGCGTTCAGTTCCGGTGGCAGCGTGGAAGGGGCCAACCGTCTGATCGTGGCCTCGCGGCTGTCGATCACCCAGTCGCTGCCGATCCGGCTGGAGCCGCAGGTGCGCCAGGTGGCCGGGGTGCGCGATGTCACCTACGGCATGTGGTTCGGTGGCATCTACCAGGACCCGAAGAATTTCTTCGCCAATTTCTCGGTGGCGCCCAATTACTTCGACATCTACCGCGAACTGCAGCTGCCGGCGGCACAGGCCGAAGCCTTCCAGGCCACCCGCACCGGCGCGGTGGTCGGCGAGGCGCTGGCAAAGGAGTTCGGCTGGAAGATCGGCGACACCATTCCCCTGCAGGCCACCATCTTCCCGCGTGGCGGCAGCAACGACTGGCCGCTGCAGCTGGTGGGCATCTACCGCTCCAAGGACCGCACCCTGGCGGCCAACGAAGAACGCCAGCTGATGATGAACTGGAAGTACTTCGACGAATCCAACGACTACATCAAGAACCAGGTCAGCTGGTACACGGTGACCCTGGACAACCCCGCGCACGCCTCGCGCGTGGCCCAGGCGATCGATGCGATCTCGGCCAACTCCGACCATGAAACCAAGACCCAGACCGAATCGGCGTTCCAGCAGGCCTTCGTCAAGCAGTTCGCCGATATCGGCCTGATCGTCACCTCGATCATGGGCGCGGTGTTCTTCACCCTGCTGCTGCTCACCGGCAACACCATGGCCCAGGCGGTACGCGAACGCGTACCCGAGCTGGCCACGCTGAAGACGCTGGGCTTCCAGGACCGCACCGTGCTGGTGCTGGTGATGGTCGAAGCGGTGCTGCTGATCGGGCTGGGCGGGGCGATCGGCATGGGCCTGGCCGCGGCCATCCTGCCGGTGCTGGCGCCGCGCACCATGGGGCTGCTGCCACCGCACGTCCCGGTGCAGACCTGGGTGATGGGGGTGGGCCTGATCGTGCTGATCGGCATCGTGGTGGGGCTGCTGCCGGCGCTGCGCGCCAAGCGGTTGAAGATCGTCGACGCATTGGCTGGCCGCTGAGAAGGAGACCGACATGAACAACAAATGGGTGGCAAACGGGTTGTCGATCCTGGTGCTGCTGGTCGGCCTGGGCGTGTGGATCGCCCTGCCCTGGCCCGGCGTGGTCGCCGTGGCGGTGGCGGTGCTGCTGTGGCTACTGCTGACCCGCAGCGGGCGGCTGGCGCTGGCCGCCACGCGCATCGGTATCGCCAGCCTGCCGCAGCGCTGGGGGGCTTCGTCGGTGGTGGTGGTCGGCATTGCCGGGGTGGTCGGGGTGCTGGTGGCGATGCTGGCGATGAGCGAAGGTTTCCAGGCCACGCTCAATAGCACCGGTGATGAAAGCACCGCGATCGTGCTGCGCGGCGGCTCGCAGGCCGAGACCAATTCGGTGATCACCCGCGACCAAGTGCCGCTGCTGTCCACCCTGCCCGGCGTGGCCAAGGACGAACGCGGCCGTGCGCTGATTTCCCCGGAGCTGTCGCAGGTGGTCAACCTGACCTCCAAGGGCGACGGTACCGACGTCAACGCGCAGTTCCGCGGCGTCGGTGAAATGGCCTGGGCGGTGCACGACAAGATGAAGATCACCCAGGGCCGCCGGTTCACCCCGGGCCTGCGCGAGGTCGTGGTCGGCCAGGGCGCGCAGTCGCAGTTCCGCGGGCTGGAGGTGGGCAGCACGCTCACCCTGGGCAACCAGGCCTGGACCGTGGTGGGCGCCTTTGCGTCCGGCGACGCGCACGATTCGGAGCTGTGGACCGATGCGCAGACCCTGGCCACCACCTACCAGCGCAGCGCCTGGCAGTCGATCAGCGTGCGCACCCTGGGCAAGCCCGGGTTCGAGCAGTTCAAGGCGGCGGTCGGCAGCGATCCGCGGCTGAAGCTGGACGTGGAAACCACCCAGGCGTACTACGCCAAGCAGGGCGGCGGCTTGACCAAGCTGATCAGCGTGCTGGGCACGGTGATCGGCGCGATCATGGCGATCGGTGCGGTGTTCGGCGCGCTCAACACCATGTACGCGGCAGTGGCCACGCGGGCGCGCGAAATCGCCACGATGCGCGCGATCGGTTTCCGCGGGCTGCCGGTGGTCACCGCGATCATGCTGGAGACCATGCTGCTGGCCCTGATCGGCGGCGCGCTGGGCTGCCTGGTGGCGTGGGCGATCTTCAACGGCTACAGCGTGTCCACCATCGGCAGCAACTTCAGCCAGGTGGTGTTCCAGTTCAAGGTCTCCCCGGCGCTGCTGTGGAGCGGGTTGAAGTGGGCGCTGGGGATCGGCCTGGTCGGCGGCTTGTTCCCGGCACTGCGCGCGGCGCGGCTGCCGATCACCAGCGCGCTGCGCGAGACATAACCGGGCGCCGGCCGGCTGCGGTGAACCACGGCGTTGCTGGTGCAGCCGGGCAGAGCCCGGCTCTACGGGGTGCGGCGCCACAGGCTGTCGCCGACAAACAGCAGCAAGCCGGCCCAGATCGCCGCAAAGCCCACCGCCCTGGCGGTATCGAACGCTTCATGGAAGAAGAACACGCCCAGCAGCAGTACCAGGCTGGGCGCGATGTACTGCAGGATGCCCACCAGCGACAACGGGATCCGCTTGACCCCGTAGGCGAAGCCGATCAACGGCAGCGCGGTCACCGCCCCGCCCAGGATCAGCAGTGCGTCGTTGCGCCAGCCCCAGCCCCCGAAGAAGCCGCCGCCGTGGCCGTTCTCGCTCCACAGCGCGAAGCCCAGCGCCGGCAGGAACAGGCACAGGCTTTCCACGCCCAGCCCGGCCACCGGGTCCACCGCGATCATCTTGCGCAGCAGCCCATACAGACCGAACGAACAGGCCAGCCCCAGCGCGATCCACGGCGGCGTGCCGGCGTCCACGGTCAGCCATGCCACGCCCGCGGCCGCACACGCCACCGCCAGCCACTGCAGGCCGCGCAGACGCTCCTTGAGCACCGCCACGCCCAGCACCACGCTGACCAATGGGTTGATGAAGTAGCCCAGGCTGGTTTCGATCACGTGCCCGGCGTTGATCGCCCAGATGTACAGGCCCCAGTTGAAGCCGATCGCCAGGCTGCTGACGGCCAGGGTCGGCAGCGCGCGCGGCTGGGCCAGGATGGTCTTCCACCAGCGCGTGCCGCTGCTCAGCAGCAGCCAGCCCACCACCAGCAGGGTGCTCCAGATAATGCGGTGGGCGATGATCTGCAACGACGGCACCGCATGCAGCAGGTGCCAGTACATCGGCACCAGCCCCCACAGGGTGAAGGTGAAGGCAGTGACCGCAAACCCGCGGCGTTGTTCCTGCAGGCTGGGTTGCACGGGCAGGTTCACTTCGCGCGCGTCCTGGCCAGGGTGAGCACCACCACGCCGGCCAGGATCACCCCCATCGCCAGCAGGTCATGCGCGCCAAACCGCTCGTGGCCGATGATCGCGCCCAGCACCACCGCGATCACCGGGTTGACGTAGGCGTAGCTGCCGGCCAGCGCCGGGCGCACGTTGTGCAGCAGCCACACGTAGGCGGTGAAGGCCACGATCGAACCGAACACGCACAGGTAGGCCACCGCCAGCAGGCCATCCAGGCTCGGCCACTGGGTGGGGCGCTCGCCGCTGGCCAGCCCCAGCGCCACCAGCATCACCCCGCCGCACAGCATCTGCCCGGCGGCGGTCATGAACGGCGCCGGCAGGTCCAGGCCGCGCGCCCAGACCGAGCCGAACGCCCAGCCGATCGGCGCCACCAGCAGCAGGACCAGGCCCTGCGGCGAGGCGGTCAGGCTGCTGCCGGCATTGAGCCAGACCACCCCGACGAAACCGATCGCGATGCCCAGCCATTCGCCACGGCTGGCGTGCTGCCCGCGCAGCGCCCCGAACAGCGCCATCCACAGCGGCACCGACGCCACCGCCGTGGCGGCCAGGCCCGAGGACACCGTGCGTTCGGCCAGCACCACCATGCCGTTGCCCAGCACCAGCATGGTCAGGCCCATGATCGCCAGATTGCGCCACTGGCGCCGGGTCGGCGCCGGCATCCCGCGCCAGCGCAGCACCGCATACATCAGCGAGCCGGCGATGATGAAACGCGCACCGGACACCGTGGTCAACGGCAGCGCGCCGCCCTCCAGCGCCAGCCGGATCCCCAGATAGGTGGACCCCCAGACCACGTACACCAGCAGCAAGGCCAATGCGACCAGGCCGCTACGGGGAGCGGCCGCGGTGGGTTCAGCTGAGGACATGGGGGCAGCGCCATCCGGGAGAACATGGATTTTAGGCCACGGGCTGTCGGTTATCACCCCGGAAAACGGCATGCTGTATCCGCTCACACATCCTGTAAGCCGAAGTGGTTACCCTCAGGGCCAGGCTGCCCGCCTCCGGCAGCTTTCCGACCGTACCGATTCCGTAGAGGACCGTTTCCTGCATGAGCATCTCCCCTGCTTCCGCCACCGCGCCACCGGAGCGTGCCGCGCTGCGGCGTTCGATCTCCAACACGCTCAAGGGTTCGGCCGGCAACCTGGTCGAGTGGTATGACGTCTACGTCTACTCGGTGTTCGCGGTCTATTTCGAGTCGCAGTTCTTCTCGGCCGCCGACAAGAATTCCACCATGTACGTGTGGGCGATCTTCGCGGCCACCTTCCTGATGCGCCCGATCGGGGCGTGGTACTTCGGCCGCTTCGCCGACCGCTACGGGCGCCGGTTGGCGCTGACGGTGTCGGTATCGGTGATGGCCGGCTGCTCGTTCCTGATCGCCATCACCCCCAATGCCGGGCAGATCGGCATCTGGGCGGCGGTGATCCTGTTGTTCGCGCGGCTGCTGCAGGGCTTTGCCACCGGCGGCGAGTACGGCACCAGCGCCACCTACATGTCCGAGGCGGCCATCCCCGGCCGCCGCGGTTTCCTGTCCTCGTTCCACTACGTCACCCTGGTCGGCGGCCATGTGCTGGCGCAGCTGACCCTGCTGGGCATGCTGACCTTCTGGGACAAGCCGCAGATTTCCGAGTGGGGCTGGCGCATCGCCTTCGGCATCGGCGGCATCGCCGCGATCGTGGTGTTCTGGCTGCGCCGCAGCATGGACGAATCGCTGGGCGAGGCCTCGATCGAGGCGGCCAAGGAAGGGCGCGCCAAGGCCTCGGGCTCGATGTACGAATTGTTCGTGCACCAGTGGCGCCCGCTGCTGCTGTGCTTCCTGATCACCGCCGGCGGCACCGTGGCGTTCTACACCTACTCGGTGAACGGGCCGAAGATGATCCAGAGCGCCTTCGCCGGCGACGATGTGATGACCGGGACGCTGATCAACCTGGGCGTGCTGACCTTCCTGATGCTGCTGCAGCCGATCGGCGGCTGGCTGTCGGACATGGTCGGGCGCAAGAGCCTGCTGGTGTTCTTCGGCGTAGGCGGCGTGCTGTACAGCTGGTACCTGGTCACCGAGCTGCCCAACCAGCACGACCCGCTGATGGCCTTCGTGGTGCTGGCGATCGGCTTTGTCATCCTCACCGGCTATACCTCGATCAACGCGGTGGTGAAGGCCGAACTGTTCCCCACCCACGTGCGTGCGCTGGGCGTGGGCTTCGGCTATGCGGTGGCCAACTCGCTGTTCGGCGGCACCGCGCCGTTGCTGTACCAGGCCGCGTTGAAGACCGGCCATGTCGCCCAGTTCGCCATCTATGTCACCGCGGTGATCGCCGTGTCGCTGGTGGTGTACGTGTTCTTCCTGAAGAACAAGGGGCCGAACTGGCTGGACGGCACCCGCAAATAGCCTGCTATCTCAGGGGTTGTCGGGAGCCGGCCAGCGGCCGGCACTACCCGTAGCGACCAACGGACACCTGCCGCGGTCCATCTGGAGAGCGGAGCCCCCTGAGTCAGGGGGCGGCCGCGAAGCGGCAGGGGTCTGGGTGCTGGCAAGAGGGGCCCACGGTTTGCGCAGCAAGGCGTGGGGCGGCAGCGCGCATGCGATGACGCGTCCCCCTCAGCGGCGTGCGGACTCGGTCTTGTCACGCGCTGCGCGGAACTCCGAGCCTTCTTCCCAGTGCGGCCAGCGGCGGCTGTTGGCCAGTTCGGCGCCCAGGTCGTAGACCAGCAGGGTATCGGCGGCATGGCCGCTGGCATCCCAGCCGGGCGTCCAGGCGTCGCAGGCCTGGTGGTAGCAGGCGGCGAAATAGGCGTCGCGCAGCTTGCGGCCTTTTTCCACGCCGCCCTCGCGCATGTCCAGCCCCGGCCCGATGGTGATCGCCGGCACGCCCAGGCGGGCGAAGGCGAAGTGGTCGGCGCGGTAGAAGAAGCCGGCTTCCAGGTTCGGGTCCGGCGAGTAGCGGCGGCCGCGGGCCTTGGCCACGCGTTCAAGATCGCCTTCCAGCGACACCCGGCCCTTGCCCCACGAGGCGATGTCGCGGGTTGGGCCATCGGGGCTGAACATCTCGATATTGATCACCGCCGCGGTCTTGTCCAGCGGCGCCAGCGGGTGCGCGGCGTAGTAGCTGGCACCGAGCAGGCCCTTTTCCTCGGCGGTGAGCGCGACGAAATACAGGCTGCGCTGCGGCTGCGGGCCGGCGGCGAATACCCGGCCCAGTTCCAGCACGGTGGCCACGCCGGTGGCGTTGTCGATCGCGCCACGGCGGATGCGGTCGCCCTTGGCATCGGGCTGGCCGATGCCGAAGGCATCCCAGTGCGCCGAGAAGATCACCGCTTCATCGGCATGCGCACCGCCGGGCAGCTTGGCCACCACGTTGCGGGTGACCACCTGCTCGCGCTTGAGCTTGAACGCCACCGACAAGGTGGCATCGCCCAGCGCGACCGGCTTGAACGCGGCGGTCATCGCGCGGCGCTTTTCGGCGTCGAAATCCAGCCCGGCAGCGGCGAACAACTGCTCGGCCAGGCTGCGCTGCATCCAGCCGCGCACCGGCACGTGCTGGGCCAGCGCCTGTTCGGGGCTGCGCTCGATGTCGAACAGCGGCGAGGTGCCCGAACTCTTCACCGTGGCCCAGCCATAGGCGGCCGGGGCGGTCTCATGCACGATCAGCACGCCCTGCGCGCCGCGCCGTGCGGCTTCCTCGAACTTGTAGGTCCAGCGGCCGTAATAGGTCACCGCCTTGCCGTCGAAGGCGCCGGAGCGGTCGGCTTCGAAATCGGCATCGTTGATCAGTACCACGGCGATCTTGCCGTGCAGGTCGACGTCCTTGTAGTCGTCCCACTGCCGCTCGGGCGCATCGATGCCGTAGCCGATGAACACCAGCGGTGCGTCCTGGATGTCCACCGCCTGCTGCGGGCGCAGGCTCTGCAGGGTGACATCCTCGCCATTGACCAGCGCGCGCGACTTGCCCTTCTGGCGCAGCTGCGCACGCACCGGGCCATCGACCTGGGCGCGCACCATCGGCACCGGCTGCACCCAGCTGCCATCCACGCCACCGGGCTGCAGGCCGTACTTGCTGAATTCTTCGATCAGGTACTGGACGGTGCGCTCTTCGCCGGGGCTGGCCGGCGCGCGGCCTTCGAATTCATCGGAGGCCAGGATGCGTACGTGCCGCGACAGCGCCTGCGGGTCGATGCCGCCGCCGGGCAGGTCATTGGCCGCGTGGGCCAGGCCGCCCACGAACAGGCAGGACGACAGCAGCAGCATGCGCATCGGATTCACGGCAGACACCAGGCGGAAAACGGAATGCCAAAGTGTAACGTGACACTTGCATGACCGGATGCTGCGTTCAGCGCCGGTCACGATCCAGCCAGCAAGCCAGGCCCTGCGCGTTGAGTTCGATGTCCATGGCCAGCACCGCGGCCACCTGTGCATCGTCCAGCCTGCAGCCATGCACCTGCGCGCGCTCCAGGTACAGCGCGGTCAACGCCGCGACCAGGCAGCGGTGACGGTCCGGGCGGCCATCGCATTGCCGGGCGATCCCGACCATCGCATCGATCTGCTCGACCAGCTGCGCGGCCAGCGCCGGCACCTGTTCCACCCGCCCGTAGTGGGTCAGGTACATCGCCTGCGGCTGGTAGGCCAGCATCCGCGCGATCGACTGTTTCAGCGGTTCGGGCTCGAACTGCACCGGCGAGGAGGTCGGCACGATGAAGGCGCCGCGGTCGCTATCCAGCTCGCGGTAGGACAGCCCGAAGGTGTCGCCGGTGAACCAGCTGCGGCTGCGCGCATCCCACACGCACAGGTGGTGCCTGGCATGCCCGGGCGTATCCAGGCACAGCAGCGGGCGCCCGGCCAGGTCGAGCCGGTGGCCGTCGTCGGCGACCACCACGCGCGCGGCGGCCACCGGCAGGATCGGCCCATAGCTGCGCGCGATTTCCTCCTCGCCGTAGACCTCGGTGGCGCCGGCGATCAACCGCGCCGGGTCGATCATGTGCGGCGCGCCACGCCGGTGCACCAGCAGGCGGGCATTGGGCAGCTGCTGCATCAGCAGGCCGGCGCCGCCGGCATGGTCCAGGTGCACATGGGTGAGGATCAGCCAGTCCACCGCCTCGGGCGTGCAGCCGGCGCGCGCCAGCGCAGCCAGCATCGCCGGCACCGACAACCCGGTGCCGCAGTCGATGAACGCCGCACGGCCGTGCTCGACGATCAGGTAGGCGGCATCGAAATCATCGCGCTGGAACGCCGTGTCGATGGTGTGGATGCTGGGGTCGACGGACATCGGTGCTTCCCTGGCGAAGTTCGCCCCATCTTAGGGCGATCCGTGCACCGGCTTCGATGCGGCTTTGGTCGCACGCCGCGCCAGCCACGAGGCGCGCAGCACGATCGCGGCCGTCATCGCTGCCAGGAAGGCGCCGTAGGCGTACAGCACGGCCAGCACCTGGCGCCAGATCGGCCCGGCGTCATCCTGCACCACGCCGATGTGGTGGCCCCACAGCATCGCGGCGATGCTCAGCACCAGGGCCACCAGCAGCGTGACAGCATCGAACAGGCGCCGCGCCGCGTGCCGCGGTTGCCGCGGGAACAGCCAGAACAGGGTGCCCAGCAACGCGAACCAGGGCAGGAACAACAACAACGACAACCAGGCCATCGCAGTCTCCCCTTCAGGATGCCCGCATCATGCCATGGAGCTTGAGTGGCCGCGCCCGGGTGGTGCCGGCCGCCGGCCGGCTCCTCGCGATGCCGCGTTCCGTGGGAAGCCGGCCAGCGGCCGGCACTACTCGCGCAGCGCCTGCAACGCGGCCAGCACCACGTCCACTTCGGCTTCCAGCTTGAACAGCTCGCTCTGCAGGCCGTCACCGTGTTCGGTCTGCTTGAGCACCCCGATCAGCTGGCCGGCATCGCGCGGCGAATCGAAGCCGCCGCTCTGGATCAGCAGGCTGCCATCGCCGTCCAGCAGCTTGAAATAGAAGCGCCCATCCTTCTCGCGATACTGCTTGAACAACGGCGGTGCCGCGCGCGCCACGCTGTCATCGTCGCCGGCCAGGCCGCCGGCGCTGGACAGGTCGCGCAGGCCCACCGCGTGGCGCAGTTCGGCCAGCAACGGCACCGCGTACTGCTCGCGCAGCTGCTGGCCACGCCGGCGCAGCAGCGCCTCGATCTTGTGCGGCTCGGCCATCAGCGCGTCGTAACGTTCGCGCAGCGGGGTCAGTTCGGCATCGATGCGCTCGAACAGCTGCTGCTTGGCATCGCCCCAGCTGATGCCGTCGGCAAATGCCTGCGCAAATGCAGCCGTCTGCTCGGCGCTGGCGAAGGCCTGGTACATCTGGAACAGCGCCGAGCCCTCGGTGCTCTTGGGCTCGCCCGGTGCACGCGAATCGGTGAGGATGGAGAACACCAGCTTCTTCAGCTCCGCACGCGGGGCGAACAGCGGAATGGTGTTGTGGTAGCTCTTGCTCATCTTGCGCCCGTCCAGGCCGGCCAGGGTGGCCACCTGCTCGTCGATCACCACCTCCGGCAACGGGAAGTACTCCCTGCCGTAGACGTGGTTGAAGCGCTGGGCGAAATCGCGCGCCATCTCGATGTGCTGGATCTGGTCGCGGCCGACCGGCACACGGTTGGCCTTGAAGATCAGGATGTCGGCGGCCATCAGCACCGGATACATGAACAGGCCCGCGCTGACCCCGGCATCGTCGTCGAGCTGCTCTTCGCGGTTCTTGTCCACCGCCGCCTTGTAGGCGTGGGCGCGGTTGAGGATGCCCTTGCCGGCGATGACGGTCAGGAACCACATCAGCTCGGTGGTTTCGGGGATGTCGCTCTGCCGGTAGAACCACACCTTGTCCGGGTCCAGGCCACAGGCCAGCCAGCTGGCGGCGATCTCCAGGGTCGAACGCTGGGTCCGCTCCGGCTGCTGCGCCTTGATCAGGCTGTGCAGGTCGGCCAGGAAGAAGAAGCTCTCGATGCCCGACGCCTGGCTGGCCGCGATGGCCGGACGGATGGCGCCCACGTAGTTGCCCAGGTGGGGGGTGCCGGAGGGGGTGATGCCGGTAAGAACGCGGGTGGTCATAGGGAAATCATTACGGACAGTTGAACGCCCCCAGTTTACCTGCCCGCGTGCAACCCCGTTGGCCGGGCTGGCGCGTTCAATCCCCTACCTGACCCCGGATGCCTGCCATGAAACGCCTGACCCTGCCCCTGCTGGCCGTGCTGATGCTGTGCGGCTTCACCCGTGTGGCGCCCCCGCGCAACGATGCCGGCCCGGTGTCGCTGCAGATCCTGGACCGCGATGCCGGACAGTTGCTGGACCAGTACCGCCAGGGCCCGCAACGCTGGGTGGCCGGCCGCCAGGGCCATCGCTACAGCGTGCGGCTGCACAACGACAGCGGCCAGCGGGTGCTGGTGGTGCTGTCGGTGGATGGCCTGAACGCGATCACCGGCGAGGTCGCCGGCCCCGCCCAGACCGGCTATGTGCTCGACCCGTGGCAGACCGCCGACATCAGCGGCTGGCGCAAATCGTCCCGGGAAGTGGCCCAGTTCGTGTTCACCGACCCCGGCCGCAGCTACGCCGCACGCACCGGCCGCGCCGACAACATCGGGGTGATCGGCATCGCGGTGTTCAACGAGGCCAGCCGTTACCTGCCGGAGCCGGCAGCGCCGCCGATCGCGCGGCCCGGGCGCCCGGCCCTGCGCCGCCAGATCCAGGGCGAAGCAGCCGCGGACATGGCGTCCAGCGCTGAACGCGCCGCACCGGCCCCGCAGCTGGGCACCGGCCATGGCCAGCGCGAGACCTCGCTGGTGGACAACACCAGCTTCGAACGCGCCAGCAGCATGCCCGCCCAGCGCGTGGACGTGCGCTACGACAGCGCGCGCAACCTGATCGCGCGCGGCATCATGCCGGCCCGGCTGCCGCGTGGCGAAGAGGCACCGCAGGCGTTCCCGAACAGCTACGTGCCCGATCCGCCGGCGCGCGGCTGGCGCTGAATCCTGGCCGGGCCGCAAAACAACAGGCGGGCCGCATGAGCGGCCCGCCTGTTGTCATACCCCCGGCGGCCAACGCCGCCTCACTGCACCGTTACAACGGCATCAGTGGTAATCCGGATATTCCTTGCGCATGGCTTGTTCGAAGTCACGCACCTCGGTTTCGGCGCGGTCGCGCGCCCAGCCGTAGCGTTCCTGCAGGCGGCCGGCCAGGTACTCGGCGTTGCCTTCGGCCACCTTGAAATCGTCGTCGGTCAGGTCGCCCCACTTGGCCTGCGCCTTGCCCTTGAGCTGGGTCCACTTGCCGGAAATGATGTCTTTGTTCATGGGTTCGCTTCCTTGGGTTGCAACGGCATCATCGCCGTGCAGACAGCTTGCGGCCGACGACGTTTGGCGACGGTCAAGCGCGGATGAAACGCGCGCTCACCTGCTTGAACGGGCGCTGGCCCGGCACCCCACGACAGGCAAGAAAAAAGGCCGGGGAAATCCCCGGCCTTTTTCATTGCGGCACTGATCGGTGGATCAGTTGCCCTTGGCAGCGTCTTCAACCTTCTCGCCAGCCTTCTGCACATCCTTGCCGGCACCGGCAACGGTGTTGCAGCCCGACAGCACGGCCACCGAGAACATCGACAACAGCATCAGTGCGATAACACGCTTCATGGGGTTCTCCTGTTTATTCAATTCGACACCGAAATCCGGTCCCACCTGTCAGATGAGCTGCCAGTGCGGTCAGCACTTGCCGTCGCTGCAGTCGCCTGCCTTGTCCTCGACCTTCTCACCGGCTTTCTGCATGTCCTTGCCAGCACCGGCCATGGTGTTGCAGCCACTGAGCATGGCCGTGGAAAACAGACCCAACAGCAACAGGGAAATGACGCGCTTCATGATTGCTCCTCTTCCTGATCGCGGTGGCGTCGATGCCGTCGCCGACACTGCCGCCGCGTGAGATGCAATCTGGCGGCAGCGGCGTGCAGTTCATGTGAACGCACGCCGCCGCTGTTCAGCCAGCCGCCGGAAAGACCCGCCGGCGGGCCTCAGTCGCGCATCAGGGTGGATTTGCCAAACAGGCTTTCCACCAGGTCCACCGCCAGCACGGCGGTGCTGTTGCGGTTGTCCAGCAGCGGATTCAACTCGACGATATCCAGCGAGCCCATGCGCCCGGTGTCGGCGATCATCTCCATCACCAGCTGCGCCTCGCGGTAGTTGACCCCGCCGGGCACGGTGGTGCCCACGCCCGGGGCGATGCTCGGGTCGAGGAAGTCCACATCGAAACTCACGTGCAGGTGGGTGTTGGCATCGATGCCCTGCAGCGCCGCTTCCATGGTGCGCTTCATGCCCGCCTCATCGATGTAGCGCATGTCGTACACGTCCACCTGGTGCTGCTTGATCAGGCGTTTTTCCTCCTGGTCCACCGAACGGATGCCGATCTGGTGCACCTGCTGCGGGCGGATCGCCGGCGCATCGCCACCCAGCCGGGTCAACGCATCCGGGCCGAGGCCGCACAGGCAGGCCACCGGCATGCCATGCACATTGCCCGACGGCGTCACCTCGCTGGTGTTGAAATCCGAATGCGCGTCCAGCCACAGCACGCGCAGGGTCTTGCCCTGCTCGCGGCACCAGCGCGCCACCGCGGTGATCGAGCCGATGCCCAGGCAATGGTCGCCGCCGAGCATGATCGGCATGCGCCCGGCCTGTAGTTCGGCATAGGTGGCGTCCATCAGCGCGCGGTTCCAGGCCACTACTTCGTCCAGGTGGCGGTAACCCTGCACCGGCGCGGTCCAGGGGTTGCGCGGCCCGTCCAGGTTGCCCAGGTCGCGCACGTCCACGCCGCGGGCGGTCAGCGCTTCGGCCAGGCCGGCAATGCGCAGCGCATCGGGGCCCAACCCCGCACCACGGTGGCCGGCCCCGATGTCGGTGGGAACGCCGATCAGGGAAACCGGGGAATACATCGCCATCGCTGCTGCTCCATTGCAAAGGAGCACAGTCTAGCCAGCGCAGCCCCCCGCTACCTGCGGCGGTGCAGCAGGTAGCTACCGACCGTTGGTCGGTAGACGACACGCAGGTCGGTAGACATCACGCAGGTCGGTAAACGTCACCTTGGCCGGTAGACGTCACGTGGGGTCGATGGTGGTGCCGGCACCCGGATTCGAACTGGGGACCTACCGCTTACAAGGCGGTTGCTCTACCAACTGAGCTATGCCGGCATCGGCACGGCGAGCGGCACGGGGCCGTCGCGGACCACGGATTCTAGCGCAAGCGCGCGCAATCCAGCGAACGCTGTTGTGCCGCACCGCTGCGCTGGCGGGCACCGGCCGGGTCGGCCTGGCCGGCCAGGGTCGCATCCAGCCACCACTGCGCGCTGCCATCGCCGCCGCTGGCCACCAGCCGGGCGTTGAAGCCGGCGGCGCTGAGCGCGGCCATGCGCCGGTCGGCGCCTTCGCGGTTGCGGTACTGGCCCAGCGCGATGGCATTGGTTTCTTCGCCCTGGGCAATGATGTAGTAGTCGCTCAGGCCGGCCGCCACGATGCGCTTGACCGTGGCCTGGGCTTCTTCGCGGCTGGCCGCGGCCGGCAATACCACCCGGTAGCGGGTGGCACCGGCGTCGGCGACCTCACGCAGGCGGGCGCCGCGCAGCAGCGAACCCGCCTTGGCCTGCGCGGCCTGGGCGGCGGCACGGTCGGCGAACGGCCCCAGGCTCAGGCATTGCGCGGGCACCGGTGCGGCAGTGGGCGGCGGGGGTGCCACGGCCGGCGCAATGACTGCGGTGGCCGTGGCAGGCGCCGCGGCGGGCGCCACGGGCGTCGGGCTGGGCGCTGGAGTTGCGGGGGCGGCGGCTGGCGCAGGCGTGGCGGCGGGGGTCACATCATCCAGCGCTGCGGTGGGTGCGGCGGCAACGGCCGGTGCCGGCGTGGACACCGCCGGCAGCAGCTGCAGTTGCGCGACGCCACGCGCCGGTTCGGGCGCCGGCGGCACCGGTTCGCCACGCAGCATCCACCACAGCGCCACCCCCAGGTTGAGGATGACCAGCACGACGATCAGGGCACGGGTAAGCATGCGGGCGATCCTACCGTGCCGCCGGTGGCTGGTGCACCGCCCAGCGCGCCAGGCCGTCCAGCACCAGCGACGGCTGGAACTGCGCATCGGCCAGCAGCGGCAGCAGCGCCGGCGCGCCGCCACCGTGCACCAGCAGGGTCGGCAGGCTGCCGAGCACGCCGGCGGCCTGCACGCGGCTGCGTTCGATCAGCGCCACCGCCGCACCATCGCAGCCGGAGGCCAGCGCATCGGCGGTGTCATCGGCGAATTCGCGGTAATCGCCGCCGCTGGCCGGCAGCTGCACGGCGCGCGCATGCAGCGCCTCGCGCATGGTGGTGGGCGAGGCGGCGATGCGGCCGCCGTGGTGGCGGCCATCGGCGTCGAGCAGGTCGATGGTCAGCGCGGTGCCCACCCCGGCCACGATCACCGGCTGCTGGCGCTGCGCCGCCGCCAGCAGGGCCAGGAACCGGTCCACCCCGAACCTGGCCGGGTCGGCATAGGCGATGCGCACGCCGGCATGCTCGGCGGTGGTACGCACCACCTGCACCCGGCCGAACCGCGCCTGCAGCACGGCCAGCATCGCCGCGGTCAGCGTCGGTGCGGCCACGCTGGCCACATAGGCGGTGTCGCCCTGCGGCAGGGCGGCCAGGGCCGGCGCCGGCATCGCCTCGACACCGTGCGGCCAGGCCTGCACCGCACCGGCCCGCGCGTCCAGCAACGGGGCGAACTTGAACCGCGAATTGCCCAGGTCGAACAACCAGTCGCTCATTGCGCCCTCACGCTGACTTCGCCGGCATGGAACAGCCGCTCGCTGCCGCCGATGCGCACGCGCAGCGCGCCGTCGTCGGCCAGGCCCAGTGCCTGCCCCTCGTACCAGTCATCGCCCTCCTGCACCCGCACCGCGCGGCCGGCCAGGCAGTCCAGCGCGGCATAGCGCGGCAGGAACGGGGCCAGGCCATCGGCCTCGAAGGCCTCCAGCGCCGGCAGCAGGCGGGCCAGGATGCCGGCCACCACCGCGTTGCGGTCGACCGCGCGGGCGCCGGCCAGGGTGGCCAGGTCGGTCCAGGGCTGGGTGATCTGCGCGGCGAACAGGGCCGGCATGCGTACGTTGACGCCCAGCCCGATCACCGCGCGGGCCGGGCCGGCGAACTCGCCGCCGCCCTCGACCAGCAGGCCGCCCAGCTTGTGGCCATCGACCACCAGATCGTTGGGCCATTTCAGCGCCATCCCGGCAAAGCCCTGCGCGCGCAGCGCCTCGGCCACCGCCACGCCGGCCACCAGGCTCAGCCCGCCCAGCCGCGACAGCCCGCCGGCGAAGCCGCGCAGCACCGACAGGTAGACATGGGCGGCCAGCGGCGAGGACCAGGCCCGGCCGCGACGGCCACGGCCGCCGGTCTGGCGCTCGGCCAGCAGCACCGCCGAGCCGCGCTCAGGCGCGCTGCAGCGCAGCAATTCGCTGTTGGTCGAACCCACGCTCCAGGCGATCTCCAGCGAGGCCAACAGCGGTACCAGCGTCGCCGGCAGCGCAGCATGCAAGGTGTCGGCATCGAGCAGGTCCAGGGTCTGCTGCAACTGGTAGCCGTCCCCGGCGCGCCCGTCGATGGCAATGCCGGAAGCCCTAAGCCCTTGAATTCGCTTCCAAATTGCAGCGCGGGTGTGGCCCAGCTCGCGGGCCAGTGCATCGCCGGACAGGCGCCCGGCGCCCAGTTTGGCCAGCAGTTGGCGGTCGTCCACGGCAGCTTCCATCAGGTAATCGGCAAAATTATGCGGGAAAGCCGCGCCCGGTGCCCGCCGGGCGGTCTTCCAACGCGGCCGCTGAATCGGGCTAGAATCGAAGACTGTCCCGTTCCTACGGATGTCGACGATGCGCCCGTTCGCCCCCTGCCTGATCCTGCTGATGGCTCCCATGGCCGCGCATGCTTCCGATGCGCTGACCAGTTCGGGGCGGGGTGGCTGTGTGTATTCGCCGACCGACAACGAACGTACTCCCCCCGCATCGGCGGCCCCGGCGGCGCGCGCGCCGGCCACGGCCAAGCCGGCAGCCAGCGGCGGTACCAGCAGCGGCGGCGGCGGCGATGACGATGTGCTGCCGCGCCTGCGCGCCCCGAAATGGCACAGTTTCCTGCCCGGCATGTTCCGCTGATCGAACGCATGTGGGGTTGGTTGCGGCGCACGCCGCGCACGATTGATCCGGCGTTGTGGCAGCAGGCCTGCCAGCGCGGCCCGTGGTTGCAGGCGCTGGATGCGCCGCGGCGCGAGCGCCTGGCCGCGCTGAGCGCGCGCTTCCTGCACGAAAAGACCATCAGCCCGGTCGGCGGCCTGCAGCTGGACCAGGCCGATGGCGTGCTGCTGGCGGCGTTGTGCTGCCTGCCGCTGCTGGAACTGGGCGAGATCGGCCTGCGCGGCTGGTCGCAGCTGATCGTCTACCCCGATGCGTTCCGGGTGCAGCGCAGCCATGTCGATGCCGCCGGCGTGCTGCATGAGTGGGACGACGAGCTGATCGGCGAATCCTGGGACAGTGGTCCGTTGATCCTGTCCTGGGCCGACATCCAGGCCGACATCGCCGACCCGCATGCCGGCTATTGCGTGGCGGTGCATGAGATGGCGCACAAGATCGACGCGCTGGACGGGGCGATCGACGGCACCCCGCCGCTGCCGCGAACCTGGCAGAAGCAATGGGCCGCCGATTTCCAGGCGGCCTACGATGGCTTCTGCGCACGGGTGGATGCCGGCCGGCCGACGCGTATCGACCCATATGCGGCCGAGGCGCCGGAAGAATTCTTCGCGGTGGCCACCGAATACCATTTTTCCGCGCCGGACCTGCTTGAGCAGGAACTGCCGACGGTGGCCGCGCATCTGCGCCGGTTCTATGGGGCTCCGCCGGGGTTTGCCGGTACCGACCAACGGTCGGTACCTACCGGGTAGATGGGGTCGATGACCGGCGGTTGGATGGCGGCGACATCCGGCGGGTCGATGACGTCGGCGCCTGGCGGGTAGGCATCGACCGTTGGTCGATGCGCGCGGTGGTCACGGCCCCGGCGGCAGCTGCACTTCAAAGCGCGCCCCGCCCAGCTCGGGCGAACGCTTGACCTGCAGTTCGCCGCGGTAGTCCTTGATCAGGTCCTGCACGATCGACAGGCCGATGCCGTGGCCCTGTACGCGCTCATCGCCGCGCACACCGCGCTGCAGCACCTTGGCGATGTCCTCCGGGGCGATGCCCGGGCCATCGTCGTCCACCGACAGCACCAGCCCGGGGCGGCGCGCGCCCGGCGCCGGCAGCGGCCTGGCGGTGAGCAGCACGCGCCGGTTGGCCCACTTGAAGGCGTTCTCCAGCAGGTTGCCGAGCAGTTCCTGCAGGTCGCCGGGCTCGCCATGGAAGCGCGCGGCGGCATCGATGTCGAACTCGCACAGCACGCCCTTGCCGGCGTAGACCTTTTCCAGCCCCCGCACGATTTCTTCGGCATTGGACTCGATCGGCAACGGCGCCGAGAACAGCTTGTGGCCCGACGAGGCCGCGCGCGCCAGCTGGTAGGACACCAGGTTGTTCATGCGCCGCAGCTGCACGTCAAATTCCTCGCGCAGGTCCTGGTCGTGCGCGCCGCTGTCGAGCTGGGTACGCAGCACCGCCAGCGGGGTCTTCAGGCTGTGCGCCAGGTCGGCCAGGGTGTTGCGCTGGCGCTCCAGGTTCTCGCGCTCGCTCTCGATGAAGGCATTGATGCTGTCGGTCAGCGGTTCCAGCTCGCGCGGATGACGCTCGCTCATGCGCTCGGTTTCACCGCGCTGGACCTTGGTCAACTCGGTGATCACCCGCCGCATCGGGCGCAGGCTCCATTGCAGGATCACGGTCTGCAGCATCAGCAGGATCAGGCCGGCGCCGCCCATCCAGAACCAGACCCGGCCGCGGAACACGCGCAGCTGCGCGCCCAGCGCGCGCGAGTCTTCCATCACGTAGATGGTGTACGGGAATTCGGTGGCCGGGTCGGCGTCGGCGTCCCACACCAGGCCCCAACCGTAGCGGTAGACCGCGCCGGGGCTGCCATCGATCTGGATCATCGGCAAAGGACCTTCGAACACTTCCTGGCGTGGGGCCAGCAGCCCGGCGGTAGGCAGCATCGGGCCTTCGGCCGACAACGAATTGCCCTTGCCTTCGGGCATCACCACCTGCAGGTACAGGCCGCTGCCTGGCGTGTCGAAACGCGGATCCGGCGGCTGCTCGCGGATGTACAGCGAGCGGTCGCGGGTGAAGTCGATCCCGGCCGCATAGGCGCGGGCGTAGTTCTTCAGGCGTTCCTGCAGGTTGGCGCGCGCGGTATCGGCAAAGGCCGCATCCAGCGCGTAGCCGGCGATCGCCAGGAACGCCACCAGGCCCACCGAGGCGGCCAGCAACTGGCGCGCCTGCAGCGAGCGCGGCCGCCAGCGTTTAAAGAACCACAGACGGCCTGACATCATTCAATCGCCGGTTTAGCGGCTCAGCCCTCGTTGCGCGGAATCGCGAACCGATAGCCGCGGCCACGCACGGTTTCGATCGGCTTGAGTTCGCCGTCGGCATCGAGCTTCTTGCGCAGGCGGCCGATGAACACTTCCAGCACGTTGGAGTCGCGGTCGAAATCCTGCTGGTAGATGTGCTCGGTGAGATCGGCCTTGGAGACCAGTTCACCGGCATGCATCATCAGGTATTCGAGCACCTTGTACTCGTAGCTGGTGAGGTCCACGTTGCTGCCGGCGACGCTGACCGTCTGCGCGGCCAGATCCAGCGCGACCGGGCCGCATTCCAGGGTCGGCTTGCTCCAGCCGGCGGCACGGCGCAGCAGCGCATTGACGCGGGCCAGCAGTTCTTCGACATGGAACGGCTTGACCAGGTAGTCGTCGGCGCCCTGCTTGAGGCCCTCGACCTTGTCCTGCCAGCTTGAGCGGGCAGTGAGGATCAGCACCGGGAATTTCTTGCCCTCGTCGCGCAGCGCCTTGATCAGTTCCATGCCCGACATCTTGGGCAGGCCCAGATCGATGATGCCGACGTCGAACGGCACTTCGCGGCCCATGTACAGACCTTCCTCACCGTCCTGCGCGGCATCGACGGCAAAGCCTTCGCGCTTGAGCCGGGCTGCCAGTGTTTCCCGCAGCGGGGCTTCGTCTTCGACCAGAAGGATACGCATGAACTCTCCCTAGTTTCCTGGGTATGGCCGGGGCCAGTGGGTGACAAACAGATGACTGCGGACAACTATCCCCGTTCAGGGGTTATCGCCGCGTAGTGATGACATATCCGAACGCGGGGGGCGGGGCTGTGAACGCGATGGCGCGGCGTCGTCCATGTAGCGGACCCGGCCCCGGTCGTCCATGTACTTGACCCGGTTGATGTCGCGCCCGTCGAACGGCACCCGCTCGGCGCCCAGAATGTGGCCGCCGGTGGTGCGCTGGACGCGGCGCACCGCATCGGACAGCGAACGCTCCTGCGGGGCACCGCGCGCGGCCCGGACCATCTCGGCACGGGCCGGCTCCGGTGGTTCCTGCGCCGCGACACTGCCGATGGCGGCAGCGGCGCCCGTCGCCAGCAGGGCGAGGACGACAACATGGCGGTGGCAGGTCACGGAGAACATCGGTCTGATCCTAGCGGAGCGCGGCAAAACGTTCAAAATGTGTGAATCGACAACTGCCCGCCGAGGCCGGCACTTTACGAATCTTTAGCGAATTCTTGGTTTTACGCAGTGAATCCGGTCTGAACTTTTCCGCCTGCCTCTCGATGCCGTTCATCTAAGTGAACATTGGCGGCTATAGCGTGCTGCTTGTCAAGTCAGCAGGGTGATGCCGTTCACGCTGCGACCCGTTCGGCCTGGGCGCGGGTCACCGCCAGCGCCTGCTCGATCAGGGTCCAGTCGGCCCCTGCGCGGTGCGCGCCCTCGCTGAGCACCTGGCGGAACGCGCGGCCGCCGGGCTGGCCGTGGTACAGGCCCAGCAGGTGGCGGGTGATGTGTTTCAGCGCCAGGCCGCGGCCGAGCTGCTCGTCGATGTAGGGGCGCATGGCGCGCAGCAAGGCCTCGCGCGGCAGCAGCGGCGCGCCGGTCTGGGCGGCCTCCAACCGGTGCAGCAGGTAGGGATCGTGGTAGGCCGCCCGGCCCAGCATCACCCCGTCCAGCGCCGGCAGCTGCGCCTGGGCGGCCTCGACCGTGGCCAGGCCGCCATTGAGCACGACCTGCAGTTGCGGGCGGTCGGCCTTGAGCTGGTGGGCCCACTCGTAGCGCAGCGGCGGTACCTCGCGGTTTTCCTTCGGCGACAGCCCCTTCAGCCAGGCGTTGCGGGCATGCACGATAAACATCGCGCTGCCGGCGTTGGCCGATTGATCGACGAAGTTCAGGAAGTTTTCGTAGCTGTTGTCTTCATCCACGCCCAGCCGGCACTTCACCGTGATCGGGATTTCGACCGCCCCGGCCATGGCCGCCACGCACTCGGCCACCAGGGCCGGTTCGCGCATCAAGCAGGCGCCGAAGCGCCCGGCCTGGACCCGGTCGGAGGGGCAGCCACAGTTGAGGTTGACCTCGTCATAGCCCCAGTCCTGAGCGATCCGCGCGGCCTGGGCGAGCAGGGCCGGGTCGCTGCCGCCCAGCTGCAGGGCCAGCGGCTGTTCGCTGCGATCAAAACCCAGCAGGCGCTCGCGGTCGCCCTGGATCACCGCATTGGCGTGCACCATCTCGGTATACAGCCGCGCACCCGGTGCCAGCAGCCGGTGGAAGTACCGGCAATGGCGGTCGGTCCAGTCCATCATCGGGGCGACGGACAGGCGCAGGGAGGCGGTGTAACGTGCCGCAGCGTCGGAGGCAGGCTGGGTCATGGGCGTTCTGGGATCAAGATTCACTGGCAATGCCAGCGCAATCAACAGTTTACCCCCTCGGCATGAACGCTGTCCGTTGTCGGGCTTGGCTCGCCGCAAAGACGAGAGCGCATCGGACCGGGTTCCGTCTCCAGATGCTCCGTAACGTTGCGAAACACGGCCGCCGACCTAGTCAGATGCCAGCAATGGCTACCGCTCCGACTGGCTATTGCAGGCTGGTTCCATTTGCGGCCGGAATCTCACTTCAAGACACTCGCGATTGTTTCAACAGGGACGAGGTGATAGACAACGAGCTAAGCGAAAAAGACTGTCCAAAGGAAGCCTCATGCACATGGAAAGATCCAGGCTATCTGTTGTTTTAACTGCTCTGCTGGCAAGCGCATCAGCCCCAGCTGCAGCAGATATCGGGACGTTAAGCAGAGCGAACTGCCTGGGATTCGTCAACGAATCCGTCACCTATGACAGGCCTCAGCTGCGAAATTTCTACGGCACAGCGTTGAGTGATCATCTTCCGCTGGGAGATCTCATCTCCGCACACATGTTGTCTAGCCCTGATCAGTTGCTTTCATGGCGGCATTACGCAGGCGACACCAACGATAGTGAAGTTATGAAGGTGAACGGTTATCACAGCTGGATGCTCATGGATGAGAACTTCAATCTCATTGAGCACGGCACCCGCGAAACGTCCACCGTTGACTGCAGCGTTACGGAATGGTGATCGACATGAAGATTGGAATTGCCGTGCTCGCCTTGGCCTGCATTGCTTCGCCGGCGCCCGCACAGACCACCGTGCCGCCCCAACCCTCCGCTACGCTACAGCGCGATATGGCGGCCTGGACGAAATCACTGGCACAGCAACAAGCGACCGAAAGTCGGATGGCTGCGGAAAATCGAATGCCGTCCAGCCAGGGTCAAGTGGAGATTGTTTCTCTGGCGGAGATGGACGCACCTGCCTCGATCAAAGCGAGCGTGGCAGAGGGCATCAAGAGCAGGAGCCGCGGCACTTTGGACGTTGCAGCAGGCACCATCCCATCCACGTCTGATGTAGTCGCAGGCCTAAGCCCTGCTCGAAGAAGCAACGCGGAGCTGAAGCACCGTTTGTCCTATGCGCCTTCGGATATCTCAAGAACTCCCATCGGAGCGGCAGAGTTGCTCAGCACCGAACCCAACGGAACAGTGAGTGGGGACCGCTCTACAGGCGTTTCGCGTACCTATCGTGTTCCCAACGTCGGCTTGGTAATCCTGTCCGAAGATGACTACGTGGCGTCAAAGACGAAGCACACATTGATTCGAGAGACACTCAATACTCAGGTCAATGGCACCCCGGCCCGGTCCTATACCGCACGATCAAAGGACGGAAGAGGCAAAGCAGAGCTCCGTTGGATTACATCGAACAGAGCGTATCTGTTGACCTTGATCAGTGACGATGGCGCACGCATCGAAGACGGCGAAAAACTGCTCATGCAGATCGCCAAGGGAATTTCCAGCTAGCGAACGGCTGACTGAACAAAACGACGGGCGCGGCCATCGCCCCGCCCGTGCGCTCACAGCCCGCGCGCGCGGGCCTGCTCCTGCTCCTGTTCCTGCGCCTGTGGGCTGAACTGTTTGTCCAGGTCCTGCAGCTGACGGCTGCTGGCCTCCAGCGATTGCGACAGCGCCTGGTTGCGGTCGACGAAGATGCGCTGCGAGGCCGGGTCGTTCACCGCGCCCTGCACCGCGAACAGGCCGCTGCCATCGGGCCGGGCGACCACGTTGTCGATCTGACGCATGCCGGCCACGCGGCTTTCGTAGGCAAGCTGGCCGGCGGCGCGCTCGGTCTGTTCGGGGGTGGCGAACAACGGCGCCAGGCCGCCGTGCGCGCGCTGCTGTTCCAGCGCCTGCAGTTTCTCCAGCGCCTGGCCGAAGCGGGCGTGCTCGGGATGGGCGGGGTCGCGCATGCTGGGCGCCGTGGCCGGCGGCGGTGGTGCCGGCTCGGTACGTGCCGGCGCGGCGGGCTGGGCCCTCGCTGCCGCCGGGTCGTCGGCGCGCGCCAGGGTCCTGCCGCCGGCCTTGCCATCCACCTCCAGGCCGTTGTTGGCCTGGAACTGCCGGACCGCGGCCACGGTGTCCTTGCCATAGATGCCATCGGCGGCCAGCGGCCTGCCATCGGGCGCCTGGTAGCCCAGGGCCGACAGTTTTCCCTGCAGCGCCCTGACCTGGTCACCGCGCTCGCCCTGGATCAGCACGCCATCGGACATCGGCGTCTGCGGCCCCTGCGCGTTGACCCGGCCGCCCAGGGTGATGCGGTCGTTGAGCACGTCGCCCAGGTAGCGGCGGAACTGCTCCGGCTCCAGTTCGATATGCGCATGCACCGCACCGGGCGTACCGGCGTCGGACTGGCGGATCAGCGGTGCGCCGTATTCGACGAAATCGCCGGTCTTGTGCGGCGTGGTGCCGCGGGCGCCGTGCAGCACCTGGCCGACCAGCTCCCGCTGCGGATCGCCGGCCGGGTGGCTCCAGATGCTGATGGAGTTCCACTGGTCCGCGTTGACCTGGACGTAGCCGGCCACCGGGTTGGGAATCATCACCCGGCGGGCGCCGTCCGGGTCGGTCAGGATCAGGTCCTTGTGGACCAGCGGAATGCCGTTGCGGTCGCCGCGTTCGCGGACGGTCTCCAGGCTGCCTTCGACCATCTGCGAGGGCCGGTCGGCCTTGCTGGCATCGCCGGTACGCTCGGCCTCGCGGTTGGTGTTGGGGTGATGGATCTTCAGGTCGCGGTAGGCCTGCTCACCCGAGATGCCATGGGCGATGACCCGGTTGGAGGTGTGGTTGCCGAACGGCTCCACCAGGGTGATGCGCTCGCCACCGGGTGCGGCGGCGACCGGCGCGACCGGAGGCGGCACGGCGCCGGCCGGCGTCGTTGCGGCCGCTGCCGCCGGTTGCGCGCTGGCCGGCTGGCGCGCCACCGTGGCCAGCGCCGCCAGGGTATCGCTGCCGGCCTTGCCGTCCACCGTCAGCCCCTGCGCCCGCTGGAACTCGCGTACCGCGTGTTCGGTATTGGGGCCGTAATGCCGATCGGCGGCGAGCGGCTGGCCCTCCCTGCCGGTATAGCCGGCCGCGATCAGTTTGGCCTGCAGCGCGCCGACCTCGTCGCCGCGTTCGCCGGCCACCAGCATGCCGTCGGCCATCGGCGCAGCGCCGGGGCGGCGCCCTGATCGCTGCGGTGCCGGTTCGCCGAACGCCTGCTGGTAGTCCTGGCCCTGGTAGCGCTGCGGGTCGCGGTTGACCTGGTCATAGCGCGCCAGCGCGACCAGGTCGCCCTTCTCGTCGAGGGCGCGGTCGCGCAGCGCATCCCATTGCGTTGGCGAGCTCTGGAAATGCCGCTGCACGTTGGCATGCTTGTAATCCTGCACGGCGCGCACGATCTGCTCGTCGTTCAGGGCGGCCAGGCTGTAGTTTTCGCCGTAGGCCTCGGCCAGCCCCTTCTGGAATACCGAACGGGTAAGTCCGCGGTACTGCACCGAGGTGCTCCACAGCGCATCCTGTACGGCCGGACCGCGGCCGGAAAGATCCACGCCGGCGTCCTTGAGGCGACCGAGCTGGACGTCGTAGTACTTGTGCTGGATGAAGTCGTGCTGGTCGCGGGCAAAGCCGGCAGGGTCGGCCGCGGCCACTTCCCTCCAGCGTTCGGTGAAGGCCGGCGTGCCGGGCTGCAGCCCGGCGAACTGACTGCCGTAGCGCGAGCGGGCGACATACTCGGCCGCGCCGCCCACGTTGCTGGCGTACTGGTAGCTGCCATACGACACGCCACCATGATCGCCCCGCCCGGTGGACACATGGCCGGGGCCGCGGTCGCCGGTTTCATAGTGCGCCGAGGTCTGGCCGCGGTGCCAGCCGTCCATCTTCTGTCTTGCCTGGGTGACCACATCCATTGCCGACACTCCTTTGCAGGGAGGCTACTTCGAGGTGAGGGCCTGCAACTGGTCGGCCCGGTTGGCGGTACGGTTGATCCGGCACGACTGCGCATCCAGCATCTGGCCCTGGCCGTCCTCTTCCGGGTTCCAGCTGCAGTAGCGGTCGGTGTCGTCCATATAGGCGGCCTGTTCGTCCATCAACGCATCCTTGGCCTTGCCATCGGGACCAGCCACGATCGTGGCGAAGGCGGCGCGCAGGCGGCCCTGCTGATAGGCGAACTCTTCATCGCCGCAGGCCTGCAGGGCCGGGGTGACGCCGCCGCTGGCACCCACGCAGGCGCTGTACTCGGGGCGCAGCGTAGCGTTGCGGTAGGAATCGTCGGGGAGCGGCGCCGGCAGGTCGTCGTCGGCCGTGGCGGCATCCGCATCGGCGCTGGTGGTGGCGGCCGGCGCCGGTGCGGCGGCGGGCGCGGCCGTGGCGGCAGGCGTCGCCGACGCGGTGGTGCCGGCGTGGGGGGCCGGCGCGGCCTCCGGTGCCTGGCAGGCGGCCAGGGCCAGGGCCAGGCTCAGGGCCAGGACTGCCCAGCCGCGGCCCGGGCCGGCCAGGGTGCGGTGGAATGCCGACGGTCCATTGCTTGCTTGCATTGCTCGCTTCTCCTTGCCGGTGGCCAGCATCGCCGGCCCCATTGTCACGGTCGTGTGCCCATTCTGCGCAGCGGATCGTTACGCAACCGAGATGCCAGGGGCGGTATCGGCGGCAACCGCCTGGCTGCCCTGCCCTGGCGGCAGGATATCGGCGTCGGTCCGCCCCTGCCAGCGGCCGCCACCCCTGGCGGCGCTGCCGGGCCACAATAGGCCCCCTGCCCGCTTCGCCCACCCCATGCGCAATACCCGGCCCGCCCGCTTCGACCCCACCACCGAACAAGGCGTCCTGCGCCTGTCGATCGCCGCTTCGCTGGCGATGGCTGCCGCGGCGGTGGGGTTCGGGTTGCTGGCCAACTCGTCGCTGATCATCTTCGATGGCATCTACGGGCTGATCGATGTGGTGATGACCTGGCTGTCGCTGCTGGTAGTACGGCTGATCAGCCAGTCCACCCAGGTGGAGGCGCTGCAGTCGCGCTTGAACCAGCGCTTCACCATGGGCTTCTGGCACCTGGAGCCGATCGTGCTGGGGGTCAGCGGCAGTCTGATGATCGGCGCGGCGCTGTATGCCGGGGTCAACGCGGTGGACGCGCTGATCTCCGGCGGGCGCCAGATCGCCTTGGGGCCGGCAATCGTGTTCGCGGTGCTGTCCATCGTCGCCGAAACCGGGCTGGCGCTGTTCGTGCGCCGCGCCAACCGCGCGATCGGTTCGGAATTCATCGCCCTGGATGCCAAGAACTGGGTGGTGGCCGCCAGCATGTCGGCCGCCTACCTGGTTGCCTTCGTCGGCGGCTGGGCGCTGGGCGGGACCGCCTGGGCGTGGCTGGTGCCGTACATCGATCCGGCGATCCTGCTGCTGGTATGCCTGTTCGTGGTCGTGGCCCCGCTCGGCACCGTCCGCCAGGCGCTGTCGGACATCCTGCTGATCACCCCGGCGGACCTGCAGGCGCACGTGGATGCGGTGGCGCGCGCGATCGTGGCCAAACACGGTTTCCTCGAATACCGCAGCTACGTGGCCAAGGTCGGCCGCGGCGAACAGATCGAGCTGTTCTTCGTGGTGCGCGCCGATGACCGGCCACGCGCGCTGCTGGAATGGGACCGGCTGCGCGATGAGATCGGCCAGGCGCTGGGCGAGGAATCGACCGACCGCTGGCTGACCATCATGTTCACCACCGACCGCGAATGGGCAATCTGAGCGCCCGGTTCAGGACGCGGCCGCCACTGCCGTGCCTGCCGCCTGCTTCCACTGCCGCGGCGACTGCCCGGTCTGCGCCTTGAACGCACGCGACAACGCGGCCTCGCTGCCGTAGCCGACCTCGATGGCAATGCGCTTGAGCGGATGGCCGCGGCGCAGCGCCTGCTGCACCAGGCGGGTGCGCCAGCCCTGCAGATAGTGGCCGGGGGTGCTGCCAATGGTGTCGCGGAAGCTGTCGGCAAACGCGCTGCGCGACATGCCGGCGCGCTGCGCCAGCGACTCCAGGGTCCACTCGTCGGCCGGGGCCTCGTGCATGGCCACCAGCGCGTGGCGCAGGCGCGGATGGGCCATGCCGGCCAGCAGGCCGACCCGGATCTGGCCGCTTTCCATCAGCGCGCGCAGGATCTGGATCAGCACCACTTCGAACAACCGATCGAGCAGGGCCTGGCGGCCGCAGCGCTGGGCGAAGGCTTCCTCGAACAGCAGCGACAGCACCGGTTGGCCGCCAGGCAGGGTGCCCAGCGGCAGGCAGACCACCGGCGGCAACGCGGCGGCAACCGGGTTGTTGCCGCCGCCTTCGAACTGCAGATGCGCGCAGGCGAAGTCGGCGCCGCGCTGCGGGTCGGTGACGAAGCGATGGGCCAGCGGGCGCGGGTACAGCAGCACGCTGGGCTGGGTGATCTCCAGCACCTGGCCGTCGGCGTGTTCGACGCGGACCTGGCCGGCGCCGATCAGGTGCAGCTGGCCGCGTTCGCCATCGGCGGCCAGATCATTGATGCCGCACAGCGGCCCGGCATGGAAGACCTCCGCGGTGACCGCGAAACGGCCGAGCAGGGCCTGGAGACGATCGACCATTTCAGACTTTTGATCAAGTTCGATAGACGAAATGTAACCCAAAGCCGCGCCGGACAGGTCAAAGTACACCTGCCATCTGGCCCCCCCCTTTCACTCCGCAGGAGACTCCCATGTCCATCGAAAAGGTTCTGTACACCGCCACCGCCACCGCCACCGGCGGCCGTGAAGGCCACGCCACCTCCTCCGACAAGGTGCTGGACGTGCAGCTGTCCACCCCGCGCGAGCTGGGCGGTGCCGGCGGCCCGGGCACCAACCCCGAACAGCTGTTCGCCGCCGGCTACTCGGCCTGCTTCCTGGGCGCGCTGAAGTTCGTGGCCGGCCAGGCCAAGGTTGCACTGCCGGCTGAAACGGCGATCACCGGCAAGGTCGGCATCGGCCAGATTCCGACCGGCTTCGGCATCGAAGTGGCGCTGGAGATCAGCGTGCCGGGCCTGCCGCGCGAGCAGGTCGAAGAACTGGTGCAGAAGGCGCACATCGTGTGCCCGTACTCCAACGCCACCCGTGGCAACATCGATGTGACGTTGACGGTTGCCTGATGCGGCAGGTGCCGTGCCGACCAACGCTCGGCACCTACCGCGCCGGTAACAAAAAAATGGGCGGCTGCCTGGCTTGATCGCCGGGCAACCGCCCATCCCACCGCGGTGGATCCCCGGGCAGTGCCCGGGGATGCGTCTGGGTTACCCGGTGCAACGACCGACGGCCGTTGCCTACCGGTGGGCAACCGTTGCGCGCTTGCCGCGCTTAATTGTCGTGCGTGATCAGCTGCACCACGCTGGAGAAGTCCAGCTTGCCGCGGCCGGCCTGGTGGTTCATCGAATACAGGTTGCGCGCCAATTCCCCCAGCGGGATCGAAGCGCCCACGCTCATCGCCGCTTCCACCGCCAGGCCCATGTCCTTGAGCATCAGGTCGCTGCCGAAACCGCCGCTGTAGCCGCGCGAAGCCGGGGCATTTTCCAGCACGCCCGGCCACGGGTTGCACACTTCGGTGGCCCAGCTGCGGCCGGTGCTGACTGCCATCATCTGCGACAGCACCTTCGGGTCCAGCCCGTGCGCCACGCCCAACGCGATCGCTTCGCCGGTAACGGCCATGATCACGCCCAGCGCCATGTTGTTGCACAGCTTGGCCACCTGGCCGGCGCCGCTGGCGCCGACATGGAAGATGTTCTTGCCCATCGCCTGCAACAGCGGGCGGGCGCGTTCGAGTGCGTCGGCTTCGCCGCCGACGATGAAGGTCAGGGTGCCGGCCTGGGCACCGGCGGTGCCGCCGGAGACCGGTGCATCGAGCATCTGCAGGCCGCGCGCGGCCGCCGCTTCGGCCACCTTGCGGGCGGTGGCCGGGGCGATGGTGCTGCAGTCGATCACCAGCGCGCCGCCGGGAATGTCGGCCAGCAGGCCGTCATCGCCCAGGTAGACGCCTTCGACGTGGCGGCTGGCCGGCAGCATCGAAATGACGATCTCGGCGTCGGTCAGGGTATCCAGTGCCGAGCTGGCAGCGGTCGCGCCGGCATCGACGGCGGCCTGCACGGCGGCTGGCACCAGATCGAATACGCGTACGGCGTGGCCGGCCTTGGCCAGGTTGGCGGCCATCGGGCCACCCATGTTGCCCAACCCGATGAATGCAATACGGCTCATGCGTGGCTCCTTTCAGGGACGGTGGCACCGAGGTCGGCCAGCGGATGCGCGGCGTCGGACCAGGGCGATACGAAGAAGGTCTGGGCCCACTGCGCGGTGGCCTCGGCCAGCGTGCGCGGCTGCCACTGCGGGTTGCGGTCCTTGTCGATCAGCAGCGCGCGGATGCCTTCGGCGAAATCGCCATGGGCCGCCGCGTGCAGCGCTGCGATGTACTCGATGCGATAGACCTGCGCCAGCGAGGCGCCCTCGGCCAGGCGCTGCAGCTCGAACGCCAGCCGCGCCGAACCCGGCGCACCGGCAGCGAGCGTGGCCTGGGCGGTCTTCAGCCAGGCATCGTCGGTGTCCAGGGCAAGGATCGCATCGACGATCGCGCCGATGTCTTCGCCGGTGCACAGCGTGTCGACCGTTGCGGCATTGCGCAGCAACGGGCCGGTGGCCGCATCGCTGGCGTGCTGCTGCAGCAGCGCGGTCAGTTGTTCGTGATTGCGCTTGGCCTCGCCGCTCCAGTGCACCTCCACCAGGGCGTTGAACACCGTCTCGCGCTGCGCCTCGGCGATATGGATATCGGCCAGGCCGGCATAGATCGCATCGCCGGCATTGAGCGGGGCGCCGGTCAGAGCCAGGAACAGGCCGCCCTGGCCGGGCACGCGCGGCAGCAGCCAGCTGCCGCCCACGTCGGGGAACAGGCCGACGGTGATCTCCGGGAACGCCAGCCTGGACCGCTCGCTGACCACGCGGTGGCTGGCGCCGGACATCAGGCCGATGCCGCCGCCCATGACGATGCCGTGGCCCCAGCACAGGATCGGCTTGGGATAGGTGTGGATGGCGTAGTCGACGCGGTATTCCACATCGAAGAATTCGGCGGCGTAGGCGTTGTCGCGGATGTCGGCCTTCTGACCGTCGCGATAGTCGACCATGCTGCGGTACAGGCTGTGCAGGTCGCCGCCGGCGCAGAAGGCTTTTTCGCCTGCGCCCTGCAGCACCACCAGCGCGATGCCGTCATCGTTGGCCCAGGCATCCAGCCGCTCGCGCAGCAGGTGTGCCATCGGCAGCGAGAACCCGTTGAGGGTGCGCGCTGCGTTCAACGTGGCGATGCCGATGCGCGTGCCGTTGCCGGCCTGGCGCTCTTCGAACAGCACCGGCGCCTGGTCGTTGGCGACGCCGGTACTCATGCGTTCTTCCACTGCGCGGCGCGCTTTTCCAGGAAGGCGTTGACGCCCTCGGCCTGGTCGGCACTGTCGAACAGATCGACGAAGGCCTCGCGCTCTGCCACCAGCGCCGAGGCGTGGGTACCGCTGCGGGTGGCCTGCACCAGGGTCTTGCAGGCGGCGATGCTGGTCGGGCTCTGCTTGCCGGCCTTGTGCGCCCATGCCAGCGCCAGGGCCTTGGCTTCACCCTTCCCAACCTTCTCTTCGACCAGGCCGATACGCAGCGCGGTGTCTGCATCGATGCGCTCGCCGAGCAGGATCATGCGCTTGGCCCAGCCTTCGCCGACCAGGCGCGGCAGGTTCTGGGTGCCGCCGGCGCACGGCAGCAGGCCGACGGTGGCCTCCGGCAGCGCCACCTGGGCGTGTGCTTCGATGATGCGCAGGTCGCAGGCCAGCGCGCACTCCAGGCCGCCGCCCATCGCGTAGCCGTTGATCGCGGCGATGGACACGCCACGGAAGCCGGACAGCGCTTCGAACGCTTCGCCGAAGCGACGTGCAGCTTCGCGTGCGGCGGCCTTGTCGCCGGATGCGAACTGCTTGAGGTCGGCACCGGCGGAGAAGAACTTCTCGCCGTCGCCGGTGATCACCAGCGCGTAGATATCGCGGTCTGCATTGAGCGCGCCGACCAGGTCGCGCAGTGCCGACAGGCTGTGCACGGTCCAGGTATGCGCCGGCGGGTTGTCGAGGGTGATGACCGCGACGTGGCCGTCGGCCTCGACCTTCAGGCCGACATGATCATGCTGGCGCCAATCCATCATCGCAGTTCCTCTTCGGTGTTGAGCAGGTGGCGGGCCACGATCACCCGCATGATTTCGTTGGTGCCTTCCAGGATCTGGTGCACGCGCGAATCGCGCAGCAGGCGCTCGATCGGGTACTCGCGGATATAGCCATAGCCGCCATGGATCTGCAGGGCTTCGTTGCAGATGGTGAAGCCGGCGTCGGTGGCAAAACGTTTGGCCATCGCGCACCACACGTTGGCATCGCCGGCGCCGGCATCGAGCTTGCGCGCGGCGGTGTGCACCATCAGCCGGGCGGCGACCAGCTGGGTGGCCATGTCGGCCAGCTTGAACTGCAGCGCCTGGAACTCGGCCAGGGCCTTGCCGAACTGGCGGCGCTCGCCCATGTAGCGGCGTGCGGCATCCAGCGCGCCCTGGGCCGCGCCCAGCGAGCAGGCGGCGATGTTGATGCGGCCGCCGTCCAGGCCCTTCATGGCCAGCTTGAAGCCGCCGCCTTCCTCGCCGAGCAGATGGCTGACCGGCACGCGCACGTTCTCGAAGGTGATGCCGCGGGTGGGCTGGCTGTTCCAGCCCATCTTCTCTTCCTTGCGGCCGTAGCTGATGCCGGGAAGATCGGCCGGCACCGCGATCGCGCTGACCCCGCCCGCGCCGGCGCCGCCGGTGCGGGCCATCACCACCAGCAGCTCGGTGGCCCCGGCGCCGGAGATGAAGGCCTTGGAGCCGTTGAGCACGTAATGGTCGCCGTCGCGTACCGCGCTGGTCTTCAGCGAGGCCGCATCCGAGCCGGCACCCGGCTCGGTCAGGCAGTACGAGGCCAGCTTGGTGCCGGACGAAAGGTCTGCACCCCACTCCGCACGCAGGCTCTCCTGGCCCCACTTGGCCACCATCCACGAGGCCATGTTGTGGATGCTGACATAGGCCGCCGTGGACGGGTCCACGTTGGCGAGCTCCTCGATGACGACGGCGGCGTCCAGACGGCTCAGCCCACTGCCGCCGACTTCAGGGTCCATGTACAGGCCACAGAACCCCAGTTCCCCGGCCTTGGCGATCGCCTCGCGCGGAAAGATGCCCTCCGCATCCCATCGCGCGGCGTGCGGCGCCAGTTCGGCCTGGGCGAAGTCGCGTGCAGCCTCTCTATAGGCCTGCTGTGCTTCTTCCAGTTCCGTCGTCATCGAGTGGCTCATGGTCGAACTCCGTTGTTGCTTATTTCAGGCTGATGGTGGTGTTGACGCCATGACCCAGCGTCTGGTCATCGAACCAGCGCGAGGTGATGGTCTTGGTCTGGGTGTAGAACATCACCACCTGCTTGCCGTACGGGCCCAGGTCGCCGAGCTTGGAGGCGCGCGAACCGGTGAAGGAGAACAGCGGCACCGGCACCGGGATCGGCACGTTGATGCCGACCTGGCCGACGTCGATGTCTTCCTGGAACTTGCGCGCGGCCGCGCCGGACTGGGTGAACAGCGCCGTGCCGTTGCCGTTGGGGTTGGCGTTGATCAGGTCGATGGCGTCTTCGAGCGTCTCCGCTTCCAGGATCACCAGCACCGGCCCGAAGATTTCTTCGTCGTAGATGCGCATGCCCGGGGTGACCCCGGCGAAGATGGTCGGGCCGACGAAGTTGCCCTTCTCGAAACCGTCCACCTGCGGGTTGCGGCCGTCCAGCACCAGCTTGGCGCCCTGCTCCACGCCCGAGGCGATCAGGCCTTCGACACGTTCGCGGGCGGCGCAGGAAATCACCGGGCCGACATCGGTGCCGGCCACGCTGCCGGCACTGACCTTCAGCGTCTTGGCCTTGGCCACCAGGTCCGGAACCCACTGGCGCGCTTCGCCGACCAGGACCAGGGTGGAGGCGGCCATGCAGCGCTGGCCGGCGGCGCCGAAGGCGGCACCGACCATCGCGTTGAGGCTCTGTTCCTTGTTGGCGTCCGGCAGCACCACGGCATGGTTCTTGGCGCCCATCATGCACTGCACGCGCTTGCCGGCCAGCGAGGCGCGGTTGTAGACGTGGGTACCGACGCGGGTGGAGCCGACGAAGGACACCGCCTTGATGTCGGGGTGGTCGCAGATCGCGTTGACCACCTCTTCGCCACCGTGGACCACGTTCAGCACGCCCTTGGGGATGCCCGCTTCCAGGGCCAGTTCGACCAGGCGCATGGTCACCATCGGATCCTGTTCGGACGGCTTGAGGATGAAGGTGTTGCCGGTGGCGATGGCCATCGGGAACATCCACAGCGGAATCATCGCCGGGAAGTTGAACGGGGTGATGCCCGCGCAGACGCCCAGCGGCTGCAGCAGGGTGTACGTGTCCACGCCGTTGGCCACGTTGTTGGCCAGCTCGCCAAGCTGCAGGTTGCCGATCGCCGCAGCATGTTCGACCACTTCCAGCCCACGGAACACATCGCCTTCGGCGTCAGGCACAGTCTTGCCCTGCTCGGCCGACAGAATGTGGGCCAGTTCGCCCATGTTCTCGCGGATCAGCTGCTGGTACTTCAGGAAGATCCGCGCGCGGGTGCCGATCGGAGTCTTGCGCCAGGTCTTGAAGGCTTCCTTGGCCGCAGCCACGGCGGCATCGACTTCGCCAGGGGTGGCGAACGGGACCTGGGCCAGGACGTCCTGGGTGGCCGGATTGACCACGTTCTGCCAATGCGAGCTGGCCGATTCGATGAACTGGCCATCGATCAACATGCGGATACGGGGCGCTGCGACAGTCATGGGAATCCCGGCGGGTGCGAAAGTTGTTCGCATTATTCACACTGCCAACCTCGATTTCCGGGCTGCATACGCTTAATCTGGCCAACGCCCACCACGATTTTTGTGAATTCTGTGAACGAAGCCAGCCCCCAGCGCCAACTTGGCCTGCGCCTGCTCAAGCTGCGCGAGCAGCGCGGCTATGGCCAGGCCGAACTGGCGCGCGCACTGGGCCTGTCGGCCAGCTACCTGAACCAGATCGAGCGCAACAAGCGTCCGCTGACTGCCGCGGTGCAGGCACGGCTGCGCGAGGTATTGGGCGACGTTTCCGGGCTGTTCGACGTGGATGAGCCCGCGGCACTGCAGGAAGCGCTGGGCGAGACCCTGCGCGACCTGGGCCTGGCCGAGGTGAGCAGCACCGAACTGCGTGCCATGGCCGGCAACCTGCCGCAGGTCAGCCGCGCCCTGCTGGACCTGCACCGCCGCCACCTGATGCTGCGCGAGCACGCCGCCGCGCTGGAATTCCAGCTGGGCGACGTGCATGCCGGGCAGGCGCTGCCGGCCGGCGACCAGGTGCGCGACTTCTTCAACCGCATGCACAACCACATTCCCGAACTGGACGACCTGGCCGAGCAGCTGTTCGGCGAATGGGGGCTGGTGGCCGGGCACGTGGCGCCGCGCCTGCGCCAGTTGCTGGCCGACCGCCACGGCGTGCTGGTGGAAGTGGCGCCGCTGCAGGCCGGGCGCGAAAAGCGCGTCTACGACGGCGGCAGCCGCACGCTGTGGCTGCCCGACTACCTGGAGCCGGGCCAGCAGGCGTTCCAGATGGCCGCCGAGCTGGCGCTGCTGGGCTATGCGGCGCAGATCGATGCGGTGATCGCGCGCGCCGGCTTCGGCCAGGCCGAGCAGATCGCCCAGGCACGCATCGGCATGTCCAACTATTTCGCTGGTGCGCTGGTGATGCCGTATGCGCAGTTCCTGCGCGCGGCCGAGCACAGTGCCTACGACATCGATGCGCTGGCGCACCGCTTCGGGGTGGGCTTCGAGGCGGTCTGCCATCGCCTGAGCACGCTGGCGCGGCGCAGTGCGCCGGGGCTGCCGTTCTTCTTCATCCGGGTGGACCGCGCCGGCAACGTGTCCAAGCGCCACTCGGCCACCGATTTCCACTTCTCCCAGGTGGGCGGCTCCTGCCCGCTGTGGATCGTCTACGAGGCCTTCAACCAGCCCGGGCGGGTGCTTACCCAGACCGCGCGGATGCCCGACGGCCGTCGCCATTTCTGGCTGGCGCGGCAGGTCAGCAGCGGGCCGGTCGGGCATGGCCAGCCGCGCAAGACCTTCGCCGTCGCGCTGGGCTGCGACCTGCAACACGCCGAACGCCTTATCTATTCGCGCGGGCTGGACATCCAGAGCCCGGGCAACTCGGTGTCGATCGGCCCCGGCTGCCGGGTCTGCCCGCGCGAGGACTGCATGCAGCGCGCGTTCCCACAACTGCCCGGGCGCCGGTAACGCTCAATAAATCGGCGTGACCTTCATCTGCGGCAGCGGGCGCGGCGCACCGTCGGTGAGGTCCGGGCCGAGGTCTTCCCAGGTCTGGCCCTGCTCGACCATCAGCCGCCACAGCTGCTGCGATGCACGGCGCTTTTCTTCCGAACTCAACCGGTACGAGGGTGCCGGCGGTTGCCCGCTGGCCACGCTCTGGTAGGCATCGGTCCAGGCCGCCACCCGCTGCGCGGGGTCGTCGGTGCGCGCGATTTCCAGCGTGTAGCGCTGGTAGGCCGAGGCCAGGTTGCGCCAGCGGATCCAGAAGTGGTTCTGGAAGGAGAACCCGTAGAAACGCTCGCCGGCCAGGCTGCCCTTGGCGGCGATGCGGCTGAGCACCTGCTGCGGCATGTCCAGGTTCATGCCGCCCTCATCGCCCTGCAGCGACACGTGCACGATGCGGTCGCGGTAGCCGGGCGCGCGCGCCTGCAGCACATCGCGCCAGTTCTGCATGGTCGACACGATCGAGAACAGGAAGCCGGACAGTTCCGCTGCCGCCAACGGCCGGGCGATGGACTGGTAGCTGCGCTGCCAGCCCTGGCGGTTTTCGGTGGGCAGGAACACCGCGCGGTCGATCTGCGCCTGGGCCGTGCCTTCGGCCAGCATGCTGACCGCCTCGGCGTGGCGCGGGTAGACCAGGTTGATGCCGAAGGTAGGCCAGCGCGGCAGCGCCGCATCGAACAGATGGATGGGGAAGTTGCTGCTGATGCCGCCGTCGGAGAACCAGCACACCCGGAACGCGGTGATCACCGGGCTGCGGCCCTGCCCGCCGCTGGTCAGCCCTTCCATGCTGTCGGCGACGTTGCTGTTGTCGCGCGGCGCGGCGGTGTCGGCCGGCGGCTCGCAGCGGCGTTCGCGGCGCGCCGGTTCGTGCAGCGGTACCGCGCTGATCAGCAGCGGAAAGCTCAGGCTCATGCGGGTCGCCACCAGCACCGGCAACTGTTCGCCGTCCACCAGCCGGTAATACTCACGTCCGTCCACCCGCTCGGGCGCGCCGGCGCGCGCCACCAGCCAGTCGACCACGCTGGCCGGGAACAGCTGCGCGAACTCTTCGCGCAGGAACCAGAAATGCGCGGCACTGAATGGCAGCGTGCGCGGCTCGGTGTGCGACACGCAGGTGGTGATCATCTGCAGGCTGATCGCCTGGACGCCCACCGGTTCGCCGTCATAGCGCGGCGCGTGGTGCAGGTCGCCGAAGGTCAACGGCTGGTCCAACGGCATGCCGGCCAGTGCCTGCAGGCGGGTATGCAGCCAGTCGGTGAGCGCCGGGGCGCTGCTGTCGGCCTGGGTGGCGCCGCTGCACAGGCCCAGCAGGTTGCGCCGCGCCACCCGGGCCACGCGCAGCGCCGAGGCCAGCACGCCGGCCCCGTAGGCGCACAGCAGCGACGGCAGCAGCGTGGCCCAGATGCCATCGCTGCCGGCGGCCAGCCAGCCGATGCCCAGCAGCACCAGCAGCGATGCCAGCAGTTCCAGCGGCGCGATGGCGAACACCGCCGCCAGCAGGCAGGCCGCCTTGCGCGGCAGGCTGGACTTGCCGGTCAGCATCACCAGCAGCCGGTAGGCGGTGCGCGCGCCATGCGCCGGCTGGAACAGGCGGTAGATGAAACCGCGCGTGGACAGTTGCGCCGACACCGCGGCCAGGCCGGGGAAGCCGACCTCATCGGCCACTGGCTGGCCGGCGTGGCGGCGGCGATCGCCGAGCGCGGCCGCCGCCGCGACCGCCGCGGCGATGGCGCCGGCCGAGGTGCCGCCGATGTTCTTGAAACGGTACTGGCGGGCCAGCGACAGCACCGCATTGGGATACACGATGCCGCTGGTGATGCCGCCTTTCATGACCAGATCGCAGTATTTGTCCGCCACGCTGCCCTCCTCGCCTCCGCCCGCGCGCGGCCGACCCGCACGCGCCCCATGCCGGTGCCGGACCCGGCCGGCACCCGTATGGGCTGATAGCGACAGTATCTCCCGCGGCCTTCTCAGGGCCTGAGAAGTACGGCACGGAACGGCTTACCGGGCCGGCTTGCCCGACTGCGGAACCGACCGCACCTGGGACAGGTCATAGCCCAACCGGGCCAGCCGGGCCATGGCGGCCTGGTAGTCGGCCTCGGAGATGGTCGGGGTGCGCGCCATCAGCCACATGTAGTCGCGCTTGCTGCGGCCGACGATGGTCTGCTGGTAGTCCGCATCCAGGTACACGATCACGTACTCGGCCTGGATCGGCCAGATGAACTGCATGCCCCATTCAGCACCGTTGGTGCCCGGCTTGACCGTGCCGACCGGGTGCATCGTCTTGATCGGCGCCTGGAAGCTGCCCTTGCGATAGCGGAAGGTGGTCTGGATGCGCCCGTCCGGGCGCAACGCATAGGACTCCACTGCATCGAAGGCCTCGCGTTCGGGGCGGCTGGGAATATGTGCGATCACATACCAGTCGCCCATGAAGCGCGGCACGTCCACGTGGGCAACGGGCGGGATCGGACGGCTGTTGCCGCTGCAGCCACCGAGCATCATGCCGACAGCCAGCAGGGGAACCAGTGCACGGATCGACATAACGGCTTTCTCCAGGAACGTGGGATGGTCACTGACGGTTGAACAGGTAGTGGGCAACCTGCCACTGCTGGCCCTGCTGATAGCCGAACAACTCCGCGCAGGCCATCCAGAACATGCGCCAGCGCTGGTACCACAGGGCGGCCGAGGCATCGCCGTAGGTCTGGCGCAGCACGGCCATCACCGCCTCTTTCTCGCGGTCCTGGTTGGCCAGCCAATGGTTGGCGGTACGCTCGTAATGGGTGCCATCGAGCAGCCAGCGCTGCTGCAGCTGCAGATGCTGCTGGAAGAACAGCAGGGTATCGGCGGCGGGCATCAGGCCACCGGTGAAGAAGTGGCGGCCCATCCAGTTGTCATCGCCCTCGGTCTCGAACGGGTACATCAGCGTGCGGTGCACGAAAATGTGCACGAACAGCTTGCCCTCCGGCCGCAGCCAACGGTGGATGCGCTGCAGCAGTTGCGGGTAGTTGCGCATGTGCTCGAACATCTCGATCGAGACGCAGCGATCGAACGTTTCGGCGTCCAGCATCAGATGGTTCACGTCACGGGTCAGTACGGTGACGTTGGTCAGGCCGCGCGCGCGGCACTGGCCCTGGATGTACTCGCGCTGGCTGTTGGAGTTGGATACCGCCGTGATCTGTGCGTACGGGTAGCGCTCGGCCATCCACAGCGTCAGCGAACCCCAGCCGCAGCCCAGTTCCAGGATGTGCTGCCCGTCGGCAAGCTGTGCGCGCTCGCCGTACAGCGCCAGCATCGCCTCCTCGGCCTGGTCCAGCGTTTCATTGCCGGTGGCGTAGTAGCAGCTGCTGTACTTCAGGCGCTTGCCGAGGCAGTGCTGGAAAAACCCGGCCGGAACCTCGTAGTGCTGGCGATTGGCCGCATCCACGTGCAATGCGACCGCGCTGCTGGCCAGCCCGGCAATGCGCGTGGCAAACCGCTGCGACTGCACCTGCTGGCCACCGGCGAGCTCTTCGCGCAGGCGCTGTTCGCACTGGCGACGGATGCCCAGCCGCAGCAGGGCGTCGGGCAGCAGCCCGCGTTCGGCCAGGCCGGTAAAGCCCGGTGCGTAGTCCGGCAGCGGAAGACGGTCACTGGCGACATTCATGGTGAAGATTCCTTGCGGGCAGACGACGAACGGGAGGGGAACCACGGAAACAGCATCGGCGTGGTGCGCTGGTACTGGCGGTAATCCTCACCGCGCGAGCGCAGCGCCTGCGCCTCGGTGAACGGGATGCCGCTGACCCAGCGCAGGAACACGTACATCACCAGCGGGCCGGACCAGGCCAGCCACCACAATGGCGAGTGCACGGCCAACAGCACGTAGGTGAACCAATGCAGCCATTCGAAGAAATAGTTGGGGTGGCGCGAATAGCGCCATAGGCCCTGGCGGCAGGTCCGGCCCTTGTTGGCCGGATCGGCGCGGAAACGGGCCAGCTGGCGGTCGGCCAGGGCTTCGCCGCCGACACTGAGCAGCCACACCGCCGGTGCGGCGAGGATCCAGCCGAGGCCGATGGCCTGCCGGTTGTCCGCCACGGCCACGAACGGCAGCGCGAACAGGACGATCAGGCCGGCCTGGAACTGGAAGAAGCCGAAGATCTTGCCCTGGTGCCCGTTCCAGTAGCGGCGCAGGTGCTGGTAGCGGCCATCCTCGGGCTCGCTGCGCACGCGCTGCCACAGGTGCAGGGCCAGCCGCGCGCCCCACAGCCCACCCAGCAGCGCCAGGACGATCCGTGGCGCGGCCGCGCCATCGCCGAGCACGGCCAGCAACAGCGCCGAGGCGCCCACGCCCTTGGCCCACAGCACATCGACCACGCCGATGTTCCGATGACGGCGCTGCCACCACCAGCCCCAGGTCATCAGCAACGCCGCGTACAGCCAGACCCACCACAACAGTTTCATGCCCGTTCTCCCGATGCCGTTGCCGTTGCCGATGCCGCCGGGGCGCTGCGCTGCCAGTACCGGGCGCAGCTGGCCAGCAGCGGCAGGGCCAGCGACCAGCCGATGCCCAACACCGCCAGCCCGTGCCAATGCGGTGTGCTGAAGGCCACCGACGACCAGCCGCGCGCGGCGGACAGATAGGCCAGCGGGGCCAGCAGCAGGCCGACCGCGGCGGCGAGGTACAGGTGCTGCTGCAGCACGGCCAAGGACACGGTCAGCGTCATCGCAAACGCCGCCCACAGCGCCAGGATCCACAGCGGTGCCAACCAGGCCGGGTCGTTGCCGGCCGCGTACTGCACCGCACCCGACCCGGCGGCCGCGCCGTCGACCAGCAGCCCGCACAGCAGCGCCACGCCCAGCAGCCGCAGTTCCACCCCCGGGCGCGGCGACAGTGCCAGCTGGCTGGCCACGTACAGCGCCGCTGCCAGCAGCGCCGGCCAGCGCAGGCCGTGGCCGGCACCGATCACCGCGCACAGCCAGACCAGCTGGTTGCCGATCACATTGATCCAGAACCGGCCCATCTCAGCGTGCCTCGGCCAGCGCGGCCGGGCGGTAGCCCGGTCGCGCCAGCAGCAGGTGCGATACCCCGATCGACCGCTCCAGGAAGCCGCCTTCGCAATAGGCCAGGTAGAACTCCCACAGGCGGATGAAGCGTTCGTCGAAGCCCTGCGCGCGCACCGCCGGCAGCCGCGCCAGGAAGCGCTGGCGCCAGGCGTGCAGGGTCAACGCGTAGGAATGGCCGAAGTCGTGCGCACCGATCAGCTGCAGGTCGCTGCTGCGGCTGGTAGCGGCCAGGATGGCGCTGATCGACGGGATGAAGCTGCCGGGGAAGACGAACCGCTTGATGTAGTCCACGCTGCGCCGCGCCTGCTCATAGCGGTGGTCCTCGATGGTGATCGCCTGCAGCAGCGCCAGGCCGTCGGGCTTGAGCAGGCGGGTGAGCGTGGCGCAGTAGGTGTCCAGGTACTGCGCGCCGATGGCCTCGATCATCTCGATGGAGACCAGCTTGTCGTACTGGCCGTCCAGGTCGCGGTAATCCTTGAGCAGCAGGGTGACCTTGTCCTCCAGGCCGGCGGCCTGCACGCGCTGGCTGGCCAGGGTGTACTGCTCGATGGAAATGGTGGTGGTGGTGACGTGGCAGCCGAAGTGCTGGGCCGCATACAGCGCGAACCCGCCCCAGCCAGTGCCGATCTCCACCACCCGGTCGCCGGGCTGCAGCTGCAGCTGCGCGCAGATGCGTGCCAGCTTGCGCTGCGAGGCCGTTTCCAGGGTATCGCCCGGGCCGGCGAACAGCGCCGAGGAATACATCAGGTCCGACGACAGGAACAGCGAGAAGAAGCGATTGCCAAGATCGTAATGCGCGGCGATGTTGCGCCGGCTGCCCTGGCGGGTATTGCGGCGCAGCCGGTTCCAGCCCTTCAGCAACCAGCCGCCCAGGCGCGCCGGGCCACGTTCCATGCCGTCGAGCAGGTCGCGGTTGCGTACCAGCAGCTGCACCAGCGCGACCAGGTTGCTGCAGCGCCAGTCGCCACGGATGTAGGCCTCGCCGGCACCCACACTGCCCTGGGCGGCCACGGCGCGGTAGAAGGCCGGGTCATCGACCCAGACGGTCACCTGCAGCGCGGCCTGGGCATCGCCGATCAGCACATCGCCCAGCGCATCGCGCAGGCGCAGGCCGCCGCCGCGCAGCAGCGCCAGCTGGGCCAGCAGGCGTCCGCGCAGGAAGCGCTCCAGGCCGGTGGGGGGTGGCGGCAGCGGCGGGCGGGTGAGGTCGTTCATGGCGATTTTCCGGCAGTAGAAGGATGGTCATGGACCGGGGTGCGCTTGAGCCACAGCCGCAGTGCCTGCCAATGGATGGCGGCCACTACCTGCAGGGTCATCAGCGGGTAACGCAGTAGCACCCCGGCCAGGCCGCGGCCATCCAGGCGGTGGCGTTGCAGCACCAGGTCGGCGTCGAACTGGCGTATGCCCTGGCGCCAGACCTGCATATGCACGTGCAGGTCCGCGCCGGGTGCGGTGAAGCGCCAGTGGTAGCGGCAATCCATCGGCAGGAACGGCGAGACATGGAACTGCTTGTCGAAGTCCCAGGCCAGCGCGCGCCCGCTGGCATCGGCCTGGGCCACCGGCAGCACGTAGGCATGGCGCTGCTTCCAGGGCGTGTTGGTGATCTCGGCCACGATGCAGTCCAGCGTGCTGCCGTCGGCGGCATAGCAGTAGTAGAAGCTCACCGGGTTGAACACGTGGCCGGCATAGCGCAGGTGGGTGAGCAGGCGGATCGGTCCCTGCGGGGCGCGGCCGAGCGCGGCGGTGATGCGCGCCCGCACCGCTTCGGCCAGCGGCTGCCGCGGGTCGCCCAGATAGTCGCTGCGACGGAACTGGGCCAGGTTGCGCCGGCCCACCGACCACAGCCAGCGACCGCCGAATACCTGGTCCAGCTCGTCCAAATCGAGCAGCAGCTGCGCTACCGGGTAACCGAACGCATGCCGGTGCGGTGCGTGGCGACGATGGCGCATGCGGCCGCGGTAGATCGCGCTGGCGCTCATGCCGGCAAGGCCTGCGCCAGCGGCCAGTACGACTCGGCGTCCAATGCCTGCAGTGCATCCACCACCCGGCGTGCGCTGCGTACGCCGTCCTCGTGGAAGCCCCAGCCCCAGTACGCACCGGCGAACCAGGTCCGGCGCTGGCCCTGGATCTGTGCCCAGCGACCCTGGGCGCGCACCATCGCGTGGTCGTGCACCGGGTGGGCATACTGCAGGCGGCGCAACACCCTGGCCGGATCGATCGCCTCGCTGCGGTTGAGCGTGACCACCAGCGGGGTGGGTGTATCGATGCCCTGCAACTGGTTCATCAGGTAGCTGACCGTGCACGGTGCCCAGCGGTCGCGCGGCACGTGCGCGTTCCATCCCGCCCAGGCCTTGCGGTTGCGCGGCAGCAGGCGCGCATCGGTGTGCAGCACCACCTCGTTGGGCTGGTAGTGGATCGCGCCCAGCACCTCGCGCTCGCCCGCATCGGGGTCGGACAACAGCGCCAGCGCCTGGTCGCTGTGGCAGGCCAGCACCAGCTGGTCGAAGCCTTCCAGCCCGGCCGCGCTGTGCACGCGCACGCCGTGTTCGTGGCGCTCCACCCCGAATACCGGGCATTCCAGCCGCTCGCGCACCCGCCAGCGGCGCCGCATCGCCTCGATGTAGCGCGCCGAACCGCCCTGCACCACCCGCCATGGCGTGCGGCCGCTGACCTGCAGCATCTGGTGGTTGGCCATGAACTGCACCAGATAGCGCGCCGGGAACGCGGCCAGGCTGGCGGTGGGCGAGGACCACAGCGCCGAGGCCATCGGCAGCAGGTGTTCGTCGATGAAGGCGCGACCGTAGCGGCCGGCATCGAGGTATTCGCCCAGCGACGGCCCGTCGTCGTCGCCATGCAGCAGCGCCGGGGCGTCGCGATAGAAGCGGCGCAGGTCGGCCAGCAGGCCCCAGAAGCGCGGGGACACCAGGTTTCGGCGCTGGCAGAACAGGCCGTCCAGCGACGTGGCGTTGTACTCCAGCCCGCTGCGTTCGCTGTGCACCGAAAAGCTCATGGTGGTCGGCTGCGAGGCGACATGGAGTTCCTCGAACAAGCCGGTCAACAGTGGGTAATGCAGCGGGTTGAACACGATGAAGCCGGTGTCCACCGCGTGCTGGCGGCCATCCAGTTCGATGGCGTGGGTATGGGTGTGGCCGCCGAGGTAGTCATTGGCCTCGAACAGGGTCACCTCGTGCTGCTGGTCCAGCCACCAGGCGCTGGCCAGGCCGGCGATGCCGGAACCGACGACGGCAATGCGCATGTCAGTGCTCCGCCTTGGCCAGCACCCAGGCCGGCACCGGTTTGAGGTCGCGCACCAGGCCCAGCGCCGCCATCAGGCGCAGCCCGTACCAGGTGATGTCCAGCTCCCACCAATAGAAGCCCTGGCGCGCGGTGCCGGGAAAGAAGTGGTGGTTGTTGTGCCAGCCCTCGCCGAAGGTCAGCAGCGCCAGCCACAGGTTGTTGCGGCTGTCGTCGCCGGTGGCAAAACGCTGCCGGCCGAAGCGGTGCGCCAGCGAATTGATGCTGACCGTGGCGTGGAACAGCACCACGGTGGAGATGAAAAAGCCCCAGACCAGCATCTGCCCGCCGCTGGTGCCCCACGACGGCGCGAGGCGCTCCAGCAGTGCCCCCAGCCCGAACAGCAGGGCCGCCAGCACGATCGGCACCAGCGTATCGAAGCGGTCCAGCCAGCGCAGTTCGGGGTAGCGGGCCAGGTCGGGGATGCGCGCCCAGTCGGTGCGGAAACCGTCGGTGGTCAGGAACCAGCCCATGTGGCTCCACCAGAAGCCGTGCACGCCGGGCGAATGCGGGTCGGCGGCGGTATCGGTATGGCGGTGGTGGTTGCGGTGGTGGGCGGCCCACCACAGCGGGCCGCGCTGCACGCTGGCCGCGCCGATCAACGCAAACACGAACTGCACCGGGCGCGAAGCGCGGAAGGTGCGGTGGGCGAAATAGCGGTGGTAGAACGCGGTGATGGCGAACATGCGCAGCGCATACAGCGCCACCGCCACGCCGACGGCCACCCACGACACGCCCACCCAGATCACCGCCAGGCAGGCCAGGTGCATGGCCGCAAACGGGATCGCGCGCAGCCAGTCCACCCGCTGCGCCGCGCCGGCCGGCGGCGCCGGTTCGGCGCTGGTGTCGAACCAGCGGCGCAGTGCGGCCCAGGGGCCACGGCGGGTGTTGGGTACTGCAGCGGTGGCGCGTCCTGCCGGCATAGCCCGCATCTCCTGGGGTGTTGTCAGGAGATACGGGAAGCGGGCTCATCCGGATGCACGGATCCGGAAATAAATCCGTGCCGGTTACAGGGCGGCGATATCGCCCTTGGCGATGATCGGGCCGGTCGGGATGCCGCCCGGCGCGCCACTGGCCGGTTCCAGCGTGATCGCCAGCACCGAACCGTTCACCAGCGCATCACGCAGCGTGTCCGGTACCGACACGGTATGGGCGCGGTTGATCGACACCAGGCCGAGCGAGCGCGGCTTGCCGCCGGCCGGAATCAGCCACAGTTCCGGGGCCCGCCCGGCGGCGTCGGCCGCGGCCGGGACCGGCACCATCAGCACCTTGCCCTGGGCCTTGTCGACCGACGCCAGCCAGCCCGGGCTGCCATCGTCATGCAGCAGCGGGGTGACCGGCTTGGTCGCCTGCTCCGGTTCGGCCGGGGTGGCCGGCGTTGTCGGGGTGACCGCCACCGGCGTGGGCGGCGGGAGCACCGGCTGCAGCTGCTGGCGGTTGAACACGGCCACCAGTGCCACCACCGCGGCCAACGCGGTCATGCCCTGCCAGAAACCGGTGCGCTGCCAGATGCGCGGCGCGGCCGTGCCGACCGCCGGCCAGCCCAGCGAGGTGCGGATGCGCGGCCACAGGTGGGCCGGCACCGGCTGGCTGCCCAGCGATTCCAGCAGCGGGGCCAGGCGCTCTTCCCATTGGTTCACCAGCCGGGCAAAGCCTGGATCGCTGGCGATCCGGCGCTGCGCATCGGCGCGCTGGGCGGCATCGAGCACGCCCAGTACGTATTCGCCGGCCAGGATGTCGGCGCTGGGCGGCTGGCCGTCGTCATGCGTATCGTGCAGGTCGCGGATGTTCATCGTTCCAGGCACACCCGCAGTTGGCCCAGGCCACGGCGTATCCAGCTTTTCACCGAGCCCAGCGGCGAACCGATCCGGCGCGCCAGTTCCTCATAGCTGGCCCCGTCCAGGAAGGCCACGCGGATCAACGAGCGGCGCCGCGGCTCCAGCGTATCCAGACACAGGTCCAGCCGCTCGCGGTCGGAGGCGTGTTCGGCGGCCTGCGCCGGTTGCGGGGCGAAATCGGCGATTTCCTCGGCCACCGACAGATCATCCAGCGCGCGCGGCGGCGCGGCGCGCAGCCGATCGATCGCGCGGTTGCGCGCCATCATCGACAGCCAGGTCATGGCCGCGGCCTTGGCGCGGTCGAACTGCGCGGCCTTGTTCCAGACCGTGATGAACACGTCCTGCAGTACTTCCTCGGCATCGCCGCGGTCGCGCAACACATGCAGGCAGATCGCAAACAGGCGCCCGGAGGCCAGTTGGTAGACCGATTCGAACGCCTGGCGATCGCCTGTGGCGACCCGGCCGAGCAGTTCGTCAAGACGCTGCGAAGCGTCGGTTTCGGCGAGGTCCAACTCAGGCATCGCAGGCTCGATTTCGGCGGTGGGGCAGCCCGCATCGTGGTCGCTGCACGCGCACTGCGCAAGGGGGGGGCTATCCGGCGCATGTGGTCACCAGGGATTGTTGCCGCGCCGCGGCCAGTTCGGCGGCGCTCGCCGCCACCGGCAGCATGGGAAATTCCACCCGCACCTGCGGGTAGCGGCCCTGCGCATCGCGGACATTGCCGGTACCGCTGAACTGCAGCAAGCGCGGGCGGTCGCGGGCATACACCAGGGTCACCGCCGGCACCGTAAACCCGAACCAGGCGTCCAGCCGCATCTGCAGCTGCTCGGCCGGCTGGCCCTGCCAGGTCACCGCCGCCGTGCGCTGCAGCCGCAACGGCACCAGCCGCTGGCGGCTGGGCAGCAGGAACTGGAAGGCCACCGGGCGCCCGGCCCGCAGGGCGTCCCAGTGGCCCAGCACCGCCGCGTCGAAACCCGCATCGACCACCGCATCGGGCGGGATCGCGATGGCACGGCTGACCCGGTCAGCGCGCGCGTCTTCACGCACATACACGGTACGCGCCGTGGCGCTGCCCTGCAGACCTTCCTGGTAGCCGTTGCGGGCGTCCTCGAAGGCGAAGTCGGGGGTCTGCGCGCTGCCCTGCGGGGTCATCCACTTGCGCGCGAAGGCGCGGCCGTCGGCGCAGCGGTACAGCACCAGTCGCGATCGGGCCGCCGCAGGGCCCTGCAGCCAGTGGGTCTCGCGGTATAGCAGTCGGCCATCGGCCGGCGCATAGGCCCGCCCTTCCTGGCGCACCACCTGCTGGGCCGCCGCCGGCAACACCGGGCACAGCAGCAGCACCAAGGACGGTATGAGGGATCGGCGCATGCCCGGCTCCACGTGGGGGTCACCAGCAGATACGCAGCCAGCGCCGAGGCGGATGCACTGCGGGCGGCGGGTAAACTGGGCGGCTTGTCACCTGCCCCTGAAGAACCCGATGCCGATGCCGACGCCCACGCTGCGTTCCCCTCCCAGCGGCGCAGCCGCATGACCAGCGCACTGGAAATTGCCGCCAACCTCACCGTGGCCGCCTCGATCCTGCTGGCCGGGCGCAACAGCGTGCACACCTGGTGGACCGGCATCATCGGCTGCACGTTGTTCGGCCTGGTGTTCTACGAGGCGCGCCTGTACGCCGACGTGCTGCTGCAGGGCGTGTTCGTGCTCACCAGCGTGATCGGGTGGTGGCAGTGGCTGCGCGGCGACCACGGGCATGCCCTGCCGATCAGCCGGGTGCAGCTGCGCACGCTGGGCTGGATGCTGCCGGCAGCGGTGCTGGCCAGCGTCGGCTATGGCCTGCTGCTGCATACCTGGACCGACGCCTACGCGCCGTTCCTGGATTCGGCCGTGCTGGTGCTGAGCGTGGTGGCGCAGCTGTTGATGATGCGCCGCAAGCTGGATTCGTGGTGGTTCTGGCTGCTGGTCAACAGCATCGCCATTCCGCTGTACGCCAGCCGCGGGTTGCACCTCACCGCGGTGTTGTATGGCGTGTTCTGGATCAACGCGCTGGTCTCGCTGCGGCACTGGCGGCGGTTGATGCGCGAGCAGAGCGCCGCCACCGCAGCGGCCGATGTCGCGCATGGGTGAGCGTTTCGCCACCGGGCTGGTGGTGGGCAAGTTCAGCCCGCTGCACCGTGGTCACCAGGCCCTGATCGACCATGCGCTGAGCCGCTCCGACAGCGTGCTGCTGCTCAGCTGGAGCCAGCCGGAACTGCCCGGTTGTGATGCCGACCGGCGCGAGGCCTGGCTGCAGGCGCTGTACCCGCAGGTAACCCGGCTGGTGCTCGACGAGGCGCGGTTGGCGGCACACTGCGCCCGACAGGGCGTGCCGATGCGACCGCTGCCGGACAACACCGACGACGACGCCACGCAGCGCGCGTTCGTGGCCTGGGTGTGCAGCATGCTGTGGCAGCGTCGGGTGGATGCGGTGTTCACCAGCGAGGCGTACGGCGACGGATTCGCGGCCGCCCTGCAACGCCATTTCAGTACGCAGGCGGGCGTGCACTGGCCGGTGGCGCATGTGTGCCTGGACCCGGCCCGCAGCCGGGTGCCGGTATCGGGCACGGCGTTGCGGCGCGATCCGCATGCCCTGCGCGGCTTCCTCGACCCGCGCGTGTACGCCAGTTTCGTCGGCCGCATCGCCCTGCTCGGCGGCGAGTCCAGCGGCAAGACCACGCTCGCCGCCGCACTGGCCGCGCAGCTGCAGACCGTCTGGGCCGCCGAATTCGGACGTGAGCATTGGGAGGCGCGCAGTGGCGCGCTCGACTACGACGACCTGCTGCACATCGCCCAGGTGCAGGTAGCGCGCGAGGACACGCTGGCCGCACAGGCCAACCGCTGGCTGGTCTGCGATACCACGCCGCTGACCACGCTGCTGTATTGCCTGTCCATGTTCGAACGCGCCGAACCGGCACTGCATGCGCTGGCGCAGCGGCGCTACACCCACCTGTTCCTGTGCGCCCCGGATTTTCCGTTCGTGCAGGACGGCACCCGTCGCGACGACGCCTTCCGGCACGCGCAACATCGCGCGTATCTGGAGGCACTGGACGCGCGCGGCATGCCGTTCACCGTGCTGGCCGGTCCGCTGCAGCAGCGCGTGGCGCAGGTAATGACTGCGCTGGATGAACCACGCGCAGCAGGATGTTGACGACGTGGGACAGAGGAGTAGCATTGGCACCAGCCAAGGGATAGACCCACGGCACCTGCAACGACATGGGGGATTCTCATGGAATACGACTATCTGGTGTTCATTGGGCGTTTCGAGCCCTTCCATAACGGCCATGCCGCCGTTGCCCGCCTCGCACTGAGCCGGGCCAAGAAGCTGATCTTTCTGGTCGGCTCTGCCGATACCCCCCGCAGCCTCCGCAACCCCTGGACCGTGGCCGAGCGCGCCGTGATGATCCAGGCTGCGCTTGAAGGTGCGGGCGAACGCCTGCTGATTCGTCCGCTCAAGGACCACCTGTACAACGAAGCGCAGTGGATCGCCGGCGTGCAGCGCACGGTGGCCGATGCGGTGCGCGCCGACGGGCATGCGGGCGACGCGAAGATCGGTCTGGTCGGCATGGACAAGGATGATTCGAGCTACTACCTGCGCGAGTTCCCGCAGTGGCCGCTGGTGGATGTGCAGCACACCGAGACGTTGTCGGCCACCGAGCTGCGCCGCTACCTGTTTGAAGCCGGCAGCGTGGATTTCCACGGTGCGCTGCTGATGCTGCGCGGGAACGTACCGGCGCCGGTGTACGCCATGCTCGAAGCGTTCCGCAAGAGTGGTCCGGCCTACGCCCAGCTGGTGGCCGAGTACCAGTTCATCGAGCAGTACAAGGCCGCCTGGAAAGACGCACCGTATGCGCCCACGTTCGTCACCACCGATGCGGTGGTGGTGCATTCGGGCCACGTGCTGCTGGTGCGTCGCCGTGCCGAGCCCGGCAAGGGCCTGTGGGCGTTGCCGGGCGGCTTCGTCGGCCAGCAGCAGGGCCTGCTCGACAGCTGCCTGCGCGAACTGCGCGAGGAGACCCGGCTGAAGATTCCCGCGCCGGTGCTCAAGGGCTCGCTCAAGGGCCAGCATGTATTCGACCACCCCGAGCGCAGCCAGCGCGGCCGCACCATCACCCACGCCTTCCACTTCGATTTCCCCGCCGGCGAACTGCCGGCCGTGCGCGGCGGCGACGATGCCGACAAGGCGCGCTGGATCCCGGTCAGCGAAGCGCTGGACATGGGCCCCAAGCTTTACGAAGACCACCTGCACATTCTGGAGTTCTTCCTGGGCCGGGGCTGATCCCGGCTTTCCCGCCGGTGGATAGACCGCCGGTGTCACCCGACGCGAAGGAGCTTCCCGTCATGCATTACCTCGACAATCTTCTCCTCAACACCGACAGCTACAAGGCCAGCCACTGGCTGCAGTATCCGCCGGGCACCGACGCCACCTTCTTCTACGTGGAGTCGCGCGGTGGCCACTACGACCGCACGCTGTTCTTCGGTCTGCAGGCGATTCTGAAGGACTACCTGGCCAAGCCGATCACCCACGCCGACATCGACGTGGCGCGCGATCTCTTCGCCGCCCACGGCGAGCCCTTCAACGAGGCGGGCTGGCGCTACATCGTCGATACGCACGGCGGCCTGATGCCGATCCGCATCCGCGCCGTGCCCGAGGGCAGCGTGGTACCGGTGCACAACGCGCTGATGACGATCGAATCGACCGACCCGCAGGCGTTCTGGGTACCGTCGTATCTTGAAACGATGCTGCTGCGCGTGTGGTACCCGGTCACGGTGGCTACCACCAGCTGGCACGCCAAGCAGACCATCTGCCAATACCTGGAGCGCACCAGCGACGACCCGGAAGGCCAGTTGCCGTTCAAGCTACACGACTTCGGCAGCCGGGGCGTGTCGAGCCTGGAATCGGCCGCCATCGGCGGCGCCGCGCACCTGGTCAACTTCCTCGGCACCGACACCGTCTCGGCTCTGCTGTTCGCCCGCGCCTTCTACAACGAGGCCATGGCCGGCTATTCGATCCCGGCCGCCGAGCACAGCACGATCACCAGCTGGGGCCGCGACAACGAGGTGGAGGCCTACCGCAACATGCTGGCCCGCTTCGCCACGCCTGGCGCGCTGGTAGCGGTGGTCTCGGACAGCTACGACATCTTCCACGCGATCACGCGGCACTGGGGCACCACCCTGCGCCAACAGGTAATCGACTCGGGCGCCACCGTGGTGATCCGCCCGGATTCGGGCGACCCGGTGGCGGTGGTGCTGCAGTGCCTGCAGCTGCTCGACGACGCCTTCGGGCACGTGGTCAACGGCAAGGGCTACAAGGTGCTCAACCACGTGCGCGTGATCCAGGGGGACGGCGTCAACCCGACCAGCATCGGCCAGATCCTGGCCAGCATCACCGCCGCCGGCTACGCCGCCGACAACGTCGCCTTCGGCATGGGCGGCGCACTGCTGCAGCGGCTCGACCGCGACACCCAGAAGTTTGCGTTGAAGTGCTCGGCGGCGCGCGTGGAGGGGAAGTGGATCGACGTCTACAAGGACCCGGTGACCGACAGTGGCAAGCAGAGCAAGCGCGGCCGCATGCGCCTGCTGCGCCATCGCGAATACGGCCAGTTCCGGACGGTGTCGGTGCCGGCCGACGCGGAATCGCTGACAGCCGCCGCGCTGCCGCTGGGCTACGAGGATGCGATGGTCACGGTCTGGGAGAACGGCCGGTTGCTGCAGGACGATACGTTGGCTGACATCCGCAGCCGGGCGAACGCTGCACGACCGTAATCGGCCAACCTCGCCGTCGCCATCCTTGACGCAACCCGCGCCGGGGCCCCTACGTCAGTTGCACCGGTGCCGGTGCGGTACAACGCCAATGGGTCCCGCGGGCGGCTTCGATCTGATGCCCCCTTGACCATCGCCCGGCTTCGGCCTACCTTGGGCTCGCCGAAGGTATCCATCGCTTCATGCAGATGAAGGGATGGGTTTAAACGGGAATCCGGTGAAGGCGCCTTGCGCGCCCATTCCGGAGCTGCCCCGCAGCGGTGAATGGAAACGAATCCTGCCAACAGCACTGGGCCTTGCAGCCTGGGAAGCGGCAGGTACTAGGTGGGCGCCCCGCGCCCGTGTCCATCAGCCCGAATACCGGCCCCGGCCGGGGGACATGACCGTCCCCTGATTCGACCTGGAACGTCCGCGGGGAGGTTGCCGGGGCCTGCCGCCATGCTGCCCGCGTGGCGCTGCCCCCGCGCGTCCGCTTCGTGGCATCCGGTTCGCCCGCGGGGGCGAAGGTCGCTGGCGGGGCGGGCACGGCAGCAATGGCGTGGCCGGCGCGCGGTTCCTTCGTTCCTCAATGCCGCTACTGCAATGAGGACATGTTCCATGACTACTGTTACCAACCTGGGGTTTCCCCGCATCGGCGCCAAGCGCGAACTGAAGCGTGCGCTGGAGGCCTTCTGGGCCGGCGAAAGCAGCGCCGCGTCGCTGCAGGACACCGCACGCGGCCTGCGTGCCCGCCACTGGACGCTGCAGCGCGAGGCCGGCGTCGATGTGCCGCCGAGCAACGACTTCAGCTTCTACGATCAGGTGCTGGACACCGCCTTCCTGGTCGATGCGATCCCGGCCCGCTACCGCGAGCTGACCGACGCCGACCCGTTGGCCGGCTACTTCGCCATGGCCCGGGGTGTGCAGCGCGACGGCCATGACCTGCACGCGCTGGAAATGACCAAGTGGTTCGACACCAACTACCACTACCTGGTGCCCGAACTGCAGGCCGGCCAGGGTTTTGCGCTGCGCGGCGACAAGCCGCTGGCCGAATACCGCGAAGCCAAGGCGCTGGGCATCGAGACGCGACCGGTGCTGCTGGGCCCGGTCAGCTTCCTGCTGCTATCCAAGACCGTGGACGGCAGCCCGGCACTGGACCTGCTGGATGCGCTGCTGCCGGTCTATGCGCAGCTGCTGGCCCATCTGAAGGAGGCCGGTGCGCAGTGGGTGCAGCTGGACGAGCCGGTGCTGGTGCAGGACCTGGATGCCGCCGCACGCACCGCCTTCGAGCATGCCTATGCGGTGCTGTCCGGCGTACCGCGCCCGAAGGTGCTGCTGGCCACCTATTTCGGCGCGCTGGAGGACAACCTCGGGCTGGCCGCCGCGCTGCCGGTGGAAGGCCTGCACGTAGACCTGGTCCGCGCACCCGAGCAGCTGGACGCCGTGCTCAAGGTGCTGCCGGCCGACCGCGTGCTCTCGGCCGGCCTGGTCAACGGCCGCAACATCTGGCGCACCCACCTGGACAACGCGCTGGTGCTGGCCCGCTATGCGCACGGTCACCTCGGCGAGCGGCTGTGGCTGGCACCGTCGTGTTCGCTGCTGCACAGCCCGGTCGACCTCGACCTGGAAACCAGGCTGGATGACGAGCTGCGCGGCTGGCTGGCGTTCTCCAAGCAGAAGCTGCAGGAACTGCGGCTGTTGGCCGACGTGCTGGACGCCAGGCCGCAGGCCGAAGCCGGGCTGGCCGAGTCGCGCGCACGCATCGAATCGCGCCGGCAATCGCCGCGCGTGCACAAGCCGGCGGTGGCCACGCGCCTGGCCGCGCTGACCGCGGCCGATGCGCAGCGCCACAGCCGCTACCCGCAGCGCCACCTGGCCCAGGCCGCCGCGTTGAAGCTGCCACGCTTCCCGACCACCACCATCGGCTCGTTCCCGCAGACCCTGGAGGTGCGCGAAGCGCGTGCCCGCCACAAGTCCGGCAAGCTCTCCGACGCCGACTACAATGCGTTCCTGGCCACCCAGACCGAACACTGCGTGCGCGTGCAGGAGCAGATCGGGCTGGACGTGCTGGTACACGGCGAATTCGAACGCAACGACATGGTCGAGTACTTCGGCGAGCAGCTCGATGGTTTTGCCTTCACCAAGAATGGGTGGGTGCAGAGCTACGGCTCGCGCTGCGTCAAACCGCCGGTGATCTTCGGCGATGTGACCCGGCCACGGCCGATGACGGTGCGCTGGTCGCAGTACGCCCAGTCGCTGACCGACCGCCCGATGAAGGGCATGCTGACCGGCCCGGTGACGGTGCTGCAATGGTCGTTCGTGCGCGATGACCAGTCGCGCGCCGACACCTGCCGGCAGATCGCGCTGGCCCTGCGCGACGAGGTGCTGGACCTGGAAGCGGCCGGTATCGGCGTGATCCAGATCGACGAGCCAGCCATCCGCGAAGGCCTGCCGTTGCGCCGCGCGCAGTGGCGCGATTACCTGGACTGGGCGGTCGAAGCGTTCCGGATCAGTGCCAGCGGCGTGCGCGATGCGACCCAGATCCATACCCACATGTGCTATTCCGAGTTCAACGACATCATCCACTCGGTGGCGGCAATGGATGCCGATGTGATCTCCATCGAAACCTCGCGCTCGCGCATGGAGCTGCTGGATGCCTTCGTGCGCTTCCAGTATCCCAACGAGATCGGCCCGGGCGTGTATGACATCCACTCCCCGCGCGTGCCCGACAAGGAAGAGATGCTGGCGCTGCTGCGCAAGGCCGCCGAAGTCCTCCGGCCCGAGCAGATCTGGGTCAACCCCGATTGCGGGCTCAAGACCCGCGGCTGGAAGGAAACCCGCGCCGCGCTGGAGGCACTGGTGGCCGCTGCACGCCAGCTGCGCGAGGAAACCACCGACGCCAACGCGGCCTGACCCGCCTTCTGTGGATGACCCCGGAAACCGCACCGCCGTTGCCGGCGGTGCGGTGCGGTGCGGTGCGCAGGCTGGAGACCAGCAGGCGCGGGTAATTGACCGCGGCTGTGTGTACCGGCTGCGCACGATGCCAACCGACACCGCCGCAACGCCGGCCGAGAACGGATCAGGATCGGCCTGCTGTTACGGGCAGGACAACAACACACCGCAGGGCGATTGACGTCCACGCAGGGCGCGGCCACGCTGGTCGCCCCTCTTTCATTGCGTTGGACCTGCCATGACCGCCCTGCCTGCCGATGTGGCCCTGCTGGTGATCGACCTGCAGCCGGACTTCATGCCCGGTGGCGCACTGGCCTGCGAGCACGGCGATGCGCTGCTGGCACCGATTGCCGCGCTGCTGGCGCAGCGCCGCTACCGCACCGTGGTGGCCACCCAGGACTGGCACCCGGCCGACCACGCCTCCTTTGCCAGCCAGCATCCGGGCCACCTGCCGTTCGAGGCGATCCTGCTGCACGCCCAGCCGCAGACGCTGTGGCCGGACCATTGCGTGCAGGGCAGCGTCGGCGCGGCATTGCATGCCGATGTGGACTGGACCGTGGCCGACCTGATCCTGCGCAAGGGCACCCGCCAGCAGGTGGACTCCTACAGCGCATTCCGCGAGAACCACGGCCCCGACGGCAGCCGCCCGGCCACCGGCCTGGCCGGCTGGCTGCATGAGCGCGGTATCCGCGAGGTGCATGTGTGCGGGTTGGCGCGCGACTACTGCGTGCTGTGGAGCGCGCAGGACGCGGTGAAATCCGGGTTCCAGGTCAAGTTCCTGTGGGAGCTGACCCGGCCGGTCACCGAGGCCAACGATGGCATGGTGCGCCAAGCGCTGGCCAGGGCGAAGATTGCGGTGATCTGAGCGCATGTCGCGATCACGGTAGTGCCGGCCGCTGGCCGGCTCCCGATATCGTTTGGGATGTGCGAGGAGCCGGCCAGCGGCGTACCGACCAACGGTCGGTACCTACCGCCTGTGACGTACCGACCAACGGTTGGTATCTACCGCCTGCGACGTACCCACCAACGGTGGGTACCTACCGCGTGTGGCCCTGTCGGGCGCATCCGACCGCCGGTCAGCGGAATACCACCGTGCGGTGGCCGTTGCGCAGGATGCGGTGTTCCACATGCCGGCGCACGGCGCGGGCCAGCACCTGCGATTCGGTATCGCTGCCCAGCCGCACCAGGTCGCGCGGGGTCATCGCATGGTCCACGCGGGCCACGTCCTGTTCGATGATCGGGCCTTCGTCGAGGTCTTCGGTGACGTAGTGCGCGGTGGCGCCGATGATCTTGACCCCACGAGCGTGCGCCTGGTGGTAGGGCTGGGCGCCCTTGAAGCTGGGCAGGAAGCTGTGGTGGATATTGATCGCCCGCCCGGCCAGTGCCTGGCACAGCCGCGGCGACAGGATCTGCATGTAGCGCGCCAGCACCACCAGGTCGATCTGCTCGCGTTCGACCAGGTCGATGATTTGCTGTTCCTGGGCCGCGCGGTTGTCGGCGGTGACCGGCAGGTGGTGGAACGGCACCCCATAGGAACCGGCCAGGGCGGCGAAGTCGTCGTGGTTGGAGGCCACCGCGGCGATCTCCACCTGAAGCTGGCGGCTGTGGGTGCGGAACAGCAGGTCGTTCAGGCAATGCCCCTGCTTGCTGACCAGCACCAGCAGGCGCGCGCGGCGGCGCGCATCATGCAGTTGCCAGTCCATGCCGAAGCCGGCGGCCAGCTCCGCCATGCCCGCCTGGATGTCGGCCAGCGGCTGGTTGGCAGCGCGGTCGAAATGCACGCGCAGGAAGAAGCGGCCGCTCTCCTCGTCGCCGAACTGCTGGGCGTCGAGGATATTGCAGCCCCGTTCGAACAGCAGGCCGGACACACGGTAGACGATCCCGGTACGGTCCGGGCATGACAGGGTAAGAATGGAATCGGGGCGCATCGGGGCATTTTAAGCGAGCCCCCAACCTGCGTGCCAATTATTCTCAAATGCAACCAAATCGCCACTCCATTCTGCAAAGAACCTGGCTTCTCCGCGCTATCTCTCCAGGTCCTCCAGGAACTTCCGAACTATATCCAGTTCCGCCCCGTCCCCTTTCCATCCAGTCACGCTGACTATGAGCTCGCCGTTACGCAGCAGATGGAAGACAGGCGTCTCGTGGGTTCCCAAAGACTGCCACGCTTGCCCCATGGCCTGTGCGTGCATGGGATGAGCCGGATTCTTGATGTTCCATGCGCGAATGGCAGACTCCGGCCACGCGGGTTCGCGGGGGACCACAAGTTGTAGATAGGGGCGCAACCACGCGTAGCGCAGTTCACCCAGAATGGAATCCAATGCGCGTGTCGAAAATCCGCAGAAGGGATGGACCATGGCGATGACTTGTATGCCTTCTTCAGAGCGCGGCAAAAGAACGCTCTGCTCAAGTCGGTCACCACCGACCATACTAATGACGCTGATGCCGCTTCCGGATGCGACTGCCAATGGCGGCAGTTGAGGGACCTCGATTTCAAACCGCCTCCGCAACTCATTGGCTTGATCGAAGCGCCTGATAGCTATCAGCAGCCCATGAAGTTTCCGGTGATGCCGGGCCTCTGCCATGTCATGCGCAACCATTGCTGCGTGCAGGCATTGAACCCTCTCCGTCCACATGGCATCCCTACGATAAAAGGCCATTAGTGCTGTTGCAGAGAAGACATCATCAAGCTGATCCACAGCCACGCCAGTGCACTTCTGCCGGAAGATCGATTCTTCAACAGCCGCAACGTAAGTTCGCTGGAGAAGATCGCTGCGCTGTTGGGGTGCCAGCCCCAACAGCGCACTCTCCTGCGACATCATCTTCTTGTAAATGGCAGAGCTAGATGAGGATGGTCGATCCTCTGGTGTTGACGCCATTAGAACAAGAAAGGCAGCAATGATGGCCCGCATGGCCTCAGCACCCCGTCATGCATATCTGTTGGGATGATTGACTGCACGTGGCCGGGCCAGTACAGGCGTATCCCATGTGGTCATCCTCCATCGGAGGCCGAGCAAATTTTCGGATTTGTTCATCTTCCGAGGTCGCGATACGCAGTTCCGGCAGCTTCCCCAGCGTCCTCTCCGCGCCGAAGAGTGAGAGAAGCCGGTAGGCCTCGCTGTAGCTGAGCTCGTCGACAATATCCTGATAGCCCAGACTGGTGACGCCCGCTTCATTGAAGCGCAACGATGCGATGAACCTCTGCCGCGCGGGCACTGATAGGACGCGGAGAGGCGAATCCGGTGAAAGATGCTGGATGTGCTCTTGCAATCTGACTTGGCTATTGATCGGCGCGTTCCGCTGTGCAATCAACAGTTGCTGCACTTGACCATCAGATTGGCTCTTGACTTGGGCCCCGGCGTGCAATGGGACGGCGAACGCAGTGAGCGAAATAGCGAGAAGAAACGGCGGCAGGCTGACTTGCTTGACGTTCATGACGGACTCCTTGCTAGGATTGGCCGCATAGCACTGCGGCCAGTGCAACGTACGCTCACTTGGCCACCCAAACTGTCGCTTTCGTCACATCATCATCAAAATCACTCCATCTTCAAATTTTGATTGAGCGAGACGGATGTGGTCCAAATAGTGAGGATTTCACCTACACCGCCGCCGGGTCCAGCTTGTCCACATTGATCCCGTACAGGTCGATCGCCACCTGCAGCCGGCTGCGCTCGATGCGACCGTCGTCGGCCAGCGCCTTGAGCGCAGCCAGCACGATGAAGTGGCGGTCCACCTCGAAGAACGTGCGCAACGCCTCGCGCGTGTCCGAGCGGCCGAAGCCGTCGGTGCCCAGCGCGGCAAAGCGCCGGCCCTCGACGAAGGGGCGGATCTGGTCGGCGACGATCTTCATGTAATCGGTGGCCACCACCACCGGGCCCGGGTGCGCGGCCAGGCACTGCTGCACGTAGGGCACGCGCGGTGCCTGCGCCGGATGCAGCAGGTTCCAGCGTTCGGCGGCCAGGCCGTCGCGGCGCAGCTCGGTCAGGCTGGTGGCGCTCCAGACGTCGCTGGCGATGCCGAAGTCCTGTTGCAGCAGCGCTGCGGCCGCTTCCACTTCGCGCAGGATCGCGCCACTGCCCAGCAGCTGCACGCGCAGCGCCGGGGCGCTGTCGGCCGCGGCCGGGTGCAGCAGGTACAGGCCCTTGAGGATGCCCTGCTCGGCGCCGGCGGGCATGGCCGGGTGCGGATAGTTTTCGTTGAGCACGGTGATGTAGTAGTAGATGTCTTCCTGGTCCACGTACATGCGGCGCAGGCCGTCCTGGATGATCACCGCCAGCTCGAAGTTGTAGGTGGGGTCATAGGAGATGCAGCTGGGAATCACCGAGGACAGCACGTGGCTGTGGCCGTCGTCGTGCTGCAGGCCCTCGCCCATCAGGGTGGTGCGGCCGGAGGTGGCACCGAGCAGGAAACCGCGGGTGCGCGCATCGGCTGCGGCCCAGGCCAGGTCGCCGACGCGTTGCAGGCCGAACATCGAATAGAAGATATAGAACGGAATGGTGGCCAGGGCGTGGTTGCTGTAGGCGGTGCCGGCGGCGATCCATGAGCAGATCGCGCCGGACTCGTTGATGCCTTCCTGCAGGATCTGGCCGTCCTTGGCTTCCTTGTAGTAGCTCAGCTGGCCGGCATCCTGCGGGGTGTAGAGCTGGCCGAGGTAGGAATGGATGCCGATCTGGCGGAACAGGCCTTCCATGCCGAAGGTGCGCGATTCATCGGGCACGATCGGGATGACCAGCTTGCCCAGCGCGGGGTCCTTGAGCAGCGTACCGAGGATGCGCACAAAGCCCATGGTGGTGGACTGGCCACGCTCGCCACTGCCCTGCAGCTGGGTGGCGAATGCCGACAGCGGCGGCACCGGCAGTGGGTCGACCTGGGTCAGCCGCGCCGGCAGCTGCCCGCCCTGGGCCTGGCGGCGCTGGGCGAAGTAGCGTTCCTCGACGCTGCCCGGGGCCGGGCGCAGGTAGGGCATGTCTTCCAGCTGGTCGTCGGCTACCGGCAGGTCGAAGCGGTCGCGGAACGCACGCACCGCCTCCAGGCTCATCTTCTTCAGCTGGTGGTTGATGTTCTGGCCTTCGCCGGCCTCGCCCATGCCGAAGCCCTTGACCGTCTTGGCCAGGATCACGCTCGGGCGGCCGTTGCCGGCCACCGCCTGCGCATAGGCGGCGTACACCTTCTGCGGGTCGTGGCCACCGCGGGCCAGTGCCCAGATGTCGTCATCGCTCAGGTCGGCCACCAGCGCCAGCAGCTCGGGGTACTTGCCGAAGAAATGCTCGCGCACGTAGGCGCCGTTCTGCGACTTGAAGGTCTGGTAGTCGCCGTCCACGCACTCCATCATGCGCTGGCGCAGCAGGCCGCTGCGGTCCCTGGTCAGCAGCGCGTCCCAGCCGCCGCCCCAGATCACCTTGATCACGTTCCAGCCGGCGGCGCGGAAGGTGCCTTCCAGTTCCTGGATGACCTTGGCGTTGCCGCGCACCGGGCCATCCAGGCGCTGCAGGTTGCAGTTGACCACGAACACCAGGTTGTCCAGCCGCTCGCGCCCGGCCACCGAGATGGCCGCCAGCGATTCGGGCTGGTCCATTTCGCCATCGCCGAGGAAGGCCCAGACCTTGCGGCCCTGGTGTTCCTTCAGGCCGCGGTATTCCAGGTAACGCATGTAGCGCGCCTGGTAGGCCGCGGTGAGCGGGCCCAGCCCCATCGATACGGTGGGGAACTGCCAGAACTCGGGCATCAGCCGCGGGTGCGGATAGGAGGACAGGCCGTCGCGGTCGGATTCGCGGCGGAAGTTGTCCATGCGCTCGGGCGCGATGCGGCCTTCGACGAAGGCGCGGCCGTAGATGCCCGGCGCCGAATGGCCCTGGATGTAGATCATGTCGCCGTCGAAGCTGTCGGTGCGGCCACGGAAGAAGTGGTCGAAGCCCACGTCGTACAGCACCGCGGCGGACTGGTAGGTGGCGATGTGGCCGCCCACGTTGGAGTGCTTGCCGGCGCGCAACACCATCACCATCGCGTTCCAGCGGATCATCGCGTTGAGCCGGCGCTCGATCGCCAGGTCGCCCGGATACGCCGGCTGGCGCTGGACCGGGATGGAGTTGACGTAGGCGGTCCAGGCGCGCGTGTGCAGGTCGCCATGGCCGGCCACGTCCTGGTCGCTGAGCTGGTCGATCAGGTAGTGCGCGCGCGGGCGACCGGCCGCCTCGGTGACCGCCTGCAGGGCTTCACGCCATTCCTGGGTTTCCTGGGGGTCGGTGTCGAGGGGGGCGGGCGCAGGGTGCATGGTGATCTCCAGGAAAGACGGCCGGGCCGGGCGCGGGGCGCGCTGGCCGGGGGAGAAACACCATAGGAGCCGCCCCGGGCCGCCGGTAGATCCGGCCCTGTTGGCTCTTTGCAAAGACAAACTTTGTAATCACAGGCGAGAATGGCGGCAACCATGAACATTCTCCAGTCAATCCGCAGCTTCATCCGCACCGCCGATGCCGGCAGCCTGGCCGCGGCCGCACGCACGCTGGGCATCAGCGCCGCAGCGGTGGGACAGAACATCGCCCGGCTGGAGGCCCACCTGGGTGTGCGCCTGTTCAACCGCACCACCCGCACCCTGGCGCTGACCGAGCGTGGCGCGCTGTACCTGGCCCAGGTGCGCTACATCGAGCGCGACCTGCAACGGGCGCAGGCAGCGGTGACCGACCTGGACGCCACCCCCGAAGGCCGCCTGCGCATCGCCTGCAGCACCTCCTTCGGCCGGCACAAGCTGGCGCCGCTGCTGCCGTCGCTGAAGGCGCGTTACCCGCGGCTGGCGATCGAACTGCTGCTGGCCGACCGGGCGGTGGACCACGCGCGCGAAGACGTGGACGTGAGCATCCGCATCGAGCCGCAGCTGGAAGAAGGGCTGGTGGCGCGGCCGATCGCGCAGGTGCCGTTCGTGTTCTGCGCTGCGCCGTCCTACCTGGTCCGCACCGGCATACCGCGCACGCCCGAAGCCCTGCGCGAGCATCGCTGCCTGCTGTTCCGCCATCCCCGCGACGGCCGCCACCTGCGCTGGGGATTCGTGCGCGACGGGCTGCGCTTCGATGCCGACGTCAGCCCGGCGCTGGTCAGCGACGATATCGATGCGCTGGCGGCGATGGCGCTGGCCGGTGGCGGCATTACCCGCCTGGCGGCGTTCGTGGCCGCGCCCTACCTGGCGCGCGGTGAACTGCAGGCCCTGTTCGAAGGCAATGACGCCGGCGATGCACAGGCATTGCCCGAGCCGATGCGGCTGTTCCTGTGCGTCAGCGACCGCCGCGACCTGACCCCGAAGGTGCGCGCGTTGATGACGCACATCGTCGAAGGGCTGCCGGCCGAGTGGCGGGTGGACGTGGCCTAGCGGGGCGCAGGCGATGGCACGTGGCCACCGCCTGCGGTGGGGCTCAGCGCGGCGGGGCGATGAACACCCCGCGTGCTTCGCGCGGTTCGCAGCGCAGGTACTGCGGCGCCGGTTCCAGCGAATCGCCCAGTGCGGCGGCGGCGTGCCACGGCCAGCGCGGGTCGTAGAGGATGCCGCGGGCCAGCGCGATCGCATCGGCATGGCTGTGGCGCAGGATCGACTCGGCCTGGGCCGGGTCGGTGATCAGGCCCACCGCGATGACCGGCATGCGCAGCTTCTGCGCCTTGATCGCCTCGGCGAACGGCACCTGGTAGCCCGGCGACAGCGGAATCTGCTGGCGCGGGTCGTTGCCGCCGCTGGACACGTGCAGGAACTGGCAACCGCGCCCGTCCAGCACATGGGCCAGGGTGGTGGTCTGCTCGATGTCCCAGCCGCCGGCCACCCAGTCGCTGGCCGAAATGCGCACGCCCACCGCGATGCGGTCGCTGACCGCCTCGCGCACCGCGTCGAACACGCGCACCAGCAGGCGCATGCGGTTCTGCAGCGAGCCGCCGTACTCGTCATCGCGCTTGTTGCTCAGCGGCGACAGGAACTGATGCAGCAGGTAGCCATGCGCGGCGTGCAGTTCGATCAGGTCCAGGCCGATGCGTTCGGCACGCTGGGCGGCGGCGACGAAGGCGGCCACCACCGCATCGATGCCGGCCGCGTCCAGCGCCTGCGGGGTCGGGTCGGTGGCCGCGAACGGCAGCGCCGACGGGGCCAGGGTGGTCCAGGCGCGCGGGTCGGTGGCCGGCAGCGCGCCGCCGCCGTCCCACGGCCGTGCCGAGGATGCCTTGCGCCCGGCATGGCCGAGCTGGATGCCCAGCGGCATCGGCGACCAGCGCCTGACCGCGTCGATCACCCGCTTGAGCGCCGCTTCGGTGGCATCGTCCCACAGGCCCAGGTCGGCCCAGCTGATGCGGCCTTCGGGCAGCACCGCGGTGGCTTCCAGGATCAGCAGGCCGGCGCCGGACTGCGACAACTGGCCCAGGTGGATCTGGTGCCAGTCGTTGGCCAGGCCGTCGGTGGAGGAGTACTGGCACATCGGCGCGATGACGATGCGGTTGGCCAGCTGCAGCGGACCAAAGGACACGGGGGAGAAAAGCTGACTCAAGGGAGGGACTCTGGCGGGAACGGGAAACCGGCCGCTATTGCACTCCTGCTGCGCGCGCGAGGCAACCGTGCCGATGGATCACAGTTTCGCGGCGGTACACGCCGGTACCGTTCAGGCGGGCAGCAGGAAGGCCAGCGCCTCGGCGCAGGGCTCGGCGATCTTCAGGTTGAGCAGCGCATCGGCGCGGGTGCGGCCCAGGTTGAGCGCGGCCACCGGCAGGCCGGCGCTGGCCGCGGCCTGCACGAAGCGGAAGCCGGAATAGACCATCAGCGAGGAGCCCACCACCAGCACCGCATCGGCCTGGGCCAGGTGCGCCTGGACAGCGGCGACGCGGTCGCGCGGCACGCTTTCGCCGAAGAACACCACGTCCGGCTTGAGGATACTGCCGCAGTGCGGGCAGGCCGGCACCTGGAAGCTGCTGAAATCCATGTCGTCCAGGTCGGCATCGCCATCGGGGGCCTGCGCCGCCTCGAGCTGGTCCCAGCCGGGGTTATGCGCCAGCAGCAGGTGCTGGAAATCCTCGCGCGGGATGCGGAGTTCGCAGCCCATGCAGCGGATCTGGTCCAGGCGGCCGTGCAGGTCGATGACCGCACGGCTGCCGGCGCGCTGGTGCAGGCGGTCCACGTTCTGGGTGAGCAGGACTTCCAGTTGCCCGCGCGCCTCCAGCGCCGCCAGCGCAGCGTGGGTGCCGTTGGGCTGCGCCTGGCCGAACCGCGGCCAGCCGAGCAGGCTGCGCGCCCAGTAGCGCTGGCGGGTGGCCGGCTCGCCCATGAAGGCCTGGTAGGTGACCGGCGGGGTGCGTTTCCACTGGCCGTCGGCATCGCGGTAATCGGGGATGCCCGAGTCGGTGCTGCAGCCGGCGCCGGTCAGCACGAACAGGCGTTGGGCGCGGTCGATGAAGGCGGCAAGCGGGCTGGGCATGCGCTACAGGTGGGGGCGCGCGGCCGGCAACGCAATCGGCTTACGGGCCCGGGATGCTGTCGGGCAGCGGCGGCACGGCGATGGGATGGCCCTCGGCGTCCAGCGCGATCATCACGAAGTGGCCGCGGGTGCACAGCTTGCGCTCGCCGGTATGCAGGTCTTCGGCGATCAGTTCCACTTCCACCTTCATCGAGCTGCGGCCGACCTCGACGATGCGGCCGATGGTTTCGACCATCTGGCCGATGCGGATCGGCAGCTTGAAATCGACCTGGTCCGAGCGCGCGGTGACCACGGTGCGGCGCGAATAGCGCGCGGCGGCCAGGAAGGCTGCCTTGTCCATCCAGGCCAGCGCCTGGCCACCGAACAGGGTGCCCAGATGGTTGGTGTGGTTGGGAAAGACGATCTCGGCCATGCTGATTTCGGTGGGCGGGACGATGTCGGGAACGGGGGTCATGGCGGTGGCCGATGGAAGGGTGGGGTCGGCGCGGATGATACGGCAGGGGGCGTCGGCGCGCCGGTAGGTCCGACCCATGGTCGGACGTTCTTCCGTTCCGGCACCGCTATGTCCGAGCGTGGCTCGGAGCTACCCGTTTTTTCGATCAGAACGACATGTCGAACGAGACTTCGCCCTTCACGCCCACCTGGTAGGCCGAGGAGCGGCGTTCGAAGAAGTTGGTCAGTTCCTGCACGTCCTGCAGTTCCATGAAGCTCAGCGGGTTGCGCACGTTGTACTTGCGCTCCATGCCCAGGCGGTGGAAATGGTTGTCGGCGCAGTGCTGCAGGTACTGGCGCATGTCGCGGGTGGAAATGCCGGCCACGCCGCCGGACAGCACGTCCTCGGCGAACTGCACTTCGCATTCGATCGCTTCGGCCAGCATGTCATAGACCTGCTGCTTCATCGCATCGTCGAACAGGTCCGGCTCTTCTTCGCGGATCACATCCACGCACTCGAAGGCGAACTCCATGTGCGCGCTTTCATCGCGGAACACCCAGTTGGTGCCCGAGGCCAGGCCGTTGAGCAGGCCGCGCGAACGGAAGTAGTACACGTAGGCGAAGGCGGCAAAGAAGAACAGGCCTTCGATGCAGGCGGCAAAGCAGATCTGGTTGAGCAGGAACTGGCGGCGCTCGTCGCGGGTTTCGATCCGGCGCAGGTCCTGGATCGAGTCGATCCACTTGAAGCAGAAGTCGGCCTTCTTCTTGATCGAGTCGATGTTCTCCACCGCCGCGAACGCCTTGACGCGCTCGTCCGGGTCGGGCAGGTAGTTGTCGAGCAGGGTCAGGTAGAACTGCACGTGCAGCGCTTCTTCGTACAGCTGGCGCGACAGGTACATGCGCGCTTCGGGCGCGTTCAGGTGCTGGTACAGATTGAGCACCAGGTTGTTGGACACGATCGAATCGCCGGTGGCGAAGAACGCGACCAGGCGGTGGATCAGGTGGCGCTCGCCCGGCGACATCTTGCTGTGCAGGTCGCTGATGTCGATCTGGAAATTGATTTCCTCGACGGTCCAGGTGTTCTTGATCGCGTTGCGATACATGTCATAGAACTGCGGGTAGCGCATCGGGCGCAGGGTCAGTTCAAAACCTGGATCGAGCAACATCTGGCGCGGCGTGTCTGCCATGGGGATTTCCTTGGTTCGGTGGGCAGCTTCCCGGGGGAAGCGTCGAAAGACCCGCGCGTGTGCGCGGCGGGCTTCCGGCACCGCGCGCTGGGCGTGCGGTGTCAGCGTGTTTGGGGTGAAGCGGTGAAGCAGCCGGGCCGGGCCCGGCGGTGTCGATTATTTTTTCGTACCCACCAACGGTGGGTACCTACCCAGGGTTGCCGGCCCATGGGGCCGGCACGCCTTTTATTGGCACGCCTCGCAGCTTTCCGGGTTCTCCAGCGAGCAGGCCACGGCTTCGTCGGGGGTGAACACCTTTTCCGGCGCGGCGTGCGAGCCCTGGCTGATCGTGGTCTTGGCGATCTTGGTGGCCGGACGCGAACGCAGGTAGTAGGTGGTCTTGATGCCCTGCTTCCAGGCGTACATGTACATGGACGACATCGCACCGATGCTCGGGCTTTCCATGAACAGGTTGAGCGAGGCGGACTGGTCGATGAACGCGCCGCGCTCGGCGGCCATGTCGATCAGCGAGCGCATCGGCAGTTCCCAGGCGGTGCGGTAGATGTGGCGCAGGGTCTCCGGGATCTGGGTGATGCCCTGGATCGAGCCTTCGGCCATCTTGATCGCATCGCGCATTTCCGGCGTCCAATGGCCCAGCTTCTTCAGCTCGGTCACCAGGTAGCGGTTGACCTGCAGGAAGTCGCCGGACAGGGTCTCGCGCTTGAACAGGTTGGACACCTGCGGCTCGACGCACTCGTAGCAGCCGGCGATCGAGGCGATGGTCGCGGTCGGGGCGATGGCGATCAGCAGCGAGTTGCGCAGGCCATGTTCCTTGATGCGCTCGCGCAGCACGTCCCAGCGCGCGGTGTCTTCGGGTACCACGTTCCAGGCATCGAACTGCAGCTCGCCGCTGGCCGCGCGGGTGTCGGCGAAGGACGGGTGCTTGCCGCGTTCCTGGGCCAGCTCGCAGGAGGTTTCCAGCGCGTGGAAGTAGATCGCCTCGGCGATCTTCTTCGACAGCGCGCGCGCTTCGGCACTGTCAAAGGCCAGGCGCTTGCGGAAGAACACGTCCTGCAGGCCCATGCAACCCAGGCCGACCGGACGCCAGCGCAGGTTGCCGCGGCGGGCGGTTTCGATCGGGTAGAAGTTCAGGTCGATCACGCGGTCGAGCTGGCGCACGGCCAGGCGCACGGTGTCGGCCAGCTTGTCGAAATCGAACTCGCCGTGGGCATCGAAATGGTTGCCCAGGTTGATCGAGCCCAGGTTGCACACCGCGGTCTCTTCGGCCGAGGTGATCTCCAGGATTTCGGTGCACAGGTTGGACAGGTGGATCACGTTGCCCGGGCGCAGGGTCTGGTTGCTGGCGCGGTTGCACTTGTCCTTGAAGGTCATCCAGCCGTTGCCGGTCTCGGCCAGGGTACGCATCATCCGCGAGTACAGCTTGCGCGCGGAGATGGTGCGCTGGGCCTTGCCCTGGGCTTCGGCCTGCAGGTAGGCCTGCTCGAAGGCTTCGCCGAACAGGTCGGTGAACTCGGGCACCACGCGCGGATCGAACAGCGACCATTCCTGGTCGGTCTCCACCCGCTGCATGAACAGGTCCGGGATCCAGTTGGCCAGGTTCAGGTTGTGCGCACGGCGCGATTCGTCACCGGTGTTGTCGCGCAGTTCGAGGAAATCCTCGATGTCGGCGTGCCAGGTTTCCAGGTAGACGCAGGCCGCGCCCTTGCGCTTGCCGCCCTGGTTGACCGCGGCCACCGACGAATCCATGGTCTTCAGCCACGGCACGATGCCGTTGGAATGGCCGTTGGTGGACTTGATCAGCGAACCGCGCGAACGCACGCGGGTGTAGCTGACGCCGATGCCGCCGCTGAACTTGGACAGCTGGGCGATATCGCCGTACTTGGCGTAGATCGACTCCAGCGAATCCTGCGGCGAATCCAGCAGGAAGCACGAGGACAGCTGCTCGTGGGTGGTGCCGGAGTTGAACAGGGTCGGGCTGGACGGCAGGTAGTCCAGGTTGCCCATGCGCTTGTACAGCGCCAAGGTTTCGGGCACGTCTTCGCTCAGCGCGCTGGCGATGCGCAGGAAGAACTGCTGCGGGGTCTCGATCACCTTGCGGGTGTGCGGATGGCGCAGCAGGTAGCGGTCGTACAGGGTGCGCAGGCCGAAGTAGTCGAAATGCAGGTCCAGGCTCGGGTCGATCGCATCGTTGAGCTTGCGCGCGTTGACCTGCACGAAGTCCAGCAGGCGGGCGTTGATCAGGCCCACTTCGTGGCCGCGGCCGACCGACTGCGAGAACGCATGGATTTCCTGGCCGGACACTTCCTTGGCGATGAAGTTGGCCAGCAGGCGCGCGGCCAGGCGGCCGTATTCGGGTTCTTCGCCGATCAGCAGCGCGGCGGTGCGGATCGACAGTTCGTCCAGTTCCTGGGTGGTGGCGCCGTTGTACAGGCCGGAAATGGTGCGGGTGGCCACGCGCATCGGGTCCACCGAATGCAGGCCCTCACAGCAACGCTGCACCGCGCGCACGATCTTGTTCAGGTCCACCAGCTCGGTAGTACCGTTGCGCTTGGTCACGCTCATGGCGGTAGCGGTGGGCGGCGAGGTCAGCAGGAAGTCGCTTTCCTGCTCGGTGGCTGCGCGGGTTTCGGTGCTCACGGCGGTATCCTCTTGGCGTGATTTTGGGGTGGTACGGCATCACCTGGCTTGCTGGCACAGGACCGGTACACCAACCCTCAGAGTGGACCTTCGGTGTCGCACGGGCCGCGACTGCGCAGGCAGGCCTGCGGGCGGTTTCCCTGCGTCACCGATCCTCTCCCCCGAGAGTGGTGCGGCCGGCACCGCACGCTGTACTTCGTGCGGCTGTCGGTCGCGCTCCAGGCCATCGGCGTGGAGGTGGTTTCCCCGTCAACTTGTGGTTGGCCGGACCGACAGCCACAAGATAGTGGGGGTACCGGGGATCGTCAACGTCGAATGCAGGGTTTTTCGCCAACCCCTTGCGGCGCAAGGATCCGCCTTCCAGGCGCGCCGACGAACGGTGCGGACCCGTCGAAAGCGAGTGCGCAGTCAAGGCCGAAACGGCCATGCCGGATGCGACGCAGGGGCACGGAAAACAGAACAACCCGGCTCACATGGTTCTAACAAATGCTCCCCCCCGGCGGCCCCGGCCGGCGCCCGCCCGTGGGCGCCCCGTTCAGGCCCGGTGCGCGGTGCCCAGGTATTCGGCGCTCTGCATTTCGATCAGGCGCGAGGCGGTGCGTTCGAAGGCGCCCTGCAGGCGCTGGCCCGAATACAGCGCCACCGGGCTGTCGGTGGCGGTGCAGACCAGGTTGACGTGGCGGTCGTAGAGCTCGTCGATCAGGTTGACGAAGCGGCGCGCGGCATCTTCGTTGAGCTTGTCGAAGTGCGGAATGTCGCCCAGCAGCACCGTATTGAACTCGTGGGCGACCTCGATGTAGTCCGACGGGCCGCGCGGGCCTTCGCACAGCGCCTTGAAATCGAACCAGACGATGCTCTTGCCGCGCCCGCGCACCGGAATCTTGCGCGCCTCGATCTCGATGTTGCCCGCCTTGGCCGGCTGCCCGCCGCTGAGTTCGGCCCAGCGGCCGGCGAGCCAGGCGTCGCTGCCGGCACCGCGCGGGGACTGGTACACCGGCGAGCGGGTCAGCGCGCGCATCCGGTAATCCTCGGTGCCCTCGGCGTACAGCTCCACGCAGTAGGTCTGCAGCAGGCCGATCGCCGGCAGGAAGCTGTCGCGCTGCAGGCCGTTCAGGTACAGGTTCTCCACCGCGGTATTGGAGGTGGTCACCAGGGTCACGCCCTCGGCGAACAGGCGCTCGAGCAGCCGCGCCAGCAGCATCGCATCGCCGATGTCGGTGACGAAGAACTCATCGAGCACCAGCACCCGCAGCCGGCTGCGCCATTCCTGGGCGATCCTGGCCAGCGGGTCGCTCTGGCCCTGGTGCTCGCGCAGGCGCTCGTGGATGCCACGCATGAACCGGTGGAAATGGGTGCGGTACTTCTGCTCGATCGGCAGGCCGTCGTAGAACAGATCGACCAGGAAGGTCTTGCCGCGCCCCACCCCGCCCCAGAAATACAGACCCTTGACCGGCTCGGGCTTCTTCCAGAATGCGGAGAGGCGGTCCAGCCAGCCGTCCTGGGCGCTGTCGACCAGCGCCACATGGATGCGGTCCAGCTCGGCCAGGGCGGCGTGCTGGGCTGGGTCGTTCTGCCACTCGCCGCGGGCCACGCCATCGGCGTAACGCTGGGAGGGCGTCATCGCGGTGTCGCTCATGCCGGGTCGGGCGCCGCGTCGGGTGCGGGATTGGGCAGCCACTGCTTGACGCCATGGATCAGCGCACCGCGCAGATCGACCACCTTGCGGTGGAAGAAGTGGCTGGTGTCGGGCATGCGCACCAGTTCGTGCGGTGCATCCAGGCCGTCCAGCCAGTCGTAGACCGCCTGCGGGTCGACGATCTCGTCTTCCTCGCCCTGGATCACCAGCCACTGGGCCGGCGGCTGCACGCCGTCGAAACCCCAGCGCCCGGCCGGCGGCGCGATCGAGATCAGCGTGGTCGGCTGCAGTTCGCCCGCCGCCCGCAGCGAGACATAGGCGCCGAAGCTGAAACCGGCCAGCCACAGCGCCTGGCCGGGCCGCTGCGCGCGCACCCAGGCGGCCACGGCCTTGAGGTCGTCCTGTTCGCCAACGCCGTTGTCGAAGGTGCCGGCCGACTCGCCGACGCTGCGGAAGTTGAAGCGCACGGTGGCGATTCCCAGGTCGCGCAGCGAACGCGCGGCCATGGTCACCACCTTGTTGTGCATGCTGCCGCCCTCGGTGGACAGGGGATGGCAGACGATCGCCACCACCGGCTGTACCGCGACGTCGGCCTCGGGCAGATCGACCACGACATCCAGCGGACCGACCGGTCCGGCCAGCGTCAGCGCACCGCTTTGTTGGGGAAATGGGGGATTGTGCATAGCGTCATAATACCGTCCCTCCGCGTGCTTCAGCGCCGCCACCACCGGGTCCGTACATGCACTATCTGGTTTTCAGCGTTCTCTGCAGCGTGCTGGTCTCGGTCCTGCTGAAGCTGGCGCCGCGCCGGCGGCTGGACATGGCCCAGGTGGTGACCTGGAACTACCTGGTCGCCGCCGTGCTCAGCCTGGTGCTGCTGCGCCCGTCCCTGGCCATGCTGCAGACCGGCCACGCGCCGTGGCTGGCCCTGCTGGGGCTGGCGGTCACGCTGCCGACGATCTTCCTGGTGATGGCCGGCGCGGTCACCCGTGCCGGCATCGTGCGCAGCGATGTGGCCCAGCGGCTGTCGCTGCTGCTGTCGCTGCTGGCCGCCTTCCTGGTGTTCGGCGAAACCGCCAACGGCTGGAAACTGGCCGGGCTGGGGCTGGGCCTGCTGGCCATCGTGGGGATCAGCGTGCGCCCGCGCGCGGCGGCGGCCGAGCCCGGCGGGCAGCGCGCATGGCCGTGGCTGCTGGGGGTGTGGGTGGGCTACGCGCTGGTGGACATCATGCTCAAGCAGGTGGCGCTGTCGGGTACCCCATCGATGGCCGCGCTCACCGCCAGCTTCGGCCTGGCCTTCGTGCTGATGCTGGCGCTGCAGCTGTGGCGCCACGCCAGCGGCGCCTCACCACTGCACGGGCGCAACCTGGGCGCCGGGGCGCTGCTGGGCCTGCTCAACTTCGGCAACATCCTGTTCTACGTGCGCGCCCACCAGCACCTGCCCGACAGCCCGGCGGTGGTGTTTGCCGGGATGAACATCGGGGTAGTGGTGCTGGGCGCGCTGGTGGGCGTGTTCGCGTTCGGCGAACGCACCAGCGTGTGGAACCGCGTGGGCCTGGGGCTGGCGGTGGTGGCGATCGGGTTGATCGCCTGGGGCACGTAGTGAGTTTGCCGTTGCCGTTGATCTTGACCCACCTCCCCCTTGGAGCGAGCCGAGCATCGCAGCGGCAGCGGGGGCGAAGAGGCGCGGGCCAAGCATGAAGCATGCTGAGGGCTGTGCGGCAGCATATGGGCGCGTGGCGACGCGCTGGAACAACGGGCGCCCGCTGGTCTGGGGGCGCGAGCGCAGCGAGTTCCGCGCCGTCCCCCGATGACGCGAGAAGCGCAGGGCACCGACGGGCAAAGCCCGGCGGCGAGCGGACGGGGGCGTGTTCTTTGGTTACTTTTTGATGGCGCACATCCCTGTGCGCCACCCTTCGGGCCAGCTGCGCTGTTCCGCGCCGCTCCTGCGGCGCAGGTGCACGAGGGTAGAGCCGACTGTTAGTCGGCTGCCGTTGCTCGCGCCCCGAAGGGGCACGAAACGCTTTTGAATTTGTCCGCGAAGCGGTAACAACAGCAACTGCATCCGGCCAGCGGCCGGCACTACCGAAACAGCGAAGGCAACGGCAGCTGGGCAAAGCCCACCTCTACGCGTCGGAACGCCGCGACGCGCTGGACGGTGGCTGGTTACCGGTCAAACCCCAGCAACAACGGGTCGTGGTCCGAACTGCGCCACGGGCCCTTTTCATTGCGGTCGCGGTAGCCCCTGTCGTCGGCTTCGTCGGCGTTGGTGTGCCATTCGGCGGCGCCGCGCAGGCGGGCGGCCATGCCCGGGCTGAGCAAGGCGTGGTCGAGGCGGCCGCTCATGCCGTTGTAGACATAGCTGTAGGGGCGCTCGACCCTGGCCACGGCGAAGGCATCGCGCCAGCCGGCGTCGTGCAGGGTACGGATCGGGTCTTCCATCGCGTAGGCATTGAAGTCGCCCAGCAGCACCGCATCAGCGCTGCCGGCGCCGGTCGGGTCGGTTCGCAGCCACTGGTCCAGCAACCGCGCCGATTCCACCCGGGTGGCATTCCAGCAGGCCTGGTCGTCCTTCTGGTCGGCATCGGCCCCGGTCGCTTCCGAACAGCCCTTGGACTTGAAATGGTTGGCCACCACCACGAACGGTGCGCCCTTGCCGGCACGGAATGCCTGCGCCAGCGGCACCCGGCTGTGCGGGCCGAACGGCCCCTGCTCCAGCGTGGCCGGCGCGCCCAGCGGAGTCACCTGTGAGGCGCGGTAGATGATGCCGACCCGGATCGGATTGCCGCCCGGGCCCTTGCCGGCATCGATGAAGCGCCAGTCGGCGCCGGCGCCACGGTCGGCATTGAGCGCATCGACCAGTTGGGCGATCGCCGACTGCGGGCCATACCCATCGTTCTCCAGCTCCATCAGCGCGGCCACATCGGCGCCCAGCGCGTTGATGGTGCCCACCAGCTTGGCCTTCTGCGCCTGGTGTTCGGCCGGCGTGCGGGCGCCGCGCAGGGTCGGGAAGCCGCCGCCCTGGCCGTCGCCGTTGAAGAAGTTCTCCAGGTTGAACGCCGCTACCTTCAGCGTGCCGGCCACCACCGGCACCGCCGGACGCTGCAGCGCCGGCAACGCCAGCGGGGCGGTCACCTGCAGCCGCGCGGTGCCGTTGGCATCCACCCGCACGATGCCTTCGACATTGCCCAGCACCATGCCGGTGCGGAGCTTGGCGCCGGCCGGCAGGTAGGCCACCGGGCCGGGATCGCGCGCGCTGCTGCCATCGTCGAGCACCAGGCGGCGGTGCGCGTTGTCGGCGGCCACCTGCGCATGGCCGGCGCTGCGCGGGGCGGCCACTTCGCTGGGCTGCCAGAGGCGGCCGTCGAAGGCCACGGTCAGCTCACCAAAGCGCGCCAGCCCGTCGCTGCCGGCCAGGGTCAGCGGCGCGGCGATGCGCACCTGCCGGCCATCCAGCGCGCGCCAGTCGCTGGGCGGCGCGGTCAGGCTGACCGGGGCCGGGGCCGGGCGGGCCTGCGCCGAGGTAGCCGGCTGCGACGGGGCGGCATGGACGGCAGCGGACAATGCCAGCGCGAGGGCGAACACGAGAGGGGTACGGCGCATCGGAAGCGGAACTCCAGGAAAGTGCGGCAAGGCTAACCACATAAAGTGAAACGCCGCCCTACGGCGGCGTCGGTGGCCTGATCCGGCAAAGCGGTTATTTCAGGTTGGCCAGCATCCAGTCGACGGTGGCGTGGATCTGCTCTTCGGTCAGCGCCGGGTTGCCGCCCTTGGGCGGCATGATCCCGCCATCCGGGCCGGTATAGCCCTCCAGCGCGTGCTTGTAGAGGGTATCCTTGCCCTGGGCGATGCGCGCATCCCAGTGGCTGTGGTCCAGCGTGGGCGCCTTGCCCACCCCGTTGGTATGGCAGGCGGTGCACAGGTTGTCGTAGATCACCTTGCCGTCGGTGGTACCGCCATAGGCCGCCTGCGAGGCGGCCTTGGCCATGGCGGCGGCCTTGGCGGCCGCCTGCGCGGCTGCGCCGGTGCTGCCGGCATAGACCGCACCGGCCGGGGCGATGCGTTGTTCGGTGCGCTTGACCGCCAACGGTGAGACTTCCGGGGGAATACTGGTGTGCAGGTAGGCTGCGAACAGAATCAGGCCGAGCGTGATGGCCATCAATAAGGCGATGACCATGGAAAAGCGTTTCAGGAACTCGAGGTCGTAATTCCGCACTCTCTATACCCCTGGCTGGTAGTCGTTGGACCACGGCTTGTCGCCCGAGTATGACCAGCGTCGGCCGGGCTCTGCAAGCAGGCCCGGTCTATCGCATTGCAGCATGGGCGCCGCTCAGGCGCCGGCGGCGCGCAGGCAGAAATCGCAGATCGAGGCGACCAGGGCATCTTCGTCGCCATGCGCATCGCGGCTGGGCGCGGTCGGCCCGACCAGGGCCTCGGTGAAGGCGCCGACGATGCAGGCCGCGGCCACATGGCTGTCCTGTGGCGGGAAGCTGCCGGCCTGGATGCCCTCGGCGACGATGCGGTGGAACACCTGGCCGAACAGCCGGCGGCAGCGGATGCGCTCGGCTTCCACTTCCGGGTCGACCGGTTCGGCGATGAAGGCATAGGCCAGCCCGGGCCCGGCCAGCGCGCGCCGCACGAAGGCGGTGATCGCCCGGCGCAGGCGCTCGGGCGCCGGCAACGGTTCGGCCGCGATCGCCTCGAAAATGCGCAGCTCATGCTCCACCGCCGCGGTCAGAACCTCGACGAACAACTCGGCCTTGGACGGGAAGTGGCGGTAGATCAGCCCGGTGGACACCCCGGCCTGGGCCGCCACGGCGGTCACCGGGGCATTGCGGTAGCCGCCGGCCGCGACCAGCTCGCGGGTGGCCAGCAGGATCCGTTCACGGGCCCCGGCGAGGCGTTCTTCCATCAATGCAGAGCGTTTGTAGGCCATTTGTTGATTCTATGTTCAATTTTTGAATTTGTATTCACTTCTTTGACAAACCCCGCTACGCTGGGCCAAATCGCCCGCCGGACGGCCGTTGCCGTCCATTCCAGGTGGCGCGTCCCATCCAGCCGTTGCGGAGTCGACCATGCACGTCCCCACCATGAACTTCGACCTCGGCGACGAGATCCACCTGCTGCGCCAGAGCGTGGCCCATTTTGCCTCGGCCGAGATCGCCCCGCTGGCCGCCCAGGCCGATGAGGACAACGTGTTCCCCAATGCGCTGTGGCGCAAGCTCGGCGAGCAGGGCCTGCTCGGCCTGACCGTGGAAGAGGAATATGGCGGCAGCGGCATGGGCTACCTGGCCCATGTGGTGGCGATGGAAGAGATCTCGCGCGCCTCCGGCGGCATCGGCCTGTCCTACGGCGCGCACTCCAACCTGTGCGTGAACCAGCTGCGCAAGAACGGCAACGAAGACCAGAAGCAGCGCTTCCTGCCCGGCCTGTGCAGCGGCGAGAAGGTCGGTGCGCTGGCAATGAGCGAGCCGGGCGCCGGTTCGGACGTGGTGTCGATGAAGCTGCGCGCCGACAAGCGCGGCGACCACTACGTGCTCAACGGCAACAAGATGTGGATCACCAACGGCCCCGACGCCGACGTGCTGGTGGTCTACGCCAAGACCGACGTGGACGCCGGCGCCAAGGGCATCACCGCGTTCCTGGTCGAAAAGGGCATGCCCGGCTTCAGCACCGCGCAGAAGCTGGACAAGCTGGGTATGCGCGGCTCCAACACCTGCGAACTGGTGTTCCAGGATTGCGAAGTACCGGCCGAAAACGTGCTGGGCGCGGTCGGCGGCGGGGTCCAGGTGCTGATGTCCGGGCTGGACTTCGAACGCGTGGTGCTGTCCGGTGGCCCGCTGGGGCTGATGGCCGCGGCGATGGATGTGGTGATGCCCTACGTGCACGAGCGCAAGCAGTTCGGCCAGGCGATCGGCACCTTCCAGCTGATGCAGGCCAAGCTGGCCGACATGTACGTGGGCCTCAATGCCTGCCGCGCCTACGTGTATGCGGTGGCGCGCGCCTGCGACCTGGGCCGCACCACCCGCCAGGACGCCGCCGGTGCGATCCTGTACTCGGCCGAGAAGGCCACCTGGCTCACCGGCCAGGCCATCCAGGTGCTGGGCGGCAACGGCTACATCAACGAGTACCCGACCGGGCGCCTGTGGCGCGATGCCAAGCTGTACGAAATCGGCGCCGGCACCTCGGAGATCCGCCGCATGCTGATCGGCCGCGAACTGTTCCAGCGCACCAAGTAAGGGCCCTGCCATGACCGTACTGAGCACCCAGCTGCAACCGGGCAGCGACACCTTCCAGGCCAACCACGCCGCGCTGCAGGCGGTGGTCGACGACCTGCGCGCCACCCTGGCGCGTACCGCGCTGGGCGGCAGCGAGGCGGCCCGGGCCAAGCACACCGCACGCGGCAAGCTGCTGGTGCGCGACCGCATCGACGCGCTGCTCGATCCGGGCAGCGCGTTCCTGGAGATCGCGCCGCTGGCCGCGCACGGCATGTACGACGACCCGATCCCCAGTGCCGGCGTGGTCGCCGGGATCGGCCGGGTCAGCGGCGTGGAGTGCGTGATCGTGGCTAACGATGCCACGGTCAAGGGTGGCACCTACTACCCGATGACAGTCAAGAAGCACCTGCGCGCGCAGGAAGTGGCCGAACAGAACCGCCTGCCGTGCATCTACCTGGTGGATTCGGGCGGTGCATTCCTGCCGCTGCAGGACGAAGTATTCCCCGACCGCGACCATTTCGGCCGGATCTTCTACAACCAGGCCAACCTGTCGGCGCAGGGCATTGCGCAGATCGCCTGCGTGATGGGCAGCTGCACCGCCGGCGGCGCGTATGTGCCGGCGATGAGCGATGAAACGGTGATCGTGCGCGAGCAGGGCACCATCTTCCTCGGCGGCCCGCCGCTGGTGAAGGCGGCCACCGGCGAGGTGGTCACGGCCGAAGAACTCGGCGGCGCCGACGTGCACACGCGCATCTCCGGCGTTGCCGACCACATGGCCGACAACGATCTGCAGGCGCTGGCCCGGGTCCGGGCGATCATCGCCCAGCTCAACTGGCGCAAGCCCGAGCCGGCCCTGGCCGTGCAGGCCGCGGTCGAACCGCGCTACCCGGCCAGCGAACTGTACGGGGTGATCCCGGCCGACACCCGCAAGCCCTACGACGTGCGCGAAGTGATCATGCGCCTCGTCGACGACTCGCGCTTCGATGAATTCAAGCCGCGCTACGGCAACACCCTGGTCACCGGCTTTGCGCACCTCCACGGCTACCCGGTGGGGATCATCGCCAACAACGGCATCCTGTTCTCCGAGTCGGCGCTCAAGGGCGCGCACTTCATCGAACTGTGCACCCAGCGCGGCATCCCGCTGGTGTTCCTGCAGAACATCACCGGCTTCATGGTCGGGCGCAAATACGAGCACGGCGGCATCGCCAAGGACGGGGCCAAGCTGGTGATGGCCGTGGCCTGCGCCAAGGTGCCCAAGTTCACCGTGGTGATCGGCGGCTCCTTCGGCGCCGGCAACTACGGCATGTGCGGCCGCGCCTATTCGCCCAACTTCCTGTGGATGTGGCCGAACGCGCGCATCGGCGTGATGGGCGGCGAACAGGCCGCCAGTGTGCTGGCCACGGTCAAGCGCGACGGCATCGAGGCCAGGGGCGGGCAGTGGACGGCCGAGGAAGAGGAAGGTTTCAAATCGCCGATCCGCGCGCAGTTCGAATCGCAGGGCCACCCCTACTACGCCAGCGCGCGGCTGTGGGACGACGGCGTGATCGATCCGGCCGATACCCGCCGCGTGCTCGGCCTGGCGTTGTCGGCCAGTCTCAACGCGCCGGCGAAGAAGACCGAGTTCGGCGTGTTCCGCATGTAAGGCACGTGCGGCACCGCATGGTGCCGCCCCCTGTTCGGCCACTGGCCCGCGCAACGAGACCACCATGTTCACCAAGATCCTGATCGCCAACCGCGGCGAAATCGCCTGCCGCGTCATCGCCACCTGCCAACGCCTGGGCATCGCCACGGTGGCGGTGTATTCGGACGCCGACCGCAACGCGCGCCACGTGCGCCTGGCCGACGAGGCCATCGCGATCGGCCCGGCGCCGGCGCGCGAGAGCTACCTGCGCGGCGACGCCATCCTGGAGGCCGCGCGCCGCACCGGCGCCCAGGCGATCCATCCCGGCTACGGCTTCCTGTCGGAGAACGCGGGCTTCGCGCAGGCCTGCGCCGAGGCGGGCATCGTGTTCATCGGCCCCTCCGCTGCGGCGATCCGCGCGATGGGCGACAAGAGCGCGGCCAAGGCGCTGATGCAGCAGGCCGGCGTGCCGCTGACCCCCGGCTACCACGGCGATGAGCAGGTACCGGCGTTCCTGCGCGGCCAGGCCGACGGCATCGGCTACCCGGTGCTGATCAAGGCCAGCGCCGGCGGCGGTGGCAAGGGCATGCGCCGCGTGGACGACAGCGCCGCCTTCACCGAGGCGCTGGCCAGCTGCCAACGCGAGGCGCAGTCCGCGTTCGGCAATGCGCACGTGCTGGTCGAAAAATACGTCGAGCGCCCGCGCCATATCGAGATCCAGGTGTTCGGCGACAGCCACGGCAACGTGGTCTACCTGTTCGAGCGCGATTGCTCGGTGCAGCGCCGCCATCAGAAGGTCCTGGAAGAAGCGCCCGCCCCGGGCATGACGCCCGGGCGACGCGCCGCGATGGGCAAGGCCGCGGTGGATGCCGCGCGCGCGGTGAACTATGTGGGCGCCGGCACGGTGGAGTTCATCGCCGCGCCCAACGGCGATTTCTTCTTCATGGAAATGAACACCCGCCTCCAGGTGGAGCACCCGGTCACCGAGTGCATCACCGGCACCGACCTGGTCGAATGGCAGCTGCGCGTAGCCAGCGGTGAGCCGCTGCCGCTGCAGCAGGATCAACTGCAGATCCGCGGCCATGCACTGGAAGCGCGCCTGTACGCCGAAGACGCCGACCGCGGCTTCCTGCCCTCCACCGGCACCCTTCGCCACCTGCGCCTGCCAGCCAACAGCGCGCACGTGCGGGTGGATGCCGGTGTCGAACAAGGCGATGCGATCACCCCGTTCTACGACCCGATGATCGCCAAGCTGATCGTCTGGGACGTGGACCGCGACGCCGCGCTGCGCCGCATGCAGCAGGCCCTGGCCGAATGCGAAGTGGTCGGCGTGACCACCAATGCCGCGTTCCTGCGCCGGCTGGTGATGACCGACTCGTTCGCCAGTGCCAACCTGGATACCGCGCTGATCGAGCGCGAACACGCCGCCCTGGCGCCCGATGCCGGTGACAGCGACCCGACGCCCTGGGTACTGGTCGCGATCGCCGCGATCGGCAGCCAGGCCGCCGCCAGCGTCGACGCGCGCGACCCGCATTCGCCGTGGCAGCGCCAGGACGGCTGGCGCATCGGTGCGCGCGCCGCATCCACGCTCACCCTGGAACACCGCGGCAACCAGCAGACGGTGACGCTGCAGGAACGCGACGGCGCCTGGTCGGTAACGGTCGGAGCGGTATGCGTGCTCGCCCACGGCGGCCTGGATGGCGATGTGCTGCGCGTGCAGAGCGGCGACACCCTGCACCGCGCCCGCGTGGTCCGCGACGGCAACGCGCTATATCTGTTCGGCGGCGACGGCACCCGGCACTTCATCCTGCACGATCCGGTCAGCGAAGCCGACCAGGCCGTGGTCGATGCCGGCAGCCTGGTCGCCCCGATGCCGGGCCGTATTGTCGCGACCTTGGTGGCACCGGGCACGGCGGTCAAACGCGGCGCGCCGCTGCTGGTGCTCGAAGCGATGAAGATGGAGCACACCCTGCAGGCGCCGGCCGATGGCGTGGTGCAGGGCTACCGGGTCAAGCCCGGCGACCAGGTCGGCGATGGGGCGGTGCTGGTGGATTTCGATATAGTCGCGTGATATACAGCGCCTTCGGGAGACCCTGATTCGGCAGATTGTGTCGATCACGAACCAGTCAGTTGCAGCCTCATTGGCGGAGTCGATTCCTCCAGCCACAGCCTGACCACCGCGAAAAGGAAATGATTCAATGCACGCTGATGCCACATACGATGCACCGACAACCTTCAGCAAGCCCGCCGTTCCAGCCGAAGCCGCTGTTGCTCTGCTGAGGGCTCTTGGTAGCGATGACGCGTTCCGTGATCTGTTTAAGTCGGATCCACGTAAAGCCCTGCACGAGATCGGCTTCGAGCTCCCTGTTGGTGCCACGACACCGATGTGCATGATGGTCGGTCAATTGGCTACCAAGGAAGAAGTGAGGAATGCGTACGACGCGCTTTACACCCACCTGACTGGAGCGACTCGAACGGCCATGACGGTCGTTTTTACATTCGAACACGGTCGGATCAATGACGTGGTAAAGACAGCCGCCTAACGTCAAGACTGGACTTTCCAGATGTGGCCGGCGGGATCCATTTCCGCCGTCTGCATCTGGGGCGAGCGCCAACCAAAGCCGCACACTGCTAGGGGGCCTTCCCGCATTGGCTCAAGCCCGAGCAGCCGCTCCGCCTCCTCCTCGTTGATGGCGGCAGTGACAAAAGCGCCCAGGCCATGGGCGGTAGCCTGCGTATAGATGGCTTGCGAAATGTGCCCCGCATCGAGCACTACCGCGCGATACGCCTTGGCATGGTTCCGGTACTTCCAGAAGTTGCGTTCAAAGCGGCAAACAAGAATGACCAGCGCATGTGCGTCTGCGAACCAATACTGACCTGACAGCAAACGACGGGAGAATGTCGACTCCGGCTGCGACGGCAACCGGGCCAATTCATGCGCGACCGGGTGATAGTGATAGACGCCAGCTTCCAGGCCCTCGATCCGCTGGGCGACAACATACGCCTCAATGGGATGCAGCCCACCTGCGGACGGCACGTTTTTCTTCAGGAACCGCACGCCGGGTTCCGGGTCGACATGCGAGGTCGCCGCTAAGACCTCCCCCAACATTTCCGCGAGCACCTCCAGTGGCACTTTCCTAGATGTATCAAAGTTCCTGCAGGTGGTCCGGCGCATGAGTAGTTCACCCGTGCGGGAACTATCTGTCCTGGGCAACGCGACGGCGCCTGGACTACGAGGCAGTGTTTCTGCCGGGGGCGCGCCCAGATGGCGCACCAGGTCCTGCGCTGTAACCATCTGGTTCCGCTCCATCTCCGACACGCTGTCTACCCCGGACCAACGGGAAAGTCGGTGGAACAGCGCACCCAGCGGCCACCAGTGGGACGCCCTCAACGTAGCGTCCGCGGCCGCGTGGGAGGCGTGCTCGGTCGCATCGCTCACAAGTACACCTTCCACTATCAGGCGCATCACCCGGTCACGGTGAACGGGCGAGGCCGGCAGGTCTTGCCAAGATTCGGCGCTGCAGGACAACAGCGTGGCCGCTTCGTCAGGAGAAACCGGGACAGGCCCATCCAGATGGGCCGCCAATGCAACCACACTGTGCTCATAGTGCAAGCCATTCCCCCCTGCCAACAGATCCTCCAGACGGAACTGGGCGTGCTCCCGGGGCTGAAGGAACAGCACATGGCATCGACGAAATTTCATGGCGAAGTTCTTTGATCCATCGGGGTGCCTCACTATAGCCGGCAGGCATTTGGCCTGCACGTGTCCGGCTGCGGCCTAAATGTAGCGCCCCAATCGCCGATATCATTTAGCCACCCTCCAATTCCGGGCCTTTTAGAATGACTTCGACGAACACCCCTCTTCCAGCGGAAACCGTCCAGCGTCTGGTTGAACTCCTGATCAGGGATGATTCCTTCCGGGAGGCGTTCTCTGCCAATCCTTCGCAGGCCCTGACGACCCTCGGTGTGGATGAAGAAGCCACCCGGGCATGCTGCAACCCGATTGCCAATCTCGCGACGAAAGAAGAGTTCGAGGCACTGCGTGAAAAGCTCACCAAGCACCTTCAGATCAACGCAGCGTTCCGCGTCGTTTTCTGCTTCGAGGCCGGTCGCGCGGCATCCCAGCTGGACGGTGATGCCTGATGCCAGCTAGGGAACAGCGGCACCTTGGGTGGCGCTGTTCTGCAACCGCCTCGCATCATCCAAATTGAGTGATTGCAGAACGTAGCTGCTGAGTTCCTCGGCATACGCCCGACCCCGCTGCCGCTCCAGCCAGTCGCGCTCCTGCTTCTGCCCCGCCTCGTCTTCGAGTGCCTCGTATGCATCGTGAAGCATGACGTGGACCTGGTAGAGTTCATCGCCGTTGACGAACGGTTCAAGCAACTTCAACGCGTTCTGCGGCTGACCGACCTCGATCTCCAACGCACTCTGCACGAGTGCCCAGAGCTGGCGGGCGCGTGGTTCGTCGTCCTTCTGCGTCAGTGCTTTCAACACACCCGCCCTGGCCCTGACAGTCCCCGAATGACCGGCGCGCACCGTCTGGTACGCCGTCGCAAGGATGAATAGCGCGCTTTCCCTTCGCGAGGCAGCATCCTGCTGCTCGGCCTTCTTCAACGACACATCCAGAATGGTCGCGTATGAGGTCCTTGGCGTTGGATTTCCGCTCAACCTCTGCTGATGCAGCGCGATGACGTCCAGTACGCGGCAGACATCTGCGACATCGACGCATTCGGCCTTGGCGCGTTCGATCAGTGCGCTTGCTTCGCCGAACCTGCCTTGGTCAACGAGTGAGCTGGAACGTTCGATCTGCTCACCTGGGCCGCGCAGCGTCCTGTGTGCAAAGATTGCTTCAGATGCTTCATAGTCCTTTGCAGCTGCAAGGCTTAGCGCCAACCATACGTCGCTTGCGCCCTGATCAAGTGCCGCGGCTTCCTTGAACATGCGTTGCGCTTGCCCGGCGTCAGCCACGGCAAGGTGGATGCGTCCGATGTAGTTCTGCGCGAACGCCCTGTGCGGATTCTGGGGAAGCAAAAGCGGGCGCGCCGCGACCAGCGCCGCGTCATACTTCCCCATCCCGTAAAGCGCACTCGAGTAATTCATGTGCCCGGCGGGATCGTCGGGATACAGCTCCGTCATCATCCGCCATTGTTCGGCTACCGCGGGCATGGCCGCGCCCCCGAACTGCGCACCCCACGCCTGCAGATACAGCCGCTCACGCGGTGTGAGCCGGTCGCGAAGGCCGTAGGCAATGTCGTACAAGCGAAGCGCTTCTTCAAGGTCTCCCTGCCCATGACGGATGCGCATCATGCCTATATAGGCGAACGCGAAACCAGGGTCGACGGCGGCGGCTTGCTTGAAGAACATAAGGGCGCTATCAAAGTCCTGGCTGTAGAGCGCGGCCAATCCCTTCGCGTAAGCATGCAGGGCATCGATGCTGGACGTTGCGACCTTGGGCAATGGCACCGAATCGCGTGAAATGTCCTTCATCGCCTCACCGAGGTCGTCTCGCAGTGCGGCAACGACCTGGTCGGCGGAGGTCAATACGGACTCCATTCCACGGCCGTCGGCCGAGTGCGAATAGACGGCGTTGCCATTGGCGGGGTCGATCACCTCAACGGTCACACGCAGCTTGCCGTTGATCTCCAGCACCGATGGCATGATCACCGCTCGAGCACCATCGCGCATCGCTACTTCGATCGCCGTTCGTCGGTCCAGGATGGCCTCGCCCGGTTGGCGCATCATCGCCAGCGTCTCGCGAACCTTGATATCGCTGAGTACATTGACGTGCTTGGACTGCCCCAGGCTGATCCTGAATGCTTGGTCCAGGCTGTCGTCAAGTAGTGGTTCACCCGTCAGGTTGCGCACGTCTCCAAGCACCACCCAATCGCGCTCCGCAAACGCAATGGCGGGCGCTGGACGAAGCAGCAGCCAACCACCAACGGCCAGGCTTGCCAATACCAGCGCTTCGGCCGCCAGTGCAGCGGGTTGGCGCCAAAGCGGAATGTCACGGCGTGCCTTGGCCGACCCACGTGGCGTGCGAAGCGGAGCCGAGCCGATCTCTCCCACTTCGTATACTTCCTGCGTGGTGGGGATGCCTTTGAACCGCCAGCGTCCGTGCGATTTCCACACCAGCCGCTCTGCGCGCTCGCCCAACGCAGAAGTAGCGCGGTGGGTCAGCGATTCGGCCACGGCTGAAAGCAGAATCTGTCCCGGCCGTGCGAGCATCATCAACCGCGCAGCCATCGGCTTGGCCAGCCCCTCTACTTCGAGCGACTTGGCCCCAGCTTTCACTGCTTCAGCGCTGTTTTCCCAAGTCAGCACTTCTCCCACATGCAGACCGGAACGGGCGCGGAGTTCAAGATTCTGCTGTTTGCTCAGGCGCTTCAGTTCGCGCTGGTATTCCAGCGCAAAACCCAACCCGTCGATGGCGCGCTCGAACAACAGAAACAACCCATCGGAACGATCGATCAGCCGCCCGTTCCATTGCTGCTGCAGAGTCAGCACCAGCCGGTCGTGCTGCTGGAACAGTTCGGCCGCAGCGGCGTCGCCGATGCGCTCGACCAGGATCAACGAATCGCACAGGTCGGTGAACAACAGCGCCCGCATCTGCGGGGCCTGGGTCGACGTTCCGTTGTCGCCGTTCATACGGTTGATTTCCGGTCAGGGTGTGGCGGTCGCGGCACGCGACCAGTGCAGCCGGTTGCCGCCCAGGCGCTTGGCCTGGTACAGCGCGTTGTCGGCGCGGGCGTACCATTCGCTCCAGTCGGTATGCGGGTCCAGCAGGCTGACCCCGATGCTGATCGGGCACATGTGCGGCAGACCATGGGCGCGGTCCATCAGGCCGTGCACGGCGCTCTGGATGAACTCGGCGGCATGCTGCAGGCTGTCGGCGTCGGCGGCGCGCAACAGCAGGCAGAACTCGTCGCCGCCCAGCCGGCAGGCCAGGTCGGCCTCGGTGGCCACCGAGCGCAGGATATTGGCCACGCTCTGCAGCACCCGGTCGCCGGCCTGGTGGCCGTGTTCGTCGTTGACCTGCTTGAAGCGGTCGCAGTCGATCAGCAACAGGCCCTGCGGCGGGCCGTCCTGGTGGGCGCGGCATTCCTGCAGGTACAGCGCCAGCCCGCGGCGGTTGTGCAGGCCGGTCAGCTCGTCGGTACGCACCAGCTCGCGGGTATGGGTGAGCTGGTGGGTGGTGACGTACAGATTGTCCAGCGCGGTTTCCAGGTCGTGGTTGCGCCGGCGCAGCTGGCGGATCAAAACCTGTTCGTTGCTGACCACGCGCATGATCGTACGCCGCAGGAAATAGGCGATCAGGCCGGGGTCGCGCTCGACCAGGCGCTGGAAATCGCCGTTGTCCAGCTCCAGCACCACGCTGTCGGCCACCGCGCGCGCATCGGCACTGCGCGGATGGTCGCCGATCAGCAGGCCCAGTTCGCCGAAGAACTCGTTGGCGCCCAGGGTCTTGACCAGCAGGTCTTCACCGAAGTCCAGTTCGATTGCCCCGCTGACGATCACATACATGGTGTCGCCGGGATGGCCACGGCGGAACAGATGGTCGCCCTCGGGCAATCGGCGCTGCTGGCCGAACTGTGCGAACAGGGCGAACTCGCCTGGGCTCAGGACGGCGTGCACGATCTCAGCCATCGCGGTCTGGGCGATGCCTGCTTCCTGTTCGCACACATTCGCTGCAACCTTGCCGGTCATCCCGTGCACCCGCTTCCCAGCGTTCCCCCGGTTAGCCGAAGAGGATACCACCCCTAAAAACTGTGCGCTTCATCCCACTTTTGAATATGGGCGCCGATCTTCCGTCGACGGCACCCGGCCATTCCCTTGGCACAACGCACTTTACCGCCGGATCCGGCCGTATGCCCCCCACTGGCACGCCCGGACCCGGCCCGGCGCCGGGCGGCGGCCCTCCCAGCCGCCGCCCGCCGCCCAGCCGGGTAGACCGCGCCGGGCTCAGGCCGCCCGCTCGGCGTTGAACTGCTCCTCCTCGGTGGACCCGCTCAGCGCGGTGGTCGAGGACTGGCCCTGCTGGATGGCCTGGGTGACCGCGTCGAAGTAACCGGTGCCGACCTCGCGCTGGTGCTTGACCGCGGTGAAGCCACGGTCGGCGGCGGCGAACTCGGCTTCCTGCAGCTCCACGAAGGCGCTCATCTGGCGGCGGGCGTAGCCGTGGGCCAGGTTGAACATGGAATAGTTCAGGGCGTGGAAGCCGGCCAGGGTGATGAACTGGAACTTGTAGCCGTACTTGGCGATTTCCTTCTGGAAGGTGGCGATGGTGGCGTCGTCCAGGTTCTTCTTCCAGTTGAAGCTGGGCGAGCAGTTGTAGGCCAGCAGCTTGCCCGGGAATTTGGCGTGGATGGCCTCGGCGAACTGGCGGGCGAACTCCAGGTCCGGCTTGCCGGTCTCGCACCAGATCAGGTCGGCATAGGGCGCATACGCCAGGCCGCGGCTGATCGCCTGGTCCAGGCCGTTGCGGGTTTTGTAGAAGCCTTCCACGGTGCGCTCGCCGGTGGTGAACGGCTGGTCGTTGGCGTCCACATCGCTGGTCAGCAGGTCGGCGGCCTCGGCATCGGTACGCGCCACCAGCAGGGTCGGCACGCCCAGCACGTCGGCGGCCAGGCGCGCGGCGTTGAGCTTTTCGATCGCCTCGCGGGTGGGCACCAGCACCTTGCCGCCCATGTGCCCGCACTTCTTCACCGAGGCCAGCTGGTCCTCGAAGTGCACGCCGGCCGCGCCGGCCTCGATCATCGCCTTCATCAGTTCGAAGGCGTTGAGCACACCACCGAAACCGGCCTCGGCATCGGCCACGATCGGCTGCAGGAAGTCGATGTCGTCCTTGCCTTCTGCGTGGTGCAGCTGGTCGGCGCGCAGCAGGGTGTTGTTGATGCGCTTGACCACCGCCGGCACCGAGTCGGCCGGGTACAGCGACTGGTCCGGGTACATCTGGCCGGCCAGGTTGGCGTCGGCGGCGACCTGCCAGCCGGACAGGTAGATCGCATTCAGGCCGGCCTTGACCTGCTGCATGGCCTGGTTGCCGGTCAGCGCGCCCAGCGCGTTGACGAAGTCCTTTTCCTGCAGGTAGGTCCACAGTTTTTCCGCGCCCAGCCGCGCCAGCGAATGCTCCACGTGCACGGTGCCGCGCAGGCGCACCACGTCTTCGGCGGTGTAGTTGCGGGTGATCCCGGCCCAGCGCGGGTCGGTGTTCCATTCGTGCTGGATCTGTTCGGCGGTCGGCAGCTTGCTCATGTCGTTTCTCCAGGGGATGGGGGCAGGTAGAGCCGGGCTCTGCCCGGCTGATGCGGAGATGCAGCGGGGCAGAGCCCCGCTCTACGGGTTTGGGGCAGTGCCCCGCCCTACGGCAGGCGGTCGTAGGCGGGCAGGGTCAGGAAATCGGTGAGCTGGTCGCGGCGGCTGAGCTCGGCCAGCAGTGCGATCGCCTCGGCGATGCGGGCACCGCCGGGCAGCGCGGCGGTATCGCCCAGCGTGGCCGGCAGCCGGGCCAGGGTGGCGTCGAGCAGGGCCAGGTCGATCGCGGTGCCGTCGTCCAGATGCTGGCCGGGCACGTGCAGCCACTGCCACAGCTGGCTGCGGCTGATCTCGGCGGTGGCCGCGTCCTCCATCAGGTGGTGGATGGGCACGCAGCCGTTGCCGTCCAGCCAGGCCGCCAAGTAGCGCACGCAGACCTCCACGTTGCCCTGGAAACCGGCCCGGGTGATGGTGCCGGTGGGCGGGGCGATCAGCGCATCGCGGTCGGCCTGCACGTCGCGGCGCAGCACCTGGTGCTGGTTCGGGCCGGGCATGTGCTCGTCGAAGATCGCCTGCGCGATCGGGATCAGCGCCGGGTGCGCCACCCAGGTGCCGTCGTGGCCGGCGCTCACTTCGCGCAGCTTGTCCGCGCGCACCCGCGCCATCGCCTGTTCGTTGGCGGCCGCATCGTGGTTGATCGGTATCTGCGCGGCCATGCCGCCCATCGCATGGGCGCCGCGGCGGTGGCAGGTGCGGATCAGCAGTTCCGAATAGGCCTTCAGGAACGGCTGGGTCATGGTCACCTGGCCACGGTCGGGCAGCACCTTGTCGGCGTGGCGGCGGAAGGTCTTGATGTACGAGAAAATGTAGTCCCAGCGCCCGCAGTTCAGCCCGACGACGCGGTCGCGCAGGGCGTGCAGGATCTCGTCCATCTCAAACACCGCCGGCAGCGTTTCGATCAGCACGGTGACCTTGATCTGCCCGTGCGGCAGGCCGAGCATGCCCTCGATGTGCGACAGCGCGGTCTCCCACAGCGCGCCCTCTTCCATCGACTGCAGCTTGGGCAGGTAGAAGTACGGGCCGCGCTGCCGGCACATCAGGATGCGCGCGTTGTGGAAGGCGAACACCGCCGCGTCGAACAGGCCGCCGGCGATCGGCTGGCCGTCGATGCGCACATGCTTCTCATCCAGGTGCCAGCCGCGCGGGCGCACGATCAGCACCGCCTGCTCGTCGAGCGGGCGCAGCGTGTACTGCTTGCCGGGCTTCCCATCCACGGACGGGCCGGTGTAGGTCAGGTCGCCGCGCACCGCACCGATCAGGGCCTGCTGGCCGGCCAGCAGGTTGCGCCAGGCCGGGGCGGTGGAATCCTCGAAGTCGGCCATGAACACCTTGGCGCCGGAGTTCAGCGCGTTGATGACCATCTTCGGGTCGGTCGGGCCGGTGATCTCCACCCGGCGGTCCTGCAGGGCGTCGGGCAGCGGCGCCACCTTCCAGTCGTCGGCGCGGATGGCGGCGGTGTCGGCGCGGAAGTCCGGCAGGCCGCCGCCGTCGAAGAAAGCCTGGCGGGCCAGCCGCGCCTGCAGCCGGCGCTGGCGCTCCGGTTCCACCGCCCGGTGCAGCGACACCAGCAGCGCCAGTACCCCCGCCGGCAGCAGCGCGGACTGGCCGGCCAGCTGGGTGGTCAGGGCGATCCCGGGCGTGGCCCGGGCGTCGGCGGGGGTGGGCTGGGCGGTGGCGTAAGCGACGGCGGACATGGCGGACTCCTGCGTTGCGGTTGGACCCCACCGTGCGCCGCCCCGCCGTTATTTGACAAAGCAGTTATTGCAATGCTTTACATAAGACATGCTTATACTCGTTACACCATGACCACACCGACCCCGCCAAGTCCCCGTTTTTCCTACAAATCCGACCGGCTCAAACCGTTGCGGGCGTTCTGCCAGACGGTGCGCCTGGGCTCGGTTTCAAGGGCGGCTGAGGCGCTGTTCGTCAGCCAGCCGGCGATCAGCCAGCAGTTGCAGGCCCTGGAGCGCGAACTGGGGGTGGGCCTGTTCGAGCGCAGCGGGCGCCGGCTGGTGCCCAGCCGCGAGGGCCAGCTGCTGTTCGAAATGGCCCAGCCGCTGGTGGAGCAGCTGGACGGGCTGGAAGCCAGTTTCCGCGACAAGGTCAAGGGGCTGGACGCTGGCGAGCTCAACATCGCCGCCAACAGCTCGACCATCCTGTACCTGCTGCCGCGCATCGTGGAACGGTTCCGCCAGCGCCACCCGGACGTGCGCCTGACCCTGCACAACGCGATCAGTGCCGACGGCACCGACCTGCTGCGCAGCGACGCAGCCGACCTCGCGGTGGGCTCGATGACCGATGTGCCGGCCGACCTCAGCTATGCCCCGGCCTACCGCTTCGAGCAGGTGCTGATCGCCCCGCCCGGGCATGCGCTGGCGCGCGGCGAACTGAGTCTGGAGGCGATCTCGCAGTACCCGCTGGTGCTGCCACCCAAGCGCCAGATCACCTACCGGCTGGTCGACCAGGTGTTCCAGCGGCATCGGTTGCCTTACACCGTGGCGCTGGAGGTGGGCGGCTGGGAGGTGATCAAGCAGTACGTGGCGATGGGCATGGGCATTTCGATCGTGCCGGCGCTGTGCCTGCACGACAGCGACCGCGACAAGCTGGTGACGCGCTCGATGAGCGCCTGGTTCCCCGAACGCAGCTACGGGGTGATCGTGCGCCGCGGGCGTTTCCTGTCGCCGCAGGCGCGCGCCTTCATCGAGCTGATCCAGCCGGACCTGTTCAGTCCGCGCAGCTATGATGAAAGCGGACACTCCGAACGCTGACACGCCTGCCATGTCGATCGAACTGCGCCACCTGCGCTACTTTCTGGCCGTTGCCGAATCGCTGCATTTCGGTCGGGCGGCCGAGCGGCTAGGGATGTCGCAGCCACCGCTCAGCCAGCAGATCCGGCAGCTGGAAACGCTGCTCGGCGCGCGGTTGTTCCTGCGTGCGAACCGCCGGGTGGAACTCACCGACGCCGGGCGCGTACTGCAGGAACAGGCGCGCGAGGTGCTGGCGCGGGTGTATACCGCGATCGATCTGACCCAGCGCGCGCAGCGCGGGGAAACCGGCGAGCTGCGCATCGGGCTGACCCGGGCCACCCCGCTGTCCACGCAGATTCCACGCGCGATCTTCGCCTACCGCCAGCAGTTCCCGCAGGTGCAGCTGAAGCTGCGCGAGATGAACACCCTGCAGCAGATCGATGCGCTGATGGCCGGCGAACTGGATGTCGGGTTGATCCGCAAACGTGCCCTACCCGCACCGTTGGTGTCACGCAAGCTGTTCAGCGATCCGCTGGCGCTGGTGGTGCACGACCAGCACCCGCTGGTGCGTGATCTTGCCGCCGATGCGGCGGTGGCGCTGCGCCTGTTCGCGCATGAGCCGTTCGTCGGCTTCCTGCGCGAGGTCGGCGCGGGCATCCACGACCACTTCATCGCGTTGTGCCGCAGCGCCGGCTTCACCCCGCGCATCGTGCAGGAAGCCGGCGAAGCGTCGACCCTGATCAGCCTGGCCGCCTCCGGCCTCGGGGTGACCGTGCTGCCGGCGTCGTGCAGCCATATCCAGGTGGACGGGGCGCGCTTCGTGGCGCTCAGCGACCGCGCCGCCAGTTCGGAAGTACACGTGGCCTGCCGGCGCGGCACGGCCTCGCCGCTGATAGCGCACTTCACCCGGCTGCTGCAGGGCGTCAGCGGCTGAGCGCGGGCGCGGCGGTGGCCGCTTGCATGCCCCGCGCCAGCCGTCGGGCGATCGCGCCACCGGCCACGGTCAGCACGCCGACAAAGCCGCATACGCCCAGCCAGTCCCAATGGCTGTAGAACACCCCGCCGAGCACGCCGACCACGCTGGAGCCCAGGTAATAGGCGAACAGATACAGCGCCGACGCTTCGGCGCGCAGCAGGCCGGCGCGGCTGCCGACCCAGCTGCTGGCCACCGAATGGCCGCCGAAGAAACCGAACGTCACCAGTGCGATGCCGGCTGCCATGCAGCCCAGCCATGGCAGCGCCAGCAGCGCGATGCCGAGTGCGATCAGCCCGTAGCAGATCGCCAGCACCCGGCCACGGCCATGGCGGTTGGCCTGCTGCCCCATCCAGGCCGAGCTGAAGGTGCCGACCAGGTACACGCTGAAGATCAGCCCGACCACGGTCTGACTGAGGCCATAGGGCGGGGCGAGCAGGTGGAAACCGAGGTAGTTGTAGAGGGTGACGAACACCCCCATCAGCACGAAGGCGGTGGCGAACAACCACGGCAGGCCGGGATCGGCGAACAGGCTGCGCCAGCGCGCAGGCAGTTGCCGCAACCCGCCGCGACGGTGCTGGAAATGGCGCGACGGCGGCAGCTGCATCCACAGCAGCACGGTGCTCAGCAGCGCGATCAGCGAGACCACGCCGATGCCCCAACGCCAGCCCCAGTGATCGGCGACGATGCCGGCGATCAGCCGCCCGCTCATGCCGCCGATCGCATTGCCGCCGATGTACAGGCCCATCGCCAGGCCCAGCGCGCGGCTGTCCATTTCTTCGGCCAGGTAGGTCATGCCCACGGCCGGTACGCCACTGAGCGCGATGCCGAGCAGGGTGCGCAGCACCAGCAGCGTGGTCCAGTCATCGACCATGGCGGTGGCGACGGACAATACGCTGGACGCCAGCAGCGCGGCGACCATCACGCTGCGGCGGCCGATGCGGTCGGAGACCAGCCCGGCGATCAGCATCGACACCGCCAGCAGGCCGGTGCTCAACGACAGGGTCAGCGCGCTGCTGGCCGCCGAAACACCGAAGTGCCGGCTGAACTCGGGCAGCAGCGGCTGCACCGTGTAGAGCAGGCCGAAGGTGGAGAAGCCGGCCAGGAACAGCGCGGCCGCGGTGCGCCGGAAGGCCGGCGTGCCCTGCTGGATCTGGCCTGCGGCGCCTGCCGTGGCGGGGAGGTGCAGTCTGCGGTCGGGGACCGCTGCGGTGTCGCCATTCATGCGGGCAAGACCCGCATGGGCGGGCCGGAACGAAGAGTCGACGCTCAGGATAGGCAGCGCCGACAGGTCGATCCATAACCCGGAATGTCTGGATCGAGACGTTTTCGATATCGATTCAGCGGGCCTGCCGGTTATACGGCCTGCCAGGCCAGAGCCTGGCCGCGCCGGTAATGGACGTGCGATGCCTTGCCGTGCAGGGCCTTGGCGGGAGCGGTTCCCCACCCCGCCTGGCAAAAAGCTACGCACTGTTTACGCCATGGCGATGCGCCCGGCATCGCGGTTTTACGCGCGGCGGCCGCATCGTGGCCACACCGCGCCGAACGGCGCCTTGAAGAGAATGTCCATGACCATCCTGCTGATCCGGCACACGCCGCCCAACGCCGTGCCGGACGCATCGCCGCTGCCGGTGCGGGTCGGCGGGCACCGCCTGGCCTGCCGAGACTGCGACTCCCTGCCGGCGCTGCTGCGCTGCCTGCAACGGGCCCAGCGCAGCCGCCCGGCGCTGGTGCTGATCGCCACCGCGGCGGTGGACGCCCCGCAATGGGCGCGCTACGGCCGCGCGTTGCGCACGGCGCTGGAGGCGCTGCCGGCACCGTACATCGAGATGGCCAGCAACGACGACGACGCGCTGGACGAACACCTGCACCCGCAGCATGCGCCGGCCGCGCGCGTGGTGTGCAGCAGCGGCCGCGCCGATGCCTGCCGGCTGTCGCTGGCCATCGCCGCGCGCCGGCTGCAGGCGATGGAGGGCTGAGCGATGTCGATCTTCATCATCCGCGGGCCCGAAGCGAGCGGCCCGCTGATCCGGACTGCGCCGCCGTTGCCGGCACCGGTGCTCAAGGCACTGGTGCACCGCGCGATCGATGCCGGCACCACGGTGGCGATCCGCGCCTGTGGCTCGGAGCAGGAACTGCTGGATGCGCTGCGCGTGGCCGACCACAGCCGCGGCGAAATCACCCTGCTCGATCCGGGTGCGTGCGTGCACAGCGTGCGCCTGCAGCGGCTGCTGCCGCACCTGCACAACGCCTACGTGGAGGTGCACGACGACGATACCCGTGCGCCGGAGGCCTGCCTGCCACCGGACGTGGGCCGGCGCATCGGCGTGGCGCACGGCTACTGCGCGCAGAGTTACATGCATGGGCTGGAGATCGCGCTGGACCACCTGGGCCGCAGCGAGATCGTGGAAGGCGTGCACGTGGGGACGTGATGTATCCGCACGGCCGAACCGAAGGCATCCACGCATGGCGTGGATCTACGGGTTGCGACCGCGCGCTGACGCAGGTCCAGGCCGTGCGTTGATGGCGTGGTGCCTGCGATCCCCGAACGCAAAAACGGCAGGGTTTCCCCTGCCGTTTGTTCTGCAGCGCGTACCGTTGGCCGGTGTACCGACCAACGGTCGGTACCTACCTGCACCTACCAACGGCGGGTAACCCCGCCGCACCCACCAACGGTGGGCGCCTACTTCAGGCCGCGGTTGACCAGCAGCGGTTCCACCGACGGATCCTTGCCACGGAAGTCGCGGTACAGGTCGGCCAGCTCCACGCTGTTGCCGCGCGAGAGGATCTTGTCGCGGAACACCTGGCCGTTCTCCGGGGTCAGGCCGCCGTTTTCCTTGAACCACTCGAAGGCATCGTGGTCGAGCACTTCGGCCCAGAAGTAGGCGTAGTAACCGGCCGAATAGCCGCCGCCCCAGATGTGGTCGAAGTAGGTGGTGCGGTAACGCGGCGGCACCTGCGGCAGGTCGACCTTGAACTTCTTCAGCGCGGCCGCTTCAAACGGCGCCACGTCCTGCAGCGGCGCGTCGGCCGGCTGGGTGTGCCAGGCCAGGTCGAGCAGCGCGGCCGACAGGTATTCGGTGGTCGCATAGCCCTGGTTGAAGGTACGCGCCTTGAGGATCTTGTCGACCAGCGCCTGCGGCATCGGCTCGCCGGTCTTGTAGTGCTTGGCGTAGTTGGCGAACACCTTCGGGTCCAGCGCCCAGTGCTCGTTGAACTGCGAGGGGAACTCGACGAAATCGCGCGAAGTGCTGGTGCCGGCGATGGACGGGTACTTCACCTTGGAGAACATGCCGTGCAGCGCATGGCCGAACTCATGGAACATGGTGGTGACGTCGTCGAAGCTCAGCAGCGCCGGCTGGCCGGCGGCGGGCTTGGTGAAGTTGCAGACGTTGTAGACCACCGGCTTGGCGCCGGTCAGGCCGTCCTGTTCGACGAACACGTCCATCCAGGCGCCGCCGGACTTGCTGTCACGCTTGTAGTAGTCGGTGTAGAACAGCGCCAGCGAGGTGCCGTCCTTGTCGAATACTTCGTAGACCTTGATGTCGGCATGGTAGGTCGGGATGTCGGTGCGCGGCTTGAAGGTGATGCCGTACAGCTGGGTGGCGGCGTAGAACACGCCGTTCTGCAGCACGTTGTCCATCTCGAAATACGGCTTGATCTGCGTTTCGTCCAGGTCGTACTGCGCCTTGCGCACCTGTTCGGCGTAGAAGTCCCAGTCGGACGCGGCCAGCTTGAAGCCGCCGGTCTTTGCGCCGGCATGCTGCGCGTCGATCACCTTCTGCATTTCGGCGATCTCGCCACGCGCCTTGGCGGTGGCCGCCGGCACGGTGTCGGTCAGCAGCTTGAGCGCGGCGGCCGGGGTCTTGGCCATCTGGTCAGCCAGACTGTAGGCGGCGTAGTTGTCGAAGCCCAGCAGCTTGGCCTTCTGCGCACGCAGCTGGGCCAGGCGCTGTACGGTCTGCCGGGTATCGTTGGCATCGCCCTTTTCGGCGCGGGTTTCAGAGGCCTTGAGCACGGCGGCGCGCTGCTCGCGGTCGCTCAGCGAGGCCAGCACCGGCTGCTGGGTGGTGTTCTGCAGCGGCAGCAGGTACTTGCCGTCCAGCTTGCGGGCCTTGGCGTCGGCCGCGGCGGTGTTGATCGCGTCCTCGTCCAGCCCGGCCAGCTTGGCCTTGTCATCGACTACCACCGCACCGGCGGCCGTGGCGGCGACCAGGCGGGTGTGGAACTGGGTGGCCAGCGTGGTTTCTTCCACGTTGAGCTTGCGCAGGGATGCCTTGTCGGCATCGCTCAACTGCGCGCCGGCACGCACGAACTCCTGGTAGTCGCGCTCGACCAGGCGCTTCTGCACCGGGTCCAGGCCCAGCGCATCGCGCTGGTCGTAGATGCTCTTGATGCGCGCGAACAGCTTCGGGTCCAGGTTGATCTCGTCCTGGTGCGCGGCCAGCTTCGGGGCGACTTCTTCCTGGATCTTCTGGCGCGCTTCATTGGTATCGGCCTGGACCAGGCCGAAGAAGATGCGCGAGACCCGGTTCAGGGTTTCGCCGCTGCGCTCCAGCGCTTCGATGGTGTTGTCGAAGGTGGCCGGCTCGGGGTTGTCGGCGATCTTGCGGACGTCGGCCAGGTGCTGCTTCATGCCTTCATTGAAGGCCGGCAGGTAATCGCTGTCCTTGATCTTGTCGAACGGCGGCGCCTGGAACGGCAGCGTGCTGGCGCTCAACAGGGGATTGGTGGAGGCGTCGGCCGGTTGCGAGGCGGCGGGGGTCTGGGGATCGGACACGGCGGTGGACTCCTTGCCGGAACAGGCCGCCAGCGCCAGGCTGATGGCAGCGGCCAAAACTACGGTACGCGACATGAAACGGGCTCCTGGAAATGGAATACGGCGGCGCGATGCCGCAGCCGACAACCCTACTCCCAATGCCGGCGACGGGCATGTGCCGGTCGTGGCGCCTGGCTGTGCGGGCCCCGGCGCCAGTGGCCGCCGGGCCTTGGCGGCACTCAGGCGGTGCCGCGGTTCTTGCCCTGCCAGGGCCGGTAGTAGGCACGGATGGCGGCCATGTCGGCCACATCGTCGCCGCTGGAATAGAACAGCGGGCCGATCCCGATGACTTTCTCCGGGTAATGGAAATAGGCCGCCAGTACCGGCACGTCGGCCATCCGCGCGATCTTCAGGAAGCCGGCCTTCCAGTGGGTCACCGCCTTGCGGGTGCCTTCGGGGGTGAGCGCGTACCACATGCGCTCGGAGCCGCGGATCAGGCTGACCGCCTGTTCGACCGTGCCCTGCGGCGAACTGCGGTCCAGCGGAATCACCCCCAGCTTGCGCAGCAGCGGCGCCAGCGGCCACCAGAACAACGAGGCCTTGCCCAGCACCTTGACCTGCATGCCCAGCGCGATCTTGGCCGCCATGCCCCAGAAGCCATCCCAGTTGGAGGAATGCGGGGCGATGATGAAGACCAGCTTGGGCACGTCCGGGAAGGTACCCACCACCCGCCAGCCGCCCAGCCGCAGCGTGCAGCGGGCCAGCCAGCGGATGAAGCGGTTGGGTTTGACCTGCGGCATGTTGGGCGGAATGGCCGGCAACAGCGGTCGTTGGTTGTTCAAGCAGTCACTCCCAATTGCGTGTGGTGCGCCCGCGCTTGATCTGCGCGCGGCCCTTTTTTTCATCCAGGCGACGCAGCTTCGCCCCGTACGTCGGCTTGGTGGCGACACGCGGCTTGGGCACGCTCAGGCTGGCCTGGATGAAGCTGGCCAGGCGCTCGCGCGCGTCTTCGCGGTTGCGGTCCTGGGTGCGGAAACGCTGCGCATCGATGACCAGCACGCCGTCGCCGGTCATGCGCCGGTCGCGCCGCGCCAGCAGGCGCGCGCGCAGCGGCTCGGGCAGCGAGGGCGAGCCGGCCACGTCGAAACGCAGCTCCACCGCGGTGGAGACCTTGTTGACGTTCTGCCCGCCGGCGCCACTGGCACGCACGAACCGCTCGACAATCTCCGTATCGGGGATCGCCAGGTGCGCGTTGATGGTGACGGGTCCGGAGGCCATGGGCGGCATTGTAAAGGCAGGACCGCTATGGCGGGTAAGCGCAACATCCCCGATGACGCCGATAACGTCGACAAAATGCAGCCCGCCGGCGGCCCCGGGCGGGTATCCTCGAGCTTCCACGCAACGCAGGATGCCCGCACATGCCCTCGATTCGTTCCCTGGCCCGGTTCGGCCTGGCCCTTGTCCTCGGCCTGGCCGCCGCCGCCCCGGTACTGGCCACGCCGCCCTCGGACGCCGACATCAACCGCCTGCTGGCCGCCTCGCGCGCGCAGAGCCTGCTGGACGGCATGCTGCCGCAGCTGGAAAGCATGCAGCGCCAGCAGTTCGAGCAGATCGCCCGGCAGCGCCAGCTGGATGCCCAGCAGACCGAGCAGCTGCAGCGGATGGAACAACGCACTACCGCCACCATCCGCAAGGCGCTGTCGTGGCAGGAGCTGCGGCCGATGTATGTCGACCTCTACAAGAAGAGCTTCAGCAAGGAAGACGTGCTGGCGATGGCCGAGTTCTACGAGAGTTCGGCCGGCCAGAGCCTGCTGGACAAGACCCCGCTGCTGATGCAGAACGTCATGGTGGCGATCCGGGCGAAGATGGAGCCGCTGCTGGCCGACCTGGAAAAGGACATGCAGGCCATCGCCAACGAAACCCAGCCACCGATCGTTGATGTTCCGGCACCGCGTACGCCGCCGGCGAAATAATCCGGCCGCCGCGGTCGATCCGGCCCAGGGCCGGATGGGCCGGCGCATCGCTGCCCCGGCAACCGCTCACCCCGTTCTCAGCGATCCCAGCCGAACAGGCCCATCGCCTTGGCGAATTCGCCTTCCACCGGCGCGCTGACATCCATCGGCGTGCCGTCCGGATGCGGGAAGCGCAGCCGCTCGGCGTGCAGCAGCATGCGGTGGATGCCCTGCATGCGGAAGCTGCGGTTGTGGCGGCCGTCGCCGTGGCTGGTGTCGCCGATCAGGTGATGCGAGAGGTGCTTGAGATGGCGGCGGATCTGGCGGAAACGGCCGGTCTGCGGCTGGCAGCGCAGCAGGGCATAGCGCGAGGTCGCAAACTCGCCCACCGGCACGGCGATCTCGCCCACGGCCACGCGCTGGAAATGGGTGATGGCCTGCTTCTTGACCGGCTTGCCGGGGCCGCCATCCAGGTCGTGGTCGACCGTGAAGGCTTCCTCGGCCGGCCAGCCGCGGCAGATCGCCAGGTAGTCCTTGCCGACATCCCCGCCCATCAGCGCCTTGCCCAGCACGCTGGCGGTGTCGCGGTCGAAGGCCAGCAGCAGGCAGCCGCTGGTGGCGCGGTCGAGCCGGTGAACCAGGAAGATCGGCTTGCCCAGCTGGTCGCGCAGGCGGTCGGCGAGGAAATCGTCTTCGCCACGGGCCAGCTTGCTGTCATGCACCATCAGCCCGGCGGGCTTGTTGACCACGGCCAGGCGTTCGTCCAGGTGCAGCAGTTGCAGGGGGGCCGCGTGGCGTGCGGTATCGGCGGCGGTAGCGATGTCGTTCACCGACCGATTATCCCCGTCCGCTGCAGGCAGCGCCATCGGCGACGGTTCAGCCCGCACGGAGGACGGCGGCCGGCCTCAGCGGCGCCACCACGCGCTGGCCAGCGAGAACAGGCCGGCCGCACCGCTGATCCAGCTCCACAGCGGCGCATCGCCGAAGTACCAGCCACCAGGCTGCATGCCGTACAGCACCGCCGCGACGATCAGCAGGCCAACCCCGGCGATCGCGGCGACCGCGCGCTTCTGCAGCTTCTGCAGGTTGCTGTTGAGCGCCACCAGGTCCTGCGAACGCATCGACAGCTCATGGCCGCCTTCTACCTGCTGCTTCAACCAGGCGTGCACCAGGCGCGGCATGTCCGGGGTGTGGGTCATGATCTCCGGCAGGCGCTTGCGGATTTCCTTCAGCACCCGGCGCGGGCTGTAGCGCTCGCGCAGGATGCGTTCGAGCACCGGCCGCGCCACCGCCCAGATATCCAGCTGCGGGTCCAGCTGGCGGCCGACGCCCTCGATGTTGAGCAGGGTTTTCTGCAGCAGGATCAGCTGCGGCTGCAGGGTCAGCTCATAGCGCTGCGCCACCCGGAACAGCTTGATCAGCACCTCGGCCAGCGAGATCTGCGACAGCGGCCGGGTGAAGTACGGCTCGCACACCGAACGCGCGGCCGCTTCGAGTTCGTCGATGCGCACGTTGCCGGGCATCCAGCCGGCCTCGACATGTAGCTCGGCCATGCGCCGGTAGTCCTTGTTGAAGATCGCCATGAAGTTCTCGGCCAGGTAGTACTGATCTTCCTGCGAGAGCTGGCCCATGATGCCGAAGTCCAGCGCGATGAAGCGCGGGTTGTCGCGGCGCGCCGGGTCGGTATCGACCCAGATGTTGCCGGCGTGCGCGTCGGCGTGGAAGAAGTTGTCGCGGAACACCTGGGTGTAGAACACCCGCACGCCCTTGGCGGCCAGCGCCTGGCGGTCGATGCCGGCCTTGTCCAGGGCGGCGATGTCGTCCGAGGGAATGCCCCAGACCCGCTCCAGGGTCAGCGCGCGTTCGGCGGTATGGCTCCAGATCACTTCCGGGACGTACAGGTCGTCCGAATCGATCCAGTTGCGGCGCAGGACGCTGGCGTTGGCGCCTTCGCGCTGCAGGTCCAGTTCGGCGGCCAGGGTGTTTTCCACCTCGGCCACCACTTCGCGCGGGCGGATCTTGTCGGCGCGCGGATGGGCGCGCTCGACCAGCGCGGCGGCCGACTTGAGCAGGGCGATGTCGGCGTCGATCTGCCGTTCGATGTCCGGGCGCAGCACCTTGACCACCACCTGGCGGCCGTCGGCCAGGGTGGCCGCGTGCACCTGGGCGATCGAGGCCGAGGCCAGCGGCTGCAGGTCGAAGCTGGCGAACGCCTCGCTGACCGGCCGGCCCAGCGCCTGCTCGACGATGCGCTGGGCGGTGTCGCCGTCGAACGGCTTGACCCGGTCCTGCAGCAGGGTCAGTTCGTTGGCGATGTCGGCCGGGATCAGGTCGCGGCGGGTAGACAGGATCTGCCCGAACTTGACGAAGATCGGCCCCAGGTCCTGCAGCGCCAGGCGCAGCCGCGCGCCGCGCGACTGCACCGCGATGTCGGCCGAGGCGCGCGGCACGAACGGCTTGGCCAGGCGCAGCCAGCGTTCGGCCACGGTGCCTTCGAGCAGGTCGTCCAGGCGGTAACGCAGGATCACCCGGCCGATCCGGGTGGCGCGGAACATCGCCTTCATGCGCGCACCTGGCCCAGGCGCTGCACGCGCACGGCGATGCGCTCGACATCGTCGCGGATCACGTCCACGTCGTCATGGAAAGCTTCCAGTTCTGCACGCGCTACCACGTCGCGGGACTCCTCGGTGACATATTCGGCGGCGCTGTGCGCCAGGTCGGACGCGCCGCGTCGCGCGTGCTGCAGGGCCGAGCGCAGGCTGTGGGCGACCTGCACCCCTAGCACCTCGCCGAACACGCGCACGAACGGCTGCTGCCAGTCCGGATCGAAACGGCTGGCCAGCTGCTGCAGGCGCCGCGCCAGTTCGGCATCGCCGGAGACCTTGACCCGCCCGGCCGGGGCCTCGCCGCCACGGCGCGCATTGGCCAGCAACGGCAACTGCGCCAGCACCCCGCCCAGCGTGCTGCGCACGGCCAGGTCCGGCTCCTGCTGCGCATCCACCGGCCCCACGGTCAAGCGCTCGCCGTCCACCCCGATCCGCATCGCCAGCGCGGGCGATTCCAGGGTCAGCGCGATATGCCGGCCATCCAGCGCGGCCAGCGCGCTGCGGGTGTCCGGGTCCAGCGCCAGCGCGCGGTTGAGCGCCAGCTGCAGCGCATTGCCGGCCAGCGGCTTGAGGGAACTGAGGAGGGAACGGGCCATCGGCGCATTCTACCGCGCCCCCTTGAACGGCGGGCATCGCAGGCGCTTTTTGCCAGGCACCGCGCGCCGGTCCATCCTTGCGATTCCAGAACACGCAGGAGCGGCAACAGGCATGGGCAAGACGCGGGTAGGCATCATCTTCGGCGGCCGCTCGGCCGAGCACGAGGTCTCGCTGCAATCGGCCAGGAACATTCTCGATGCCCTGGACAGGGAACGCTTCGAGGTCACCCTGATCGGCATCGACAAGCAGGGCCAGTGGCATGTCAGCGACCCGCAGGGCTTCCTGCTGCATGCCGATGACCCGGCGCGGATCGCGCTGCACCGGTCGGGCAAGGCGGTGGCCATCCGCCCCGGCGTGGCGCAGCGGCAACTGGTACCGGTCGACCCGGCCAGCGCGCTGGAACAGATCGATGTGGTATTCCCGATCGTGCACGGCACGCTGGGCGAGGACGGTTCGCTGCAGGGCCTGCTACGCATGGCCAACCTGCCGTTCGTGGGCTCGGGCGTGCTCGGCTCGGCAGTGGCGATGGACAAGGACGTGGCCAAGCGGCTGCTGCGCGATGCCGGGCTGGCGGTGGCGCCGTTCGCCTGCTTCAACCGGACTACCGCCAACAGCGCCGACCATGCCGCGCTGGTGGCGCAGCTGGGCACGCCGCTGTTCGTCAAGCCGGCCAACCAGGGCTCTTCGGTGGGGGTGAGCAGGGTCGGCAACGCGCAGGAATTCCGCGACGCGCTGGCCCTGTCCTTGTCCTACGACCACAAGGCGCTGGTGGAATCGGCCATCGACGGCCGCGAGATCGAGTGCGCGGTGCTCGGCAACGAGCGGCCCGAAGCCAGCGTGTGCGGCGAGGTGGTGGTGCACGACGCGTTCTACTCCTACGACACCAAGTACATCAGCGAGCATGGCGCCGACGTGGTGGTACCGGCGGCGATCAGCGACGCCGACCAGCAACGCATCCGCGCCATCGCGGTGCGCGCCTACCAGGTGCTGGACTGCGCCGGCCTGGCCCGGGTGGATGTATTCCTCACCCGCACCGGCGAGGTGGTGATCAACGAAATCAACACCCTGCCCGGCTTCACCCGGATCAGCATGTATCCCAAACTGTGGGCGGCCAGCGGGCTGGATTACACCGCCCTGATCAGCCGGCTGCTGGAGTTGGCGCTGGAGCGCCATGCGCGCGACGGCGCCCTGCGCAGTTCGGTCGCGGCAGACCGCTGATGCGACGACGGCCTGGGGTGCTTGCGCACGCCAGACCGTCGGCAGGCTTGCCCGGGCACCCCGCGCCGGAGAGAGCGGCGCGGGGTGCCCGCAGACTAACCTCGCTTGCGGAACATCGACACCACCGCCAGGATCAGGAACACCACGAACAGGACCCAGGCGATGTTGCTGGCCGCGCCGGCGATGCCGGAGAAGCCGAGCACCGCCGCGATGATGGCGATGACAAAAAAGATGACGGCGTAATGCAGCATGTCGACCCTCGCAGAATGTAGTGCGTGCCGGATTGGCGTGCTGCCATCTTTACCAAGCCGCAGTGTTCAGCGAGTGATGGCGCCCTCTGCGCGCAATGAAGAATTCAGTCTGGTGAGCCCTTCGTCAATGCTCACCTGCGGCACGTAACCGAAGTCGCGCCGCGCCGGTTCCATGCTGTACCAGTGCGGCGTGCACAGCTGCTCGGCGAGGAACCGCGTCATCGGCGGTTCGCCACGCAGGCGCAGCAGCGGCCACAGCCGCTCGGCCAGCGCACCGATGCGGTAGGCGGTCTTGAAGCTGATCGACTTGTGTACCGGCGGCGCGTCGACGGCGGCCAGCAGCTTGTTGAGCAGGTCGCGCATCGGCAGCGGTTCGCCGTTGGAAATGAAGTAGGCCTTGCCGGCGCAGGCCGTGCCCGGTGCCAGCGCTTCGAAGGCCAGGAAGTGGGCCAGCGCGGCGTTGTCGATATACGTGGTGTCGACCAGGTTGTTGCCATCGCCGACCAGGCGCAGCCGGCCGGCACGCGCGCGCTCGGCCAGGCGCGGCACCAGCTGCAGGTCGCCCGGGCCCCAGATCAGGCGTGGGCGCAGCGCCACCGTGGCCAGGCTGGCATCGTTGGCGGCCAGTACGCGCTGTTCGGCGATGGCCTTGGTGGCCGCATACGGGGCCTGGAAATTTTCGCCGTAGGGCACCTCGTCCGCGCCCAGGCCTTCGACCGGATGGGTGGCGCGGTGGGTGACGCTGGGCGTGGAGGTGTAGACCAGCCTGACCACGCCGTGTTCGCGGCAGGCGGCGATCACGTTGTCGGTGCCGACCACGTTGGCGCGGTGATAGCTGTCATAGCTGCCCCAGGCGCCGGCCTTGGCCCCGTTGTGGAACACCGCATCGACCCCGGCCACGGCATGGCGCACCGCGTCGGCATCGGCCAGGTCGCCGCGGATCTGGCCCACGCCTTGGGCCTGCAGCGCCGGGTAGTGGGCGCGATTGAAGCTCAACACCTGGTGGCCGCGCTCGACCAGGCCCCGGCACAGGGCCTGCCCGAGGAAACCACCGCCGCCGGTGACCAGGATCTTGTTCATTGCACGCCCCATTGCATAAGGATGCGTACGATACCTGCAGTCGCCTGAGGCGGCAGCAACGCGGCCCGCCGTAGCGGACCGAGATTGCCTTCTCCAGCGCCGGTCAGGGCGTCAGGTCGACCATCAGGTCGGTGCGCACCCCCACGCTGGGCGCCTGCGGCACCACCACGAGGTAGCCCGGGCTGGAACCATAACGTACATAGGTCAGCCAACTGGTGCTGGTCGCGGAGAGGTCGGCGATGCGACCTTCACCCTGGTTCTGCCAGGTCGTGCAGGCCGGCGAGCCCTCGCCGAGATCGAACCACAGTACCTTGGCACCGGCCGGGCCGGCCGAGCCCAGGCTGTACAGGCAATGGCCCGGCGCGTCCAGGCGGGTGATCGCACCGCTGTGGCCCTCACCCGGGAACACCACCGTGTCCAACGCATCCTGCGTCAGCAGCGCGTCCAGGTCGGTCCACAGGTGCGGCACCGCTGACGGCGCCTGCGGGTTTTCCAGCATCGGTACCTGGCCGTTGGCGAGCGGCAGGGCCACCCCGTACAGGCCGAGCGGACTTTCCTGGGTTTCCTCCAGGATCAACGGACCGGCGATGCGGTCGGCGGCAGCAGCGGTGCCGGACAGGGCGATACAGGCAAACAGCAGGGTCACTCGTTTCATCGGACAACCTAAGGTGGATTTGAACAGCCCCGCAACTTAGGGGTAGAGGCCTATGCATGATCTGCGCTTATGCATAAAACCTAGCGAAAACAATGAATTCCCCGCTAGCATCGGCGACGTGATCAGCCCGGCAGCTGGCGCTGCGCCCACACCGCGAGCTTTTCGCGACCGATCTTGGCGTTGTGGCGGATGTCCACCGGGAAGCCGGGGTGGACCAGGAACTGTTCGATGCGGATGGTGTGCGGATGGCTGTCGGCCTGGTGACGCAGGCGGTCGCGCAGGGCCGGCGTATCGCCGCTGCCCGGCTTCAACTCCACGCACAACACCGGACGCTGGCTGCCGGGGCTGCCGATCCCCACCAGCGCGGTACGGGCGACGCCCTCGATCGCGTTGAACACCGGTTCCACTTGTTCGGTGTACAGCGGCCCGTGCGCGGTTTCCAGGCGGTGGGTCTTGCGCCCGCAGAACCACAGGCGGCCCTGTGCGTCGAAGTAGCCGACATCGCCCATCCGGTGCACCACCCGGGTGCTGCCATCGGCCAGCACTTCGCCGATCTTGGCCGCGGCGGTGGCCTGCGGGCGGTTGAAGTAGCTGTCGGTGGCGGTGGGCCCGGCCACGGTGATTTCGCCGACCACGCCCACGCCCAGTTCGCGCACCTGCGACCAGTCCGGCAACGGCGCGTCGTCGATGGCGATGATGCGCACCTGGTTGGGCGCCACCACCCGGCCGACGCAGGTGCCGGCGCCGTCCTCGGTGGCCTGGCGGGTGCTCTCCAGCTCGCGTCCTTCGATCACCGCCACCGGCAGGCACTCGGTGGCTCCGTAGGGGGTCCAGAACTGCGCATCGTCGGGCAACAGGCGGCGGATCCGCGCCACCACGTCCGGCGGCACCGGCGCACCGGCCGAGGTGACCCGGCGCACGCCCGGCAGCGGCTGGCCATGGTCGGCCAGTACCCGCATCAAGGCCGGCGAGCCGAACAGCTGGGTGACCCCGAAGCGGGTGATGGCATCGTGCAGCTTGCGCGGGTCGGCCTTGGCCGGGCGGGTGGGGTCCATGTCCGGAATCACCGAGGTCAGCCCCAGTGCCGGGTCGAACAGCGCGAACGGCGGGAAGGTCGGCAGGTCCACGCCACCGGGTTCCATCCCGAAGGCGTTGCGCAGCAGGTCGACCTGGCCGACGAAGTGGCGATGGCGGTAGACCACGCCCTTGGGTACCCCGGTGGAGCCGCTGGTGAACAGGATCGCGGCGACATCCTCGCCGTCGGTGGCGGCCATCGGCTGCGGCGAGGCGGCGCCGGCGGCCTCGATCCGGGCCAGGGTGGTACCGCCCCAGCCCCAGCGCCGGCCCACCGTGACCAGGCGTTTGGCCGACGGGCACCAGCGCAGCAGCAGGCGCGCCACATGCGCCAGGCCGATGCCGATGAAGGCCTGCGGCTGGGCTTCGTCCAGGCATTGGCGCAGCGCGCGCCTGTCGATGCCCGGGTCGACCAGTACCGGCACCGCGCCGTTCTTGAACAGCGCGAACATCAGCAGGAAGAACTCGGGCGAGGGCCGCACCATCACCACCGCGCGCACCCCGCGACCGATGCCGTAGGTGGCCAGCCCGGCCGCCATCGCGTCGCTGCGGGCGTCCAGGGTGCGGTAATCCAGGGTCACTTCGTAGCGCGCCATGCCGTCGGCGCCGGGCTTGCCGGGGCAACGGATGGCGATCTGGTCGGGGCGTTCGCGGGCCAGTTCGGGCAGCCGCGCGGCGATATTGAGGGCGCTGTTCATCCGTTCATTGTCGCCGCTGCAGAAAAATCTTGCGCGGCCGGCCGTGGCGTGGAAAATTCGCGCCCTTCCCACCCCATCCACGCATGGCGTGGGGTCCATCCCTTCACGCCGGTGCCCCATGCCCCACCCCTGCCTCACCTGCGGCGCCTGCTGCACCCAGTACCGGGTGGCCTTCCACTGGATGGAATCGGACGAGGTCACCCCCGGCGGCGTGCCGCACGAGCTGACCCAGGTGCTGGACCCGCACCGGCTGTGCATGCGCGGCACCCTGTCCAAGCCGGTCTATTGCGTGGCGCTGGATGCGGAGATCGGCGTGTACTCGCGCTGCAGCATCCACCCCAACCGGCCCAGCGTGTGCCGCGAGGTGGACGCGTCGTGGGAGTACGGCAAGGCCAGCCCGCAGTGCGACAAGGCGCGCGTGGCGCATGGCATGCCGGCACTGACCCTGGCCGACTGGCGATGGCGGGACGAGGCTGACAATGACGATGATCATCCCGATGACAACGGCAGTTCGCCGGCGCCGCCGCAGGCACCGATCGCGGCGTGAGGGCCGCGTGAGCGCATTCGCGCTCTCGCTTCCCACGGTTCGCGTCGCAAACCGCGGGGCCCTCTCACCATCACCCACATCCCCGCGCCTGTCGGCGCGCCCCCTTGAACTCCAAGGGGGCTACGCCACCCGACGGTATCCAAGGGGACGGTAGGCCTCTAAATCGGGTTTGCGTCCAGGAACGCGCGGATCTTCGGCACCAGCACTTCATGCTTGTCTTCCAGCACGTAGTGCCCGGCGTCCACGAAGGCGTGCACCTCGGCCTGCGGCAAGGCCGCCTTGAAGCCGGCCAGGAAGTGCTGGTCGAACACGAAGTCGCGCAGGCCCCAGCCGATGAAGGCCGGGCGGTCGGCGTATGACGGCAGCATCTGGCCGGACCGCTCCAGCAGCGACCAGGCCTTGTCGGCCGGCGACAGCGGGATGTCCTGCATGAAGCGGATGGTGCCGATGCGGTTGGCGTAGCTGTTGTACGGCGACACGTACGCGCGGCGCACGTCCGCCGGCATCTTCCGTTCCACGCCCAGCCATGAGGCACCGGACGAGAAGGCGTTGAAGGTGCGGATGATCCACTCACCGATCTTCCAATGCCGGCCCAGCGCGATCTGCCACGGCATCTTCTTGGCCGCCGGCATCGGGAAGGCCGCGGTGTTGAGCACCACCAGGCGCTTGACCTGGGCATGGTGCGACAGCGCCCAGCCGAAGCCGATCATGCCGCCCCAGTCGTGCACGGCCAGGGTCACCGGGCCGGTGATGCCCAGGTGCCGCAGCAGCGCGTCCAGGTCGTCCACGCGCGACTGCAGGGTGTAGGCGTAGTGCGCATCATCGGGCTTGTCCGACTGGCCCATGCCGATATGGTCGGGCACGATGCAGCGGTACCGGTCCGACAACCCGGCCACCAGGGTGCGCCAGTAATAGCTCCACGACGGGTTGCCGTGGACCATCACCACCACCTCGCCGTCGCGCGGGCCTTCGTCGAGGTAGCTCATCGACAGGCCCGGGCGCACCTCGAAGCGCTGCGGATGGGCGGGGTAACCGGGAAGCTTGGACATCGGATCGCACCTGTAAAAAGGGCCGGTAGTACCGGCCCCTGGATTCAACGCCGTGGACGGCTTACCAGACCACTTCGGCCATCGAGCAGTTCAGGCCCGAGCCGATGCCGAGCAGCGCGATGCGGTCGCCCTTCTTCAGCCGGCCCAGTTCCTTGAGCTTGCTCAGCACGATCGGCACCGAGGCCGGGCCGATGTTGCCGTGCTCGCCGAAGATGGTCATGACCTTCTTCGGGTCGATGCCGAAGTTCTTGATGAACGCAGCGGTATGCGGCTGGCTGACCTGGTGGATGACGAACTGGTCCAGCTCGTCCACCGCCCAGCCCAGGGCTTCGCGCGCGGCCACGAAGGTCTTCTGCGCCAGCTTGATGCCTTCGATCAGCAGCATGCGGGTGTCGGTGACCATGCGGTCCAGGTTGCCGCGGCACAGCTGGTTCCATTCGGTGGCCGAACGGGTCACGCCACCGCGGTAACGCGGCGCGTCGGGCACCAGTTCGGTACGCGCCATCACCATCGCCGCGGCGCCGCAGCCCAGGGTCAGCGCAGCCATCTCGTTGCGGAAGTCGTCGGCGGTCACGCCCGGCAGGGCCATGCGCTCGAGGGTCTTCTCGTAGACCAGGTTGGCGGTTTCGCCATCGACGATCAGCGCGTAGTCGATCTCGCCGCGCTCGAGCATGCGCGCGGCGATGTCCATACCGTTGATGAAGGCCAGGCAGGCATTGGCGACGTCGAAGGTCATGCACTGGTCGGTCACGCCCAGGTTGCCCGAGACGATGCTGGCGGTGGACGGCTCCAGGTAGTCGCGGCTGACCGAGGTGTTGACCAGCAGGCCGATCTTGTCGGCGCCGATGCCGGCGTCTTCCAATGCCTTGCGGGCGGCCAGGGTGGCCGCGTCGGAGGCGAGCATGTCCGCATCCCACAGGCGGCGGGCATGGATGCCGGCGATGTCGCCGAGCACGTCGGTACGGATGCCCAGACGATCCAGCGTCGGCTGCAGACGTTCGTTGATTTCCTTGGACGTCAGCGTGTGCGGCGCGTCGATGTGCGCCAGGCCGGCGATAGAGACATTCTTGAAGAGCATCAGTTAGCGCCAAGGCTCAGGCAAAGGGGGCGCTATTGTAAGCCGGCGCCGCCTTCACCGCACCTTTACGAATTCACACCGGGGCGTATGGTGCCGACCGGTCCGTGAAGGGTTCAGCGTGGCGGGCACTGGAAGGCCAGGAACCGCTGGCTGCCGTCGGCCGGCAACCCGGCGGCCTGGACCGCATTGGCCCCGGCACTGGGGGCCTCGTTGCGCGCCAGGGTTTCCAGTTCTTCCTGCACGCGCAAGGGGTTGCGGTTGTAGAAGGCCACCTTGCTCTTGACCGTCACCACCACCTCGCCCTTGGCCTGGCAGCCGCTGGGCACCTGCCCGGCCGGCAGCACGCGCACGGTCTTGCCCACCGGTTCGATCGGCACCCAGGTGCAGGCGGTGGCACTGAGGGTGAGCAGGGAGAGCAGGAGAATGCGCATGCGGGAGACCTGGCGGGACGACAGAGGGAAGTGTGCCGGAAACGGCTGAATCGGGGGTGATGGGGGCGCCGGGCGGTGGCCCGGCCCCCCATCGGGTGGCATTGTTGAGGGTGCCGGCCAGCGGCCGGCCGAACGAGCATGTGTCTGGAGGAGAGCCCCCCTGAGTCAGGGGGGCGCGCCGAAGGCGCGGGGGTGTGGATGCTGGTGAGTTGGCCACGATCCGCATGCAGATCGTGGGAGCGTCAGCGCGATTGCGCTGCCGCGTCCCGCAGCACCTTCCCGTCGGCATCGATCACCTGCACCTCGCCAAGATTCAGCGCGCGCACTTCCTTTTCGGTCTGCTTCAGGTCGCCCACCACCACCCAGGTCAGGGTGGCCGGATCCAGGGTGGCCGCGGCCTGCTGCACCTGTGCCGGGGTCATCGCCTCGATCTCGGCCTTGCGCTTGAACACATAGTCGTCCGGGCGCTGGTAGCGCACGATGCCGCTGATGGTGCCCAGCACCGCGCTGGCAGTTTCATACGCACCGGGCAGGCTCAGGTTCTGGATGTTGCGGATGCGGCTGACCTCGGCGGCGGTGGCCGGCTTGGCGCCGCTGGCGAACTCGGCGATCTCCTTGCGCATTTCCTGCATCGACTCTGCGGTCTTGTCGATCTGCACCGGCGCGCGCGCCATCCACGGGCGCTGCCCCAGGGTGTTGCTGGCGCTGCTGCCGGCACCGTAGGACCAGTGCTTCTGCTCGCGCAGGTTCATGTTCAGGCGCGAGGTGAAGTCGCCGCCGAGCACGCCGTTGGCGATGTCCAGGCGGGTGCTGCCCGGATCGGTCGAGGAGGGCACCACCTGGCCGGCGAACAGGTTGGCCTGCACCGCGCCGGGCTGGTCGATCAGGTAGACGCGCGCCCTGGCCGGGCGTGCCACCTCCACCGGGGGCTTGGCCTGCGGGGCGGTGCCGGTGCTCTTCCAGTCGCCGAACTGGCGCTCCAGCAGCGGCACGATGTCCTTCAGCGTGGTGTCGCCGACCACGATCAGCGTGCCCTGCTCCGGGCGCAGCCAGTCGTTGTGGAAGTCGACCAGGTCGGCGCGGGTCAGCGAGGTGATGTCGGCCTCGTTGCCGCTGCCGGTGAACGGAATCGCATACGGGTGGCCGGCGCCGTACAGCAGCGGCGGCAACACGCGCATCGCCACCGCGCTGGGGTTGACCTTCTCCTGGTGGATGCCGGCGATCCAGGTCGCCTTGACCCGGTCGATCTCGCTCTGGTCGAAGCGCGGCTGGCGCAGCATGTCGGCATACAGGGCCAGCGACGGGGCCAGGTTCTCCTTCAGCGCCGACAGGTAGACGCTGGCGCTGTCCAGCGACGCCGAGGCGCCCAGGCTGGCGCCCAGCGCATCGGCGGCGTCGGCGAAGGGCAGCGCGCCGAGCTTGCCGGCGCCTTCGCCCATCAGTTCCATGGTGAAGTTGGCGGTGCCCTGCTTGCGGCCCTGGTCGGCGGTGAAGCCGCCGGGGAATTCATAGCTGAACTGCACCACCGGGATGTCGTGGCGCTCGGCCAGGATCACCCGGGTGCCGTTCTTCAGCGTGGCGCGGTGCAGCTGCGGGAACTTCAGGTCCGGGAAGGTCCTGGTCTGCGGCACGCCGCTGCTGCGGTCGACCTGGGTGGGCAGGGTGCTGAATTTGGCGTCCACCGCCGGCACGGTGAACGGCTTGGGCGTTGCCGACGGCAACTCGGCCAGCGCCACCCGCGCGCCCGGCTCGACCACGATGGTGTGGTCGCCGGCGCCCAGCCAGGCAGCGCCCACCTTGCGCACGTCGGCGGCGGTGGCTGCGTCGATGACGGCCAGAGAACGGCGGAAGCAGCCCGGGTCGCCTTCGTAGACGGCGCACTCGGCCAGCGCATCGGCCTTGCCGCCGAAACCGCCGATGCGTTCGATGCCGCGGATGAAGCCGGCGCGGAACGCGGTCTTGCCACGGCTGAGTTCGTCGGCGGTGGGGCCGTCCTTGATCAGGCGCTGGATTTCTTCATCGATGATCGCCTCGACCCTGGCCGGGTCCACGCCCTGCTTGACCGTGGCCATCACCACGAAATTGGAGCCCAGCTGCGAGCTGTAGGCGCCGGCGCTGATGTTGTCCACCAGCTGGTCCTTGTGCAGCAGGCGCTGGTCCAGGCGCGAGGACTTGGCCCCGCCCAGCACCTGGGCGAACAGCTGCAGCTGGTCGATGTCGGTGGTGCCGACCTGGGCCACGTTCCAGGCGCGGTAGATGCGTGCCTGCGGCACCTTGTCGGTCATCACCTCGCGCGTGCTCTTCTCGCGCTTGGCCACGTCGACCTTGGGCTGGGCCATGCTCGGGCCGGCCGGGATGTCGCCGAAGTAGCGGGCGACCTTGTCCTTGGCGGTGGCCAGGTCGATGTCGCCGGCCAGCACCAGCACCGCGTTGTTGGGGCCATACCAGGTGCGGAACCAGGTCTTGACGTCATCCAGCGAGGCGGCGTTGAGATCGTTCATCGAGCCGATCACGCTGTGGTGGTACGGGTGCCCTTCGGGGTACATGGCGCGGGTGAGCTTTTCCCAGACCTGGCCATAGGGCTGGTTCTCGCCCTGGCGCTTTTCGTTCTGGACCACGCCGCGCTGTTCGTCGAGCGCGGCCTGGTCGATCGCGCCGAGCAGGTGGCCCATGCGGTCGGACTCCATCCACAGCGCCATGTCCAGCGCGGTGGTGGGCACGTTCTCGAAGTAGTTGGTGCGGTCGGTGTTGGTGGTGCCGTTCTGGCCGGTCACGCCCACCTGCTTGAACGGTTCGAAATATTCGCCGCTGTGGTTTTCGCTGCCCTGGAACATCAGGTGCTCGAACAGGTGCGCAAAGCCGGTGCGGCCGGCCGGTTCGTCCTTGCTGCCGACGTGGTACCAGACGTTGACCGCCACGATCGGCGCCTTGCGGTCGGTGTGCACCACCACGCGCAGGCCATTGGGCAGGGTGAACTGCTCGAACGGAATATCGACCTTGGCTGCCGCAGCCGGCCTGGCCTGCACCGGGGCCGGCGCGAAGCCGCCCAGGGCGGCGGAGAGCGCTACAGCCAGCAGCGCGGCACGCGGACGAAACTGGACGGTCATCCCGATTCCTTGGTCATGAAAGTGAAGGCCGATGCTAGCGCGGGACTCCCTGTAATGGCATCGGCCAACAGTCATTGCCCTGGTAGGGGAAATCCGGGGCAACGCCCGGCCCGGCAAGCCGCAGGCACGGCGGTGACCGCGGACAGGCCGCTGCCGAAGCGGACAGTTGTCCGGACAGCGGACACTCGGAAAATATCAAAAACCCTTTTGAATCAATGGCTAAAAGTTGGCACGAAGCCTGCTTCGTGTTGGGCGTGGCAAACGGCGATCAAACTGAAACTGACTTTTCGCTGAACAAAAGCAAGAAAAACGAAATTGTTCTTGCAAGCCCCGAATAGGTGTACTACTTTACTACCACACCACTGCTCACCAACACTAAACAGGCCCGCCATGAACACCAAGACCATCGCTATCGCCATCGCCCTCGCCGCCGGCACCGCGTTTGCTTCCAACGTCCATGCCACCACCACCACCACCCTGGACAGCGTGCAGGTGCGTCCCTCGGCCGACCAGATCGCCCAGGCCGCCATCGAGCGCAGCAGCGCCATCCCGACCCTGGCCGTGGTGGAAGTGCGCCCGACCGCCGGCCTGATCGCCGACTACCGCGCCGAACTGGCCGGCAACCGCAGCATCACCACCCTGGCCGCGGTCGAAGTCCGCCCGACCGCCGACCAGCGCCAGGCGCTGGCTGCCGAACAGGCCAGCGACCGCGGCTACGTGGCGACCCTGACCGCCGCCGCCACCGCGGTGGCCCATGAGGTGATCATCAACCTGCCGACCCTGCAGGTGCGCCCGTCGCCGGCCGACCTGCAGGCACTGGCGCTGGAAACCGCTGCCTCGGTGCTGGCCCGTCCGTAAAAGCGGCTGAGGAATACCGACTAACAGTCGGTATCTACTGTCGGTTCCTGCCACGTTTCGCGTCGGCGTACACTTTGCCGATGACTGCCAAGCCTACGTTCCATGTTGTGTTGTTCCAACCCGAGATTCCGCCAAACACCGGCAATGTGATCCGCCTCTGCGCCAATACCGGCGCGCGGCTGCACCTGATCGAGCCGCTGGGTTTCGACCTGAGCGACAAGCAGCTCAAGCGCGCCGGCCTGGACTATCACGAATACGCACGGCTGCAGGTGCATCCGGACCTGGATACCGCCCTGCAGGCCATCGCACCCAAACGCCTGTTCGCGCTGAGTACCCGCGGCAGCGTGCGCTATGACACCCCGCAGTTCGACGATGGCGATGCGTTCCTGTTCGGCCCGGAAACCCGCGGCCTGCCGCAGGACCTGCTCGATGCGCTGCCCGATGGCCGCCGCCTGCGCCTGCCGATGCAGCCGGACAACCGCAGCCTCAACCTGTCCAATACGGTGGCCGTGGTGATGTACGAGGCATGGCGCCAGCGTGGATTTGCCGGCGGGGTGTGACATTGCGTCATCGCGTGCCGACCAACGGTCGGCACCTACCGGCCGCGTAGCACCTGACCGTTGGGGTAGCACCTGACCGTTGGTCAGGTGGCCCTCAAAACGCATTTATCCCGGTCAGCTCGCGCCCGATCACCAGCTGGTGCACGGTCTCGGTGCCTTCATAGGTGATCACCGACTCCAAGTTCAGCGCATGCCGGATCGCCATGTGTTCGGTGGTGATGCCGGCGCCACCGAGCAGGTCGCGGCATTCCCGCGCGATGTCGATGGCCATCCGGCAGTTGTTCCACTTGGCCAGACTGACCTGCTGCGGCTGCAGCTGCCCGGCATCCTTCAACCGCCCCAGCTGCAGTGCCAGCAGCTGCGCGGTGGTGATCCGCCGGGCCATGTCGGCCAGCTTGATCTGCGCACTCTGCGTGGCCGCCACCGGGCGACCGAACAGCACGCGCTGCTTGGTGTAGTTCAAGGCCTCGTCCAGGCAGGCCACCGCCGCGCCGATCGGCCCCCAGCTGATGCCGTAACGGGCCTGGTTGAGGCAGCCTAACGGGCCCTTCAGGCCCTGTACGTTGGGCAGGCGGTTGCGCTCGGGCACGCGCACGTTGTCGAAGAACAGCGCACCGGTCAGCGACGCGCGCAGGCTCATCTTGTGCTTGATCTCCTGGGTGGTGAAGCCGGCCATGCCCTTCTCCAGCACGAAGCCCTGGATGCCGTCCTCGGTATGCGCCCAGACGATGGCGATGTCGGCCACCGGTCCGCTGGTGATCCACATCTTGCTGCCGTTGACCACCCAGTCGCCGCCGTCGCGCACCGCGCGCGTCTTCATCGCCGCCGGGTCCGAACCGCCGTGCGCCTCGGTCAGGCCGAAGCAGCCGATCACCGTGCCGGCGGCCATGTCCGGCAACCAGCGCAGCCGCTGTTCTTCGCTGCCATAGGCGAAGATCGGGTACATGCACAGCGAGCTCTGCACGGACACGAAGCTGCGCAGGCCCGAATCGCCGCGCTCCAGCTCCTGGCAGATCAGTCCGTAGCTGACCGCATTGAGCCCGCCGCCGCCGTACTGCTCTGGCAGGCTGCAGCCCAGCAGGCCCAGGGCGGCGATCTCGGGGATCAGTTCATCCGGGAAGCGCCCCTGGTCGAACGCATCGCCGATGATCGGCAGCACGCGCTGGTCGGTGAAGCGTGCCACCGTGGCCTGCACGGCGCGCTCCTCCTCGCTGAGCAGGGAGCGGACATCGAACAGGTCGTAGGGATTGAGTGACATGGCTACCGGGGCATCGTGGCGTAGAACAGGCGCCCATTGTGGTGCCTGCCGCCCCGGCGGGCCAAGGCGGGCCGCAACACGACCTACAATGCCAGCCTTCATTCCGCCCTGGAGCGATGCCATGCAGATGCGTAGCGGCCTGAGCCGGCCCTGCAGCAGCGCGCCGACTTCGATGACGCACTGCAACATGGGTTGCCGGCAACCTCGACGACCTAGGCGGAAACGCCGCGTCCCGTTACCCTGATGCCCTGATCCAGCCGTTGCGCCGTGTGTTTCGCGCGCGATTCCCAGGCAACCGCCGCGGCCTTGGCCGGCGGCACTACCCAAGAGTTACGCACCCCCATGAGCGAACAAACCACCGCCCTGCCCCCGCGTGAAGCCATGGAATTTGACGTGGTGATCGTCGGCGCCGGCCCGGCCGGGCTGGCCACGGCGATCCGGCTGCGCCAGCGCGCCGTCGAAGCCGGCCGCGAGCTGTCGGTATGCGTGCTGGAGAAGGGCTCCGAGCCCGGCGCGCACATCCTGTCCGGCGCGATCATGGACACCCGCGCGCTGACCGAACTGTTCCCGGACTGGGCCGAACGCGGTGCCCCGCTCAGGCAGCAGGTCACCCGCGACGAGTTCCTGTTCCTCAGCCCGGACGGCGCGCGCAGCACGCCCAAGGCATTGCTGCCGGAGTGCTTCCACAATGAAGGCAACTACATCATCAGCCTGGGCGAGGTGACCCGCTGGCTGGCCCAGCAGGCCGAAGCCCTGGAAGTGGCGATCTTCCCCGGCTTTGCCGCAGCCGAAGTGCTGTACGACGACAACGGCGCGGTGATGGGCGTGGCCACCGGCGACATGGGCATCCGCAAGGATGGCGCGCACGGCCCCAACTTCGAGCGCGGCATGGAGCTGCATGCCAAGTACACGATCTTCGCCGAAGGCTCGCGCGGCCACCTGGGCCGCCAGCTGATCGCGCGCTACCAGCTCGACGCCGGCAAGGACCCGCAGGCCTACGGCATCGGCATCAAGGAACTGTGGCAGATCGACCCGGCCAGGCATGAGCCGGGCCTGGTGGTGCATACCGCCGGCTGGCCGATGGACAGCGACACCTATGGCGGTTCGTTCCTGTACCACGCCGACGGTGGCAAGGTCGCCGTCGGCTTCGTGGTGGGGCTGGACTACCGCAACCCGTGGCTGAGCCCGTTCGAGGAGTTCCAGCGGTTCAAGACCCACCCGGCGATCCGCAAGCACCTGGAAGGCGGCAAGCGCATCGCCTACGGCGCGCGCGCGATCACCGCCGGCGGCCTGTTCTCTTTGCCCAAGACGGTGTTCCCCGGTGGCGCGCTGGTCGGCTGCGAGGCCGGTTATCTCAACGCCAGCCGGATCAAGGGCAGCCACGCGGCGATCAAGACCGGCATGCTCGCCGCCGATGCGGCGTTCGACGCGCTGGCCGCCGACCGCCAGCGCGACGAACTCAGCGCCTACCCGGCCGCGTTCGAGGCCAGCTGGCTGCACGACGAGCTCAAGCTGTCCAAGAACTTCAAGCAATGGTTCAAGAAGGGCCGCACCGTGGCCACGCTGATGACCGGCATCGAGCAATGGCTACTGCCCAAGCTGGGCGTGCGCAACCCGCCGTGGACCCTGCGCCACAGCAAGCCGGACCATGAGTGCCTGGAACCGGCCGCGCAGCACGCCAGGATCGACTACCCCAAGCCGGACAACGTGCTGACCTTCGACCGTCTCAGTTCGGTGTTCCTGAGCAGCACCAACCATGAAGAAGACCAGCCCAGCCACCTGACCCTGAAGGACGCCGGCGTGCCGGTGCGGGTCAACCTGGCCGAATACGCCGGCCCCGAAGCGCGCTACTGCCCGGCCGGGGTGTACGAGTTCGTCGGTGCCGATGGCCACGAACAGCTGCAGATCAACGCGCAGAACTGCGTGCACTGCAAGACCTGCGACATCAAGGATCCCACCCAGAACATCGTCTGGGTGACCCCGCAGGGCGGTGGCGGCCCGAACTACCCGGCGATGTGATGCGATCGGCCTGCGGCCATTGGTCGCAGGCCGCCGCCAGGCCCGGCAGGGCCGGGCTGGCTATCATCGGCCGCTGTTGCCTGCCTTGCGGTTGCCTGCCATGCATCTCCCCCGCCTGTTCTGCCTGACCGTGGCCAGCCTGTGCCTGGCCGCCTGCGCACGCACACCGCAGACACCCGAGCAGGCGCACCAGCAGGAACTGCAGCGCGCCTTTGCGATCTGCGCCGGGTGCCACACGGTCAACCCGGGCGGCGTGCATCGCTTCGGTCCCAACCTGTATGGGGTGATCGGGCGGCGTGCCGGCAGCCTGGCCGACTATCCCTATTCGCCGGCCATGCGCCAGGCCACCATCAGCTGGAACGAACAGACCCTGGACGCCTTCCTGCGCGCGCCGGCCAGCGTGGTGCCGGGCACGCGCATGGTCAATGCCACCGCCGACCCGCAGCGCCGACGGCAGGTGATCGAGTACCTGCAGCAGGCCCGCCAGGCCACCACGGACGCCGCATCAGGCCTGCAGTGAATCCAGGTAGGTGCGCAGCAGCCCTTCGAACGCCTCGATGTCGGCGCTGCACACCGCCACCCCGTGCCGATCGGCCTGCTGCATCAGCGCACGCGCCTGCTCGGCCAGCTCGCCGGCGCCCAGCGTGCCCAGACCGCCGACGATGCGATGCAGTACCTGCACGGCGGCCTCGTTGTCGCCCTGCTCGCGCGCGGCATGGCCACGCTGCAGGTCTTCTTCGGTGGCCGTGCGCATGCTGTCGATCAACACCGTGGCCACGTGTTCGGAGCCGAAGCGGCGCACGATCGCCGCGCGCGTGGGCGCACTGCCGAGCGGGGCCGTCTCCGGTGGCGGAGCCTCCACCGCCACCGGCCCGGCGCCCGGCTGCGGCAGCCAGCGCAGCATCGCCTGGCGCAGCGTGGCCAGTGCCACCGGCTTGGCCAGCAGGTCGTCCATGCCGGCCTCGCGGCAGCGTTGCACGTCCTGCGGCAGCGCGCTGGCGGTCAGGGCGATCACCGGCAACCGCGGAGTGCCGCGCTGGCCATTGCGTTCGCGTTCGCGGATATGCCGGGTGAGCGTGTAGCCGTCCATCACCGGCATCCGGCAGTCGGTGATCACCAGGTCGAAATGGCCGTGTTCGAGCAGGGCCAACGCGGCCTGGCCGTCCTCGGCCAGTTCGTGCGACAGGCCCAGCTGCTGCAGGCGCCAACGCATCAAGGCCTGGTTGGTGGGATGGTCTTCGACCACCAGCACCCGCCGCTGCAACAGCGACGCCGGCAACGGCGGCACCTCGGCGGCCGGCCGCGGCGTGCCGTCGTGCTGTTGCTCGCCCGGCACCACCGGCAGCGGTAGCCGCACCACCACCTCGGTGCCCTGGCCGGGCACGCTGTGCATGTCCAGCTCGCCGCGCATCAGCCCGACCAGGCGCTGGCAGATGCTCAGGCCCAGGCCGGTGCCGCCGTACTGGCGGGTGATCGATGCATCGGCCTGGGCGAACGGCTTGAACAGGCGGTCGTACTGGTCGGCGGAGATGCCGATGCCGGTATCGGTCACGCTCAGGCGCAGCCGCTGCGCGCCTTCCTCGTTGAGCTCCACCGCCAGGGCGATGCCGACCGTGCCGTGGTCGGTGAACTTGATCGCATTGCTGAGCAGGTTGAACACGATCTGGCGCAGGCGCAGGCCGTCGGCCAGGTGCATCGGCGCCACCGCCTCGTCCACCTGCAGGCCCAGCGCCAGCCCCTTGGCCGAGGCCTGCGGCGACAGCAGCTGCTGCACGTTGTCGAGCAGGCCGCGCAGCGATACCGGCTCAAGCTCCAGCGGCAGCGCACCGGCCTCGATCCGCGAATAGTCCAGGATGCCATCGAGGATATGCCGCAGCATCTGCGCCGAATCCTCGATCACCCCGATGATGCGCCGCTGCTCGAGGTCCAGCGTGGTGTGCGACAGCATCTCCACCATGCCCAGCACCCCGCTCATCGGGGTGCGGATTTCATGGCTCATGGTCGCCAGGAATTCGGACTTGGCCGCCGTGGCGCGCTCGGCGGCGGACTTGGCCGTGGCCAGGGCCTCGGCCTGCGCGCGCGCCTGGGTCACATCCACCCAATAGCCGCTCCACAGCACCGTGCCGTCTTCGGCCGCATACGGCAGCGCGCGCGAACGCACCCAGCGTTCCTCGCCACGCGGGCAGGTGCGGAACTCCATGTCCAGCGCGCCCAGATCACGCGCGGCCTGCTCCAGGGTCTGCCGCACGCGTTCGCGGTCGCGCGGATCGATCCTGTCCCTCAACCGCGCCTCGTCGGCCATCGCCTCGGCCGCGCTCAGGCCGAACAGGGCATCCATGTCGCCGGTGATGTAAGGGAAGGAAAACACCCCTTCGCTGTCGCGCCGCGCCTGGTAGACGATCGCCGGCAGGTTGTTGGTCGCCTCCTGCAGGCGCTGCTCCAGCCGCCGCCGCATCGCCACCTCGCGGCGCAGCCGCCAGTGCCCCCAGCCATGCACCGCCAGCGCGCTCAGCAGCACCAGCGCCAACGGTACCGCCCAGCGCGCCGGCGCACGCCAATCCATCGGGCTGCGGTACTCGGCCGACAACCAGTCGCCGCGGATCGCCTCGTGTTCGCGCGCGGTCAGGTTGATCAGCAGGCGGTCGAAGGTGGTGGCCAGCGGCGCATATTCGCGCTTGACCGCCAGCGACAGGCGGTCGTTGAAGCCGGCCGGGGCGCTGACCATCAACTGCGCGGGATACCGTTCGCGCACGATCCGGTCGACCAGCGCCAGATTGCCGATATAGGCATCGGCATCACCGTTGGCCAGCCGCGCCAGGGCCTGCTCGGCGCCCCGCGCCGGCACGATGCGTGCGTTCGGCGCGTGCTGCAGGATGTAACCGCGCAGGCGTTCGGGATCGGACAACAGGATGCTGCGGTGGTCCAGGTCGGCCAGGTCCAGCACCATCGGGCTGCCACGGCCCACCACGATGACGTTGGGCACGGTGATGAAGGGCTGGCTGAACACCCAGCCCTGGCCCAGGTAGGTCGAATCGTTGGGGATGCCCAGCACCGCATCGACCTGGCCGCGACGCACCTGCTCGCGCACCTCGAACCAGTCATGCGCCGGCGCCCGCTGCAGCTGGGCACCGGCCATGCGCAGCTGGCGCAGGTAGTCGCCGGCCACGCCGCTGGGCTGGCCATCCTTGTCGACGAACGACAGCGGCGCCGCGCCGGGCGCAAAGCCCAACCGCAGCGGCGTGGCCAGCACGCGCTTTTCGGCATTGCCCAGGATCAGCCGCGACTGCGTGGACCAGTGCAGCGGGCGCAACCAACGCTGCGCCACCGCATCGCGCTGCGCCGGGGCCAGCGCCGCCAACGCGCTGTCCAATGCCTCGGCCAGCGGCTGCTTGGCGTTGGGCACGCCGAAATGCAGGCGCTCGGGGGGCAGGTCGCTGGGCCGCAGCAGCGCCACCTGTTGCAGCGCATGCTGCTCGATCATGGCGTTGGCGACCTGGGCGTTGCCGATGTAAACATCGGCCTGGCCGCGCGCCACCATCGTCAGCGCGGCCAGGGTATTGGCCGCGACCACCCGGCGCGCGCCGGGAAAGCGCGCGCGGACCTGGTCGCTGGTGACGAAATCCTGTTCGGTGACCACGCCCAACCCGTGCAGGTCCGGGTCGGTGGAGGGACGGGTATCGTCGGGCCGGCCGACCAGCGCCAGCGGCGCATCCACGTAGGGGCGGGTATAGACCATGCAGCGGCTACGGTCGGCGGTCAGGGTGATGTTCATCACCACATCGACCTCGCCACGGCAGGCCGCGTCGAGCACCTCGCTCCAGCTGCGGTACGTGCGCACCTTGACCTGCACGCCGAGCTGCCGGGTCAGCGCGTCCAGGTAGTCGTAGCCCAGCCCGCGCGGCCGGCCATCGCGCATCGACTCGAACGGCGGCCAGCCGCTGTCGTACAAGCCCAGGATGATGGTAGGGTGCCGGCCAAGCCATTCGCTCTGGCGAGGTGAAAGCGACGGCGTAGTGGCGGCCGGGCCGGCAAGGCAGGCAGGTGCGGCCAGTGCCATCGCCAAGCCCCACAGAACCAGCCAGCGGACAACCAGGGTACGCATGCTGTCTGATCCCCGTAGAATGTTGTTTCCCCCACGGCACGGCCCGAACGGCGGCTGCCTCACAGGCAATACTAGTCCATGACCCTGCGCATTATCATCGCCGATGACCACCCGGTCGTCCGGATCGGCACCAAAGCGGTGATCGAGACCAGCGGTGTCGGCCTGGTGGTGGCCGAAGCCAGTAGCGCCGATGAGCTGCTCACGGCATTGACCTCCCATCCCTGCGATGTGCTGGTGACCGACTATTCGATGCCCGGCAGCCACCAGGCTGACGGCTTTGCCATGATCGGGATGATCCGGCGCCGCTACCCGGACTTGCCGGTGCTGATGCTGAGCGTGTCCAACAACCTGGCGATCCTGCGCATGGTGGTGGCCACCGGCGTGCTCGGCCTGGTCGACAAGACCTCCTCGATGGAAGAGCTGCCGCTGGCGATCCAGACCGTGCAGCGCGGCCTGCCCTATGTCAGCCGCACCCTGAAGGAACGCATCGACGCGATCGGCACCAAGAACGTCGACGATATCGGCACCAAGCCGTTGTCCCCGCGCGAGGTCGAGGTGCTGCGCCTGCTCGGCAGCGGCCTGACCGTGAAGGAGATCGCGCTGCAGCTGCACAAGAGCGTGAGCACCATCAGCCGGCAGAAGGGCGATGCGATGCTCAAGCTGGGCCTGAAGGGCGACGCCGAGCTGTTCGACTACCTGCGCGACGGCGAGATCTGACCCCGGCCTTGGCCGCCCCCCCCCCCTGTGACAGCGCCACCGGATGTGCCATGATGGCGGCCGATGAGTTCCATGTGCGAGGTCGAAGGAATCGGCCGGCTCATCACCGCGCTTCCCCGTCACGGGTCGGAGCGTCCCCATGCGTCGGCCTTCCTGTCCGATGCCCGCAGAACCATGGAGAGGTGCATGACAATCCTTCCGGAAACCCGCTTGGGCCCTGCCCGCCCGCGCCTGCGCGCGGCGTTGGCCGGCCTGCTCGTGTCGGTGTTGGCCAGCGCATGCAGCCCTTCGACTTCGACCGCGTCACCACAGGGCGCGCCCGCGCCACGACAGGATGTTGCCCCGATGCAGAGCTCCCCTACTCCCGCCGCCGTCGCCACGCCGCCCGATGCCGGCAGCGTGCTGTACTTCATCTACCAGGTCGACGGCGATGGTGCCACCTCGTATGAAGTGGCCAATGGCAGCGTCGCCACGTTCTGGTTCGGCCATGCCTTCGAGCTGGCGGGAACCCGCTATTACACCGGTCTGGCCTGGAACACGCCGAACAAGTACGGCAAGCCCGGCGAAGACGATGCCGGCCCGGAAACCCAGGTCACCCTCACCGAAGCCACCTTCACCCTGACCGGCACCAACCCGGCCCGGCCGTGGGTGTTCAAGGGCATGGAGCGCGACATCGGCCACATCGGTGCCTACGGCAACCCGCCGGCCATCGACAGCAAGCGCAAGCCGATCGAGCACCGCACCCCGGCCGGCAAGCTGCTGCTGGCGGTGCCCAGCACCAGCGTCGATGCCGGCAGCAGCATCGACGGTTACGAGATCCTGCTGTTCAACCCGGACTACGCGCAGGACAACGACGACCGCGTATGGGCCTACCTGGGCTCGGTCACCACCGGCGAGGACAATGCCGCCGCCTGCGACGACGGCCAGGTGACGCCGTGCATCAGCAGCACCGGCCAGCTGGGCTTCACCGCCGTCGCCGGCAGCGACCTGCCCGCGATCAGCGTCACCTACACCGGTACCACCTTCGCCGGCCCGGACGCGACCCGCCCGCTGGGCGCGCAGGACACCACGCAGTACGGCTACGACGCCGCCGCCAAGGCGTACGTAAAGAAGTAAGCAGCACGCAAGACCTGTTGACCGACATGTTGATGACTCATGGATGAGTCCGGTTGGCGTAGCGCGGCAAAGGCCGCTCAATCCACCCCAGAGGAAGACGTCATGGCACAACGTGACTACAGTAAAAAGGAAGTTCTCGACATCATCGAGCAGGTCGCACAGCGCAAGGGCATCCCGAGCGAGGATTTCCTGCGCTTTGCCCATATCGAAACCGGCGGCCGCTTCGACGAGCGCGCCCACAACGCGCGCACCGATGCCAAGGGCCTGTTCCAGTTCCTGCCGTCCTCGGCACGGCAGTACGGCCTGGCCGGCCATGAGTACGACCCGACCCGCAACACCGAAGCGGCCGCGGACATGTTCCAGCGCAACCTGACGGACATGGAGCGGCGGCACGAGCGTACCGGGCATCCTTACCTGTCCGGCGAAGACAAGCCGAGCGGGCTGGACCTGTACCTGGCCCACCAGCAGGGCGCGGCCGGCTACGGCTCCATCCAGACCGCGATCGCCACCGGCACCTTCGGCGTGGTGCGCGACGGCCATGGCGACCGGATCGACATGCGCCCGCGGATCATGGGCCAGATCGGCGATGACGTGCAGGCACTGACCGGCCACACCCGTGCGGAAATGCGCACGATGAACGACCGCGACCTGGCCAGCAGCTTCGCCCAGTACTACGACCGCAAGTACGACGCGATCAGCATTCCGGAAAAGAACATCGCCGCCCATACCGAGACCCAGGCCCGCCCGGCACCGGTGCAGGCCCCGGCCGCGCCGACCCAGACCGTGACCCCGCCGGCCGCCACCCCCGGCGCTGCCGCCGTGGCCGCAGGTGCGGCCACCGTAGCCGCTACCGCCACCGCGGCGGCCGGCCCGGACAAGCCCGGCATCAGCCTGGATGCGGCCTACAAGGCCGGCGTGCAGTACGACGACGTCAAGTACGCGATCAACATTCCGTCCAGCCAGTACTACCGCGGCAACGGGGTGACCGGCAAGAACGTCGACCAGGGCTACATCGACTGCTCCGGCTGGGTCGGCACGCTGCAGAACAAGACCCAGGACGAGATCAACCGCAAGGCCGGCCACGACGTGTTCAGCGCCGCCGACCAGATCAAGCTGGGCTACGCCGGCTCGGGCACCATCGTGCACAACGCCTACAAGGAATCGGGCGTGCTGCTCGACCGTGCCGGCATCATGAAGCCCGGCGCGCTGCAGGAAGGCATGGTCATCGGCCTGGACACCGCGCAGACCAAGCACGAGCACTGGAAGGGCATCGACCACATCGTGATGGTGGTGCGCGACCCGAACACCGACAAGCTGCTGATCAGCCAGTCTTCGGGCAGCAAGGGCGTGCACACCATGCCGGTGGAGGACTACCTCAAGCAGGTCGAGAACCACCCGAACTGGAAGATCTACGCCTCCGACCCGTTGTCCAAGGGCCGCCACCTGCTGGAAAGCCAGAGCCTGGAACGCACCCAGGACCAGTCCGCGCCGGCCCAGGATGCGGCGGGCAAGCGCGGCCATGCGCAGCCCGAACAGGCCCAGGGCGGCGTGCACAAGCTCGGCGCGGACAACGAGCAGGTTCGCAAGACCCAGGAAAACCTGGGCTGGCTGGGCTATGTCGGCGCCGACGGCAAGCCGTTGACCGAAGATGGCAAGCTGGGCAAGAACACCGAAGCGGCCGTGCGCCAGTTCCAGCGCGACAACGGCCTGGACAGCGACGGTGTGATCGGCCCGAAGACCGCCAGCGCGATGCAGCAGGCCCGCGAGCGCCCGCTGCTGAGCGATGAGCGCCACCCGCAGAACCCGATGTTCAACCAGGCGGTGAAGGGCATGGAAGGCCTGCCGGCGGGTACGTTCAAGGACCGCCACGCACTGGAAGCCGCCGCGGCGGCACTGACCCAAGATGCCAAGGCCGCCGGCCTGTCGCGCATCGACTCGGTCGTGCAGAGCACCAATGGCGAACGCGTGTTCGCCGTGCAGGGGCAGATGAACGACCCGGCCATGCAGCGCGCGGCGGTGGACATGAAGGACGCCACCGAACGCAGCATCGCCCAGAGCAGCGGCGCGGTGCAGGGCCAGCCCAATGTGCTGCACCAGGCGCAGGACCAGCAGCAGGAACAGGTGCGCCAGACCCAGAAGGCGATGGGGCACTGAGTGGAGCGGGCATGGAAGCCTGCGAAGGGCCGCGCATTGCGCGGCCTTTTTTTGTTTCGCCTATTTGCGCGAACTCACCTGCGAGCTACAGCCTCAGATCAACGGCAGTGACCGACGAATGCGCTGATTGGGCTGGCGCGGGTGGGTTGGCGGGACACGCCGTGAACCCCGCTCCGCGGGCCGGCCCAGCCGCTGGCGGCTGTGCGTTCGGGCGAATGCGAGGCAGTGCCTCGCAAGCGATCCGCCCTCACCCTTGGGGGCTTGGCGAAAACATCCATGTTTTCGACAGTCCCGCCAACCCACCCGCGCCAACCCTCCACACATGGCTGGTGCGCATGGGAAAGCGTAGATCCGAGCCACGCTCGGACAGCGCGATGCCGAGACGATGCGTGTCCGACCATGGGTCGGACCTACCTGTGACGAGGTTGCCAGGAACTGGAGCAACGTCAGACCGTGGTCAGACAGCTGTTGCTGTTGCCCGTGATTTTGATATTGATCTACCTCCCCCTTGGAGCGAGCCGAGCATCGCAATCCCATGCGTCCATCAACGGGCGCGTTGCGACGCGTTCTTCACTACGGAAATTCGTTGTTACGGAGGCGCGGGCGTGTTTTTTGGTTACTTTCTTGCACGAGCACCAGCGCCGCAGGAGCGGCGCGGAACAGCGTAGCTGGCCCGTAGGGTGGCGCACAGGGATGTGCGCCATCAGAAAGTGACTCGGGGCACGAAACGCTTTTGAGTTTGTCCGCGAAGCGGAAACAGCAACGCCAATGCATCCAGACAATGGCCGGCTGTAGTCCCGCACATAGGCGAAGAACCTTTTTTGTTTCTTCACCCCATGCCGGCCGTAGCGGCCGGCCTTCGACGCGCTTTCAGCGCCGCTTCATCCGTCCTGCCGCTAGATGAATACGCACGCTGGGCAGCGGTTGGCGGCAATGTTCCGACAATGTTGCAGCCCCAGCGTGGTAGCCAAGGCCGGTAGGCGCAATGCGCCGCTCCTGCCGACCGTGGTAACACCTGACAGGAGAACCGATCATGCTCACCCTTTCCAGCTTCAGCATCCGCGGCCTGGCCATGGCCCTGGCCCTTACCGCCGGCCTGGCCACCGTCGGCGACGCCAGCGCGATGTCGAAGAAGGACAAGCGCACCGTGATCGGTGCGGTGGTCGGTGGCGTGGCCGGCCACCTGATTTCCAACGGCGATACCGCCGCGACCGTGGGCGGCGCAGTGGCCGGTGGTGCGATCGGCAACCTGACCACCCGCGACAACCGCGACCACCGCTATGACCGTCGCTACGACCAGCGGTACAACCAGCGCTATGACCAGCGTTACGACCAGCGCTACGACCGCCGCTATGGCTACGAGCGCGGCTATGACCGTCGCGACGAGCGCCGCCGCTGGGAACGCGAACAGCGCGACCGCCGCGACTGGGACCGCCACCACGGGCGCGGCTGGTAACCCGGCCGGAAGCAACGGCTGAACACTGCTGCTGCGGGCGGGTCGATGACCCGCCCGTTTGCGTTGTGGGGGCAACCGCCGGCGGACGCGCTACGCTAGCGGCCCCCCGGCACCCGTGCGCACGCCCCGACCGCTTTCCGATGAACGACGACAACCACCTCGTGCAGGGCCTCAACAACGATGCGGTGGCCGCCGACTGGCCGCCGCTCACCGCTGCCGAGATCACCTGGCTGGGCGGCCGCTACCGGCAGCTGGACGGCCCCTGCCCGTTGCTGTGGCACAGCCCGCGGCCGCTGTCGGCCGCGGCCATCGTCGGCACCGCGACCGGGCCGGTGTTCATCAAGCGCCACCACGGCAGCGTGCGCAGCGCGGCGGTGCTGGGCGAAGAACACCGCTTCATCGCCCACCTGGCCGCACGTGGGATACCGGTGGTGCAGGTGCTGCACGCCGCCAACGGCGACAGCGCGGTCGAACACGACGGCTGGACCTATGAGCTGCACAGCCTGGGACGCGGCCAGGACCTGTACCGCGACGCGCCCTCGTGGACGCCATTGGCCGACCTGGGCCAGGCGCGCCAGGCCGGGCGCATGCTGGCCCGGCTGCACCAGGCCGCCGCCGACCATCACGCGCCCCAGCGCAGCACCCACCTGCTGGTGGCGCGCGACGACCTGATCCGCGCCGACGATCCGCTGGCGCTGCTGCGCGCCGGCCTGGCGCAGCGGCCCGGCCTGGCCGCCTACCTGGCCGGCCAGGACTGGGAGCGCGACCTGCAGCGCGCGGTGCTGCCCTGGCACGCGCGCCTGGCCGGCCGGCTGCAGGACGAACCGCGGCTGTGGACGCACAACGACTGGCATGTCTCCAACCTGCTGTGGTCCCCGGCCGGCGCCGGGCAAACGATCGAGACCGTGCTCGACTTCGGTCTGGCCGCACCGACCAGCGCCCTGTTCGACCTGGCCACGGCGATCGAGCGCAATGCGATCGCCTGGCTGGAAGTGGACGCTGCAGCGCCGGCCGCGCGCGTGGACATCGCCCTGGCCCTGCTCGAGGGCTACCGCCAGGTGCTGCCGCTGTCGGCCGCGCGGGTGCGGCTGCTGGCCGACCTGCTGCCGATCGTGCACCTGGACTTTGCACTGTCCGAAGTAGAGTACTTCCAGGCCATCACCGGCTCGCCGGCCAATGCCGACGTGGCCTACCACACCTTCCTGCTCGGCCATGCCCGCTGGTTCAACGGCGCCCAGGGCCAGGCCCTGCTGGCGGCGCTGCAGGCGGCCGCCTGAGCCGGCGCGGGCAGAGCCGCGCCGATTGTGGTGAAATAGCCCCTGAAGCGGGGGTGCCTGGATGACCAGGCTGAGAGAGTCCCTTGGAACCTGATCCGGTTTGCACCGGCGTAGGGAGCTTTGTGCAGTGGGTGCAACGACCGGATGGGTCGGCGTGCGCGCGCCGTCGCTTCGTCTCTTTGGCTGATGACGAATCGAATGAACCGCTGCTACCGACCCGCGCTGTTGACCGTCGCCCTGTGCACTGCCCTGCCGCTGTACGCCAGCGACACTGCCGCCGACGCCCCCGAACGCTCCCCGACCGAACTGGCCGCCGTCCGCGTGCAGGCCCGGCAAGCGGCTGTCGCCGCGCCCCAGTCCAACAGCTTCGGCAGCGGCGACTGGAAGGACACACCGGCCTCGATGACCGTGCTCGACCGCAGCCTGCTGGACCGCCGCCAGGTGCGCACGCTGTCCGAGCTGGCCAGCAACGACGCCTCGCTGGGCGACAGCTACGCCCCGGTCGGCTATTACCAGAACATCGCCATCCGCGGCTTCCCGCTGGATACCGCCACCGGCTACCGCTTCAACGGCCTGGGCATCGCCGGCGAGCAGCGCCTGGCGCTGGAGAACGTGCAGCAGGTGGAGATCCTCAAGGGCGAGGCCGGGCTGGCCGCCGGGGTGATGGCGCCGGGCGGCATCATCAACTACGTCGGCAAGCGCCCGGACGAGGTGCGCAACCTCACCCTGGCCACCGACGCCGAAGGCTCGCGCTATGCCGCGGTGGATGTCGGCCATTGGCTGACCCCGCGTTTCGGGGTGCGCTTCAATGCCGCCTGGGACGACGGCGCCTCCTACATCGACCACGCCGACGGCCGCCGCAATTTCTATGCGCTGGCCACCGACTGGTTGATCAGCGCGCGCAGCAAACTGGAAGTGGATGCCAGCTACCAGACCAGCGCGCAGCGCTCGGCCTCGGGCTACCAGCTGCTGGGCGCCAGCGCCCTGCCGCGTGGCGTGGACCGCAGCCACATGCTCGGCTACCAGCCCTGGCAGGAGCCGGTGGGCATCGACAGCACCAACCTCAGCGCGCTGCACACCTACGACTTCAACGCCGACTGGCAGTCGCGTGTGTCGGCCGGCTACAGCCGCTCGGTGATCGACGACAACGTGGCCTTCGCCTACGGCTGCTACTACGCCGCCGCCTGCGCCGACGGCAGCGTGCCGGGCAACTACTTCGCGCCCAACGGCGACTACGACATCTACGATTACCGCAGCCCCGACGATACCCGCCGCAACCTGGAAGCACGCGCCGAACTGCGCGGCCGCTTCCAGGCCGGGCGCGTGGGCCATGAACTCAGCATCGGTGCCGATCGTTTCGAGCGCACCGTCGACAAGCGCCGTAACGTCAACGAGTACGTGGGCACGGCCAATATCCACGATGCGCAGGTGCCGGTGTTCGACCCCTCGCCGCTGCAGCCGGGGCCGTCGTTGCGCCGCCTGGACAGCACGCAGACCGCGCTGTTCGCCATGGACCGCATGCAGTTCGGCGATCACTGGCAGTGGTTGGCCGGTGGGCGCTTGGTGCGTCTGGACGAGCGCGCCTTCGACAAGCGCGGCAATGCCGAACGGCACAGCACGTTGTCGCGGTTCCTGCCGCAGACCGCGCTGGTCTGGAAGGCCACCGATGCGGTGAATGTATACGCCAGCTACGTGCGCGGCATTTCGCTGGGCCAGGAAGCCCCGTTCTGGACCTCCAACGAAGGGGCGTTCCTGGCCCCGGTGCTGTCGCGCCAGGCCGAAGTGGGCGTCAAGTACGCCCGCTCCGATGCGCTGACCCTGGGCGCGGCCGTGTTCCGCACCTCGCAGCCGTTCCAGTACGCCAAGCCCGACGGCAGCGACGCCGGGTACACGTTCGTTGCCGAAGGCCAGCAGACCCACACCGGCCTGGAGCTGACCGCCAACGGCCGCATCGCCCAGGGCCTGGTGCTCAACGCCAGCGTCAGTGCGCTGCAGGCACGCGGGCGCGGCACCGGGACCGCGCTCTACGAGGGCCACCAGCTGGTCAACGTGCCCAAGCTGCGTGCCAGCGTGCAGGCCGACTACACGCTGCCGTTCGCCACCGGCCTGGCGCTCACCGGCGGCTGGCGCTACGCGTCGGCCAACGCCGCCACGGTGGACGGCAGCGCGCGCGCGCCGGCCTATCACGTGGTCGACCTGGGCCTGCGCCTGAAGCACACGCTGCGCGCGCGCCCGGTAACCTGGAACCTGTCGGTGGACAATGTGTTCGACCGCTTCTACTGGCGCGATACCGGCAGCACCGCCGGCGACTACTACCTGTTTGCCGGGGCGCCGCGCCAGGCACGGCTGTCGGTGACGTTCGGGCTATGAATCCGGCGATCCTGGAATGGTCGGCGGTGGCTTTCAGCGCGCTCGGGGTGTGGCTGATGGCACGCCGCTGGATGCTGGCCTGGCCGGTCGGGCTGGTGTCGGTGGCGCTGTATGCGCTGGTGTTCGCCGAAGCCAGGCTGTATTCGGACACCTTGCTGCAGGTCGTGTTCGGCGGCTTCCTGCTGTACGGCTGGATCAGCTGGCGGCGGCAGGCGCAGCAGGACGGTGCGATCGTGATCGTCGCGTTGCCGCGGCGGCAGCTGCTGCGCGACCTGGGCGTCGGCGTGGCGTTCGGGATCGCGCTGGGGGCGCTGATGCACCACTTCACCGACGCCGCGCTGCCGTGGCTGGATGCGATGCTGGCCGCACTGAGCCTGGTGGCGCAGTGGTGGCAGGCACGCCGGCACAGCGCCAGCTGGTGGCTGTGGATCGTCGTGGACGTGGTCTACGTCGGCATGTACCTGGTCAAATCGCTGCACCTCACCGCCGCGCTGTACGTGGTGTTCGTGGCGCTGGCGGTGATGGGGCTGCGGGCGTGGACCGCGGCGGGCCGGCGTACCGCGCTGCCGGCCGTGGTCGGGCAGCGCTAGCGGCAACGGCCTGCTGGCCGCTTCAGTCGGCCAACAGCCGCAACGGTGCGGCGCCCATCGCCGGGTCGGTGGTGCCCGGCCGGCCATCTTCGGCACGGCCGGCCAGGCGCTGCCAGACGCCGGCTTGCTGCAACTGCAGGTCGTACCAGCCGGCAGTGGGCGCGGCATCCCAGACGATCTGCGTACGTTCATCGGGCTGCAACTGCAGCTGGCGTGCGGGCATCTGCGCGGCGTAGGCACCGGCGGAAATGCCGACCGCCTGCGCGGTCGGGCCGGGATTGTGCAGCTGCAGGCGCAGTCCCGCCGCAGTGCGCTCGACCGCAGCAAGCACCGGCGCGGCCGCCGTGGCCGCGCCGCGGTAACGGCGGTGGAAACCGTTGGGGCCCAGCAGCCACAGGTCGTAGCCGCTGCCCTCGTGCAGCGCCCAGCGGCCCTGCAACGGCATGCCCGGGGCGAGCGTATAGCGGCGCGGTATCGCCTCCAGCTGCAGCATGTCGTAGACGTGCAGCACCGCCGGTGCGCCCTCGCAGGCCAGCTGCAGGGTGACCACCGCCGCATCCACGGCAATGCCCACCTGCGGGCGGTACGGCAGCGCGCGGGCCGGGCGCATGCCCGGTTCCTGCTGCGCCGGTGGCAGGCTTTCGGGCAAGGCCGGCACCGTGCGCCCCGGCAGGGCGGCCGCGCGCGCGGCAAGGGCGGCGGTGGCCGGCAGCGAGGCGAGGAAGGGCCGCGTATCGCGATGGGCGAAATCGAAGGCGCCGGTGAGGTCGCCGCAGACCGCGCGGCGCCACGGCGACAGCGCCGGCGCGGCTACGCCGAAACGGCGCTCGATCAGGCGGATCACCGAGGTGTGGTCGTACACCTGCGAATCGACCCAGCCGCCGCGGCTCCACGGCGAAATCGCATACAGCGGCACGCGCGGGCCAAGCCCGTACGGGCGGCCACGCAGGTCCAGCGGATCGGCCTGCTCGTTGCCGGGCGAGGCGTGCTGGTGGTACTCGCCGTCGGTGGCCACCGCCGAGGCACCCGCCCAGCCGCCGGCCACCGAAGCATCGGGCGATGGCGGTGCCGGCGGTGGCATGTGGTCGAAGAAGCCGTCGTTCTCGTCGAACATCAGCAGCAGCACGGTGCGGCTCCATACCTGCGGGTCGGCGGTGAGCGCATCGAGTACGCGCGCGGTATACGCCGCGCCCTGGGCCGGGCTGGACGGGCCGGGATGCTCGCTGCCGGCGGCGTCGGCAATGATGAAACTGACCTGCGGCAGCTGGCCCTTCAGCACGTCCTGGCGCAGCTGGGCCAGCCCGCGCGTGCTCACCCCACGTTCGCGCAGGGCCGCATCGTGGCCGGGCGCCGCACGCCAGGCCTGGCGGAAGCGCTCGAAGCCGGCCAGCGGGTTGTCGGTGAAGTTGTCGGCCATGTCCTGGTAGATCTGCCAGTCCACGCCGGCACGCTGCAGGCACTCGACATAGCTGGTCCAGGTATACGAATCGGGGTGGCCGCCCAGTTCGGGAAAGTTGTCGTGCGAGTTGGCCACCGCCGGGCCACCGCCACGTGCATGCGGATCGTTGTGCCCGGTCCACAGGAACAGGCGGTTGGGATTGGTGCCGGCCTGCATCGCGCAGTGGTAGGCATCGCAGACGGTGAACGCCTCGGCCAGGGCGAACTGGAACGGCAGGTCGGCGCGCCGGTAGTAGCCCATCGCATGGTCCTGCTTGGCCGCCGGCCACTGCCCCATGCGCCCGTGGTCCCAGGCGCGCTGCGCGTCGGGCCAGGTGTGCGGAGTGCCTTCCACGCGCATGACCCCGAACTGCGCGGCGGTATCCAGCGCGAACGGAGCGATGGCACCGGTACCGGCGGCGTTGGGCTGCAGCCACAGCGTGCGCGGCGGCTGGCCCGGCTGCAACGGCGCGGCCGGGGCGACGAAGCGGTCGCCGAAGCCGCGCACCCCGGGCAGGGTGCCGAAGTAATGGTCGAACGCGCGGTTTTCCTGCATCAGCACCACGATGTGCTGCACGTCCTCCAGGCTGCGGCTGCGCGCGTCCGGGGCGATCGCTGCTGCCCGCGCGATGCTGGGCAGCAGCGCGCCGACTCCGGCCGCCATCCCGCCCTGCAGCAGGCGGCGGCGGGCGGGGTCGGCGACCGGCGGACGCGCTGGGCTCACAGGTCGACCCGTACCGAGAAACCGACCGTGCGCGGCGCGCCGATGAAGGCCGAGTCGCTGCCGTCCACGCCGGCCAGGTACTTGCGGTCGGTCAGGTTGCTGACCACCAGGCTGGCGCCGACGCCCTTGAGCTTGGGCGACAGGCTCTGCAGGTCCACACCGATGTTGGCGTTGAACACCGTGGCCGACGGCAGGCGGTTGGCGTTGGACGCATCCAGGTAACGCTCGCCCAGGTAGCGCCCGGACAGGCCGAAGTTCCAGGTCTCGCCCTGCCAGTCGGCCGAGACCACCAGGGTGTGCTTGGGCTGGCCGATCACCTGCGCGCCATCGACGATGCCCAGTTCGGTGTCGCGCGCCAGGTTGCCGCTGCCCAGGTACTTGGAGCGGTTGTAGGTGTAGGCGCCGTTGAGCCGCCAGCCGTTGTCCCAGCCATAGCCGAGCGCCGCTTCCAGGCCGGTGCTTTCCACCCCGCCGAAGTTCTCGTAGACGCCGTCGGTTTCATCCAGGTAGTCGATGCCGTTGGCCAGGCGTGCCGGCAGGTAGACGATGCGGTTGTCGAACTTGATGTTGTACAGCGTCAGCGAACCGGTCAGCGGCCAGCGGCTCACGCGCAGGCCCAGTTCGATGTTGTCGGCGGTCTCCGGCTCCACCCGCGCGAACCGCTGTGCATCGGTCTCGCCGAGCACGCCGGACGGGATGGCGGCGAAGTTCTGCGAATAGCCGCCGAACAGCTCCAGGCCCTCGACCGGCAGCGTCCAGGTGCCGCCGGCGGACAGCAGCGGATCGGATTTGGAATCGGAGCGCACGTTCTCGGCATTGCCGATCACCCGGCTGCGCTTCTGGTCGACGAAGAACTGCTTGACGCCCACGCGCGCGCTGAACGGGCCGAAGCGCGCCACGTCTTCGACGTAGTACATCTGCTCGCTGGTCTTGTAGCGGTCCTCGAACTGCACCCAGTACGGCTGGTGGTCGAAGCTGATGTCGGTGCCGACATTGAGCAGGCGGTGCCAGTCGCGGCGCACGCTGCGGTCGTACTGCTCCACCCACACGCCGGCGCGCACGGTGTTGTCGACCGTGCCCAGGGTCTGCTTCCATTCCACGTCGGCGGTGGCGCCGGCACGGTCGTTGTCGTAGTGCGAGTGGCGGTAGGACTGCACGCCCTGCACGCCGGCGGCATAGCAGTTGGGATCGTACTCGGCGGTGAAGCCCGGGCGCGGCACGCAGCCGGCCCGCACCTGCGCGGCGCTGCCGTCGGGATTGACGAAGTAGAACTGGCCCAGGGCGCTGCCCCCGTAGACGGTACTGCCGCCAAGGTACTCCGATTCCGGGCGGCCGGCGCCATCATTGCGCGCCTGCACCAGGTACGGCGGCAGCCAGTCGCCACGGCCTTCCATCTTGTGCGCGTAGCCGGTCAACGTGGCCTTGAAACCGTTGCCGCTGTCGAAGGCCCCGCGCAGGTAGCCGAAGGTGTTCTCGCGCAGCGCGCGCGATCCGGAGCGGTAGTTCTGGTCCAGGTTGGGAATGCCGGTGAGGTTGCCGGTCAGGCCGTCGCGGTCGGGGTTGGTGGCGTACGCGGCCGGGGTGACGCTGGTGTACTCCGGCTCGTCGGCATCGTTGTAGGAGGCGTAGCCGCTCAGCGTCCAGCGGTCCAGCTCGGTGACGAACTTGGCGGCCAGGTTGTCGTTGCTGGCCTTGCCGGTGCCGTCGATCCAGTCGCTGACCCGCGCCGAGGACGCGCTCACCCATGCACGGGTGTGGCCGCCGAGCAGGCCGGTGTCGTAGCGCACGTAATACTTGCGGGCGTCGTGGTCGCCGCCGCCGACCACCATGCGCAGGCGCTGTTCGGCCAGCGGGTCGCTGGTGAGGAAGTTCAGCGTGCCGCCCAGTGCCTCGTTGGAGCGCGAGGAGATGTCGGCCGTGCCCTGGCTGACTTCTACCGTTTCCAGGTCGAGCGTGTCGATGTAGCGGTTGGCCAGCGAGCCGCCACCGTAGCCGGAGCCGCCGTTGGGCAGGCCGTCGATGGTGGTGCCGATCTGCTGGGTATCGCGGTTGGTCACAAAGCCACGCATGCTGATCTGCGTACCCCACACCGACGAACCGGTGGCATCGGCCTCGCTGACCACCACGCCGGGCAGTTCGTTGAGCGCATTGTTGACGCTGCTGAGGATCTGCTGGCGGTTGAGCGTTTCCTGGCTGACCGTGGTCTTGGCATAGCTGGTGGCCTGGCCGATGACCTGCACCTGGTCCAGCGTGCGGGCATCGTCGGCGGGCGCCGGTTCGGCGGCCATCGCCTGTACGGTGGCGCCGAGCAGCACGGCGAGCAGGGAAACGCGGGGGTATCGGCCGTTGGCGTGCATCGGTCAGGTGGGTAGTGGAAGACCGGCGGAGTATTCGCAGCGCCGGTGACCTGCCCATGACATTGGGCTTGCAGTTGCCTGCGCGCAGCCGGAAGCGTGACCCAAGCCAGCCATTGCAGCCCGGCCGTGCCGCGTTGCGCACCCTGCTTGCCGCCCGTCCTCGGCAAACCTACCATCGGCAGACGATCCGACGCGTGCCGTGGCTGTGGCCGGCGCCGTAGCCCAGCCCACCAGGCGAACCGAGACGATGCCCCAGAGCCCCGAACTACTGCGACGCCTGCTGCGGGCCAAGGACCGGATGGACCGCGCCCCGCACGAAGCATGGCCGGTGCAACGGCTGGCGCAGGTCAGCGCGGTGTCGGCGGCCTACTTCGCACGGCAGTTCCGCCAGGCCTTCGGCCTGCCGCCGCACCGCTACCTGCTGACCCGGCGCATCGAGCGCGCCGTGGCGCTGTGCCGCGATACCCAGCTGCCGATCACCGAGATCGCCTACCAGACCGGCTGGAACAGCCTGGGTACCTTCGGGCGCATCTTCCATGACATCACCGGGCACAGCCCCGGCCAGGTGCGTGCCGGCGGCCCGCTGCCGGCACAGGCGCCGGAGTGCATCGCACGCGCGGCACGGCGGCCGGACCTGGACAGCGCAGTTTCGGAGAAGCGGCGCGGCAGGGCAGCCGGTACAACAGAGCCCTCAACAACGGAGGTTCCATGAATCAGGGTATCGGTGTGGTCGGGCTGTATGTGCGCGACCAGGATGAAGCATTGGCGTTCTACGTCGGCAAGCTGGGATTCGGCGTGCATACCGACGTGGGCAATGGCGACTACCGCTGGCTGACGGTGCAGCACCCGGCGCAGCCGTCGTTCCAGCTGGGCCTGTTCCGGCCGGGCCCGCCGGTGCATGACGCGGCCACCGCGCAGGCACTGCAGGCCCTGGTCGCCAAGGGCGCGATGCCACCGCTGGTGCTGCACGTGGACGACTGCCGCGCAACCTATGCACGGCTCAGCGCGGAGGGGGTCGAATTCAACCAGGAGCCGGTGGAACGCTACGGCACCGTGGATGCCGGCTTCCGCGACCCGTCCGGCAACGGCTGGAAGATGATCCAGGCCGCGGCCGGCAAGAACTGACGCAGGCCGCCGCTGCCTGCGCCAGGGCGTCGTTCCACGCTCAGTCGGCGGCGTGGCCGGCCGAATGCGAGGAGCGGTGGCGGAATCTGCGCGACAGCCAGTCGCCCAGGTCGTCGACCACGGTAAAAGCGGCCGGGATCACGATCAGGCTCAACAGCGTGGAGGTGATCAGGCCGCCGATCACGGCGATCGCCATCGGCGCGCGGAAGCTGGAATCGCCGGCGAAACCCAGCGCGATCGGCATCATGCCCGCGCCCATCGCCAGGGTGGTCATGATGATCGGCTGGGCGCGCTTGCGGCAGGCATCGATCAGCGCATCGTGCTGGCTCATGCCGTGCTCGTCCTCGGCCATCACCGCATAGTCCACCAGCAGGATGGAATTCTTGGTGGCGATGCCGATCAGCATCAGCAGGCCGATCAGCGCCGGCAGCGACAACATGTTCTGGGTGATCAGCAGCGCCCCGAACGCGCCGCCGGCGCACAGCGGCACCGCCGCCAGGATGGTGATCGGCATCAGCGCATGGTTGAACAGCAGCAACAGCACCATGTAGATGCAGATCAGGCCGGCGGCCATGGCCAGCAGGAAGCCGACGAACAGTTCGACGAATACTTCGGCATCGCCGGTATTGAGGAAGGTTACCCCCGGCGGCAGCTGCTTGACCCCGGGCAAGGCCTGCACTTCGGCCATCACCTCGCCCAGCGGGCGCCCGTTGAGCTCGGCGGTGAGGGTGACGTTGCGCTGGCGCTGGTAGCGCGAGATCTGCGACGGGCCGCTGCCCTGCTGGATATCGGCGACGGCGGCCAGCGGTACCGGGCCGTAGCGGCCGGGCACGCGCAGCTGGCCGATCAGCGCCGGGTTGGCCAGCGTGGCCTCGGCGAAACCGACCCGGATCGGCACTTGGCGGTCGGGCAGGTTGAGCTTGGCCAGCCGTTGTTCGTAGTCGCCGGCGGTGGCGATGCGCGCCGCTTCGGCGATATCGGCGGTGGCCACGCCCAGGTCGGCCGCACGCGCGGCATCGGGCACGATCTGGATTTCCGGGCGCAGCAGCGAGGCGGTGGAGGTGACGCTGCCCAGGCCCTGGATGCCGCGCAGATCGCGCTCCAGCGCGGTGGAGGCATCCTGCAGGCGCTGCGGGTCGTCGCCGGACAGCACCAGCTGCAGCAGGTTACCCGGCTCGGAGCTGACATAGCTCACCCGCACCCCGGGCAGGTTGGCCAGGCGCTGGCGTGCCTCGCGTTCGAGCACGCGCTGGTCGCGGTCGCGGGTATCGGCGGTGCCCCAGTCCAGTACCAGGGTCGCCTTGCGCGGTTCGCCCACGCCGGTGGCGCCGGGGTCGCCCAGGTCGAGCACGCTGCCGACCGCGGTATAGACCTGCTTGAGTTCGGGCATGTCCTTGAGCAGGGCGCGCGCGCGTTCGGCCACCGCCACGGTTTCCTGCAGGCGGGTGCCCGGCGGCAGTTCCAGGTTGAGGTTGCTGCGGCCCAGGTCGGACTGCGGGATGAAGGTGGCCGGGATGAACGGCACCAGCGCCAGCGAGGCCACGAACAGCCCGGTGGCCAGCCACAGGGTGCGGCCACGGTGGCGCAGCGCGGCGTCCACCCAGCCCAGGTACCAGGTCATCAGCCGCGACTCGGGTGGCTCCTGCCCGTGTGGCTTGAGCAGGTAGGCGGCCATCATCGGGGTGAGCAGGCGCGCCACCAGCAGCGAGAACAGCACCGCAGTGGCCGCGGTCCAGCCGAACTCGCGGAAGAACTTGCCGGCGATGCCGGGCATGAACGCCACCGGCACGAACACCGCCGCCAGCGTCAGCGAGGTGGCGATCACCGCATTGCCGATCTCGCCGGCCGCCTCGCGTGCGGCCTCCAGCGGCGGCTTGCCCATGCGCAGGTGGCGCACGATGTTTTCGATTTCGACGATGGCATCGTCGACCAGGATGCCGACCACCACCGACAACGCCAGCAACGTGATCATGTTCAGGGTGAAACCGAACAGGTGCATCACCGCGAAGGTGGGAATGATCGACAGCGGCAACGCCAGCGCCGACACCCAGGTCGCGCGCCAGTCGCGCAGGAACAGCCAGACCACCAGCAGGGCCAGCAGCGCGCCTTCCCAGAGCATGGTCATGGAGGAGTCGTAGGACCGGTGGGTCTCATCGATCGCGGTGGTGACCAGGCGGAAGTCGATGCCCGGATGCTCGGCCTTGATCGCATCGAGCGCGGCATGCACGCCCTTTTCCACCTTGACCTCGCTGGAGCCACGCGTGCGCGACATCGAGAGCGCCACCACTTCGCCGCCGTCCAGCAGCGCCGCTTCGGTGGGGTCGGCGGCCGCATCGGTGATCGTGGCCAGGGTCGACAGCCGCACCGCGCGCCCGTCCGGCAGCGCGATGGAATAGTCGCGCAACGCCTGCGCATTGCCGACCGTGCCCAGCGTGCGGATGGTCTGCTGGGCGCCTTCGATCTCGGCCTTGCCGCCGGCGCGCTCGACCTGGATGCGGGCCAGCTGCCCGGACACATCGCCGGCGGTGATGCCCATCGCCATCAGCGCATTGGGGTCCAGGTCCACCCGCACCTGGCGCTGCACGCCACCGACCCGGGTGACCCGGGCCACGCCGGGCACGCCGTACATCGCGCGCGAGACGTCGCGGTCGACGAACCAGCTGGCCTCGTCGGCGGTCATGTGCGGGGCGACCAGTGCATAGGTCATCAGCGAGCCGCCGATATCGACCTTGGAGATCACCGGTTCCTGGATGTCCTGCGGCAGGTCGGTGCGGATGCGGGTGATCGCATCGCGGGTATCGTCCAGCGCGGTGGCCAGGTCGGCTTCGAGCTGGAACTCGATGGTGGTGGTGCTCACCCCTTCGCTGACCGAGGAGATCACCCGCTTGACGTTGTTGACCGTGGCCACCGAGTCCTCGACCTTGCGGGTGACCTCGGCTTCAAGCTGGCTCGGCGATGCGCCCGGCTGGGTCACCGTCACCGTGGTCATCGGGAAGGCGATGTCCGGGAAGCGCGCCACCGGCAGCTGGTAGAACCCCCACAGGCCGGCCACGCACAGCACGAAGAACACCAGCAACGCTGGCAGCGGGCGCTTGATCGCCCAGGCCGAAATATTCATCGGGCGGCCGCCTTGGCAGCGGCCACCACGCGCACGCGGTCGCCCTCACCGAGGAAGCCGGCGCCGTCCACCACCACCTTGTCGCCGGCCTTGAGCCCGGCCAGGATCGCGGTGCGGCCCTGTACCGCCTGGCCGGTGCTGACCCGGTGGCGGGTAGCCTGCTGCTTGTCGTTGACGCTGAATACATAGCTGTGGCCATCGCGCTGCACGATCGCCGCGCTGGGAATGGTCAAGGCCTGACCATCGCCGGTGACGATGCGGCCTTCGACATAGATGCCCGGCTTGAGCGGGCCGGGTGCGGGCAGATCGGCATACAGGGTGCCGGTGCGGGTCTGCGCATCCACGCCCGGGGTGACCGCGCGGATGCGGCCGGCGATCACCTGGCCGCCGTACGGCAGCTGCACCGTATTGCCCACCGCGACATCGGCCAACTGGTTTTCCGGCAGTTCGGCGCGCCATTCCAGGCGGCCATCGCGGATCAGGCGCAGCAGTTCGGTGCCGGCCGAGACCACCTGGCCGGGCTGCACCAGGCGCTTGGAGATCAGCCCGTCGGCCGGCGCGCGCAGGTCGGCGAAATCGCGGCGCAGCTTGGCCGCATCGCGCGCGGCGCGCGCGGTGGCGGTCTGCGCCTCGGCATTGATCCGCGCCGCGCGCAGCTCGTCCAGGCTGCTGGCACTGATCAGCTGCTGGGCGGCCAGCTTCTCGCTGCGCTGGTAGTTCAGCCGCGCCAGTTCCTGCGAGGCCTGCGCCTGGCGCAGCGACGCGTCGGCCTGGGCCAGTTCGCTGTCCAGGGTGCGGTGGTCCAGTTGCAGCAGCAGCTGCCCCTGCTTGACCCACTGGCCAACCTCCACCGGCAACGCGGTCACCCGCTGGCCGCTGATCTCCACGCCCAGCTGCATTTCCTCGAACGCGGTGACCGGGCCCGAGACCAGCACCGTGCGCGCCATCGGCTGCTGTTGCGCGGTGGCCAGCGAGACCGGCAAGGCCGAACTGGTGGCGGCCGCTGCGGTGGCGGCGGCGTCGTCCTTGCCGCCACAGGCCGACAGCAGCACGGCGATCAGGAGCAGGAAGGAACTGCGGGGGAGGCGTGCGCGCATCGGTGGGCTTTCCGGGTCGGAACAGCGGTAACGGGAGGGAAGGACGGGATCAGGCGGGGCCGGGCAGGCGCAGGGCGATGCCATCGAGCATCAGCCCCAGGCCCTGTTCGAAACGGGCATCGAAATCGATCTCGCCCCAGACCTCGCGGGCCTGCCAGCAATGCGGGAAGCGTTCCTCGGCCAGGGCCATGAACACCTCGCCGAGGGCTTCCATGCTGCCGTCGCCGGGCCAGGACTGTTCTTCGATGACAAAGCCCATCGTGTAGTACACCAAGTCCATCGCGGTGGTCGCGGCAAAACGCGCCGGCATGCCGGCACCGATCATTGCCGCCAGGCTGGCTTCGGCCACGCGCAGCACGTTCTCGGTGGCCAGGAAGGTACCGGCGTAGACCCGCGCGCCATCGCGGCGCGCCTTGAAGGCCGTCCGGAACTCCCGCGCGATCTGCAGCAGGGTCTGCCGCCACGGCTGGCCGGCCGGGATGGTGCGGGCGACATCGACGATCATGGCGTCGGCCATGGCATCGATCAGCGCCTGCTTGCTCTTGAAGTGCCAGTACAGCGACGGCGCACGGATGCCCAGCGAACAGGCCACCTTGCGCAGGGTGATGCCTTCCAGCCCGGCCTCGTCGAGGATCCGGAAGGCGGCCTCGACGATGTTTTCCCGCGCGATCGGTTGGCGCACCTGATGCCCTGGCCTAACGGTGTTAGGTGGCGAATCTAACAGTGTTAGGTTGGAGGACGCAAGCAGCGCCGGCCGAGCCGGCGGCCAAGGCCGGCGGGGCCTGGATCAGGACATGGGTATCGGCGACGCTGGCCGCGCCGGGGCTGGCAAACCACGTGCCGGTCGGTGGAAGCGGCAGGATCGCCGTTGGCCGCCGCGCTACCGCGCTTTACGGCATCGTTGGAAGGACGCCTGGCCCGCAGGCCGAAGACAACACGGCGTCGCGCCGTTCACTTGCTGGCGGAACGTTTGCGCTTTCCATCGTCGTGTTGCGCATTCGCGCGGCTTTGCGCGAACTCCGGGAAGGTCTCGGCCATCGGGTCGGCATCGGGCAGGATGTAGAACACCCCGCCGCGCTCGAACGTGGAACGGACGATCTGCTCGTAGAATTCGGGCGAGACGTTGATGCAGCCATGGGTGACGCGGTTGTCGTCCGGCGAGGGCGATGCCAGGCGTTCTACGCGCTTCTCGGCCGGGACCCCGGTAGCGGTGGGATGGATGGAGACGGCGGACTCGTAGTCCACCCACAGCACGCGGCCGGCGTCGATCGACGGGCCGAAGCCGCCGACAAAGCGGCCAGCGGGCGTGGTGCGATCCCGCCCTGGAATTTCGCGAAGCGCCAGGCCGGCGACGCCGGGCGCCGTATGATCGCCGGTCGCCGAGCCAAACAACCCCGGCGCAGCGCCGCGCAGCTTGCCGTCGCTGCCGAACACCAGGATCTGTGCGGCGGCCTTGTCCATGATCGCGAACGGATAGCCATGGCTGTCCTTGGTAGCGACAACCCAGCCGGCCAGTTCAATCACGGTGTCGGACACCTCCTGGCCTGGCGGAAGCTCATCGACGGCGGCTACCGGTTGGGCGGCGGCATCCTCGGCGTGGGCCACGCCGGTACCCGCCAACGCCAGCGCCATTGCCAGCGCGGCACCGACGGCCCGGATTGCAGGATATGAGTGCGTACGGATGGGAGGGTTCCTTGGAATGAAAGACTGCATCACCAGAGGAAACCGATGGCCTGCAAAGGCCACCGGTCCTGGTTCAAACGTTCCTCACACAATCGTGGCGGAACGATTTAACCACGCGGTGTCCGGCGGGGCGCCCTCTCCAGCTGCTGGACGCGGCCTTCGATTTGATCCAGACGCTGGTTGGCCTGCTGTGCGGATTGATTGGCCGATTCGGCACTTTGCGCCGCGCCCTGCACCTTCACGTCGAGCTGGTCGAGGCGTGAGTTGATCGTTGCGAAATCGTCTTTGTAGGTGGCGCAGGCGCTGAGGCCAACGGTGGCGACGATCGCCACGGCGAGCGTACGTGCGGTGGTCAGATGTTGTTTGGTCAGAATCATTGCACTCCCTCCTTCGTCTGGGAGACTGGAATATAGCGGGCTTTTCGCTGACGTCACCGACCCGCTTTCAGCTGCAGTTGCAAGACGTGGACGGGGTGTGAAGGTATGGCGACCCTCAAAAGGTTCGGCCTGAAACCATCGCCGCGGGGATCGCCGCATCTGATCGGCTATCACGCCGGACATCGACATCCATCATCACGCAGCCACCACAACACCCGCCTTCGGCTCTGAACTGGTGTTGCCATCCTGCCGCGTTGTCAGCTCGCGCAATGTACTTCCCGATGCCTGACACCTGTCACTTGTGATGGGGTGGCGCAAAGCGAGAATGAACCCACTCCCGCACGGCGTTACATGGCCGGCACCCGCCCACCTCAAGGACTTCCTGTGATCATGCTGCAGCAACTGGTGTCGAATACTCCTGTCTGGGTCTGGGCGCTTCTGGTCTTCCTGATCACGCGCGGCATCGCTGCCATGAAACCGGGTGAAATTTCGCTGACGAAGCTGGCCATCGTGCCGGCCCTTTTCACCGCCTGGGGCCTGTGGTCGATAAGCCACCGTTTCGGCAGTTCCTGGCAAGCGTGGGGCGAGTGGCTGGTTGGCATCGGCGCGGGCATGGGCCTTGGCTGGGTGCTGCTGCGGCGGGCAACGCTCACCCTGAATGCATCAACGGGGAAGCTGTGGCGCAGCGCGGACTACAGCCTGCTGCCGCTGCTGCTGATCACCTTTGCAGTGAAATATGGCTTCGAATCCGCGCTTGCCGTATCCCCGGCGCTGGGCGCAGATGACAGTTTCCGCGCGGCCTACCTGCTGCTGTCGGGTGGGTTCACAGGCATCTTCATTGGAAAGTACGGGCGCTACCTGCGTGCGTCGCATCTGGCAACGCCGCGCGGGAAACTGGAAGCGGCGGGTTGAGTTCAAGTCAGCCAGGGCCGATGCGACGGTCGACATCGCGATCAAGCAGGCAGTCGATGAAGGCGCGCAGCGCCGGCAGCATGTACCGCCGGCTCGAGTAGTAGAGAAACAGGCCGGGCACGACGGGCGACCAGTCGGCGAGGACGCGCTTGAGCCGCCCGTCCCGCAACGCCTCGGCGATGCCGTCGTCATTGTAGGCATACAGGATGCCCAGCCCTTGGAGCGCTGCCGGCACGATGATGTCCTGATGGTTGGCGATCACCGTCCCCTCGCCAAAGAACTCGACGCTCTTTCCCTTTTTCCTGAACTCCCACCCTGCGACCTTGGCGCTTCCCGGAAAGCGCCAGTTTATGCAGGCGTGATGGCCGAGGTCGGCAGGCGTCACCGGTTCGCCGTGTTCAGCGAGATAGTCCGGTGAGGCCACCGCCAGCAACTCGATGTCGGGCGTAAGCCGTACCGCAACCATGTCCTTCTGCAGACGGCCGCCCACGCGTATCCCGGCGTCGAATCCTTCGCCCACGATATCGCTCAGCCCATCATCGATCACGATGTCGAGAACGACATCGGGATGCGCCTTGGCGAAACGTCCCAATCTCGGTGCAATGACTTTCTTCGCCGCCATGCTGAGCGTGTTGATCCGCAGGGTGCCCGCCATGCGGGCACTGGTTTCCACCGCCTGCGCAACGGCCTGGTCCATATCGCGAAGCATCGGCGCAATGCGCTCATGCAGTCGACGTCCCGGTTCGGTAGGCGAGACGCTTCGCGTCGTGCGGTTCAACAGGCGAACGCGCAGTCGCGATTCCAACTGGCGAATGATCTGGCTGAGGGCGGACCGGGACAATCCCAGGTGATCGGCGGCCCTGGCGAAGCTGGCGCGGTCGACAACCGCCACGAAAGCCTTGAGTTCTGCGAATTCAGAGCCGCGCATTGTGATCTGATCTCTACATAGCCTGATCCGATAATAGGTGATTCTCTAATCTATGAGAACGGATCAACCTTGCTCCATGGACCACACCGGAGCACTGCCATGAAAGACCTGAAGCTGCCAGAGCCTATCGCTGCCTACTTTGAAGCGGACACCCAAAACGCCCAAGCCGTCGCCCGCTGCTTCACCCGGGACGGGCTTGTCCTGGACGAGGGCAGGACGCACTCGGGCCTGAGCGCGATCGAGGCCTGGAAGACCGACTCGTCCGCCAAATACACCTACACCGCCAAGCCGCACACGCTCGAGAATCAGGGGCGCAAGTACATCGTGACGGCACGTGTCACCGGCAACTTCCCCGGCAGCCCGGTCGACTTGCGGTACAGCTTCACCCTGGAGCGCAGCAGGATCGCCACGCTGGAGATCGCGCCATGAGCTTGGATCTCCAACTGGCGGGCAAGCGCGTCCTGGTGACCGGCGGCACCCGCGGCGTGGGCGGCGCCGTCGTCGGACTGTTGTCCGGCTTCAACGCGCGAATCGCGGCAACGGCACGCTCGCGGCCCGATCGACCCATCGATGGTGTGCACTACATTGCAACCGACCTGGCAACGGCAGAAGGCGCCCGGCAGGCGGTGGAGGCGGCCCTGCGGCATCTCGGCGGCGTCGACATCCTGATCAACGTGGTGGGCGGATCATCGGCACCGGCGGGCGGATTTGCGGCTTTGGACGACCACGAGTGGGCGACGGCTCTCGACCTCAACCTGATGTCGGCGGTAAGGCTGGATCGGGCGTTGCTTCCCCTGATGCTCGCGCAGGGATCCGGCGTGATCCTGCACGTCACCTCCATCCAGCGCACCCTTCCGTTGCCGGATGCCACGATCGCCTATGCCGCTGCCAAAGCGGCGTTGTCGACCTACAGCAAGGCACTGTCCAAGGAAGTCACGCCCAAAGGCGTGCGTGTTGCCCGCGTATCGCCAGGCTGGATCGAGACGGAGGCCGCCGTCGCGCTGGTGGAGCGGGTCGCGACCCATGCGGGAACGGACTACGAAGGGGGCAAGCAGCTGATCATGCGGGAGCTGGGAGGCATCCCCTTGGGACGTCCGGCCAGGCCGGGGGAGGTTGCAGACCTCATCGCGTTTCTGGTCTCCCCGCGGGCCGCCTCCATTTCAGGGACGGAATACACCATCGACGGCGGAACCGTGCCCACCGTGTAGCGGCGCGATGGGTTGCATCGCGGCAGACGCGCGGCCGCTTTTCAACGGGAGCTCGTTTTCTCGATAAAGCGCCTTGGATGGGCGGCGCGCTTGTCCGCGTCGCATAAAGACGAATGGTCAAGTTTTCAGGACTCCAGGTAACCAATAGTCCAGCCTGGTCGCGCAAAGTAGCCCTGCCGGCCAACGCCGCACATCGGAAGTCCCAACATCTCCGCCCGAGGATACGACCATGTTCAAGCTCCTTCCTGCAATGCTCGCCGCCGCCGTGGCGGCCAGCTTCACCCCCTCAGTGCAGGCCGCCGATGCGGTGGCCCGCGACGCCGGCCAGATCAAGAATGTCGTCCTGGTGCACGGCGCATTCGCCGACGGTTCGGGCTGGCGCCCGGTCTACAATGACCTGACCGCCCGCGGATATCGCGTGTCGATCGTGCAGAATCCGTTGACCTCGCTCGCCGATGACGTGCGCGCGACCCAGCGCGTGCTCGACCGTCAGGATGGCCCGGCCATCCTGGTTGGACACTCCTGGGGCGGCACCGTGATCACCCAGGCCGGCGTGCACGACAACGTGGCAGGCCTGGTCTACGTGTCGGCGCTCGCGCCGGACGCCGGCGAAACCACTGCAAAGCAATACGAAGGCTTCGCACCCACTCCCGAATTCGTCATCGAGACCGCAAGCGATGGCTTCGGCATCATCAGCCCGGCCAGGTTCAAGGCCGGCTTTGCCCACGACACCACCGATGCCGACGCGGCCTTCCTGCGTGACTCGCAGGTGCCCATCAACATGTCGGCATTCGGCACGACGGTGACCCAGGCCGCCTGGCGCACCAAGCCCAGCTGGGCGGTGATCGCCACCGAAGACAAGGCATTCGACCAGGCCATGCTCATCCACATGGCCGAACGCATCCACGCGCGCATCACCAAGGTCCCGGCGAGCCATGCCGTCTTCATGACCCAGCCCAAGGTGGTGGCCGACACGATCGACCAGGCGGCCAGGGAAGCGATCCGGTCGACCAAGTAGCACCCACCCCAAGCCGGACGCTGATACGCCGGTCGCGTCCGGCTTTACTCCATGGTTACGCGACCAATGGGGTAGCGCTGCGAGTTCCCTGAACCCCCGGTTTATTCACGCACTGGTCAGTTCAATATTCAGGGGCGATTGTGACGCCTAACGGATAATTCACACCTGTCGACCGCCCCTTCTCTCCCCCTCCCAAGGGGGCGGTCGGCAAAACCAAAAATAATTAAAGGTGTGTCCCGATATGAAGACTTCTTTGCTTGCCCTGGGTCTGCTGGCTGCCCTGCCGTTCGCCGCTTCGGCAACCGACGGCCTGTCGTACAACTTCGTTGAAGGCGGCTACGTGAAGACCGACGCCAAGGGTGGCGATGCGGATGGTTGGGCGGTGAAGGGCTCGGTCGCCGTGGCGCCGAACTTCCACGTCTTCGGTGACTACAACGCGCAGGAAACCAAGCGCGGCAGCAACGACGTCGACCAGTGGAAGGTTGGTGTGGGCTACAACTACGGCATCGCCCCGACCACCGACCTGGTGGCACGCGTGGCGTACCAGAAGTTCGATCCCAAGCACGGCCTGGACTTCAACGGCTACTCGACCGAAGTGGGCGTGCGCAGCGCGTTCACCCCGAACTTCGAGGGCTACGTGATGGCCGGCTACGAGGACTACAGCAAGAAGCACGGCATCAACCCGGACGGCGAGTTCTACGGCCGCGTCGGCGCCCAGGCCAAGCTCAACCAGAACTGGGGCCTGGCCGGCGAAGTGAAGCTGGCCAAGGGCGGCGACAAGGAATGGTTCGTCGGCCCGCGCTTCACCTGGTAATACGCGATAGGCAAGATGGTGTTGGATGGCGCGTGACCTCTCTCCCACGCGTCATGAAGCCCGGCCTGGCCGGGCTTCACTTACATGGCCGCAACCTCGTCGGTGCGCCACGAAAAAACCCGGCCTTGTGCCGGGTTTTTTCGTTGTGGCAGAGCAGAGCATCCACACATGGCGCGGATCTACCTCCGGCGGTTGCCGTTGCCGTTGATGGCACCAACCAAAACCCCGGCGCTGGGCCGGGGTTCTGGTGGATCATTTGAACAGCGTGTCCGGATACTCCGGCTTCTGCTCGCGTGCCAGCAACGCACGCAATCCCTCTCCGGGGGTCTGCTCGCCATGCAACACGGCACGGACCCGGTCGGAGATCGGCAGGTCGATACCGTGCCGGCGCGCCTGGCGCATGACTTCATCGGCGGTCTGCACCGACTCTACCACTTGGCCGATCTCGCGCACGGCGTCCTGCAGGGTCTGGCCACGCCCCAGCGCCAGGCCCAGGCGACGGTTGCGCGACAGATCGCCGGTGCAGGTCAGCACCAGGTCGCCCAGGCCGGCCAGGCCCATCAGGGTCTCCGGCTTGGCGCCGATCGCCGCGGCCAGCCGCAGCATCTCGTTGAGCCCGCGGGTGATCAGGCCGGCACGGGCGTTCAAGCCCAGCTGCATGCCATCGGCCACGCCGGTGGCGACCGCCAGCACGTTCTTCATCGCCCCGCCCAGCTCGGCACCGACCATGTCGTCGCCGGTATAGGCGCGGAAGGCCGGGCCATGCATCGCATCGGCCACCTGCTGGGCGAACTCCGGCGCGTCGCCGTGCACGGTGATCGCCGTCGGCAGGCCCAGGGTGACTTCCTTGGCGAACGACGGGCCGGTCACCACCGCCAGCGGCACGTCCGGCCCGAGGACCTCGCGCGCTACTTCGTGCAGGAAACGGCCCGAGCCCGGCTCGAAGCCCTTGGTCGCCCAGGCCACGCCGGCGTTGGCCGGGCGCAACGGCGCCAGCGCACGCACGGTTTCACCGAAGGCGTGCGAGGGCACCACCACCAGGATCCAGGTGGCATCGCTGACCGCGGCGGCCAGGTCGGTGGTGGCGCGCAGCGATTCGGGCAACGGAATGCCCGGCAGGTACCGGGTGTTCTCGTGGCGCTGGTCGATGGCCTCGACCATTGCCGCATCCCGCCCCCACAACACGGCGCGGTGACCGTGCCGCGCAAGCAGGCTGGCCAGCGCCGTGCCCCAGGAGCCGGCGCCGAGTACCGCGATCTTGTCTGCGTGGATGCTCATCGGAACGACAGCAGCGCCGATCAGGCGTTGCCGGCCGGCTCGGAATCAGCCAGCGAGGTCTCGCCCTGTTCCTGGCGCTGGCGCAGGGTTTCGGCGTACAGACCTTCGAAGTTGATCGGCTGCAGGAAGAACGGCGGGAAGCCGCCGGCCTGGATCAGCTCGCTGACCAGCGAACGCACGTACGGGAACAGGATGTTCGGGCACTGGGTGCCGAGCAGCACGTCGATCGCCTGCGGCTCCAGGCCGATCAGGCCGAACACGCCAGCCTGCTGCACTTCGGCCACATAGGCGGTCTTGTCGCCGGCCTTGCAGGTCAGGGTGACAGCCAGCACCACTTCGAAGGCGTTCTCGCCCAGGCGCTGCACGCGCTGGTTGAGGTTGAGCTGCAACTCCGGCTGCACCGCTTCGTTGAACACGGCCGGGGCGTTGGGCGATTCGAAGGAAACGTCCTTGACGTAGATCTTCTCAACGGTGAACGAAGGGCCGGTGGCGGCGTCGACCGGCGCAACGGCGCCGTTGGTGGTTTCGTCGGACATTTCGTGTAGCTCCAAAATGAATGCTGAAAAGTGGATTGTTACATGCCCTGCGATGGGGGCGCCGCGCGCCACGTACAAGGCGCGCCGTGCGATCCGGGCAGAATCAGTTGCGGCCCTTGACCAGCGGCAACTCGGCCTGCTGCCAGGACGGAATGCCGCCATCGAGCACGCTGACCTGTTCGAAGCCGGCCTTCTTCAACGCCTTGGCGGCGGTTTCCGAGGCGGTGCCGTTGCGGCATACCAGCACCACCGGGCTCTGCCTGGCGTTGGCCACCAGCTTGTGCTCCGGGCCGAACTGGCTGGGCTGCACGTTGCGGCTGCCGGCGATATGGCCCTTCTCGAAATCGCTGCCCGAGGACAGGTCGACCACGATGGCGCCACCGGCATTGATCAGGTGGGTCAGTTCGGCCGGCTTGAGCGACTTGAAGCCACGCAGCAGGCGGCGGACTTCGGTGACGATGATGGCCACGGTCAGGCCGACCAGGGCCATCGACAACATCGGGTTTCGGCCGGCAAAGGCCAGCAACTCTTCGTAATTCACTCAGATCACGGGTCGTTAAGCGGGCGCCGATTGTCGCACATGCGGATCAACCGGCGTCCAGCCCCGGCCAAGGGGCCGGATTCAGGATTCCTGCCAGAGGTCCGGCAGCCCGTTGGCCTGCAGCCAACGCTTGCCCTGCGCGTCCCAGCGCCAGATTTCCTTGACCCTGACCAAGCGCTCGGCCTGGGTGTTGTTGTTGATCACCCGCACCTCGGCATTGCGCCCCACCCGGCCATCGGGCATCGGCACGTTGTCCCCGGCGCGGTAGCTGGAGATCTTGACCTGCTCGAAACGGCGCAGCTCCAGGTCGGTCAGCGGGTGGATCTTGGTGTATTCCGGGTCCAGGTACGGCAACGCGTCCTCGACGGTGCCCCAGCGCAGGGTGGAGTCGTACTTGACCTGGGTTTCTTCCAGTTCCCGGCGCTGCTTCTTGGTGATTTTCTGGTCGGCGGCCAAGGCCGCCACGCTGCTGAGCGCAAACAAGGCCAGCAGCAGGATCTGAAGCGTACGGCGCATGCGCATTCCCCCAATCGGCAAGGCGCCCATCCTACCGCCTTGCGAAGGCCACGAAACGCCCGGTCAGCTCGGCGGCCGGCTTGCCATCGGTGCCCGGCTGCCGGGCCACCAGCCCGATCCGGGCCTTGCCGCGCTGGGCGAAGGTGGTCAGGAAGCCGTCCCAATCGGCGTCATCGGCGGCCTGCGCCTGGGCGTGCAGATCCTGATAGACCGGCGCCAGGTAGCGCACGTGGCTGTCGGCCACATACACATCGGCGTCGAAACCGGCCAGCCGCAGGCGCAGGGTGACCAGGGCCCAGCCGGACAGGGTCAGTGCCGAGGCCAGGCTGCCGCCGAAGGCGTTGCCCTTGTCGTTGACGTTGGCCGCCAGCGGCGCGCGCAGGCACAGTACGCCATCGGCATAGGCCTCCACGCGGATCTGCATGGCCGCCACCGGCGGCATGCGGTCGAGTACGTGCTGCAGCGCGGCCAGCTGCGCAGACAGGGATTCAGGATTGGACATCGGCACCACAACGCCACGGCAAAGGGCTCGCATAATGCCCGCAATGAACCGCCAAGCACAGATGCCGGACTGGACCCTGATTTCGCTGCGCCCGCGCGGCCAGCACGCGCCGCTGCGCCGCGCCGCGCATGCCGCCGGCGCGCAGCTGGTGGCGCTGTCGCCGTGGCGGCTGCGCGCGCGCGGCGACGCCACCACCGCTGCCGATCTGGCGCGCGCGCTGGACGCCGACCGGGTGGTGTTCAGCAGCCCGGCGGCGGTGCATGCCGCCGCGCGGTTGCAGGCACTGGACGCCGCACCCGCCGGAACCTGGCTGGCGGTCGGGGCCGGCACCGCCGCGGCCCTGCACCGGCACGGCGCGCGGCAGGTGCTGGCACCGGCGCGGATGGACAGCGAGGGCCTGCTGGCCCTGCCCGCCCTGGCCGACCTGCACGGCCTGCGCGCTGGCCTGGTCACCGCCCCCGGCGGCCGCGGCATCATCGCCAGCACCCTGGTCGCGCGCGGTGCGCAGCTGCAGCGCGCCAATGTGTATGCGCGGCAGCCGCTGCCGCTGCCGGCGCGCACCCTGCAGCGGCTGCGCGCCAGCCCGCGCCCGTGGGCGCTGGCGCTGAGCAGCGGCGAGGCGCTGGCGCTGCTGCTGGCGCAGTTGCCGGGCGATCTGCAGGCACCGCTGCGCCGGGCCTGGGTAGTGGTCGCCAGCGCGCGCTTGGCCGAGCAGGCCAGCCAGGCCGGATTCCTCCGGGTATGCCTGGCCGAGGGGCCCTTACCACGCCAGCTGGTCCAGGCTGCACACACTGCGATCATCACTTCCGCATCTACCTGAACAGGCGCCGCGTCTGGCCTTGCGGGCCGCGCAGGCCACGGGTGATGCTGTGCAGCACGTCGCTCGCCAGCCTGCGGATGTCCCGGCGCGACCGACAAGGATGCCCGTATGAATGATGCCGCTTCGCCTGCTGCTGCCCCCACCCCCCTGCGCTGGATCGTGCCGTTGGCGCTCCTGGCCGTGGTGGCCGGCGGCGTGGCCTGGGGCTGGACCCGCTGGCAGGCCGAGCAGGCCCGCAGCGACCAGCGCCAGGCCGAAGCCAGCCTGCAGCTGCAGGGTCTGGTGGACAGCGTGGACGCGCTGCGCCGCGACCAGCGTTCGACCGCGCAGCGGTTGCAGGATGCGGCCGCCACCAACCGCGTGCTGCGCGATGAAATGCTTGGCCTGAGCCAGCGCAGCGCGCTGCTCGAAGACAACCTGGCCAAGCTGGCCGACAGTACCCGCCATGGCGCCCAGGCGCTGCAGCTGGAAGAGGCCGAGCTGCTGCTGGCCCAGGCCGCACAGCGGCTGGCCTACGCCGATGACGTGGACGGCGCCAAACGCCTGTACGCGCTGGCCGCCAGCGCCCTGGACGATGTGCAGGGCAACGACTACCTGAACCTGCGTCAGGCGCTGATGCAGGAACGCAATGCGGTGGACAGCCTGGGCCCTGGCGTGCGCGCCACCACCCAGCAGCAGCTGGGCGCGTTCGCCAAGGCGCTGCAGCAGTTGCCCGATACGGTGGTCGACAGCCAGGCCGACGGCACCGCCACACCGTGGTGGCAGCAGATACTGGCGCCGTTCGTGACCATCACCCCCACCCGCACCCAGGGCCCGTTGACCGATGCCGAACGCATGGCTGCCTGGGATGGCCTGCAACTGGAACTGACCCTGGCGCGCGCAGCCACCGAACGCGGCGACCAGCCCGGCTATACCCAGGCGCTGGACCGGGTCGCGCTGTGGCTGCCGCGGCTGTGGCCGGATTCACCCGCCCTGCGCGCGCGACGTGTTGAACTGCAGCAGCTGCGCACCCGTGTGCTGCACCCCGCGTTGCCCGAGCTTGGCAGCACCCTGCAGCAACTGCGCTCGATGCGCGATGGAGATACCCGATGAAACCATTCCAATCCCTGGTGGTGCTGTTGCTGGCGGTCGCCCTTGGCGTGATCGCCTCGCAGTTCCTGGGTACCGAACACCTGCGCCAGTTCGGCGAAGTGATCTACCGCTATGGCGGCAACGACTACCGTTCCACCGTGCCGCAGGTGGCGCTGATGGTGCTGGTCGGCCTGCTGGTGCTGTGGCTGCTGTGGAGCCTGTTGGCCTCGCCGTTCCGCGCCTGGGGCCGCTACCGCCGCAACCAGGGCCGCGCCCGCCTGATCGAAGGCATCCAGGCGCATGAACAAGGCCAATGGCAGCGCGCCGAAAAGCTGCTGGCCAACGCGGCCGAAGACAAGGACGTGAGCGCGGTGGCGATGGTGACCGCGGTGCGCAGCGCCCAGGCGCGCGACGACCAGGCCGCGGTCAACCAGTACCTGCAACGGCTGGGTGGCGAAGACCCCACCCTGCATGCGCTGCTGCAGGCCGAGCGCCTGCTGGCGCAGGAACGGCCGGTGGATGCGATCAACCTGCTGGACACCGCCACGATCCAGCCGCTGCCCCCGCGCGGGCTGTGGCTGCGCACCGAAGCCCTGGCGCGTGCCGAGCGCGCGCACGAGGCATACGGCCAGCTGGGCGCGCTGCGCAAGCAGAAGGTGCTGCCCGATGAGGCGGTGATCGAGCTGGAATCCCGCCTGGCCGCGCAGTCGCTGCTGGAAGCGGGCGATGTCAACGCGCTGGCCGCGCAGTGGGAAGCCACCCCCAAGCCGCTGCGCAGTGATGCCGACGTGGTCTCGGCCTATGCCCTGCGCGCGGTCGCGCTGGACTGGGACGAACCGGCCCTGCTCACCCTGGAACAGGCGCTGGATACGCGCTGGGACGAATCGCTGGTGACGCTGTACGGGCAGATGCCGGTGGACAAACTGGCCACCCGCCAGGCCAACCTGCAACGCTGGCTGGCCAACCAGCCGTCCAGCCCGGCGCTGTTGCTGGCCCTGGGCCGGATCGCCACGCGCCAGCGCCAGCACGTGCAGGCCGAGGATTACCTGCACCGCGCGATCGCCGCCGGCGCCGGCCCGGATGCGTGGGAGGCCCTGGGCCAGCTGTTCATCGAGCGCGGCGAACCCGCCCTGGCCGCGCAGTGCCTGGCCAATGCGCTGCGCCAGCAGCGCGGCGACGACAGCATCGCGCTGGCCCGCGCCGCCACGGTAGCGCCGGCCGCCGCGGTGGTGCCCGAACGCGCCACCGTGGAAGAGCAGTCGCTGATGAGCAACGCCCCGCCGGTGCAGGACAGCCTGCGCGATGACCGCGACGACTACGGCAACCCGCGTTTGCCGTGATGCCGGGCCGGGCAACCGCGTGGTGCCGGCCGCTGGCCGGCTCCAGCGGCCCCCTCCGAAGGTCATGAAGAGCCGGCCAGCGGCCGGCACTACCAATGAAAAGGCCGCCCCGTTGCCGGGGCGGCCTTTTCATTGCATCGCGCCGACGATCAGCGTTCGACGATGGCCACCACGCCCATGCCGCCGGCGGTGCAGATCGAGACCAGCGCGCGGCCACCGCCGCGTTCGGCCAACTGCTTGGCGGCGGTGGCGATCACCCGCGCACCGGTGGCGGCAAACGGGTGGCCGGTGGCCAGCGACGAACCCAGCGGGTTGATCTTGGCCGGGTCGATCCTGCCCAGCGGCGCATCCAGGCCCAGCCGGTTGCGGCAGTAGTCTTCGCTTTCCCACGCGCGCAGCGTGCACAGCACCTGCGCGGCGAAGGCTTCGTGGATTTCGTAGATGTCGAAATCCTGCAGGGTCAGGCCGTTGCGCTTGAGCATTTCCGGCACCGCGATGGTGGGGGCCATCAGCAGGCCTTCGCCGTGCACGAAATCCACCGCGGCCACCTGCGAGTCGCGCAGGTAGGCCAGCGGCGCATGGCCGTGCGCACGCGCCCACTCCTCGCTGGCCAGCAGCACCGCCGAGGCGCCGTCGGTGAGCGGGGTGGAGTTGGCGGCGGTCAGCGTGCCGCGGCCGGAGACCTTGTCGAAAGCCGGCTTGAGCGTGGCCAGTTTCTCCAGCGAGGTGTCCGCGCGCAGGATGTTGTCGCGCTCCACGCCACGGAACGGGGCGATCAGGTCGGTGAAGAAGCCGCGCTCATAGGCGGCGGCCAGCTTCTTGTGCGACGACACCGCCCATTCGTCCTGCGAATCGCGCGAAATGTTCCATTCCTTGGCCATGTCCTCGCAGTGGTCGCCCATGCTCTTGCCGGTGCGCGGTTCGGCCACGCCGGGGAACTCGGGCTTGAGTTCGCTGAACTTGAAGCCACGGGTCAGCGCCTTGAGCTTGTCGCCGGTGGTCTTGGCCCGGTTGGCCGCCAGCAGTCGCGCGCGCAGCTTCTTGCCGTACACGATCGGCACATCGGAGGTGGTATCCGAACCGCCACCGATGCCCGACTCGATCTGGCCCAGCGCGATCTTGTTGGCCACCGCGATGATGGTGTCCAGCGAAGTGCCGCAGGCGCGCTGCATGGTGATGCCCGGGGTCAGCGCGGACAGCCCGGAGGACAGCGTGGCTTCGCGGCCCAGGTTCCAGTCGCTGGAATGCTTGATCACCGCGCCCATCGCCACTTCGCCCAGCTGCTGGCCGTGCAGGCCGAAGCGTTCGACCAGCGCCCCGAGGGTGCGCACCGACATGCCGAGGTTGCCGACGTCCGAATAGGCGGTGTTCTGCCGGCAGAACGGGATGCGGACGCCACCGAGGATGGCGACGGGACGGGCGTTGGGCATGGAGATACCTGGCATGGAAGGGGTGTCTGCAACATGGCCTGCACGAAGGAGCAGGCATAATGGCGGCAAGTGTAGCTGCCGCCCTGTGATGGGCCAACCGTGAAACCATGAGCAAACCCGACCACGGCATGAACGCCCTTGGTGTATTGGCATTGGAACTGGCCGGCGGCGACGCCCCGCGCCACGCCGCCCTGTCCAGCGAACAGGCCGGTGAACTGGCCGAACGCGTCGGCCGCGACCTGGCCAAGCTGGTCCCGGGGGTCAGCGGACTGGACTTCGTGTTCGCCGGTGCGCATTTCGATCCGGCCGAAGTCCTGCGCCCGGGCTGGCCGATCCACCGGCGCCTGGAAGAACTGCAGATGCGCGCGCCCGGCCGCAGCCAGGGCCCGCGCCTGCTGGCATTCGGCGCCGGTGCCGACGGCGATGTGCCGCTGCCGTTCCAGGCCGATGCCGGGCTGACCGGCGGTGGCCTGCGGGTGGTGCCGTTCCTGCTGACCGGCACCGACGTGGCGCAGACCCAGGCGGTGGCCGAAGCGCTGGAAGAGGTGCTGCTGGCCCAGGGCATGGCCCAGGCCGATACCGCGTTGCAGGCGCAGAACGCGTTTGGCGCGCAGATCGAACACGCGCGCTACTTCACCCTGAACGACCTGGCCGCGATGATGTCGATGCAGTACGACAACCAGGGCCTGGCCGTGCTGTGGCCGTTGATCGAAACCGCCCTGATGGCGCCGCAGGCCGAGCAATGGCTGGACGCGGCACCGGAACCGCTGCTTCGATACGCTGACAGCGAAGTGCGTATGGCGCTGTTCGATCCAGCCGGCTGGTGCGCGTTCTACAACCACGGCAGCGGCGACTGCGACCGCCTGCAAGGCATCTACGAGCAGTACCTGATGCGCCAGCGGCAGATGGCCGCCGTGCTGGAGGCCCATGGCCTGCCGGTGCTGTTCGTGCACTGCGAGGCCGGACAGGACGCGCGCGAGCTGCTGACCCGGTAACGGTAGTGCCGGCCGCTGGCCGGCTCCTCGGGGCATCGATCCGGTAGCAGTAGTGCCGGCCGCTGGCCGGCTCCCCGGGGCATCGATCCGGTAGCAGTAGTGCCGGCCGCTGGCCGGCTCCCCGGGACATCGATATGGCCCATTGCAGCCACGCATGGCGTGGCTCTACCAACGCTCAGAAAAACGCCGGCATCCGCCGGCGTTTTTCGTCCTGCATCGCGTCGGTTACGGCGCGGGCTTGATCACCGCACAGGCCAGGCGCGCGCCGGCGTTGCCGGTCGGCTGGGTCTTGTAGTCGTCCGGGTCGGCGTGGACGATCAGGCCGCGGCCGATGATGTCGAAGTCATCGCCCTTGCCGATGTTGACGTTGGTGGACACATCTGCATCGACCACCGCATTGCCCTGGGCGTCGGCCTTGAGGTTGGGAATGTCGCCACCGTGGTGCGGGGTGGTCGCCACGTTGCCATGGTCTTCCTTGGACGGATTGAAGTGGCCGCCGGCGCTGGCGCCGTCCGGCGCGCTGCAGTCGCCCTTCTCGTGGATGTGGAAGCCGTGTTCGCTGTTGGGCTTCAGGCCGCTGACCTGGCCTTTCACGTGGACCTTGCCGTCGACCAGGCTGAAGGTGACGTTGCCTTTGACTGCATTGCCCTGGGTGGCGGCCAGTTCGGCCACCGCGCTGGTGTTGGCGTGGGCATCGCTGCTCATCATCGCCGGCGGCGCATCGGCGGCCGGGGCGGTGTCGGCAACCGGCGCGGTATCGGCGGCCGGAGTGGCCGGCGCGGTGGTGTCGGCCGGCTTGTTGCAGGCGCTCAGGCCAAGCGCGGCCATGGCGGCAAACAATGTGGTGTGGATCAGACGCATGTGGATCTCCTTGCGGGTAGCGATGGAAGTAACGGCGTCGGCACGGCACGCGCTCAGCGCGTGACCCGGATGACGCCGCAGGCGATACGGGCGCCGGCGTTGCCGGCCGGTTGGCTGCGGTAGTCGTCGGCGTTGGCATGCACCACCAGGGCGCGCCCGGCGATATCGGTGACTGCGCCGCCGCCCAGGGTAACCCCTGGCAGCCGCACATCGACATTGACCCGGCCCTGCGCATCGGCACGCAGGTTGTCCATGTCGCCGGCATGGTGCGCGCCGGCGCTGTTGCGGCCATGCGGCTGCGCGCCGGGATTGAAGTGCGCACCGGCGCTGCTGGCATCCACCGCGCCGCAGTCGCCGCGCTCATGCACGTGGAAGGCGGCGGTCTGCAGCGGCTGCAGGCCACCGATCATTCCGGTGATATGCACCCCGCGCGCATCGGGCACCAGCGCCAGGCGGCCGCTGACGATGCTGGCCGAGGCCGAGGCCAGATTGGCTTCGGCCAGCTTGGCGGTGCTCACCAGGGCGACCACCGGGGTGGCAGGCCGCGGCGGCGGCGTGGCGCCACAGGCCGCCAGGGCAAGTGCCGCGGTAGCGGCCAGGACGATATGGGAACTGCGCATGCAAAACTCCTTGGTTGCAAACTAGCGGTGCGGCCGTCCACAGGCCATGAAAGCGGCGCGGACAAGGCACACACGCGGTGTGGACGCGCGCTTCATCCGCCGCGACGGCGCCCGGCGCCGAGCTTGCGGGTCAATGTGTTGCGGCCCATGCCCAGCCGTGCGGCGGCTTCGGCGCGGCGGCCATGGGTGATCTGCAGCGCCGCTTCGAGCAGGGCCTGGTCGACCCGGTCGCGCACCTGCGCATGCAGGCCTTCGGCGCCCTCGGCCAGGCGCTGCCTGGCCCAGGCCGACAGCAGGGTTTCCCATTGGCCCGGGTCGCCGGCCGCGCGCGTGCGCGGACCACCGCCGCGGTGCAGCGCGCTGTCGACATCGGCCACGCCGATGGTGTCCGCGGCGGCCAGCGCGGCGATGCGCCAGCACACGTTTTCCAGCTCACGCACATTGCCCGGCCAGTCGTGTTCGCGCAGCGCCTGCAGGGCCGAGGCGGTCAGCCGCTTGGGCGGCGTATCCAGCTTGCGCGCTGCGGCGGCCAGGAAGGTCTCGGCCAGCTGGGCGATGTCGTCGCGGCGTTCGCGCAGCGGCGGCAGGCGCAGCCGCACCACGTCCAGCCGGTGCAGCAGATCGGCACGGAAGCGGCCTTGGGCCACCAGCGATTCCAGGTCCTGGTGGGTGGCGGCGATCACCCGCACATCGACCCGGATCAGCTCGCGCCCACCAACCCGGAAGAACTCGCCTTCGGCCAGCACGCGCAGCAGGCGGGTCTGCAGCGGCAACGGCATGTCGCCGATTTCATCGAGGAACAAGGTACCGCCATGGGCCTGCTCGAAGCGGCCGACGTGGCGGCGCTGGGCGCCGGTGAACGCGCCGGCCTCATGGCCGAACAGCTCGCTTTCCAGCAATTCGGATGGAATGGCGGCCGTGTTGAGCGCCACGAACGGGCCCTGCACGCGCGGCGATTCATGGTGCAGCGCATGCGCCACCAGTTCCTTGCCGGTACCGGTTTCGCCATTGATCAGCACCGACAGCGGCGCCTGCGCCAGCCGCCCGATGGCGCGGAACAACGCACGCATCGCCGGGGTGTCGCCCACCAGCTGCGGGCGCTGGTCCAGGCCGGGTTCGGCGGCCACCGGGGCCGGTGCGCCGGCCAACGCATCGGCGGCGGGCAGTACCCGCTGCGCCAGGGCCACCGCATCGTCCAGGTCGAACGGCTTGGACAGGAATTCCTGCGCACCGCCGCGGAACGCCCCGGCGGTGCTGGCCACATCGGTGTAGGCCGACATCACGATCACCGGCAACTGCGGGTGCGCGGCCTTGAGCTTGTCCAGCAGCACCAGGCCATCGTCGCCGGGCATGCGCACATCGGTGAACAGCAGGTCCGGCGGCGCCTGTTCGGCCAGCATCGCCAGTGCCGCCGCGGCCCCGTCGAAACCCTCCACGCGGTAGCCGGCATCGCGTAGCGCGGTGCACAGCACAAAGCGCACCGCACGGTCATCATCGACCACCCAGACGCGCTGGGCGCCGCGCTCGCTGTCAGCGTGCATGGGCGGTCTCCTCGGCAGGCGTGCTGTGGCCGATCGGCACCAGCACCGTGAACACGGTATGCCCCGGGCGCGAACGGTAGGTGAGCGTGCCACGGTGTTCGCGCGCCACCTGCTGGGCCAGCGCCAGGCCCAGCCCGGTGCCTTCGGCGCGGCCGCTGACCAGCGGCAGGAACAGGTGCTCGGCCAGTTCCTCGGGCACGCCGCGGCCGTCGTCGGCGATTTCCAGGCGCAGCGCCAGCGGATGCAGCGCATCGCCAATGCGCACGCCGTGCTCCACCCGGGTGCGCAGGGTGACCATGCCGGCGCCGGCCTGGATCGCATTGCGCACCAGGTTCCACACCGCCTGGGTAAGCCGGTCGGCATCGCCATCGAATTCGGGAATGCTGGGATCGTAATCGCGCTGCAGCCGCACCGCCCAGCCGCCTTCGCTCTCGGCCAGGCGCAGCACGCGCTCCAGCGAGGCGTGGATGTTCAGCGGCGCGTGCGGGGCGGCCGGCGCCGGCGACAGCAGTTGTTCGAGCAGGCCATTGAGGCGTTCGATCTCCGAGCCGATCAGTTCGATCAGCTCATGTTCGTCCGGATCGCGCGCCTCCGGCTCCCGCTGCGCGCTGCGCCGGGCCAGCAGCTGGGCCGCGCCCTTGAGCCCGGCCAGCGGATTGCGCAGCTCATGGGCCAGGCCCTTGAGCGCGGCACTGAGCGCGCTGGGCAGGGCCTGGGTCGGGTCCAGCCCGGGGAATTCGTCGACCGGATGCGCCTCCAGCAGCCAACCGCCGTCGTCCCAGCGGCTCAGCCAGCCCTCGGCGAAGCGCGGCGCTTCGCCCGGCAGCGCCAGCGCCAGCCGGTGCAGGCGCAGGGTGTCGCGTTCGTCGCGGGCCAGGAAGTGAGCCAACGCGTCGCCCTGTGCCTCCAGCGAGGCCAGCGGCTGGCCCAGCAGGCGGCGCACGCTCACGCCCAACCAGCGGGCGAAAGCGGGATTGCAGCCCACCATACGGCCGCTGGCGTCGGCCCAAGCGACCGGGGTGCCGAGGGCGTCGAGGGCGGGGGTCGGGGGTACGGCGGTCATTGCACCAATGTAGTGCAAAACGGGGATGGGTTGAGCGTGGGAACACGGTGAACGGAGGCCATCGCCGAAAGACCCGGGTCCGATCAAACGGTGCTGGAGTGCTGCTTCAGCGCGTCCACCAGTGCCGCCTCCATCCCGGCAACTGTTCCGTAGATCCCATTGGCCAAGAGCACAAACTCGTCATCGAGGCCATCGAACGCGTAGTAGACGTCCTCCGGGAGCTGTGTGGCACGCGCCACCTGCATGGCAGAGCGGGTCGTGTCCAGCGCCGAGCGTTGACCGGACTGGAACTGCGCCAGTAACTCCTCCAGAAGCCAGCGGCCGGCGGCTTGCCAATCCGCATGGGCCGTGACGGCCTGCAGTGCTTCCAGAGCTGCATTGCGGTCACGCGCGGTGGCGATCTCGATGACCTCGATGGCCGGCGTATCGCGCGCTTCGATCCTGGCGTACGCCCACTCCCTGCTGGCGTCCTCTCGCAGCACGCCCACCGCCAGTCCGACCCAGAAAAAAGCGCAGGCCGTTGCGTCGTCTGCGACATCCAGGGATGTTGTGTGCATGGTGACCTCTGTACCTAAACGTGCTGCAGGATGTTAACCATCCGCCCCAAGGGATCGCGGACATAGAACCGCCGCACGCCCCATGGTTCGCTGGCTGGGCCATACGCGATCGGCAAGTTGGCCGCCTGCACCCGTCGGAGCGCCTCGTCCAGATCGTCGACCTCGATGGAGAGATGGGGCACCTCGGTGCCGGACCCACCTTCGGCCGCGACACTCACCTGGACGTTCATTTCGGCTGACCCGGCGTACGTACGGATCCAGCCGTGATCCATGACCAGCTCCAGGCCCAGGATGTCCCGGTAGAAGCTGTCCGCGGAGGCAGGATCGGGCGCGGCGATGTTGGCGATGATGCGTTTGACTTTCATGAGTCCTCCCGGCAATCGATCGCTATTGCCGACCTTCAGCCCAGTTGAGAGATATGCCCAACAACTCGGTCAAGTTCCCGGCACCACCGCACGCTACAAACTGCGACTGCTCAAGCTTGCAGTTGATCCAATCCTCATCGTCTTCCGAGTGCCCACGGCTGACCGGTGCAAAAGGCCTGTGCTCAAGCTCGGTCTCGATGAGATCGATGCTGACGTGCCAGCCGGGGTTATCAAGGGTCTCGATAGTGATCCCAAACGTATGCTCCCAGTCCTCGTTGCACTGCATTCGATACCACTGCTGGAGTCGCTGAAGTTCACCCATCGGTGTCACTCACTCTTGTCAGGCGCCTTCGGCAACGCCACGCCCTTGGGCCACAGCATCCAGATGTTGCCCTTCTGCTTCATGTCCCCGGCCAGCTTGCCGGCGGCATCGCCGGTGCCCCAGAACAGGTCGGCGCGCACTTCGCCGGCGATGGCGCCGCCGGTGTCCTGCGCGGCGACCGGACGCACCACCGGGGTGCCGTCGGGGCGCGTGGTGGACAACCACAGCAGGCTGCCCAGCGGTACCACGGTGCGGTCCACTGCGACGCTGTAGCCGGCGGTGAGCGGCACGTTCAAGGAACCGCGCGGGCCTTCGTCGCCGTCCGGGCCCTTGGCGAAGAACACATAGCTGGGGTTGCTGGCCAGCAACTCGGGGATGCGCGCCGGATGCGCGTTGGCCCAGGCGCGGATGGCGTCCATGGTGACGTCTTCCTTCTTCAACTCGCCCTGCGCCACCAGCCAGCGCCCGATCGGGCGGTAGGGGTGGCCGTTCTGGTCGGCATAGGCGATGCGCAGGTGGCGGCCATCGGCCAGCGCGATGCGGCCCGAGCCCTGGATCTGCAGGAACTGCAGGTCCATCGGGTGGGTCAGCCAGGCCAGGACGGGCGCTTTGACGCCGCGGGCGGCAATGGTGGCGGCATCGTCGTAGGGCCTGAGCACGCGGCCGTCGACGCGACCGCGCAGGCGCTTGCCCTTGAGTTCGGGATACAGGCTGTCCAGCTGCACGCTGACCATGTCGCCGGGCACGCCGTACACCGGCACGGTTGCCTTGGCGGTGCGGGTCAGGCTGCCGGGGTAGATGGGTTCGTAGTAGCCGGTGATCAGGCCGTCGGCACGGTTGCCGCCGGCGCGCAGGGCATAGACGTCGAGGCTGTTCTGCAGGAACTGCCGGATCGCGTCGGGTGTGGTGGCGACATTGGCCGCGGCACTGCAGGTGGGCGCCCAGTTGGGGTCGGTCTTCAGGCGCGGGCAGGCGCTGCGCCAGGCGGCGAAGCCGGCCTGCAGGTCGGCGTCGGTAACGGCCGGGAGTGCCTTCCAGTCGGCTTTGAGGTAGGGGTTGGCCGGCGCATCAGGGCGGTGGTTCTGCACGGCGCAGCCGCTGAGCAGGGCCAGTGCCAGCAAGACCAGGGCGGAGCGTTTGCATACGACGGTGGGGCGCGTGGCCTTCATGGGCGGCATTCTTCATGGTTGCAGCAGACTCGATTGTAGCGCCGGGCTCTGCCCGGCCGTCCTGCGCGCGGGCATCGCGGCAGGTGATGCGCAGCCGGGCAGAGCCCGGCTCTACCGGGCTGGATCAGCGTGCCTGCCGCAGCAACGAATGCAGGATGCGCGCGTCTTCGGCGTCCAGCGTGGCCGGCAGGTCGTCGCGGCCGCGGAAGCGGCGGTGGAACGCGCCAGCGGCGGCATCGCGGTCGTCCAGCGGGTAGCCGAAGGCCTGCAATGCCAGCCAGGCATCGAAGCCGGCCGGCGGGGAGCCGTCGCTGTCGCGCGGCCACACGCCGAAACCGGCCTGGGCCAACTGCTGCCACGGGAAGAAGCGGCTGGGGTCCTGCTTGCGGGTGGGCGCCAGGTCGGCATGGCCGATGATCTGGCTGCGCGGAATGCCCAGGCGGCTGCACAGGTCCTCGAGCAGGCCGATCAGGGCATCGATCTGTGCCGGTGCGAACGGCGTGTCGCCGTCGTTGTCGATCTCGATGCCGATCGAGGCCGAGTTGAGGTCGGTGATGCGGCCCCAGCGGCCGGGGCCGGCATGCCAGGCGCGGCGGTCGTCACCGACCAGCTGGTAGATGTGGCCGTCGGCGCCGACCAGGTAGTGCGAGCTGACCTTGCCGCCGCTGTTGGCGCTGCGCAGGGTGTCCAGGCTCTGTTGTACCGAATGCTGGTCGGTGTGGTGCAGCACGATGATCACCGGGCCGCGCGCGTTGTGGTTGGGTGAGGGCACCCAGGTGGCCAGCGGGCTGCGGATCGTGGTGCTGGCGCAGGCGGCGAGCATGAGGACGGCAAACAGCAGGGGCAGGCGGAAGAGGCGCATGCCGGGATTGTGCTTCATCGCGGTGGCCGGCGCGATGGCAGCAAAAAGGCCGGCGGCCCTTTCAAGGCCGCCGGCCAAGCGTGTTGCGCTCTCTCTCTCGTTTCTTGTCTCTGTCGTTGCCGGGCCACGCCCGGCGCTACGCGGTTGCGGTGGTCAGGCCTCGTATGCCGATTCGCCATGCGAGGTGACGTCCAGCCCGGTGCGTTCGGCCTCTTCGGTCACCCGCAGGCCGAACACCAGGCGCACCACCAGCAGGATCGCCACGGTGACCACGGCGCACCAGACGATGGTGAAGCCGACGCTGACCAGCTGCACCCAGACCTGGTGGCCGATGTCCAGATCGGCCTTGGTGCCGCCCAGCGACTGGGCACTGAACACGCCGGTGAGGATGGCGCCGACGATGCCACCGATGCCGTGCACGCCGAACACGTCGGCGGTGTCGTCCACCCGCAGCAGGCGCTTGAGCCCGGTGACGCCCCACACGCAGACCGCGCCGGCGACCAGGCCGATCACGATCGCGCCCAGCGGGCCCACCGTGCCGCAGGCCGGGGTGATGCCGACCAGGCCGGCCACCGCGCCGGAAGCGGCACCGAGTGCGGACGGCTTGCCCTTGCTGACCGCTTCGACCAGGGTCCAGCCCAGCACCGCGGCGGCGGTGGCCAGCAGGGTGTTGATGAAGGCCAGCGAGGCGACGGTGTCGGCAGCGGCGGCCGAGCCGGCGTTGAAGCCGAACCAGCCCACCCACAGCAGCATCGCGCCGATATAGGTGAACGGTACGTTGTGCGGCTTCAGTGCGGTCTGGCCGTAACCGATGCGCTTGCCGACGAAGTAGGCGCCGACCAGGCCGGCCACGCCGGCATTGATATGCACCACGGTGCCGCCGGCGAAATCGATCGCACCGAGCTTGCCGAGGTAGCCGCCGCCCCAGACGATGTGCGCCATCGGGATGTAGCTCAGGGTGAACCACAGCGCCGAGAACAGCAGCACCGCCTTGAACTTGATGCGCTCGGCGAACGCGCCGACGATCAGCGCGGTGGTGATGCCGGCGAAGGTGGACTGGAACGCCACGAACAGGTAGTCGGGCAGGCCGGCGATCGGGGTGTTGCCGACCGAGTCGGGCGCAAAGCCCTTGAGGAAGGCGAACTGGGTGAACGAACCGAAGAACGCATTGCCCTCACTGAACACCGCGCTGTAGCCGTAGGCCACCCACAGCACCAGGACCAGCGAGAACACCACCAGGATCTGGCTGAGGATGGACAGCACGTTCTTGGAGCGCACCAGGCCGCCGTAGAACAGGGCCAGGCCGGGTACCACCATCAACAGCACCAGCAGGGTGGAGGTGAGCATCCAGGCCACGTCGCCATGGTCGAAGCTGGGCGCGGCAGCGGCCGCGGCTTCGGCGACCGGTGCAGCCGCCGGTGCCGGCAGCGGTTCGACCGCGACCGTTTCCGAGCCTACCGGGGTGACCTGGGCCTGCGCCCGGGCCGTGTTGGAAAACGCACCGACGGCCAGCGCACTGAACAGCATCAACAGGCACACGGCATGGAACCGGGCTTGCCACCCGGTGAACAAAGAGGTCTTCATGGTGGGCTCCGAGTGGGGTTAGAGCGCGTCGGCGCCGATTTCGCCGGTGCGGATGCGGACGACCTGCTCGACCGCGGTGACGAAGATCTTGCCGTCGCCGATCTTGCCGGTGCCGGCCGCGTTCTGGATGGCTTCGACCACCGCGTCCAGGCGGTCGTCGGTGACCACGGTTTCGATCTTGATCTTGGGCAGGAAATCCACGACGTACTCCGCGCCGCGATACAGCTCGGTATGGCCCTTCTGGCGGCCGAAGCCTTTCACTTCGGTCACGGTGATGCCCGACACGCCCGCATCGGAGAGGGCCTCGCGGACCTCGTCGAGCTTGAACGGCCGGATGATGGCGGAGATCAATTTCATGCGCATGTCCCGATGGTGGATGGAACCGGCTCGTGCATGCTGGCCGGTGTCAGGTCAGTACGCGGCCACTTGCACATGGCCGCGCACTGGTGCGCCGAACGTTGCATGGGCCTCGCCATTACCGTGGCCTTGCGGGCAACGGCAGTGGTGACGCGGGAGGGAGGAAGGGCCCATGGCACGCGTCCGGTCTCTCTTGCCCCTGGTGATGCAGGTGTTGCCTTGTCGCATGCTTCGCGCCACCCCGGACGCGAAGCACTTCTGCTACAGGTTCATCAGCTCATGGGCGCGTGGCGACGCGTTCGTCACTCCCACGATTCAATGCTACCGATGCGCTGCTCAGTTGGCGTAGTACATCTGGTACTCGAGCGGATGGGTGGCGGCGCGGAAGCGGGTCACTTCCTGCATCTTCAGCGCGATGTAGCCGTCGATGAAGTCGTCGGTCATCACGCCACCGGCCTTGAGGAACTCGCGGTCCTTGTCCAGCGCTTCCAGCGCCTGGTCCAGCGAGGAGCAGACCTGCGGGATCAGCTTCTCTTCTTCCGGCGGCAGGTCGTACAGGTCCTTGTCGCTCGGCGCGCCCGGGTCGATCTGGTTCTTGATGCCGTCCAGGCCGGCCATCATCAGCACGGTGAAGGTCAGGTAGCCGGACTGGATCGGGTCGGGGAAGCGCATTTCGATGCGGCGCGCCTTGGGGTTGGACACCCACGGAATGCGGCACGAGGCCGAGCGGTTGCGCGCCGAATAGGCCAGCATCACCGGCGCTTCGAAGCCCGGGACCAGGCGCTTGTAGCTGTTGGTGCCGGAGTTGGCGAAGGCGTTGATCGCCTTGGCGTGCTTGAAGATGCCGCCGATGTACCACAGCGCCATCTGGCTCAGGCCGCCGTAGCCGTCGCCGGAGAACAGGTTGACCCCGCCCTTGGACAGCGACTGGTGCACGTGCATGCCGCTGCCGTTGTCGCCGACGATCGGCTTGGGCATGAAGGTGGCGGTCTTGCCGTTGCGGTGGGCGACGTTCTTGATCACATGCTTCATGCGCAGCAGTTCATCGGCCTTCTGCACCAGGGTGCTGAACTTGGTGCCGATCTCGCACTGGCCGGCGGTGGCCACTTCGTGGTGCTGCACTTCCACTTCGATGCCGACCTGTTCCAGGGTCTTGCACATTTCCGCGCGCAGGTCGTGCAGCGAATCGGTCGGCGGGACCGGGAAGTAGCCGCCCTTGACCGCCGGACGGTAGCCGCTGTTGGCGCCCTCGTACTTGTCGCCGGTGCTCCAGGCCGCCTCTTCCGAATCGATCTTGAAGAAGGTGTGGCCCATGTCGTTGGAGAAGCGCACCGAATCGAAGATGAAGAACTCCGGCTCCGGGCCGAAGAACGCCTGCTCGGCGATGCCGGAGGACTTCAGGTAGGCCTCGGCGCGCTTGGCGATGCCGCGCGGGCAGCGGCCGTAGGGCTGCATGGTGGCCGGGTCGAGGATGTCGCAGCTGATCACCAGGGTCGGGTCGGCGTAGAACGGGTCGACGTAGGCGCTGGCCGGGTCGGGAAGCAGCACCATGTCCGATTCGTTGATGCCCTTCCAGCCGGCGATCGAGCTGCCATCGAACATCTTGCCTTCTTCGAACAGGGCCGGCTCGATGATGCTCGCCGGGAAGGTGACGTGCTGTTCGATACCGCGCATGTCGACGAAACGCAGGTCGATGAACTCGATCTGGTTGTCCTTGATCAGCTTCTCAACGTTTTCCACGGACATCGGTGAAACCCTCGGATGGAATGATTGCGTGGGTAGATAGAGCAATCCCCGTGCCAACCTTGCGGACTTCACAAGTCCTTGATTCCACTGACCGTGCACCCGACTGGACGCTGAACCATGCGCACCAAAGCGGTGCATCGGCCGCACCATGCACACATTTGGTGCGGCCTTTGATGTTTTATGCTTGACCCGCGTTCACCCTCCTGCCGAGCCCCGATTCCCCGATGTCCGACCTGCTCTCCGCCCTCCTGCTGGGCATCCTCGAAGGCCTCACCGAATTCCTCCCGATCTCCAGCACCGGCCACCTGCTGATCGCCCAGCACTGGCTGGGCGCGCGCTCGGACTTCTTCAACATCGTGATCCAGGCCGGCGCGATCCTGGCCATCACTCTGGTGTTCCGGCAGCGGCTGTGGACGCTGGCCACCGGCCTGCACGAGCGCGCCAACCGCGACTACGTGCTCAAGCTGGGCACGGCCTTCCTGGTCACCGCGGTGGTCGGCCTGCCGGTGCGGATGGCCGGCTGGGAACTGCCCGAAACGGTCACGCCGGTAGCCTGGGCGCTGATCATCGGCGGTATCTGGATGATCCTGGTGGAGGCCTACAGCGCGCGCCTGCCCGACCGCGACGAGGTGACCTGGAAGGTGGCCATCCTGGTCGGCCTGGCGCAGGTGGTGGCCGGGGTGTTCCCGGGCACCTCGCGCTCGGCGGCGGCGATCTTCATCGCCATGCTGTTCGGCCTGAGCCGGCGCGCGGCGGCTACCGAGTTCGTGTTCCTGGTCGGCATCCCGACCATGTTCGCCGCCAGCGGCTATGCCTTCCTGGAGCTGGCCAAGGACGGCCGGCTGGCCAGCGAGAACTGGACCGACGTGGCCGTGGCCTTCGTTGCCGCGGTCATCACCGGCTTCGTCGTAGTGAAGTGGCTGCTGGGCTATATCAAGGCGCATAAGTTCACCGCGTTCGCGTTCTACCGGATCGCGCTGGGCGCGGCACTGCTGCTGTGGTTGCCGGCCGGCAACTGAAGCGCGCTGCCGCGCATCAACCCCGTTTGCGCCGCTCAGGCGTTTTTCCCCCGGTTCCCAAGGAGATGTGCATGAACCGTTCCCGCAATCTGATGCTGATCCTGCCGCTGGCCCTGCTGACCGCGTGCAGCAACCCCACCACCAGCACGGCCCCGGCCGGCACCGGCACCGATGAGCTGGCCCCCGCCGCGACGGCCGCGGCCGACCAGAAGGCCGTCGCGCAGCTCGACCTGCTGCGCCTGCAGGGCCACCACTGGCTGCTGGATACGGCCACCGATGCGGCCGGCAAGCGCGTGGATGCGCTGTTCGCCCGCGCCGACAAGCCGGTCACGCTGGACTTCAAGGACGGCCGGCTGTCGGTGGGCAATACCTGCAACCGCATGGGCGGCAGCTACACGCTCGACGCCGGCACGCTGACCGTCTCGCCGATGGCCTCGACCATGATGGCCTGCACCGACAAGGCGCTGATGGCGCTGGACCAGGCGGTGGGCGCGCGCCTGGAAGGCGCGCTCAAGGCCGAACTGGCCGACCAGGGCCCGCTGACCCTGCGCACCGCCGCCGGCGATGTGCTGGTGTTCAAGCCCGAGCCGACCGCCGAAACCCGCTACGGCGGCGAAGGCGAGACGGTGTTCATCGAAGTGGCCGCGCAGACCAAGCCGTGCTCGCACCCGCTGATCCCGAACATGCAGTGCCTGCAGACCCGCGAAGTGAAGTACGACGACAAGGGCCTCAAGCAGGGCACGCCGGGCGCGTTCGAGAACTTCTACGGCAGCATCGAGGGCTACACCCACGAAGCGGGCGTGCGCAACGTGGTGCGCGTGAAGCGCTACAAGATCGCCAACCCGCCGGCCGATGCGCCGTCCAGCGCCTACGTGCTGGACATGGTGGTGGAATCGGCGGTGGAGAAGAAATAGCCCGCAGCAGGGCGGCCAATGGCCGCCCTGCTTCATTTGCGTAGGTACCCGCCGTTGGCGGGTACGCAACCCGCACGGATTCCAACGCCAGGGAGATCGGCATGAAGATTGTGCGCATTGCTTCGTTGTTGTTGGGCCTGGCCATCGCCCTGCCGGGCCCGGCGCGGGCCGGTGCAACCCCCGATCCAACCCGGCTGGAAGCCTCGTTCTGGCACCTGGCCAAGGCCACCGACGGACACGGCAGGCGCATCGATGCACTGTTCCTGCCGGGCCGGCCACCGCTGCGCCTGCACTTCGCGCAGGGCTATATGAACATGTCCAATCTGTGCAATGTCTCCAGTGGCCGCTACCGCCTGCAGGGCGACCAGCTGATCATCGAAGACGGTATACAGACCGCCATGGGCTGCCGGGAGGCGCTGCTCGACCAGGAGTCGCGAGCCCACGCCGCCATTGCCAGCAGGACCACACTGACCCAGGCCGACGACGGTACGCTGCACATGCGCAATGCCAGCGGCGACGTCCTGGTGTTCACCCCCGAACCCACCCCGGAAACACGCTATGGCAGCCCGGGCGAGGTGCTGTACCTGGACGTCGCGCCGCGCACGGGACCATGTCCGCCGCCCGCATCGAAGGACACGCGATGCCTGCAGGTCAGGCAGGTGCGCGACGACGACCACCGCGTCCTACCGGGAGCGCCGGGCGCCTATGCGCCCTTCCAGGGCGCCATCGAAGGGTTCACCCACCAACCGGGCATGCGCAGCGTGCTGAGGGTGAAGCGGTTCCGCATTCCCGGCTCACGCGCCGACGGCGCGGCATGGGCCTATGTTTCGCAGGGAGCGATCCGCACCGAAGCGGTTGAAGAATGAGCGGGCGGCCACGGCCGCCTTTTCATTGACCAGCAGCGCGCGATCAGGCGCGATCAGGCGCGACCACCACACACGTGACCACCAACGGTGGCCGCCTACCAGGGGGCGTGCCGGCGGTTGGCCGGCACGCGCGGTCACGCCAGCGCCGGGTTCAACGTGTAGGTGCCGTGCAATGCCGCTTCGGCCAGCACGTGGCCGTGCATGGCGCGCAGCACATCGGCGGCGGTGAACGGCGTGGGCAGGTCCAGCTGCGCCACGTCCAGGGCGAATACGCGGAAGAAGTAGCGGTGCACGCGTTCGTCGTTGAACGGCGGGTACGGGCCGTCATAGCCCAGGTACTGCCCGGCCATGTCCGGATTGCCGGCGAACCAGCCGGTGAAATCGTTCAAGCCCTGGCGCGCGCCGGCCGGGCCGGCCGGTGCGGTCTTGCCCTTCACGCTGAAACCGTCGCTGCAGCTGCCGGCGGCGATGGCCTGCACGTCTGCCGGGATATCGGCCATCGCCCAATGGGTGAAGTCGCCACGCGGCTGGTCGCGCGGCACCGTGCAGTCGCTGCGGCCGACCGTTGCGGCAACGGTCGGCACGTCCGGGTCGATGCACAGCAGGGCGAACGAACGGGTGCCGGCGGGCGCCTCGCTCCAGGCCAGCTGCGGGTTGCGGTTGGGGGCGAAGCCGGCGGTATCGCCGGCGGCGAATTCGGCCGGCATCGGCTGGCCGTTGTGGAAACTGGTACTGGTCAGACGCATGGGCGGTTCCTCACTCTTCCGGATAGCCAAGCCGTACCGCGACCGGGGCCAGCAGCGCGAACGCCGGGCCCATCACCTCGCGGTACTGGCGCCAGTGCCCGGCCGGCATGCGTGCCGGGCCGAGCGAAGGTGCCGGCGGGAAACGCATGCCGAACAGGCGGCCAAGGTGCTCGGCCATCACCTTCGGATCGTTGCCGATGCCGTCGATGTTCACCAGCGCGTGCGGGTACAGGTCCTGCTCGTGCAGGGTGGCCACCTGCGCCAGCGAGCGGACCAGCCATTCGGCGGCCTCGTTGACCGAGGTCACCGCGAACGGGGCCGGTGCGCCGTAGGCCAACCAGTGCAGCAGCATGTCGCGCGGGTCGCGCAGCACCACCAGCAGGCGACCTTCGGGCAGCTGCGGGCGCAGCGCCCACAACAGCGCGTTGTCCCACCACAGCAACCAGTCGATCACGTTGGCATCGGCCAGGCCGCGTGCCGGCAGCTGCGCGCGCCATTGCGCCACCAGCTGTTCCGGGCTGAGCGTGCCGTTGGAGAGGTTCTGCAGGGTGTGGTAGCTCTGCAACGCATCGTCGGGCGGAGTGGGGCCGAAACGATCGCCGCGCAGCACCGTGCTGGCCGCGTCAATCGCGGCGATCACCCGCTCCACGCCCGACCCCGGCGCGCCCCAGACGAACATCGGGCGGGCGGTGCTGTCTTCGCCGATGGCGGCCAGCTCCGGCCAGCTCGGCGGCGCCTTGGCCTGCGGCGGCAGCGGCAGGCGCTGGGGGGCCTGGGCAATATGCAGGTCGATCCAGGTGCGCAGCGCATCGGCGCGCAGGCCGGCCTGGTCCTGGACCGTGCCCAGCCAGGCGCGCAGTTCCGGCTTGGCGGCCTCGTCGGCCTGGTCGTGGATGCCGTGCACATGCGCAACCGCGGCGGCCGGGTCGCGCGCCAGCAGGGCCTCCACGATGCGGGTCTCGGCGCTGGCGCGGCCCGGCTCGATGGCGGCGATGCGGCGCGCCACCGCTTCGGCAGCGTCGCCTTCCCCGGCCATGTCATGCAGGCGCATGCGCGCTTCCAGCGCGGGCAGGTAGTCGGGCATGGCCTGCAGCCAGCGTTCGACCACGGCCACCGCCTCGGCGCTGCCTACGGCTTCGACCGACAGCCGCGCCATCCACAGGTCGTGCACCTGCGGGTGGGTTTCCAGGGCGGCATCGAGGGTGTCGCGGGCCTGCTGTTCGCGGCCCAGGCGCTGCCAGGCCATCAGCAGCAGCTGCAGGGTCTGGCGGTCGGCCGGCCACTGTTCCAGCACCGGCAGCAGCTGCTCCAGCGCCTGCAGCGGTTGCCCGGACTGCAGTTCCAGCTCGCCGGCCAGGCGACGCATGGCCGGGGTATCGCCATCCGGGCGGGCCAGCACCTGGCGCATCGTCGCCGCGGCGCCTTCGGTATTGCCCTGGCGCAGGGCCAGCTGTACCAGCAGCCCCTGCAGCGAGACCACCGCCGGGCTGAGCTCGAGCACGCGGCGCAACGCCTGTTCGGCGAAGGCCAGCATGTTCTTGCCCAGGTAGGCAAAGCCCAGCGCGTAGAGCACGCGCGGGTCGTCGGGCAGCGCCTGCGCGGCGGCCGACAGCAGCGCCAGCGCCCGGTCGCCATCGCCACGGCGCAGCGCGATCATGCCGTTCAACGCGGCCAGCTCCGGGTGGTCTTCGGCCACGCGGCTGGCGATGCGGGTGACCCGTTCGGCCTCGTCGACATCATTGCGGGCCAGCGCCATGTGCGCCTGCATCAGGTAGGCCGACAGTTCGTTGGGATTGAGCGCGGCGGTGCGGTCCAGCGCCGAATCGGCGGCCTCGAACTGGCGCAGCGCCAACAGCAGGCCGGCGTGCTGCAGGTGCAGGTCGGCATTGTCCGGGGCCAGCACCAGGGCCTGCTGCAGGCTGTCCAGCGCAGCCTCGTACTGGCCCTGCTGCTGCAGCGACAGGGCCAGCCAGCGGTGCGCCTGCGGCTGCTCCGGCTCGGCGCTGGTCCATTGGCGGGCGAGCTGCACCGCATCGTCGGCCGCGTTGCGGCGCAGGGCTTGGAGAATGTTGTCTTGCATGACGGTCCAGCGTGGGATCAAACCCCGATTGTAGGGTTGTGCGGGGCTGGATGCAGGGATCGGCCGCGATGGCAGGCCAACCGCACGGCGGCGCGGGCCCCTGCCCTGGCCGTGGCGGGGCGGCGGCGGCCGTCGACCCGGACGGGGTCAGCGCAGCGCTTCGATCCGCAGGCGCTGGGCGACCCAGCGTTCGGAGAAGCCATCGCCACGCCAGTTCTCCAGGAAGCCGCAGTGGCCGCCCCAGGGCGCGATTTCCAGGTGGGCGTGGGCCGGCAGCCGCCAGCCGTCGAAGGTGGCGAACGGAATCACCGGGTCGTCCTTGGCCATCAGGATGTCGGCCGGCACCTGCAGCCCGGCCAGGCGCTCGCCGGCGATCGAATAGCCGTCGAAGTAGGCCTGCAGCGAGCCGAAATCGGTGTGGTGCTCGACCAGCCAGGCGGTCAGCGCGCGGATGTCCAGCTTCAACACGTTGTCGTCCCAGTCGCTCAGCTCGGGGAACAGGTCGCGCTTGCGGCGCAGCGAAACCGCCCATTTGCGCCGGAAGTACCAGTCGTACATGGCCGGGCCGTTCTCGATGTTCTCCATGGTGATCGCCGGATCCAGCACCGGGCACACCGAGGCGACCCGGCACAGCGGTACCCCGGCAGCGGGCGCGCACAGCGCCAGGCGCAGCACGAAGTTGCCGCCCAGCGAGTAGCCGGCCGCCACCAGCGGCAGCTGCGGCCAGCGCCGCGCGATATCGCCGGCGGCGTGCACCACTTCGTCGATGCGGTTGGAGTGGAAGATGCCTGGATTGAGGTGGTGGGTATTGCCGTGGTCGCGGAAATTCAGCCGCACCACGTCGAAACCTTCGTCGAGCATGCGCGCGGCGGTCATGCGCATGTAGCTCGATTCGGCGCTGCCTTCCCAGCCATGCAGCAGCAGGGCCATGCCGATCGGCGCGCGGCCCTGGACATGGCTGTGCCAGCCCTGCAGGCGCACGCCCTGGCCCCCGTCCAGGATCAGTTCTTCGGTGACCGCGCCGGTGGCGGCGAGCAGGGCCAGCCCGCGCTGCATGCGCATGCGGCTGGAGCTGAGCATCGACTGCAGGTGCGGATTGCGCAGCCAACGCGGCGGCTGGTAGTCGGCGGCGGTCAACATGGGCCGCAGCCTGCTCCGGCAGCCGACGCTGGCGCGTGAAGGGACGCCATCGACCTACTCGGCCGTCATGGCCGCCAGGATGCGCGCACGCGAGGTTTCAGCGATGCGGCGACGGCCTTCCAGATCGTAGATGCCAATGGGTTCGAGGAAGTGCACCTCGGCCCGTCGTGCCGGTTCTCCCAGCAGGCGCAGGAAGTTGGCGAAGAAGCTCTCCCCCGGGCCGAACGCCACGATGGTCTGCGCGTCGCCGCGCCAGCCATAGCGCAGCGCCACCGGCTGCACCGGCACCTGGGCTTCGACCGCGGCCTGGAAGATGCGTGCATGGAACGGGCCGACCTCGTGGCCGCCGCGGGTACGGCCTTCGGGGAACACCCCGACCGCCTTGCCCTCGCGCAGCCGCTGCACCATCACCTGCATGACCCCGCCGAGCGACTCGGTGCTGCCACGCTGGTGGAAGATGGTCTGGCCGCGCCCGGCCAGCCAGCCCACCACCGGCCAGCTGGCGATCTCACGCTTGGCCACAAAGCCCATCATGCGCTGGCTGTGCAGCATGTTGATGTCGACCCAGCTGACATGATTGGCAACGAACAGGACCGCGCCCGGCAGCGGCGTGCCGATGCGGTACAGGCGGAAACCGAAGATCCACATCAGGCCGGCCGACCAGGTATTCACCGCGGCGTGTTCGAACAGACGCTTGCCCACGCGCATGCGTCCCCACGGCGGCAGCATGGCGATCAGCAGCATCGGCAGGAACAGCAACAGGTGGACCAGCAGCAGCGGTACGCGGTACAGATAACGGCACACACGCGCCACGCCGCCACGGGAGGCCGGAATGGGGGAAGTCATCCGCGAACGATACCCGAGCGCCGCGGGGTCTGCCAGCGTGAACCGGTCAATCGATGGCACGGGCGGGCCAGCCGCCGCAAGCGGTCAGGCCGATGCACCGCCTGGGCACAATGCCGCCGCCTTCAGTGCGCCGGTGCACTGTGCCGGCCGGTGCAACACAGCATCCATGCAGCGGGGCCGGGCGCGGGCATCACTGCTCGCCGTGTCCGCCCGGGCGCCATTCGCGGCAATGCGATGGCACCAGCTGCAGGTCGGGCAGGCGCGCATGGATGTCGCGCAGATGCGCCAGCGTCTGCCGGTATACCCGCGTGTTGCCGAGCAGGGAGGTGACCAGCGAAGGCGGCGGCACGCCGTCGCGGATCGCCCGGCTCGACCAGACCGCGTCGGCCAGCAGGAACACCGGCCGGCCATCGCTGCCATGGAACAGCAGGCCGTACTGCCCGATGGCGTGACCGGGCAGCGCGACGGCCAGCAGGCTGCCGTCGCCCAGCACGTCGCCACCGCTGCCGAGTGCTTCCATGCCGGCGGGCAAGGCGACCGCCGGCAATTCCTCGATCCAGCACATCCGTGCCTGCGCCGCGCGCGTCAACGCCGGCAACATGCCCATCCGCAACGCCCCCAGCCGGCTGCGGCCGGCCTGGTCGTCCCAGCCCGCGCGCGAGCAGAGCAGCCGGGTATCGGGAAAGTCGACAACCCCGCCGACATGGTCGCCGTGCAGGTGCGACAGGAAGATCAGCGCGATGTCGCTGGGCTGCAGGCCGCGCTGCCGCAGCTGCTGGCGCAGGCTGGCGCCCTCGGGCAGGTGGACCGGGGTGAGCAGCCGGTACAGCCGTTCGGGAAAGCGCGCGGTGGCCGCGAAGAAGGCCTCGGCGTAGCCGGTGTCGAACAGGATCGGGCCGTGCCGGGGGTGGTGGAGCAGGCCGACCAGGGCCGGGAACTGGCACGGCGACAGGCGCCCGCCACGGCGTACCGCGCGCTCGGGATGGGAGCAATGGCCGACTTCCAGCAGTTCCCACTGCAAGGGGATCATGCCGACCGTCCTGCATGCCAGGCATGGGCGAAGCGGGCCAGCGCCGCGTCGATGGAGAGCGCCGGCGCATAGCCCAGGTCGCGCCGGGCGGCACGGATGTCCAGGGTCTGCGAATAGCCCAGCACGCCCACGCCGTAGCGGGTCAGGCGCGGTTCGGGCCGGCCGGGCCTGCAGTGCGCGGCCAGCTCGGCGGCACCGGCCAGGGCGACTGCCAGTGCGCGCGGCACCGGAACCAGGCGGACCTGCATCTGCAACTGCTCGAACAGCGACTGGACCAGCGCGCGCACCTGCACCGGGGTGCCATTGCTGATGTTGTAGGCCCGCCCCCGGCTGGCCGGGCCGGCCTGCAATGCCTGGCCGATGGCGTGCACCGCGCTCTCCACCGGGGTGATGTCGATACGTGCGCGGCCGGCGTGGATCAGCGGGAAACGACCGGACCCGGCAACGGCCAGCAGCCGCGGCAGAATCGCCTGGTCGCCGTCGCCGAACACCGCGCGCGGACGCAGGATCACCGTGTGCAGGCGTCCGCAGTCGGCGCCACGCACCAGCTGTTCGGATTGCCATTTGCTGCGTGCGTAGGCGGTTATCCAGCGCCGCGGCGGCTGGAAGCTTTCGTCCAGGTCGTATTGGTCGGCAAAACGGAAATAGATGCTCGGCGAGCCCAGGTGCACGAAACGCGCGACACCGGTGCGCGCGGCCGCCGCCAGCAGGCGCGCGGTGGCCTCCACATTGGCCAGCGCGAATGCCTCCGCCCTGCCCCACGGGCTGGACAGCGCCGCGCAATGGACTACCGCCGTGCAACCGTCGACCAGCGCATCCAGTGGATCGGTGGCCAGGTCCGCGCGTACGGTCTGCGCGTACCGGCCCAGCGATGCCAGGCGGCCGGCATCGCGGCCGGTGGCGCGCACCGCATAGCCATCGCGGGACAGCTGCATGGCCACGTGCCGGCCGATGAACCCGGACGCGCCGGTGACAAGGACACGGGCCATGTCAGTAGCGCAGCACCATGCCGCCGAAGGACATGCCCGCGCCGGAGCCGATCAGCAGCACGGTGTCGCCACGGGCCAGGCCCTGATGCTGGATGGCATGGTGCAGGGCGGCGGGGATCGAGGCGGCCATCTGGTTGCCATGGTCGTGCAGGATGCCGGACATGCGCGCGGCTGGCAGCGCCAGCGCGCGTTGCAGGTGGGCCAGCGCCTTGCCGCTGGCCTGGTGCGGAATGATGCGGTCGATCGCCGCCAACGGCAGGCCGGCCAGGCCGAGCAGGCGGTCGAGGAAACCGGGCAGGCGCGCCGCGGCCTGCCGATACACCGCCTTGCCGTCCATCTCGAAGCGGGTACCGGCGATGAAGGCATCGGCCCCATCCTCGATGCGCAGGCGGGTACCGCAGGCACGTACCTGGCAGGCCGAGGCGGCCTCGGCATAGGTTTCCATGCGCGCGGCCAGCACGCTGGAACCGCTGTGAGGGTCGGCCGGCTCCACCAGGACCGCGGCCGCGCCATCGCCGAACAGCGGGGCGGTGGCCGGGTCGTCCGGGTTGACCCCGGCGGAGGGAAGCTCGCTGGACACGATCAACACGCACCGATAGCGCCCGCTGGCCAGCAACGTGGAGACCAGGTCCAGCGCCACCACGAAACTCAGGCAGGTGGCGTTGACGTCGAACGCGGGCACACCGCTTGCACCCAGGCCCAGCTCGCGTTGCAGCAGCGCGGCCGAACAGGGAATGGGCTGCTCCATGACGCTGCAGGCCGAGATGATGCAGTCGATGTCGGTCAGGTCGCGGCCTGCGGCGGCCAGGGCCGCCCGCGCCGCGGCCGCCCCCATCGCCGAGGCGTACTCGTCGGCACCGGCAACCGCACGCCAGGCTACGCCGCTGTGCCGCTCGGTCCAGCCTTGCGGCTTGTTCCAGCGCGCATCGAACGCGCTGGAGGGCACCTTCCGGCGCGGGCAGTACTCGCCGGTGCCGACGATGCGAAGCGGTAGGGCGGGTGGAGGAGCAACCTGCATGTCATCGGCTCGCTGGGAACAGGGGTGGAACGCACGCGTGGACAACCATCCGGGGCAGCAGGAATGGGTGCCCGGCCGGTGCGCGGCAAGGCCGATGCCGACGCCGGGCCGGCCTGCGGCGCGACCCCATGCTCAGCCCGGGCGGACGGCCGGCACTACCGCCAGGGTCAGCCGCGAGGTGCAGACCAGGCGGCCGGCGTCGTCTTCGATGCGGATGTCCCAGACGTGGGTGCTGCGGCCGACGTGCACCGCACGCGCGGTGCCGGTGACCTGGCCGCCGCGCGTGGCGCGGATATGGTTGGCGTTGATCTCCAGCCCCACGCAGACCTGCGCGCTGGTATCCACGCACAGATTGCCGGCGCTGCTGCCGAGGGTTTCGGCCAGCACCACCGAAGCGCCGCCGTGCAGGATGCCGTAGGGCTGGCGGGTGCGTTCGTCGACCGGCATGGTGGCGCTGATCCAGTCATCGCCGGCGGCGGTGAACACAATGCCCAGATGCTCGATCAGGGTGTTGCGGCTCATTGCGTTGAGTGCCTCGATCGACACCGCATCGCGGAATACCTGGGACATGCAGCGTCTCCGTCAGCGCAGAAGAATCAAAGAATGGGCACCAGCCCCGCGCCGAAGGCGGTGAGCATCCGCACCAGCAGCCACTTCGGCCCGACGTTGACTTCGGGGAAGTCGCCCACGGCGGTATAGCAGTGGTGGAAGTTCTGGTCCTGCCGGCGCAGCGGCGCCGGGCAGTCCGGACCGGGCTGGAATTCGTAATCGGTGGCGTAGCGCCAGGGCCAGAAATCCAGCACCGGCAGCGCCTCGGAGGCCTTGCCCACGCTGTAATTCAGGCCCGACAGCACCGGCGGCTTGATCCGCGGCGCCACCACCCAGGAATTCTGCGGGTGGATGTCGCGCAGGATGCTCTGGGCCAGGGCCTCGGCGAACACCGGGTCGTCGATGATCACCGCGCCTTCGGTGTTGTAGTTTTCGCTGCGCGGATCGAAGTTGTGGGTACCGATCACGCCGATGCGGCGGTCGACCACCAGCGACTTGGCATGCAGGCCCATGCGCGCGCCGGTGCGGGTGACCGGCAGCGGCTTGTTGACCGCCTTGGTGCCCAGGAACGAAGGCCGGGTTTCGGCACGCAGCAGGCGGCGCTCGACCACGCTGCCGTCGGTCCGGCGGCGCGCGGCCGGGCCCGGGCTGGGCGTGCGCGGGGCGGGGCTGTCGGTGCCGTCGCCATCGCTGCGATTGCTGCCGCTGCCGCTGCCGCGCGCGTTGCTGCCCGCCGCGCTGCCGCCGAGCAGGCTGTTGCGCTTGCCCGGCGAAGGGTCGGCGGTGCCGAGCGGGGCCGGCAGCAGGTTGCGGTAGTCCACCGGTGCATCCAGCGGGAACGGTTTGAACTCGTAGACGTTGAACCCCAGTTCGCGCAGGTTGCGGCGCTTGTACTTGTAGGACAGCGCATACACGACCGGGTTGTCGGTGGCGGCCAGGCTGTTGCTGGACACCACCACGCGCGGCGGCTGCGCGCGCCGGCGCAGGTCGCGGAACAGCTTGCGGGCCGGCTTGGACAGCACCAGGTACGGGGTCTGCAGCAGCACTTCGGTCTGCGCGCCGCTGATCAGCCCGTCCAGCTGCGGTTCGGTGACGTGCTGGCCGTTGGCCGGGCGGTTGGCGCGTTCGCGGCGGTGCTTGCGCGGCAGGTCGGCCACGTAGCGCACCGAGGCCACCGACAGCGCGGTGTCGACGAAGGTGCGTTCGATGTAGGCCGTGTCATCGGCTTCGGCGCTGACCCGCTCGACCCGCTCCGGGCGCCGGTAGGCGGCCGCCGGCATCGCCGGTGCGCCCTGCCTGAGCAGGGTCCGGCCGACATCGTTGAGGCGTTCGGCCGGCACGCTGCGCGGGGCATTCCAGAACGCATCGAAATTGACGGCCATTTCGCGCACTTCCGGGCCGGCGATCAGCACGTCGCGGTCGCGGAAGTTGTATTCGCTGTCCCAGTCGTAATAGTCGTCCTGGTAGTTGCGCCCGCCGACCACGCCCAGCGCGTCGTCGACCACCAGCAGCTTGTTGTGCATGCGCTGGTTGAGGCGGCGGAAGCAGCACAGCACGCTGGCGGCGTAGTCGTAGTAGTTCAGCCGCGCCTTGCCGAAGGTGGGGTTGTACACGCGCAGCTCGAAGTTCTGGTGGCTGCTGGCCAGTGCACCGAGGATTTCCAGGTCGGAGATCGCCGAGAGCTGGTCGATCAGCAGGCGTACCTTGACCCCGCGCCGCGCCGCGGCCAGCAGTTCGTCCAGGATCAGCCGGGCGCTGTCGTCCTTGTCGAAGATGTAGGTCTGCAGGTCGATGCTGCGGGTGGCGCTGCGGATCAGGTTCAGCCGCGCGACCAGCGCCACCTCGCCTTCGTCGATGATGGTGGCGTAGTGGCGCGGGCTGGCCTCGGTGGATTCGCTGAAGGCCCTGCCGCCCAGCGCGCGCAGCGGCGAGTCCAGCGCGCAGCGGTCGGCCCGGGTGCATTCGACCACGCTCGAGCGCGCCTGCACGGCAATGCCGGCCGCGCGTTCGCGCTGCGCACTGGACAGCGAAGCACAGCCGGTGCCCAGCAACAGGATTGCCAGCACGACCACCCGCAGCAATGGATTCACGGTTTCGGCGCCTCGTTCAGACGCGCACGCAGGACAAAGGTCACTCGATCACTCAAGGCAAGCTGCCAGCTATCCATCCCATACCGGCCACGCTGCACGGTACCGCGGCTGACAACGTCGCAATCATACCCGGCCCGTGGGCATTGCGCCGGTTCCACCCGCAACGTTTCCGGGTGGCTGACCCCGCGCAGGATCAACCGGCCCTGGACCCCGCCGCCGTGGTCGACCAGGTTCGGCCAGTACGGGATGGAGTCGAACTCGACCACCGGGTAGCGGTCCGCGTCGAAGAACTCCTCCCCGCGCATCCAGCCGGTATAGCGTTCCTTGCCGGGAATCTCGACATAGCGGGTGAACATCCGCAGGTGCACCTGGTGGCGGCCGTCGGGCAGCACCTCGATATGCCCCTCGAACCGCGGGAACACCCCCTCGATGCGCTGCCCGAGCCGGGTGCGGATCTCGAAACCGAAGCGCGAACGCGCGGTATCGAACTCCAGCACCTGGCGCGGCGGGGCGGCCGGCGGTTCAGCGCAGGCCGCTTCGGCCGCCAGTGCCAGCAGGCAACCCAGCAGCGCGCGCACTACTGCCACAGGCTACGGCCACCAGAAGGCGGTCAGGGTGGCCACACCGGGCTCGATGCTGGCTTCGCGGTCGAAGGCCAGCACCGCGATACCGGCCGGCGGCATGCCGCGGTAATCGCTGCTGGTGCCTTCGCTCATCAACGCCACCAGCTGCTCCAGGCCCGGGTTGTGCCCGACCACCAGCAAACGGTCGACGTCGCTGCGCGCCTCGATCAGGCCCATCAAGGTGCCCGGCGTAGCGTCGTAGGCAGCATCTTCGAGCCGCTTTTCGACAAAGCCGGTGATGCCCAGCACCGCTTCCAGGGTTTCCCGGGTACGCCGCGCCGGCGAGCACAGCACGCAGTCGGGCAGCAGGTTGTTTTCCTTCAGCCAGCGGCCGGCCGCTTCGGCCTCGGCCAGCCCCACCGGTGAAAGCGGGCGGTCCAGGTCGGCCTGGCCGGTACTGGCCGGTTCGGCGTGGGCATGGCGCAGCAGTATCAGTTCTCGCATCGGGACTCCTTCAAGCTCAGGCTTTCTTCAGCCACTTCAACAGTGGCTCCCAGTCACTCTGGTGCTCGCGCACCTGCGCGGAGCGGTAATCGAACAGGCTGCGTCCCAGCCCCACCATCACCACGTAGCTCTGGCTGTCGCGCAGCTGCGCGACCACCTCGTAAGGCCAGTCTGCCAACATCTGGATGGCCTGCTGGGAGGTCTGGGTCCAGGGCTTGGTGCGGTTGAGCACCAGCCCGACCGGCAGCGCCCGGCGGTGCACGCGGGGCACCTTGGACAGGCTGTTGAGGAAGCCGACGATGGCCTCGATATCCAGCGCCGAGGGCAGCACCGGCACCACCACGGCATCGGCAATGTCCAGAAAGTGGCCCAGATCGTCGGCCAATGCGCCGGCCGGGGCGTCGATGATGACGTCATCGGTGCCGTCCGGGATCAACCGCTCCCAGGCCTTCTTGCGATACACATCGACGGGCAGCACGGCGCTTTCCAGCACCGCACGGCGCTGCGCCCAGCGGGTGCTGGAGCCCTGCGGGTCGGCGTCGGCCAGTACCGTCCGCCTGCCTGCCAGGGCGGCATGGGCCGCCAGATGGGTAGCCACGGTGGTCTTGCCCACCCCACCCTTGGAACCGGCCACCAGGATCGTCTTCATGCCAGCCTCGCTTCCGGGGAACGTCGTCGCAGCCTACACCGGCATCGGTGACGGAGATAGTCGCCGTGCTGAACCACCTGCGGCAGCGGCGCTTTGCTATCGTGCGCGATCCAATGGACTGCAAGCCGGCATGAGCGAGTTACAGGACCTGAGCGCGCTGATCCGCGCCAACACCCCGCTGATCGTGATCGAGACCCAGGACGAGGGCCGCATCGTCGACCTGTTCCGGCAGACGCTGATGCACGTGTGGCGCGCGCTGCACCGCTGGTCGATCACCGAAGGCCTGCGCCGGATCGACATGGACCGCGAGGACGACCCGGTCGGCCCGCCCGACGCCAGCGCGGCCCTGCAGATGATCCGCCAGGCCGAACAGCGCGGGATCTACCTGCTGCTCGATTTCCACCCCTACCTGGGCTATGCCAGCCACCAGCGCGCGCTGCGCGACCTGATCCAGCGCCGCCATTGCCAGGCCCACGTACTGGTGCTGATCGGGGCCAAGGTGGAACTGCCGGCCGAACTGGAAGCCCTGGCCACCCGTTTCAACCCGCGCCTGCCCGACCCCAATGCGCTGCTGAAGATGCTGCGCGAGGAAGCGGAGGCCTATGCCCGCGAGAACGGCGGGCGCCGGGTCGAGGTGGACAACGAGGCGGTGCAGAAGATCCTGCACAACCTGCGCGGGCTGAGCATGGTCGATGCGCGGCGGATCGCCCGCCAGCTGATCTTCGCCGACGGCGCGCTCAGCCAGGACGACCTGCCGCAGCTGGCCCGGCTCAAGTTCGAGCTGCTCAACCGCGCCGGCCACCTGCACTACGAATACGACACCACCCGCTTTGCCGACGTGGCCGGCGCCAACCGGCTCAAGCGCTGGGTCAACCAGCGCCGGCCGGTGTTCCTGGGCGGCCAGGGCCCGGCCGGGCTGGACCCGCCCAAGGGCATGCTGCTGCTGGGCGTGCAGGGCTGCGGCAAGTCGATGCTGGCCAAGGCCACCGCGGCCGGCTTCGGGGTGCCGCTGCTGCGCCTGGATTTCGGCAGCCTGTACGACAAGTACCACGGCGAGACCGAGAAGAACCTGCGCGAGGCGCTGGCCTCGGCCGAGCAGCTGGCGCCGTGCGTGCTGTGGATCGACGAGATCGAGAAGGGCCTGGCCAGTGGCGGTGAGGACGGCGGGGTGTCGCGGCGGGTGCTGGGCCACCTGCTGACCTGGCTGGCCGAACGCAAGAGCACGGTGTTCATCGTCGCCACCGCCAACCAGGTGCACGAGTTGCCGGCCGAACTGCTGCGCAAGGGCCGTTTCGACGAGATCTTCTTCGTCGACCTGCCCGACGCCAACACCCGGGTGGAACTGCTGCGCCTGCACCTGGGCCGGCGCCAGCTCAACGCCGACGATTTCGCCCTGCCGGCACTGGCGGCGGCCAGCGACGGGTTCTCCGGCGCGGAAATCGAACAGGCGGTGGTGGCCGGGCTGTATGCCGCGCACGCCGAGCAGCGCAGCCTGGATACCGACCTGCTGATGCAGGAGATCCGCAGCAGCCGGCCGTTGTCGGTATTGATGGCCGAACAGGTCAACGCGCTGCGCGAATGGGCGCGCGGGCGCACGGTGTCGGCCGACGAATAGGGGCTGCGCGCCGCCAGAACCTCGACAGCTGCCGCAAGCTGTCGACCCGCCGCCATCGGCACGCCATCGCGGCAGCGCAGTCTGTTCATGCCCTTCCCCGCAAAGGAACATCATGACCTTCCTGCTGCTGCGCCCCCTGCTGGCGTTGGCTCTGTTGCCCGTCTCCACCAACCCGGCGCACGCCGATCAAGATCTTGCCGCCCCTGCCCATCCTGCCGCCGACCGCAAGGCGCTGCTGATCGGTGTCGACGGCATGCAGTACGAGCGCCTGCTGGATGCCATCGAGGCCGGCATGGCGCCCAACATCGGCAGCCTGCCGGTACTGGCCAAGAGCTATGTCGGCGGCATCAATGAGACCCAGACCGCCGTCACCAGCGGCAGCGGACCGGGATGGACCACGATGCTCACTGGCACCTGGGCCGATCGCCATCGCGTGCCATTCAACGATGACCTCAGCCGCAGCCTGGCTGACAGCGTGTTCAAGCAGATCAAGCTGGCAGCGCCAAGCCGCCGGACCGTCAGCATTGTCAGTTGGGACACCATCAACAACAATTTCGCCAACGACGTCGCCGATGGCTACCTCGACCTTGCCTACAAGTGCAGCAATAGCGATGCATGCGTGGTCAATCGGGTCATCGACGAGATCGAAACCGGCAATCCGGACTTCGTGTTCGCCCATACCAACGACCCCGATACCACCGGCCACGGCCACGGCATCGCCTCGCAGCAATACCTCAACAAGATCCAGCAGGTGGACCGCCAGGTGGGGCAGATCCTGGCTGCGCTGGAGCGGCGTCAGCTGCAGCATCCCAACGAAGACTGGCTGGTGATCGTCGCCACCGACCACGGCTTCAAGCTCGACCAGCCGACCTACCACGGTTGCAGAACGATCAGCGAAAAGACCACCTTCATCGCGATGAACAAGCCGGCCAATGCCGAATTGACCCACCCGATTCCCTACAGTGGGACAGCCCTGGCGGGCTGGCCGGAACCGGAATGGTGCGGCATGCATGACCCGATCGCCCTGCAGAACCTGTACGGGCATGCCAGCCAGGCCGACATCACCCCCACCATCCTGCGCCATATGGGCGTTGCGGTGGACATCAGCGGGCACCAGATGGCGGGCATTCCGCTGATCGGCACGCTCGGCGCGCGCCAGCTGTCCTACGTACTGGACCCGGCCGACGGCAGCGTGACCTTGGACTGGCGCCTGACCGGGCCGGATGCGGCCGCGCAGTTGGTGCGCGTGTTCCGCAACGGCGTGCCGATCGCCGCGCTGACCGGTGCCGAACACTACATCGATCGCAACCCGCCAGCCGGCACGGACAACCTGGACTATACGGTGGTGACCCGCAACACCGCCGCCTCGGTGCTGGCCCTGCGTGACGGCAGCGGCCTGCCATGAGCCCGCGCCACCCGGGCCGCGTGCTGCCTGGGCAGCCGGGGTCGGCTGTCTAGCCCGGTCCGCCATCGCGCAACCTGCCGCCAGCATGCTGGACCCTGCCACCTCCCGGCACCTGCGTGTCGCTGCAGCCCGTCCACCACCGTCCAGAGGGATCGCCATGCTCCGCCCGTCCGCCTCAACGAAATTCCCGCGCCACCCCATCCCGCCCGCCGGCCTGCGTACACTGCTGGCACTGACCCTGCTCGGCGCCGCGTTGGGCGCGCACGCGGCCGATTACAGCCACCGCAAAGCCCTGCTGATCGGCGTCGACGGCATGCAGTACGAACGCCTGCTGGAAGCCATCGACGAGGGCACCGCGCCCAACATCGCCGGCCTGCAGCTGGGCAAGAGCTACGTTGGCGGCGTCATCGGCAGTCAGACCCAGGCGCCTACCAACAGCGGGCCCGGCTGGGCCACGCTGCTGACCGGCGCCTGGGTCGACCGTCATGGCGTGCAGAACAACGGCAGCAGCTGGCGCAGCCTGGCCGACAGCGTCTTCAAGCAGATCAAGCGCAGCGACCCGATGCGACGCACCGCCAGCATCGTCAGCTGGGGCACCATCAACGACAACTTTGCCAACGACATCAGCGACGGCTATGTCGACCTGGCGTTGAAGTGCCACGACGTCGACCAGTGCGTCGCCGATGCTGCCAGCCAGGAGCTGGAACACGCCGACCCGGACTTCGTATTTGCCCATTTCGACGAGCCCGACCTGGCCGGCCACAGCCACGGCTTCACCGTGCCCTACCAGGACGCGATCCAGGGCGTGGACGCTCAGGTCGGCCAGGTGCTGGCCGCGCTGAAACGGCGCCAGCAACAGCATCCAAGCGAAGACTGGCTGGTGATCGTCGCCCCCGACCATGGCCGGGTGATGCCCGGCGGTTACGGGCATGGCAACCAGACGGTGTCGGAGAAGACCACCTTCATCGCGATCAACAAACCGGCCAACGCCCAGCTGACCACGCCGGTGGTGCGCTCCAGTACCGATCCGCTGGACAACCTGTACGGCCACGCCAGCCAGGCCGACATCACCCCGACCATTCTCAAGCACCTGGGCGTGCCGCTGGACATGACCGGGCACCGCATGGACGGCTTGCCGCTGATCGGTCAGGTCGGCGCGCGGCAGCTGGCGTATTCGATCGACCCGACCGGTGCCGCGGTCACCTTGAACTGGCGGCTGACCGGGGCCAATGCCGACAGCCAGCTGCTGCGGGTCTTCCGCAACGGCGAGCCGGTGGCGGTACTGATCGGCGCGCAGCGCTTCACCGACAGCACGCTACCGGCTGGCACCGGCGACCTCAACTACACCGTGGTGACCCAGCAGGTTGCAACCTCGCTGCTGGTCGAACGCGGCCAGGCCGACTGAGCTGCCGCGTGGCGGCGCCGGCATCGACCCAGACGGCGCGATGCCGGCTCATTGCGTTCACGGCCAGGCCGGCGGCTGCGCCGCCCAGGCCTGCTGCACCGCCACCAGGGTGGCCCGTTCGCTGTCGCGCCAGCCCGGCAGCAGCTGGGCATGGCGGCTGCTGTCGTTCCACAGGCCCGGTTCGGTACGCACCGCCGCGGCATACCAGCGCACGGCTTCGTCCTTGCGGCCCAGCGTCCACAACGCCAACGCGTAGGTCGGTGGCGCCCATGACGGGTTGCCGCGCATGCCGCCCACGGCCGCGTTCCATTGCGCCAGCGCGGCCTCGGCCTGGCCCAGCCGGAACAGGTCCCAGCCGTAGTTCCAGCGCACGGTGCGGCCCGGCACGGTGGTTGCCGGCGCCGTTGCCAATGCTTCCTGGTACAGCGTGCGGCCCAGTTCCGGCCGGCCCTGCGCCATCGCCACGCCGGCCAGCTGCACGGTCGCCTCCAGCGCCTTGCGGCCGCGCTCGCGCTGCTTCATCAGCTGGTCGACCAGGCCGCTATCGCTGCCCTGGATCAGCACCATCGGTGCGGCGGCGGCATCCTTGTCGAAGTAGAACTCCTGCAGCGCCGGCAGCGATTGCGCCGCCGCCCCGAACGCCGTCAATGCCATCGCCAGTCCTGCGGCCAGCATCACGCCGGCCCGCTTGTGTCTTGCCACTGCCATGCAAACTCCCCCAGGTTGTCACAACAACCTCCCACCACGATCCTAACCGCTGGGTGCGGCCTGGCGCGAGTGCCGGCGGGTGTGGGCGTAGCCGGGGGCGTAGTGGAGCCGGCCAGCGGCAAGCTGCTGGTGCTGCCCGAGCGGGATGCCGAGCCGGCCAGCGGCCGGCACTACCGGCGCTGGTACCGCCACAGCCGCAGCCGGTTGTTGGCCGGCATCGCCACGTCGTCGACCAGCCGCAGGCCCTGCGCGGCGGCCAGGGCATCCACCGCTTCGGCATCGCGGATGCCGGCGGCGGGGTCGCGCGCCTTCAGCCACGCATCGAACTGCCGGTTGCTGTCGCTGCTGAACTCCCCGGCGTAGTTGAACGGCCCGTAGATGCACAGCAGCGCGTTGTCGGCCATCACCGCCGGCAGCCCAGCGAACAGGGCCTGTACGTGCGCCCAGCTCATGATGTGCAGGGTATTGGCGCTGAACACCGCATCGAACCCCAGCGGCGCCTGCGGCAACGGGCCCAGCCCCGGCACCGGCGACAGCACCGCCTGCAACGGCCAGGGCGCCGGCGCATTGGGCAGGGCCGCCGCGGCCAGGCGTTCGGCGATGCCGGGCAGATGGTCGGGATGGTCGCTGGCCTGCCAGTGCAGCTGCGGCAGCTCGGCGGCGAAATACGCGGCGTGCTGGCCGGTGCCGCTGCCGATCTCCAGCACCCGCCGGCGCTGGCCCAGGTGCTGGCGCAGCACCGCCAGGATCGGCGCGCGGTTGCGTTCACAGGCTTCGGACCACCGCTGCTGGCTCATGGATGCTCAAGATGAATTCGACAACGCCCATCCAACCATGACTGCAGTCACTTGTGCCACCGGCGGGCGCCACCGAAAGTCGGGGACTTGTCCACTGCAGCGGTCTTCGGGCCTGCTGCCGTACCCGGGGAACCGCAAGCTGTGCAACGCCGTGAGTTTTTGACGCTGTCTGGGATGGGCCTGGCGGGCCTGATGCTGCCGCACTCGCACCTGATCGCCGCCGAGCAGTTGCTCGAACCGGGCGACCTGGGCCGCAGGAAGGCGCTGGCCGAGGCCGCCCTGGGCGCGGCCAGGCGGCTGGGCGCCAGCTACTGCGATGTGCGCATCGGCCGTTACCTCAACCAGGCGGTGATCACCCGCGAGGCGCAGGTGCAGAACATCACCAACAGCGAGTCCTCGGGCATCGGCATCCGGGTGATCGTCAACGGCGCCTGGGGCTTTGCCGCCACCCACCAGCAGACCCCGGCGGCGGTGAAGGCTACCGTCGAGCAGGCCGCGGCCATCGCCCGCGCCAACGCCGGCATCCAGACCCGCCCGGTGCAGCTGGCCCCGGTGACCGGGGTGGGCGAGGTGAGCTGGAAGACGCCGATCCGCAAGAACGCGATGGCCGTGCCGATCCAGGACAAGGTCGACCTGCTGTTGAGTTTGAACGCGGCCGCGCTCAACGCCGGCGCCGATTTCATCAACTCCACCCTGTTCCTGGTCAACGAGCAGAAGTACTTCGCCTCCAGCGACGGCTCGTTCATCGACCAGGACGTGCACCGGATCTGGCTGCCGTTCACCGCCACCGCGATCGACAAGGCCAGCGGCAAGTTCCGTACCCGCGCCGGGCTGTCCTCGCCGATGGGCATGGGCTACGAGTTCCTCGATGGCGATGCCAGCGGCAAGATCGCCCTGCCCGGCGGGGTGGTCGCCTACCGCGATTCGTACGACCCGGTCGAGGACGCCATCGCTGCGGCGCGGCAGGCGCGCGAAAAGCTCAAGGCGCCGTCGGTGAAGCCGGGCAAGTACGACCTGGTGCTGGACCCGTCCAACCTGTTCCTGACCATCCACGAGAACGTCGGCCACCCGCTGGAACTGGACCGCGTGCTGGGCTATGAAGCCAACTACGCCGGTACCAGCTTCGCCACCCTGGACAAGCGCGCCGCCGGCTACCGCTGGGGCAGCGAGCGGGTCAACTTCTTCGCCGACAAGACCGCCCCGGGCAGCCTGGGCGCGGTGGGCTACGACGATGAAGGCGTGAAAACCAAACGTTGGGACCTGGTCAAGGACGGCATCCTGGTCAACTACCAGGCCACCCGCGATGAGGTGCATATCCTTGGCGAGACCCAATCGCATGGCTGCAGCTACGCCGATTCGTGGTCCAGCGTGCAGTTCCAGCGCATGGCCAACGTGTCGCTGGCGCCGGGCAAGGCGCCGCTGAGCGTGGCCGAGATGATCAAGGACGTGGAGAACGGCATCTACATCCACGGCCGCGGCTCGTACTCGATCGACCAGCAACGCTTCAACGCGCAGTTCGGCGGGCAGTTGTACTATCAGATCAAGAACGGCCAGATCGCCGGCATGGTCGAGGATGCGGCCTACCAGATCCGTACCCCGGAGTTCTGGGCCGCCTGCAGCGCGATCTGCGATGAGCGCGACTTCCGCTTCGGCGGCTCGTTCTTCGACGGCAAGGGCCAGCCCGGCCAGGTCTCGGCGGTGTCGCACGGCTCCTCGACCGCACGCTTCGATGGCATCAGCATCATCAACACCGCGCGCAGCCTGGGATGAGCACACCCTGCCAGACCCGCGATGGCTGTCCTGTTTTCCGCTACACCCCACCGCCGGCGGCTGCCTGATCGTGCCTGCGGTGGCACCAATCCAGACGTTTCCCTGCCACCCCCACACCGACGTGGAGAGCTGCCTTGCAAAGACGTGACTTCCTGGCCCTGACCGGGCTTACCGCTGGCGGTCTGATCGTGCCGTCGTTCTTCGGCAAGGCGATCGCCGCCGAACAGCTGCACAGCACCCTGGACCTGGGCCTGAAGAAGCGCCTGGCCGATGCGGCGCTGGCCGCCGCCCGCCAGGCCGGCGCCACCTACTGCGATGTGCGCATCGGGCGCTACCTGCGCCAGTTCGTGATCACCCGCGAGGACAAGGTGCAGAACGTGGTCAACACCGAGTCCACCGGTGTGGGCATTCGGGTGATCGTCAATGGCGCCTGGGGCTTTGCCGCCACCAACCAGCTCGGCACCGCCGACGTGGCCCGCGCCGCGCAGCAGGCCGCGGCGATCGCCAAGGCCAACGCCGGCGTGCAGACCGCGCCGGTGCGGCTGGCCGCCACCCCGGGCGTCGGCGAGGTGAGCTGGAAGACCCCGATCCGCAAGAATGCGATGGACGTACCGATCAAGGAGAAGGTCGAGCTGCTGCTGGACGTCAATGCCGCCGCGCTCGGCGCCGGCGCCAGCTTCGTCAACTCGATGCTGTTCCTGGTCAACGAACAGAAGTACTTCGCCTCCACCGATGGCTCCTACATCGACCAGGACGTGCACCGCATCTGGGCGCCGATGACGGTCACCGCGATCGACAAGGCCAGCGGCAAGTTCCGCACCCGCGAGGGTCTGTCCGCGCCGATGGGCATGGGCTACGAGTACATGGACGGCGCCGCCGCCGGCAAGGTGCTCACCCCCAACGGGGTGGTCAACTACAGCTCCTCCTACGACATGAAGGAAGATGCGATCGCCGCGGCCAGGCAGGCACAGGAAAAGCTCAAGGCGCCCTCGGTCAAGCCGGGCAAGTACGACCTGGTGCTGGACCCGTCGCATACCTGGCTGACCATCCACGAATCGGTCGGCCACCCGCTGGAACTGGACCGCGTGCTCGGCTACGAAGCCAACTACGCCGGCACCAGCTTTGCCACCCTGGACAAGCGCGAACAGCATTTCCAGTACGGCAGCGACAAGGTCAACATCTTCGCCGACAAGACCCAGCCGGGCAGCCTCGGCGCGGTGGCCTACGACGACGAAGGCGTGCAGACCAAGCGCTGGGACCTGATCAGCGACGGCAAGCTGGTCGACTACCAGACCATCCGCGACCAGGCGCATATCCTGGGCAAGACCGCCTCCGATGGCTGCTGCTATGCCGATTCCTGGTCCAGCGTGCAGTTCCAGCGCATGGCCAACGTGTCGCTGGCGCCGGGCAAGACCCCGCTGAGCGTGGCCGACCTGGTCAAGGACGTCGAGAACGGCATCTACATCATCGGCGACGGCTCGTTCTCGATCGACCAGCAGCGCTACAACGCGCAGTTCGGCGGCCAGCTGTTCTACGAAATCAAGAACGGCAAGATCACCCGCATGCTCGAGGACGTGGCCTACCAGATCCGCACGCCGGAGTTCTGGAACGCCTGCAGCGCCGTGGCCGATGAGCGCGACTACCGCCTGGGCGGTTCGTTCTTCGACGGCAAGGGCCAGCCGGGCCAGGTCTCGGCGGTCTCGCACGGCTCGTCCACCGCGCGCTTCAACGGTATCAACGTCATCAACACCGCGCGCAGCCTCGGCTGACCGGTCAGGAGCCTACCAACCATGAGTATCTTCACCGAAGCACAGGCCAAGGCCATCCTCGACAAGGTCATCGCGCTGTCCAAGGCCGATGAGTGCACCGCCGTGCTGGGCGGCACGATCAATGGCAACATCCGTTTCGCCCTGAACAACGTGTCCACCAGCGGCATCGTGGACAACACCGAGCTGGCGGTCACCGTGGCCTTCGGCAAGCGCGTGGGCACCGCCTCGATCAACGAGTTCGACGATGCCGCGCTGGAGCGGGTGGTGCGCCGCGCCGAAGACCTGGCCCGGCTGGCCCCGGAGAACCCGGAATTCCTGCCGGCCATCGGCAAGCAGACCTACACTCCCAGCCCGACCTTCAGCGCCTCCACCGCCGCCATCGACCCGGCGTTCCGCGCCAAGGTCGCCGCCGACTCGATCGCCCCGTGCCGCGGCAACGGCCTGATCGCCGCCGGCTTCCTGGAGGACGGCCAGGGTTTCTACGCCACCGCCAACAGCAACGGCAATTTCGCCTACCAGCGCAGCACCAGCTTCGACTACACCTGCACCGTGCGCACCGAAGACGGCCGCGGGTCGGGCTGGGTCGGCCGCAACCTCAAGGATGCCGCCGACTTCAAGGCCGACCAGGACATCCGCATCGCGATGCGCAAGGCCACCGAATCGCAGGAAGCCAAGGCGCTGGAACCGGGCAAGTACACGGTGATCCTGGAACCGGCCGCCGCCGCCGGCCTGATCAGCTTCATGATGAACTTCTTCAGCGCCCGTTCGGCCGACGAAGGGCGCAGCTTCCTGTCCAAGAAGGGCGGCGGCAACAAGCTCGGCGAGCAGGTGTTCGACCCGCGGGTGAACATGCATGCCGACCCGTGGCACCCCGACGCCCCGGTGCTGCCATGGGACAGCGAAGGCCTGCCGCGCACCAAGCTGCCGATCATCGAGAACGGCAAGATCGCCAACCTGGAGTACTCGCGCTTCTGGGCGCAGAAGCAGGGCAAGACCGCCAATGCCAGCCCGGGCAACCTGCTGATGAGCGGCGGCGACAAGAGCACCGCCGACCTGGTCCGCGGCACCCAGAAGGGCATCCTGGTCACCCGTACCTGGTACATCCGCATGGTCGACCCGCAGACCGTGCTGCTCACCGGCCTGACCCGCGACGGCACCTTCTACATCGAGAACGGCCAGATCAAGTACCCGGTGAAGAACTTCCGCTTCAACGAATCGCCGGTGATCATGCTCAACAACATCGAAGAACTGGGCAAGCCGGTGCGCGTGGCCGGCGACGAGTCCAGCTTCGTGATGATGATTCCGCCGATGAAACTGCGCGATTTCACCTTCACCTCGCTGTCCGACGCGGTGTAAGCGGGAGACGGAACGGCGCATGCGACCGATGACCACTGCCGCTCCGTTCCTGCAAGGCCTGCGCGCGTGAACCGCGCGCAGTTCCTGCGCTTGCTGCTGGGCAGTGCCGCCTTCGCGGCGCTGCCCACCGCGGCGCGCGCCCAGGCCGGGCGCTACGACTTCTGGTTCACCCGCCTGAAGTACGATTCCGGCGACTGGGACGTGGACGCGCGCATGCCGTCCAACCTGATCACCTCGCTGATCGACTACACCTCCCTGCGGGTGGACCCGAACGAGCATGTGGTCGCGCTGTCCGATCCGCGCATGCTGCAAGCGCCGTTCTGCTACCTGGCCGGGCACAAGCTGGTCGAGTTCAACGCCGCCGAGCGGCAGAACTTCGTGCGTTACGTGCGCAATGGCGGCTTTGTGTTCGTCGATGACTGCAACCACGATATCGACGGCCTGTTCGCCAAGTCCTTCGAAGCGCAGATGGGCAAGCTGTTCGGCGCCAGCGCGCTGAAGAAGCTGCCCAACACGCATGCGCTGTACCGCAGCTTCTTCCGCTTTCCCGATGGCCCGCCGGCGACCGGCTTCGAGCTCAACGGCTGGGGCGACGACCTGGTCCACGACTACCTCAAGGGCATCGAGGTGGACGGCCGGCTGGGCCTGCTCTACAGCAACAAGGACTACGGCTGCGAATGGGATTACGACTGGCGCAACAAGCGTTTCCTGGCCGAAGACAACACCCGTTTCGGGGTCAACATCGTGATGTATGCGTTGAACAACTGAGTTTCTTCATGCTTCCTCAGCCACGCATGGCGTGGCTCTACGCCGATTTTCCTGCGAGCGCCCTATGAATACCGACAGCCTTGATGCCCTCCTTCCCAAACTGCAGCAGCTGCGCGACGCGCTGGGCCAGGCCGTGGTCGGGCAGCACGCGGTCGTCGAACAGCTGCTGATCGGGCTGCTGGCCGGTGGCCACTGCCTGCTCGAAGGCGCGCCCGGGCTGGGCAAGACCCTGCTGGTACGCTCGCTGGGCCAGGCCCTGGAATTGCAGTTCCGGCGCGTGCAGTTCACCCCCGACCTGATGCCCAGCGACATCCTCGGCACCGAACTGCTGGAAGAAGACCACGGCACCGGCCACCGCCATTTCCGTTTCCAGCAGGGGCCGGTCTTCACCAACCTGCTGCTGGCCGACGAACTCAACCGCACCCCGCCCAAGACCCAGGCCGCCCTGCTGGAAGCGATGCAGGAACGCACCGTGAGCTATGCCGGCACCACCTACGCGCTGCCGGCACCGTTCTTCGTTCTGGCCACGCAGAACCCGATCGAACAGGCCGGCACCTATCCCTTGCCCGAAGCGCAGCTGGACCGCTTCCTGCTGCACGTGCGGGTGGACTACCCCAGCGAGCAGGAAGAGCGCGACATCCTGCTGCAGACCACCGGCAGCAGCAGTGGCACGGTGCCGCAGGTGATGCATGCCGATGACGTGCTGGCGCTGCAGGCCGCGGTGCGCCAGGTGCATGTCAGCGATGACGTGTTGAGCTGGATCACCCGGCTGGTGCGCGCCAGCCGGCCCGGCCCGGACGCGCCGCAGGCGGTCAACCACTGGATCAAATGGGGCGCCGGCCCGCGCGCCGGGCAGTCGCTGGTGCTGGCGGCCAAGGCGCGGGCGTTGCTGCAGGGCCGTTTCGCCACCACCCGCGAGGACGTGCAGGCCCTGGTCGCCCCGGTGATGCGCCACCGCCTGCTGCTGTCCTTCGCCGCCGAAGCCGAACAGAAGGGCGCCGATGATGTGATCGCCGCGCTGTTGCAGGCCGTGCCGTTCCCGGCCTGATCCGCACGCCCGTGAACCGCCACGCCCCGATCGCCATCCCCGCCGATGTCCGCAACCGCCTGAAGGCGTTGCGGCTGGCGCCGCGGCGCGCGTCCGGGGCGCACGGCATCGGCCAGCACGCCAGCCGCAGCCGTGGTGCCGGGCTGGAGTTCGCGCAGTACCGCGCCTATGAGCCCGGCGATGAACTGCGCCAGATCGACTGGAAGCTTTACGCGCGCTCGGACCGCTTCTTCGTGCGCGAATCCGAACGCGAAAGCCCGGTCACGGCATGGGTGCTGGTCGACGCCAGCGCATCGGCGCGCCAGCACGACCGCGCGCGCCCGGACTGGTCGCGGCTGGACCATGCCTGCGCCACCGCCGCCTGCCTGGTCGAACTGGCCCTGCAACAGGGCGACCGCTTCGGCGTGATCGCGCTCAACGGCGATGGCGTGCAGCTGCTGCCCGCCGGCAGCGGCCTGCGCCAACGCGACCGCGTGCACCTGCTGCTGCGCCAGCTGCGCGCGCAGGGCGGCTGGCCGGACGTGGCCGCGCTGCGCCCGGTCTGGGAACGCGTACAGGCCGGCGACCTGCTGGTCGCGCTCGGCGATGGTTTCGACGAGGCCGGCACCGCGCTGCTCGAACGCCTGGCCGGCGCACGCCGCGATGTGTTCCAGGTGCAGCTGCTCAGCGCCGAGGAACGCGATTTTCCGTTCACCGACGGCCATCGCTTCCATGATCCGGAAACCGGCGAGGAACTGCTCGGCGACGGTCGCGCGCTGCGTACTTACTACCTGGCCCGCTTCGACCAGGCCCAGCGCGCGTTGCAGGCGCGGCTGCAGGCCGCTGGCATCGCCCACGCGATCGGCTACCTGGACCAGCCGCTGGATGCGCCGCTGCGCGCCCTGTTCGGCCGCGGCGGCACGCGATGAGCCTGGGCCTGCTGTTCCCGCTGGGGTTGCTGGCGCTGGCCGCCTGGCTGGTGCCGCTGTTGATCCACCTTGCCCGCCGGCAGCACGACGCACCGCTGGAGTTCGCCGCGCTGCGCTGGCTGCGGGCCAAGGCCCGCCCGCGCCAGCGCATCCGTTTGGACGAATGGCCGCTGCTGCTGGTGCGCTTGCTGCTGCTGGCCGCGTTGGCATTGCTGCTGGCACGCCCGCTGCTGCATGGCGGTGCGGTCGACACCCATCCGGTCACGGCGGTCGCCCCCGGGCTGGATGGCGCGGCACTGCGCGGTGCCGACCGCGACGCCGACTGGCGCTGGCTGGCGCCCGGCTTCCCTGCGCTGCAGGCGGCATCGCCGCCGGCCGCGCAGCCACTGGCCAGCCTGCTGCGCGAGCTGGACCAGACCCTGCCGGCCGGTACGCCGCTGACCGTCTACGTGCCCGACCCGATGCCCGGGCTGGATGCGCAGCGCCCGCGCCTGTCGCGCCCGGTCACCTGGCGCACGGTGACGGCCGCCGTGCCCGCCACGCCGTCCGGCAAGCGTGGCGTGCAGCTGCAGCCGGGCGGCGCGCCGCCCGATGCACAGGCCCTGCGCGTACTCGATGCGCTGCAGCGTGCGTGGACCGGCCAACCGCTGGCAGCGCAGCGCGCCGACGGCGTGCCCCCCGATGACGCGCAGACCGGTGTGTGGCTGTCCGATGCGCCCCTGCCGGCGGCATGGCAGGCCTGGCTGGAGCGCGGCGGCACGGTGCTGACCACGCCGCCCGCACCCCGTCACGACGCGGCCTGGTCGGTGCTGCTGCGCGACGCCGATGACCTGCCGGTGCTCGAACAACGCGCGGTTGGCGCCGGCCGCCTGCTGCGCTTTACCGCCCCGCTGGCGCCGGCCGAACTGCCGGTGCTGCGCGAGGCAACGTTCCCGCAACGCCTGTTGGCCATCGTCAGGCCGGCCCCGGCGCCACGACTGGCCATGGCCGGCGCGCACACCCCGCTGACCGGCGCAGCCGCGCCCCGCGCGCAGCCGCGCGAGCTGGCGCCGTGGTTGCTGTTGGCGATCGTGCTGGTGTTCGCGTTGGAGCGCTGGCTGGCCACCGCTGCGCGCCGCAGGGCCAGCGCATGAGCCCGGTGGTGCAGCAGGCCTGGCAGCGCGCGCGGCGGCGCCAGTGGTGGACCGGCATGCTGATCGGCGTGCCGGTTGCGCTGGCATCGACCGCGCTGGCCCTGCGCCTGGGCGGCTTCAATGCGGCCACGGCGGTACTGCTGCTCAGCCTGCTGGCCACCGCCGGCATCGCCACCTGGCGCGTGCGGCAGCTCGACCGGCGCTGGCTGGTGCGCCAGCTGGACACCCATGCCATCGTGCAGGACAGCGCCGACCTGCTGTTCGCCGCAGCGGAAACGCTCAACCCGCTGCAGCAGCGCCAGCGCGCGCATGTCACCAGCGCGCTGCAGGCACGCATGCCCGACCTGCGCGCGCCCTGGCCCGGGCGCGCGTTGCTGCTGGCCTGGACCGGCGCGATGCTGCTGGCGGCACTGGCGCTGGGCTGGCCGCGCGCCGGCGGCCCCTCGCCCCTGCTGCCGGCCAGCCGCGCCCCCGCCGCCACCCCGGCGCAGCCGCCGCGGCTGCAATCCACCCGCCTGCAGATCGACGCACCGGCCTACACCGGCCAACCCACGCGCGTGCAGAGCACGCTGGATGCCAAGGTTGCGCAAGGCAGCCGGCTGCAATGGGCGCTGCGTTTCAGCGCGCAGCCGAGTGCGGCCGTGCTGCAGTTCCACGATGGCCAACGCATCGCACTGCAGCGCGACGGCGAGCAGTGGCACGCGCAGTGGACCGCAGCGCGCCCGGCGCTGTACCGCATCGTCACCACCCCCGCACTGCGCGACAGCCGCCTGTACCGGCTGGACGTGGTGCCCGACCAACCCCCTACCGTGCGCGTGATCACCCCCGACCGCAGCCTGGTGCCGGGTACGCCCGGGCAACGCCAGTGGGCGCTGGCGTTCGAAGCCAGCGACGACCACGGCGTGGCTGCCAACGCCGAGCTGAAGGTCACCCTGGCCCAGGGCAGCGGCGAGAACATCAGCTTCCGCGAGCAGCGCTTCAGCCTGTCCGGCAGCGGCCCGGCCACCCAGCGCCGCTTCGCGCGCACGCTGGACCTGGCCGCGCTGGGCGCCGCACCGGGCAACGATGTGATCGCCCAGCTGCAGGTGCGCGACAACCGCAGCCCCACGCCGCAGACCGCGCAGAGCACCAGCTTGATCCTGCGCCTGCCCAGCGCCGAGCAGATCCAGGGCACCGACCTGGAAGGCATGGTCAAGAAGACCCTGCCGGCCTATTTCCGCAGCCAGCGCCAGATCATCATCGACGCCGAGGCACTGATCAAACAGCGCCGCCAGCTGTCGCCCGAGGAATTCACCAAGCGCGCCGATGCGATCGGCGTGGACCAGCGCATCCTGCGCCTGCGCTATGGCCAGTTCCTCGGCGAGGAGAGCGAAGGCGCGCCCAAGGCGCCGCCACCGACCAGCGATGCCTTGCCGACCAGCGATGCGCCCACTGCGGCGCATGACGACCATGACGGGCACGCGCATGACGATGGCCACGACCACGCGCAGGCCGGCCACGACGACCACGCCCATGGCCCGGACAAGGGCGAGGCCAACCCGGTATTCGGCAGCGCCACCGACGTGCTGTCCGAGTACGGCCACACCCATGACCACGCCGAAGCGGCCACCCTGCTCGATCCCAAGACCCGCGCCACCTTGAAGGCCGCGCTGGACCAGATGTGGTCGTCCGAAGGCGAACTGCGCCAGGGCCAGCCCGAGCGCGCCCTGCCGTTCGCCTACAAGGCGCTGGGCTTCATCAAGGAAGTGCAGCAGGCCGAACGCATCTACCTGGCGCGGGTAGGGCCGGAACTGCCACCGATCGATGAAGGCCGCCGGCTCAGCGGCGACCGTACCGACCTGGCCAGCCGCACGTTGCCCGTCACCGCCGTGGCAGCGCCGGATCCGTCGATCGTGGCGGTCTGGCAGCAGCTGGCCGACAGCGCTGCCGCGCCGGACCTGGACGCGTTGACCCGGTGGCTGCGCGGCAACCAGGCGCGCCTGCCCGACCCGCTCAGCCTGGCGGCGGCGATCGAGGAACTGCGCGCAGCGCCGGACTGCGTGCACTGCCGCCATGCCCTGCGCGCGCAGCTGTGGCGTGCCTTGCTGCGGCCGCTGCCACAGGTGTCGCGGCGCACCGCGCCCGGGCGCATGGAGCAGACCTACCTGGATGCACTGGAGGACAGCCGATGAGCGCGACGCACGGAATCGCCCTCGCGCTGGCCGTGATCGTGCTGCTCGGCAGCGCCCGCCTGCTGTGGCCGCCGCGGCAAGGATCGCGCCTGCGCCTGGCGGCCCTGCTGGTGCTGCAGGCCGCCAGCGCGGCGTTGCTGTACCTCACGCTGGTGCCACCGTCGGTCACCGCCGTCGCCCACCGGTTGACGGTACTGACCGCCAACGCTGCTGCGTTGCAGGCAACCACGGCGGTTGGCGATACCGTCATCGCCCTGCCCGAAGCGGCGCCTGGCGCCGGCAGCATGCGCGCGCCCGACCTGGCCACCGCGCTGCGCCAGCACCCGGGCACGCAGTCGTTGCGCGTCATCGGCGATGGCCTGCCCGCCCGTGATCGCGATACCGCGCTGACCGCGCAGGTCAGTTGGATCGCCTCCGCGCCGCCACGCGGTTGGGTGGCGTTGCAGCCACCGGCGATCACCGCACCGGGCGCGGTATTCGCCGTGCGCGCGCGTGCGCAGGGCGTGGCCACGGCCAGTGCCGAGTTGTTGGATCCGGCCGGGGTGGTGGTCGATCGCGCGCGCATCGCCGGCGACGGCCGCGTGCGCCTGCAGGGCGTGGCGCGCGCCAGCGGACGCAGTGAATTCAGCCTGCGCCTGCTCGACGCCGGGCAGCACGTGGTGGACACCATGGTGGTCCCGCTGCGGACCGTGGACCAGCCCGCACCGCGCGTGCTGATCGTGGCCGGTGCACCGGGGCCGGAACTCAAGTACCTGCGCCGCTGGGCCACCGACACCGGGCTGGCCGTGCAGGCGCAGGCCAGCGCCGGTGGCGGAGTCATGCTGGGCGATGCCCCGGTTGCGCTCAACGCCGCGCGCCTGGCCGCCAGCGACGTGCTGATCCTCGACGAACGCAGCCTGGCCGCGCTCGATGGCGCCCAGCGTGGCGCCGTGCAGCAGGCATTGCGCAACGGGCTGGGGGTGCTGGTGCGTACCTCCGGGCCGCTTTCCGACAGCGCGCGCCAGGCGCTGCGCCGCTGGGGCCTGGCGATAAGCGGCAGCAACCAGAGCGTGTCGTTGACCTTGCCGGCCGATCCCGACCCGGCGCTGCTGCAGGCACGGCGTGGACCGCAGCGCCCGGCCAGCCAGCGCACCGCCCATACCGACGAGGCCGACACCGCATCACGCAGTGCCGCCGCTCCGGCGCTGGAGCAACTCAGCCTGCGCGCGGCCGATGCCGGCGCGCTGCTGCACGATGCCAAGGGCGCAGCGATCGGTGGCTGGCGCAGCATCGGCCAGGGCCGGCTGGCACTGCTGCCGGTCACCGACAGCTATCGGCTGGTACTGGCTGGCCGCGATGACCGCCATGCCGAACTCTGGAGCGGCGTGCTGACCACGCTGGCCCGCCCGCTGCCGGCCAGTGCCACGATCCGCCCCGGCAGCGGAACACCCTGGGCCGGCGAACGCATCGCGCTGTGCAACCTGCCCGGGCCCATCCAGGTGCGCGCCCCGGACGGCAGCGGCACCACCCTGGTCATCGACCCGTCCAGCGGTGCCGAGCACTGCGCCGGCTACTGGCCGCAGCAGCCGGGCTGGCATCAGCTGCAGCACGGCGATGCCATCCAGGCGTTGTACGTCTTCGATCCCGCCGGCGCGCGGGCGTTGTACCGCCAGCAACTGCGCGACGCCAACGCCGTGCACCTGGGCGATGCCGCACATGCTTCGGCGGCCACCCATCGCGTGCCCGGCCCAGGCTGGCCGTGGCTGCTGGCCTTCGTGCTGGTCAGCGGCCTGCTGTGGTGGCTGGAGCGGCGGCGACCGCGCGCGGATTCGGCGCCGGCCTAGTTTCCGGGCGGCGCCGCGCAATCCCCCTGCGCGCACAACTGCTGCGCGCGGCGTCGCTGGTCGGCGTTCAGCTCCGGCGGCGGACGGGCGATGGCCGGCTGGATCTGGTCCGGGCCGCCGCTCAGCTTGTGCAGGCCCTGCGCGGCCTTGGACAGCCCGTAGTTGATGCCCATCATCAGGTAGCCGCCGCTCATGCTGACCTGCTCGGGCGAGGGCGGCTCGCTCCAGCTACGGCTGAAGCGGTTGGGCGGTGGCTGCACCGGATTCCTGAAGCGGTACAGATCCAGCGGCTGGTCGTCCTCGGGCTTGAGCGCACGCACTTCGCCCAAGGTGGTGACATCGGCAGGCGCAGCGGCCGGCGCTGCAACCTCCGGCGAGGGCCGGGTCTGCGGCGGTGGCGGCGCTGCGGTCTGCGCGCCGGCCGTACCTGCCATGAGCAGCGCGCTCAGTACCACTGCCTGGGATCCACGTCGTACCACGGCCGATCATCCCTGCGCGTTGAATGCTGCACCCAAGGATACGGGTGCAGGCTTCAGATTTCGTTGGTTGCCCTGGCGGTCACGGCGCCGGGCGCTTGCCGGCCTGGCGCCGGTACACGCCGTTGAAGCGCACGTTCATGCCGCCGCAACCACTGTTGTCGGACACGATCAGATAGCCGCCCAGCAGCCGTGCCTGCAGTTGGCAGCCCGCATCATCGCCGTCGACGAAGTCCACCACCGCGCCCTGCGGGCGCGCGACCGCGTCGATCTGCCCCAGGTTGGGCCCGTAGGGCCGCTGCGGGGTAGGCTTGGCCGAGGGCCAGAACGCCTCGCCGGTGACGGCCAGTTGGCCGTCACGCACGCCCAGCACCAGGCTGTCGTCGCCATTGCTCCAGTGGCCGGCCCAGTCGCGCAGGGCCGGCGCGGCCTGCACCGGCAGCGGCTGCAGGCGGGCGGCATCCACCCAGCCGGCACTGCCGCCCACCGCGTTGGGGAAGAACGCGCAACGGTAGCTGCCGTGCATGCGCCCGGTGATCACGGTATCGCCGGCCACCACATAGCTGCGCTGACGGCACGCCGGTTCGCCCTTGGCCGGGCAGCCGTCCAGGTCGCCCAGCAGGTACAGCCGCGCCCCGCCGGTGACCCTGGCCACGGCGAAGTCGCCCTGTTCGGTAGGGAAGGCACCGTTGCGGCAGGTGCCGCTGTCGGCGCTGTCCTGCGCCAGCGCAACGCCTGGCAGGACGGACAGGGCCACGAGGAAGAACAGACGCTGCATGCGCGGTGGAACTCCAGTCGGGAAGATCGCCGGTGCGCCCTGGACATGGATCGAAGGCGCACCGCACCTGCCTATTCTGCCGCGTTGCAGGGCCCGTCGCCGATGTCGCGTGTCCGAAGGCGCGTCCGCGAAGCGCTCGACGACGCGGTCAAGAGGCCAGGCGCTGCCGACGCACCGCAGCGCTGAACCATTCACGCGTCGACCCGGCCGATCTCAAACATTGAGACGCCGCTGTGTTTCCATGGCGTCCTTTGCAGACCGTTGTTCCCATGGCCTACGAACTTGCCAAGCGCACCGAAGACGCCGAGCGCCGCCTTGCCACCACCGACGGGCTGCCCTCGCGCAACGGCGCACTGCTGACCGCACGGCTGCAGCAGCGTTACGCCGACCGCATCACCGGCAGCTTCACCATTCCCGGGCGCGACGGCCGCTATGCACCGATGCCGGCCGACGTGCCGGCGGCATTGGCGTCCGCCTTGAAGGCCCGCGGCATCGAGCAGCTCTACAGCCACCAGGCCGAGGCCTGGGAGGCCAGCCAGCGCGGCGAGCACGTAGCCATCGTCACCCCCACCGCCAGCGGCAAATCGCTGTGCTACACCCTGCCGGTGGTCAGCGCGGCGATGCAGGGCAAGGCCAAGGCGCTGTACCTGTTCCCCACCAAGGCATTGGCCCAGGACCAGGTGGCCGAGCTGCTGGAACTCAACCGCGCCGGCGACCTCGGGGTCAAGGCCTTCACCTTCGACGGCGACACCCCCGGCGATGCGCGCCAGGCGATCCGCCTGCACGGCGACATCGTGGTCTCCAACCCGGACATGCTGCATCAGGCGATCCTGCCGCACCACACCAAGTGGGCGCAGTTCTTCGAGAACCTGCGCTATGTGGTGATCGATGAAGTGCATACCTACCGCGGCGTGTTCGGCAGCCACGTCACCAACGTGCTGCGCCGGCTCAAGCGGATCTGCGCGTTCTACGGGGTGGAGCCGCAGTTCATCCTGTGCTCGGCCACCATCGGCAACCCGCAGGCGCATGCGCAGGCGCTGATCGAAGCGCCGGTCACCGCCATCACCGAGTCCGGCGCGCCCAGCGGGCCCAAGCATGTGCTGCTGTGGAACCCGCCGGTGATCAATGCCGACCTCGGCCTGCGCGCCTCGGCGCGCTCGCAGAGCAACCGCATCGCGCGCATCGCGATCAAGTCCGGGCTGAAGACCCTGATCTTCGCCCAGAGCCGGCTGATGGTCGAAGTGCTGACCAAGTACCTCAAGGACATCTTCGACCACGACCCGCGCAAGCCCGCGCGCATCCGCGCCTACCGCGGCGGCTACCTGCCCACCGAACGCCGCGAGACCGAACGGGCGATGCGCGCCGGGCAGATCGACGGCATCGTCAGCACCTCGGCGCTGGAGCTGGGCGTGGATATCGGCAGCCTGGACGTGGTGGTGCTCAACGGCTACCCGGGCAGCGTGGCCGCCACCTGGCAGCGCTTCGGCCGCGCCGGGCGCCGCCAGCAGCCGGCGCTGGGGGTGCTGGTGGCCAGTTCGCAGCCGCTGGACCAGTACGTGGTGCGGCACCCGGACTTCTTCGCCGATGCCTCGCCCGAACACGCCCGGACCGCGCCGGACCAGCCGCTGATCCTGTTCGACCATATCCGCTGCGCCGCTTTCGAGCTGCCGTTCCTGGCCGGGGATCCGTTCGGCCCGATCGACCCGCTGGTGTTCCTGGAAGCCTTGGCCGAAACCGAGGTGGTGCATCGCGAAGGCGAGCGCTGGGAATGGATCGCCGACAGCTACCCGGCCAACGCGGTCAGCCTGCGCTCGGTGGCCGACGGCAACTTCGTGGTGGTGGACCGCAGCGACGGCAAGCAGCAGATCATCGCCGAGGTGGATTATTCGGCCGCCGCGCTGACACTGTACGAAGGCGCCATCCACATGGTGCAGTCCACCCCCTACCAGGTGGAACGGCTGGACTGGGACGGCCGCAAGGCCTACGTCACCCGCACCCATGTGGACTACTACACCGACAGCATCGACTTCACCAAGCTCAAGGTGCTGGACCGCTTCGACGGCTGCATCGCCGGACGCGGCGATGCGCACCACGGCGAGGTGCACGTGGTGCGCCGGGTGGCCGGCTACAAGAAGATCCGCTATTACACCCACGAGAACATCGGCTACGGCCCGGTCAACCTGCCCGACCAGGAGCTGCACACCACGGCGGTGTGGTGGCAGCTGCCGCAGGCCTTGCTGCTGACCGCGTTCGACAGCAAGCAGGAAGCGCTGGACGGTTTCCTCGGCGCCGCCTACGCGCTGCACATCGTCGCCACGGTGGCGGTGATGGCCGATGCGCGCGACCTGCAGAAGGCGGTCGGCAATGGTGATGGTGCGTGGTTCGCGGTGGCCGACCAGAGCGGGCGCGGGCAGCTGCGTGGCGCCGAGTTCGATGCCAGCGCGATCGAACTGCAGCAGCAGTTCGTGCCCACGGTATATCTGTACGACAACTTCCCCGGCGGCGTGGGCCTGAGCGAGCCACTGTGGGTGCGCCAGGCCGAGCTGCTGCTACGCGCGCGCGAACTGGTGCAGGGCTGCGACTGCAAGGCCGGCTGCCCGGCCTGCGTCGGCCCGGTGCTGGCCGGCCAGGAAGACGATGCCACCACGCCGAAGGCGCTGGCGTTGAAGGTGCTGGACCTGTTCGACAGCGCGGCGCTGCCGTCCGCGGCCGAACGTGAGCGCCAGCACGCCGAGGTGGTCGCCCCGTGAGCCTGAGCCTGGACAAGCTGCGCCTGCTGCGCCGGCAGGCCGGTGATGCGACGGCGGCGACGCCTGAAAATCCGGTAGGTGCCGACCGTTGGTCGGCACACCCCACCGAACCCGCAGCCGCGCTTCCGGCCGCCGCCAACGACGCGCGTGCGCGCACGCCTGCGCCCGCCTCCGTTTTCGGCTGGGTCGAGCAGGAGATCCGGCACAAACCGACCGGCGCCGCCGCACGCGAGACCGCACCGGCGGTTCCCGCTGTTCCTGTTGCTGTCCCCGCGCCCGCGCTGCGCAAGCCGGAGATTGGTGGCCTGCGCCGCCTGCTCGGGCTGCGCGAACGCGGCAGCAGCGCAGCCGCACCGCGCGAAAACGCCAGGGACCGCCACGTGCCCGGCGAGGAAATCGCACCGGGCCTGTTCCTGATCGAATCGTTCGTCGCCCAGGCCATCCCCACCGAACCACTGTCGCTGGCCTTTGCCAAGCGCGAGGGCGAGCAGGTGCGGCCGCAGGACCTGCTGTTCTTCGATACCGAAACCACCGGCCTGGCCGGCGGCACCGGCACCCGCGCCTTCATGATCGGCGCGGCGGACTGGCAGGCCCATCCCGAGCGCGGCGACGGCCTGCGCATCCGCCAGCTGCTGATGACCACGATGGCGGCCGAAGCCGCGATGCTGCGCGAGTTCGCCGGCTGGCTTCAACCCAGCACGGTGTTCTCCAGCTACAACGGCCGCTGCTACGACGCCCCGCTGCTCAAGACCCGTTACCGGCTGGCACGGCAGCGCTGCCCGATCACGCCGCTGGACCACGTCGACCTGCTGTTCCCCACCCGCCGCCGCTACCGCGGCACCTGGGAGAACTGCCGGCTGGCCACCATCGAGCGCCAGCTGCTGCAGATCGTGCGCGAGGACGACCTGCCTGGCTCGGAAGCGCCGGCGGCGTGGCTGAACTACCTGCGCGGCGGCAGTGCGGTGAACCTGCGCCGCGTGGCCGAGCACAACCACCAGGACGTGGTCACCCTGTCGCTGCTGATGCTGCGGCTGGTGGCCGAACAGCAGCGCGAGCGCGACACGCTGGCGCTGCAGCCGCAGTAGGCCGGCTCAGGGATCGCGACGGAAGGTGAACCGGTGCTCGCCCGGCCCGGTCACTTTTTCCACCTTGACCAGGAAGGTGGCGCTGGGCACGGTATCGTCGCCGGGCATGCCCGGCTGGCGGTAGACCCGGCACAGCGCATGGAAGGTCGCCGCGGTCGTGGCGGCCGGCGCGATGTCCAGCTTGGTCCAGCGCAGCCAGTGGCGGCCATGTTCCTCGTAGACCAGCCCGTCGCCGGCCACGCCGGGCACGCTGATATCGCGGTCGTTGGGCGCCGCATAACCCGGTGGCAGGGCAGGAAAGTTCAATGCGACACACACCGAATCGGCCAGTTCATCGCCGGCCGGGTCGGCCTGCGCCGGGGCCGTGCCAGCGGCCAGCGGCCAGCGCCAGCAATACAGGGATCAGCACGGTTTTCATGGGCAGCAGCCTTGTGGGAGGTGGACCTGTGTTGTAGCCGGCCCGGCGCGGCCAATCCATCGGAATCCATGCAATTGCCCTCCTGCCTTCGGCGTTGACGCCGGCTGACGGCGCCATCGGCCACACTGTGGGCCTACCCCGTCGGAAGTCCCTGCCATGCGCTTGAATATCCTGCTTGCCCTCGGCTGTGCGCTGCCGTTGGCGGCCTGCAGCCAGCCACACAAGAGCACCGCAACGCCCACCGTTTCGGCCGACCCGGTGGCCGCCGGTGCCGATGCCGGCGCACGCTGCGACCCGGAAAAGCTCACCGGCCTGGCCGGCCAGACCGCCACCGAGGCGGTGATCAAGAAGGCCGTGCAGGACAGCGGCGCGCGCCACGCGCGGGTGTTGAAGCCGGGCATGGCGATGACCATGGATTTCCGCGAGGACCGCCTCAGCATCGAAGTGGATGCGCAGAACCGGATCGTGCGCGCCAACTGCGGCTGAGCGCAGCGCGCTGCCTGCATCGGTGGCAGGCAGCGCGATGGCATCACCGCGCCGGAGCCGCGCCCGGCGCGCTCATCCCTGCACCGGCGCAGCGCCTTCCACGACATGGTCCGGTGCGTCGGCGGGGGATACCGTGGTGTCGAGCGGCGCGCCGGGTGCATCCGCGTCGAGTGGCTCGGCCGAGGGTTCCGGCTCCGCTGCCACGGCCGTATCGGTATCGGTATCGGCCACAGCGTCCGGCATGCCGGGTGCGCCGATCAGCGCGGTGATCGTTTCCCGGTCGGCAAGCCCCAGCATGTGTGCGATCACCACCGCGCATTCGGGGCCAATCTCCCGCGAGGCTGCCGCTACCGCGGCATGGTCGTCGGCCTGCCATTCCTGCAGCGGTCGCTTCTGTTCGAACTGCCCCTGGCAGCTGCCGCGCGCGCTGGCGCGCCGGGCGCCCGGCGCCTTCAAGGTGGCGGTGACGGTGTAGGACAGGATGTAGTCGTCCTTGAACATGCCTTCGTAGTCCAGCGACCATTGCTCCTGGCGCAGCGCAATCTCGTAACCGGCCTTGGCATCGCGTGCCACCGGCACGCCGGCCGACCCCGCCCATGCCTGCAACGCCGCCTGGACCAGCACCGCCGGCCCCTGCTGCGCCACCCGCTGGTGGCCGAATTCATTGATGCTGCGCTGGGTCAGGTCGCTGGATATCTGGGCGACCTGCATCGCGTCCTGGAGGTTGCCGACCGGGCTGCCCATCGCATTGCCCACCACCATGCCCAGGCCGAACGCCACCATGCGCTGGCCCTTGGTCCTGACCGCAACGGTGCCGGCGCCCTTCAACGGCTGGAACACGATGCCGGCCGCCTTCACTCCTTCGACGGTCTCGGCATGCACGGCGCCTGCGGACGGGGACACCAGCATGGCGCACAGCGCCATCGGCAGTAGCGCGATCGGAAATTTCATGAACATCCTTGTCGAATCGGGAAAGAATGCAGGGCGCGCGGACGCGACGCGTACCGCGCGCCTGCACAGGCCTATCGGCAGCGCCCAGGCGAACTTGAGCGGCCGTGTCGCGCTGGCGCGCTACGGCCCTGCGCTGCGCGCCATGGCGCCGATCCGCGTCACCAGGTCCGTCGGCGGGCGACGGCCCGCCCGCCGTGCATCCCCCACTCAATCGCCCATGCGCTGCGCCTTGCCGCTGGACAGCGCCTGGTCGATCGCCACGCGCACCTCGCGTGCGGCACGCGCCGAGGCGACCGCCTGCAGCCGTGCCAGGCGCGCCTGCTCCTTGCCCAGTTCGGCCTGCTGGCGGGCGATCCGCGCGATCTCGCGGTCGTCCACCGCGCGCCGTGCGTCCTGGCGTGCCTGCTGCGCGGCCCGGTTGGCGATCTCGGCGACGTCGACCGAGGCCATGACATCGGCGGTCACATCGACCGACATCGCCGCGATGCGCTCGCCCAGCGCGCCCTGGCGCTCGCCGATCTGTCCCTGCCGGGTGCCGAGCACGCCGACCTCGGCATAGGCCTGGGACAGCTGCTGCAGCACTGCCCGGTCGCGGATCAGGTAACGCTGATGGCCGCGGCGCACCCAGAGCGCCGGGTCGCCGTCGCCGGCATCGCGCCGGGCCTGCTTGAGGTCGGCCAGCGAGGCGTCGACGAAATTGTCGCCATTGCCCATCAGCACGAACGCCTGCGCCGGCTGCCGCGACAGGTCCAGGCGACCGTGGGTGACCATCCCGTCACCGCTGTCGGCATGTTCCTCGTGCTCCTCATGTTCCTCATGCGCATCGGGCTCGGCTGCGTCGGCTGCGTCAGCCGCTTCGGCCACTTCGGCCACTTCGGCTGCTCTAGCCGGTGCGGCCGGCGCGGCGGGCGCCGCCGGTGCAGCGGGCGCCGGCAGCACGGCCGATGCCCTCGGTGGGGCCGGCGGTGCTGGCGGTACCGGCGCGCGCGGCGCTGGCGGCGGCGATGGCACTGCCGCGACCAGCCTGAGCGGCGCCACTCCGACCAGCACGAACACCGCCGTGATCGCCAACGCTGCCACGCGTGGGAAGCGGCGGGTGTGCTGCAGGCTCAACAGGCGCCGCTTCAGGCTGCGGAAGTTCGGCGACGCGCTGGCCACCCCCAGCGCTGGGCGCGGCGCCACGCCCAGTTGCAGCAGCAACCGGCCATAGTCGTGGCGGCAATGCCCATGGCCGGCCACCACCGCGCCGTCGCAGGCTTCTTCGCGCGCCAGCGAATATTCGCGCCCGGCCAGGTGCACCAGCGGGTGGAAGAAGAACAGATGCTGCGCCAGCGCCGGCAGCAGGCCCCACCACAGGTCGCGGCGCTGCAGGTGGACCAGCTCATGGGTCAACGCCATGTCCAGCGCATCGGCGCTCATCGCCGGTAGCTCGCGGGCGGGCAGCAACAGCACCGGATGCCACGGGCCGATCAGCTGCGGCGAATGGATCTGTGCGGACATCTTCAGCCGTGGCGCATGGCGCAGGCCGTGCGCTTCGGCCGCCAGTTGCAGTGCCTGCTGCAGGGTGGCATCGGTGCAGTCCACGGCGCTGCGCACCAGCGCGCGGCTGTGCCGGTACTGGCGCAGGGTGTGCAGCAGCATCAGCAGCACGCCGGCCGCCCAGGCCGCCAGCAGCAGGGCCGGCCACGACCACAGTGCGGAGGGCGGCGCGGCGGGGCTGGCCGCATCGAGCGCGGCCGGAGCCAGCGTCAGTGCGCCCTGCACCGCCGGCAGTGCCAGCGGGGCGCCGTACACTACCGGTGCCGGCAGCACGGCCAGTTCCAGCGGGCTGCTCCAGACCAGGCCGAGCACGGCCTGCGCGGCCACCAGCCACCACAGCCGGCAACGGGTGGCCGCCGGCAACGCCGGCAGCGCCCGGCAGACGGCCCAGACCAGGGCCACCAGCAGTAGGCTCTGTACGCTGGTCCAGCCCAGCCGCGCCAGCATCTCGGCAATCATGTTGTCCATTGTTCAGCCCTCCCGCTTGCGCGATTGCAGTTGTGCCACCAGGGCTTCCAGCTCGGCCAGTTCCTGGTCGCTGACTTCGGCCTTGTGCGACAGGAAGGCCACGAACGGCGACACCGAACCCTGCAGGGTCTTTTCCACGAAGCTGGCCACCGCTCCCTGCACCACGCTGTCCTGGCCGCGGGTAGCGGCGTAGCGGTACAGGCCGGCGACCTGGCTGCGCTGCAGGTAGCCCTTGCTGCGCAAGCGTTCCATCATGGTCAGCACGGTCGAGCGGGCCAGCCCGCGCTCCTCGCCGAAGCCGGCCGCCACCTCGCCGACGCTGGCGCTGTCGTGTTCCGCTACGTATTGCAGCAGGGCCAGCTCCTGGTCCCCGATAGTCTTGCCGCGCATGACGCTCTCCGATGACTACACGTGTCGCTACCGTGCCTGTGACTACATCTGTCGTCAAGTGCCGGATGGTAGCGCGCCGACGAACGGTCATTACCCCGGCAACCGTCCTGCCGTCCGCCTCCCGGTGCCGACCGTTGCGCCACGCGCGCAAACCAGTGGCACCGCCGGTGCGGCGCCATGGCGGTCGTATGGGGGCCACGACATGCTCCCCGGGGGTAGCCGGATCGTGTCCGGCGGGACGTCATCCGAAAATCGCCGCCTTCCATGGCGACCGCCCCGCCCTCAACCGTGCGGCCCGCCCATCACCGGCAGGATCACCCCGCTGATGTAGCTGGCGGTGACTGGCGAGGCCAGGAACACATAGGCCGGGGACAGTTCCTCCGGCTGCGCCGGGCGGCCCATGTCGCTGTTCCTGCCGAACTCGGCCACATCGGCGGCCTGCTTGTCGGCCGGGTTGAGCGGGGTCCAGACCGGGCCGGGCGCCACCGCGTTGACCCGGATCCCACGCGGCAGCAGCTGGCTGGCCAAGGCCTTGGTGAACGCATGGATGGCGCCCTTGGTGGCCGAATAGTCGATCAGCGCCTTGCTGCCGAACAGGCCGGTCTCCGAACCGGTGTTGATGATGCAGTCGCCTTCCTGCAGGTGCGGCAGCACCGCGCGCGCCATCTGGATGTAGCCGGCGATGTTGGTCTGCAGGGTTTCCTGCAGATGCGCGTCCTCCAGGTCTTCCAGGCGCTGGCAATGCAGCTGGAAGGCGGCGTTGTTGACCAGGATGTCGATCCCGCCGAACGCCTTGACCACCTGCTTCACCGCCTTGTTGCAGAATTTCGGGTCGCGCACGTCGCCGGAAATCACCACGCAGCGGCCGCCTTCGGCTTCCACGTGCCTGCGGGTGAGCTGCGCATCGGCATCTTCATCCAGGTGCAGTACCGCCACATCGGCGCCTTCGCGCGCGAACAGCACCGCCACCGCGCGGCCGATGCCCGAATCGGCGCCGGTGATGATCGCGCGCTTGCCCTGCAGCTTGCCGCTGCCCTGGTAGTCGGGAGCAAGGAAGCGCGGTGCCAACTGCAGCTCGTGTTCGTTGCCGGGCTTGGCCAGGTGCTGGGCCGGCATCTTCTCCGGTTGCCGGCGGGTGCCGGCCTGGGTCGCCTTCTTGGCGGTCTTCTTGCCGGCCTTCTTCGCCGTGGCGCGTGCGTCCTTGGCGGCCTCCTGTTCCTGCAGGCGACGTTGGCGCGCGGCCACGCGGTCGGTGCGCGAATCGCCTGCCACGGCCTTGCCGGAGGCGACGCTGGCCACCGCGGTAGATCGCTTGGGTGGGGCTTTGGTGGCCTTGGCGGGGCGTTTACGGGTCTTGTTGGCAGTGGCCATGGTCGGCTCCTTCAGGCAGGGGCATCAGGCGCGATCGGCCACGCCCTGGACGCCGGCGTGGCTGGCGCAGTGCGCACAGCAATAGATGGCCCCATTGCCCTCGCTGCCGTGGCCGATGACGGCGCACCGGCAGTGCGCGCAACGGGGCGCAAAGGCGTGGATGGCGCATTCGAAGGAATCGTAGGTGCCGCTGCGCTCGCCCTGGGTCAGGGTGAAACTTTTGTCGTAATCGTTGCCGCAGACATCGCAGATGGCCATGGGTGTTCTCCACGCATGATGGTTGCCCACAGTGTGGTCGAGCACCGGCCCGGACCCGGTGAATGCGGTGTGGGTGCGGTGTAAACGGCATTCATCCGCTGCATACGCCGGCCGCTGCACCCTGAGTGCCAGAACCCCGTTGGAGTCATCCCATGTATCGCCCCCTCTTCGCGGTTGCCGCGATCGCCGGCCTTGCCGCCTGCAGCACTACCCCGGTCGCCCAGGTGCAGCCGATCGACGGCGTCATTTCCGGCCAGTGCCATGTCGACAAGGTGCGCGGCGCGGTCGGCCTGGCGGCCTCGGCGGCCACCATCGAACGTGCGCGGGTGGACAGCGACAGCCTGCAGGTGGCGGTGGTGCGCGGCCAGCGCCGCGAAAGCGGACCGACCGCCAGTGGCGCGGCCGACCCCAGCCCCGGCGCGCAAAGCGGTGGCGAGCGGCTGACCATCGAAACCGGCGCCACCAACAACATCACCGCGATCTACTGCGGCTGACCCTACTGCGGCTGACCGCCGCGCCGGCTCAGCGCGCGCGCCGGCGCGCGCTGCGCAGGAAGCGCAGCGCCGCCTGTTCCCACTGGCGCTCGCCACGCAGCCCGGCCAAGCCGGCCAATGCGCCGGCCCGCCAGCCCTCGAACACGCACGGGTCGATATAGGCCTTGCGGCACACCGCCGGGGTATTGCCGAGCACCTTGGCCACCTCGCACACCACCTCCTTCTGCAGCGCCGCCAGCGCGCGTTCGCTGGGCGGTTCGGGCAATGCGGTGGCCGCCAGCTGGCGCAGCGCCGCCACCGTGCCGCCCCAGGTCCGGAAATCCTTGGCGCTGAAGTCGCTGCCCATCGCCGCATGCAGGTAGTCGTTGACCTGGCCCGAATCGACCGGCTGTACCGTGCCGTCATCGTCGCGGTACTGGAACAGCGCCTGTCCGGGCAGCTGCTGGCAACGCCGGATCAACTGCACCAGGCGGCGGTCGTCCACCTCCACTTCCTGGGCCTGCCCGGACTTGCCGCGGAAACGCATCCGCGCCCGGCCGCCCTTGAGCACGGCCAGGTGGTGGTTGCGCAGCGTGGTCAGCCCGTAGGAACGGTTGTCGCGGGCATAGGCGCTGTTGCCGATGCGCACCAGGGTGCCGGCCAGCAGGGCGACCACGATCGCCAGCACCTTGTCGCGCGGCAGGCCGGGCAGCTTGAGATCGCGCCGCAGGCGCCGGCGCAACGCCGGCAGCGCCTTGCCGAAGGCGATCACGCGGTCGAACTTGCCCTCCCCGCGCACCCGCGCCCAGTCGGCGTGGTAGCGGTACTGCTTGCGCCCGCGCGCATCGCGGCCGGTGGCCTGCAGGTGGCCGTTGGGCAGCGCGCAGATCCACACCTCGGTGTAGGCCGGTGGAATGGCCAGGGCACGGATCCGCGCCAGCGTGGCCGCATCGCGCACCGCCGCGCCATCGGCATCGCGGTAGGCAAAGCCCTTGCCGGCGCGGCGGCGGGTGATGCCCGGCTGGTCGTCGCTGACGTAGCGCAGACCGGCCTGGCGGGCGGCGGCGGCTTCGGGGCTTGCGGGGCTTGCGGGGCGGGGTGCTGTCATGGGCGGCGTGCGTCGGAAATGATCCGCAGTGTGGTTGCTGCCGCTGCGGCAGCGCGTCAATAACGCAAGACAAACACCTCGGCGGCCATCAGCGGATATGCTCCATCGTTTCCTGGTTGGAATGTCTGGAGTTCCGATGTCGTCATTGTCGTTCCGCCGCATGCGGCGTTCCATGGGGCTGATGGCCCTGTTCCCCGCCCTGCTGGCCCTGTCGGCCTGCCAGGCGCCGCCGATGGACGAGCAGGAAGCCGTCGCCAGCCATGCCCAGAAGGCTGCCGAAGCGGCCGCTGCGCCCACCGACGAAACCGGCAAGGCGACCGAAGCGCCGCCGGTGGGCAGCTGCGATGCAACCCAGGTGCAGAGCCTGGTCGGCCAGCCCTACACCGACGCGATCGGCGGCCAGGCCCAGCAGGATGCCGGCGCCAAGCAGAAGCGGGTGCTGCGTCCCAGCGATATCACCACCATGGAGTTCGTCGGTGAACGGCTGAACATCGAAGTGGACGAAAAAGAGACGATCAGCGGCCTGCGCTGCGGCTGAATCGGGGCGGCGGGAGGCAGGATCTGCAGGGGGTTGGTTGCGCCTGCAACCGTGTATTGCGGCGTTGCAGCAACTATGCTCTAGTCGAATCATCCGGTGCCTCCAGATGCGCTCAACGGATTGAGCGGGGACGAGTGTCGCCGCTCACCCGACTTTGAGGCAGAGATGGCCCCCCGCAACCGCCAAGGGCTTTACGACCCGCAAGATGAGCGCGATGCCTGTGGTTTCGGCATGGTCGCCCAGCTCGACGACCAGCCGTCCCGGCTGCTGGTCGACACGGCTATCGCCGCACTTTCGCGCATGACCCACCGCGGCGGCGTTGCCGCCGACGGTGTCACCGGCGACGGCTGCGGCCTGCTGCTGCGCCGTCCGGATGTATTCCTCAAGGCACTGGCCGCCGAAGCCGGCATCGCCTTGGGCGTGCGTTTCGCCGCCGGCGTGGTGTTCCTGCCGCACGAGGACGCTGCCGCACAGGCCTGCCGCGACACCCTTGAACAGCAGTTGCGCGATGCCGGCTGCCAGCCCGCGGGCTGGCGCGTGGTGCCTACCGATCCCAGCGTCTGCGGCCAGCTCGCACGCGACACCCTGCCGCGGATCGAACAGGTGTTCGTCGATGCCGGTGCGGAGCAGGACGAGGCCGCCTTCACCCTGGCCCTGTTCCTGGCCCGCCGCCGCAGCGAACAGCAGCTGCGCGAACACGCCGACTACTACGTCACCACGCTCAGCCCGAACGCGATCAGCTACAAGGGCATGGTGCTGCCGGACAAGCTGAGCCGCTTCTACGTGGACCTGCAGCGCAACGACCTGGCCTCCAGCGCCATCGTGTTCCACCAGCGCTTCTCCACCAACACGCTGCCGCGCTGGCCGCTGGCACACCCGTTCCGGATGCTCGCCCACAACGGCGAGATCAACACCATCGAAGGCAACCGGCGCTGGGCGCAGGCGCGCAGCAAGGTGTGGAAGACCCCGCGCTTCGACATCGGCCAGTTCGACCCGGTGATCTCCATGCATGGCTCGGATTCGCAGAGCCTGGACAACATGCTCGAGCTGATGGTCAGCGCCGGCATGGAGCTGATCCAGGCGCTGCGCATCCTGGTGCCGCCGGCGACCCAGTCGCTGGAGTTCAAGGATCCGGACCTGGCCGCGTTCTACGAGTTCTACGGGCTCAACAGCGAGCCCTGGGACGGCCCGGCCGGCATCGTTGCCTGCGACGGCCGCTATGCCGCCTGCACGCTGGACCGCAACGGCCTGCGCCCGGCGCGCTGGATGCTCACTTCCGACCGTCACTTCCTGGTCGCCTCCGAAGCCGGGGTATGGGAAGTGCCGGCCGAGCGCGTGGTGCGCAAGGGCAAGCTCGGTCCGGGCGAGATGATGGCCATCGACCTCAAGCGCGGCGACCTGCTCGATTCGGATGCCATCGACCGCATCAACCGCGGCCGCGCGCCGTACAAGCAGTGGCTGCAGCAGGGCGTGACCTACCTGCAGACCGAGCTGATCGATCCGTCGCTGGTCGAGGAACCGTTCGACGAGCGCACCCTGCGCAGCTACCACAAGCTGTTCCAGCTCAGCACCGAGGAAGTGGAGCAGATCCTGCGCCCACTGGCCGAGACCGAGCAGGAGGCCACCGGCTCGATGGGCGATGACACGCCGATGGCCGTGCTCAGCCAGCACAGCCGCCCGCTCTACGATTATTTCCGCCAGGCGTTCGCGCAGGTCACCAACCCGCCGATCGACCCGCTGCGCGAAGACTGCGTCATGTCGCTGACCACCCAGCTCGGCAAGGAGACCAACATCTTCCATGCCGGCGCGGAGACGGTGAACCACGTCATCCTCAATTCGCCGGTGCTCAGCCAGCGCAAGCTGCGCCAGCTGATCAAGATGGAGCAGTACGCCGACAGGAACCGGCTGATCGACCTGTCCTACAGCCTGGACGAAGGCCTGAAGGCCGGCATCGAGCGCATCTGCGCCGAAGCCGAAGCCGCCGCGCGCGAAGGCATCGTGATGCTGCTGCTGAGCGACCGCTACCCGGTGGCCGACCGCCCGATGGTGCATGCGCTGCTGGCCACCAGCGCGGTGCATCACCACCTGTCCAACGCCGGGCTGCGCTGCGAGGTCAACCTGATCCTGGAAACCGGCACCGCGCGCGATGCGCACCACATGGCCTGCCTGCTCGGCTTCGGTGCCACCGCGGTGTACCCGTACCTGGCCTACCAGACCCTGTTCGACCTGGGCCGGCGCGGCATCCTGCAGCTGAGCAAGGGCGGCGAGCAGTCGCAGATCGGCCGCCGCTACCGCAAGGGCATCTACAAGGGCCTGTCCAAGATCATCTCCAAGATGGGCATCTGTACCGTGGCCAGCTACCGCGGCGCGCAGTTGTTCGAGATCGTCGGGCTCGACGACGAGGTGGTCGACCTGTGCTTCCCCGATACCGCCTCGCGCGTGGCCGGGGTCGGCTTCGAGCGGTTGGACCATGAAGCGCGCGAACTGACCGTGCGCGCCTGGAACGACCTGCTGCGCCCGGACGTGGGCGGCGTGCTCAAGTACGTGCACGGCGGCGAATACCACATGTACAACCCCGACGTGGTCATGACCCTGCAGCGCGCCGCGCGCAGTGGCGAGGCCGCCGACTGGCAGCGCTACTGCGAGGCCGTGCACGGCCGCCCGGTGTCGGCGCTGCGCGACCTGCTGCAGCTCAAGGCCGCGCCCACGCCGACCCCGCTGGAGGAAGTGGCCCCGGCCGAAGACCTGTTCCGCCGCTTCGACACCGCCGCGATCAGCCTGGGCGCGTTGTCGCCCGAGGCGCACGAAGCGCTGGCGATCGCCATGAACCGCCTCGGCGGGCGCAGCAATTCCGGCGAAGGCGGCGAAGACCCGGTGCGCTATGGCACCGAAAAGCGCAGCAAGATAAAGCAGGTGGCCTCGGGCCGCTTCGGCGTCACCGCCGAATACCTGGTCAACGCCGAAGTGCTGCAGATCAAGGTGGCCCAGGGCGCCAAGCCCGGCGAAGGCGGCCAGCTGCCCGGGCACAAGGTCAACGAACTGATCGCGCGGCTGCGCTATGCCAAGCCGGGCATCGGGCTGATTTCGCCGCCACCGCACCACGACATCTATTCCATCGAAGACCTGGCCCAGCTGATCTACGACCTCAAGCAGGTCAACCCGACCGCGCTGGTCTCGGTGAAGCTGGTCAGCCATGCCGGTGTCGGCACCATCGCCGCCGGCGTGGTCAAGGCCGGCGCCGACCTGATCACCGTGTCCGGCCATGACGGCGGTACCGGCGCCAGCCCGGTCAGCTCGATCCGCTATGCCGGCGTGCCGTGGGAGCTGGGCGTGGCCGAATCGCACCAGGCGCTGGTGGCCAACGACCTGCGCGGGCGCACCCTGCTGCAGACCGACGGCGGGCTGAAGACCGGCCTGGACGTGATCAAGGCCGCACTGCTCGGCGCGGACAGCTTCGGCTTCGGCACCGCGCCGATGATCGTGCTGGGCTGCAAGTACCTGCGCATCTGCCACCTCAACAACTGCGCCACCGGCGTGGCCACCCAGGACGAGCGCCTGCGCGCGCAGTACTTCACCGGCCTGCCCGAGCGCGTGGAGAACTTCTTCCGGCTGCTGGCCGAGGAAGTGCGCGGCTGGCTGTCCTACCTGGGGGTGCGCTCGCTGGACGAGATCGTCGGCCGCACCGACCTGCTGCAGCAGCTGGAGGTATCGCCGCGCCCCGGCGTCAAGGTCGACCTGTCGCGCCTGCTCAACCCGGCCCGCTATGTCGGCAGCCACTGCGCCGCGCAGCGCCTGTACGAATCGCCGGACAGCTTGGCCACGCAGATGGACGGCCTGCTGGCCCCGGCCATCGCCGGCAAGCTGGGCGGCGAACACCGCTTCCTGATCCACAACACCGACCGCTCGATCGGCACCCGCCTGTCCGGCGAGATCGCGCGCACCCATGGCAACCAGGGCATGAGCGATGTACCGCTGACCCTGCGCTTCCGCGGTACCGCCGGGCAGAGCTTCGGCGCGTTCAACGTCGGCGGCCTGCAGCTGGAAGTGGAAGGCGAAGCCAACGACTATGTCGGCAAGGGCATGGCCGGCGGCCGGCTGGTGGTGCGTCCGCCGCGCGGCGCGCGCTTCGAGGCACGCAACACCGCGATCATCGGCAACACCTGCCTGTACGGCGCCACCGGCGGCGAGCTGTTTGCCGCAGGGCGTGCCGGCGAGCGCTTCGGGGTGCGCAACTCCGGCGCGCTGGCGGTGATCGAAGGCGCCGGCGACCACTGCTGCGAGTACATGACCGACGGCATCGTGCTGGTGCTGGGCAAGGTCGGGCTGAACTTCGGCGCCGGCTTCACCGGCGGGCTGGCCTATGTGCTGGATATCGACCGCGACTTCGTGGACCGCTACAACCACGAGCTGATCGACATCCACCGCATCTCGGCCGAGGGCTTCGAGAACCACCGCCAGCACCTGCATACGCTGATCAGCCGCCACCGCGAACTGACCGGCAGCATCTGGGCGCAGCAGATCCTCGACGAATTCCGCGACTACGTCGGCAAGTTCTGGCTGGTCAAACCCAAGGCGGCCAGCATCGAATCGCTGACCGAATCGCTGCGCCGCGCTGCGTGATCCATCCCGGTAGTGCCGGCCGCTGGCCGGCACCCTCAACCTGTAGCGCCGGCCGCTGGCCGGCAGATCACCATCCCAGGGCCCGCCCATGAGCCGCAAGCAAGCTTTCCAGTTCCTCGATCTGCCCCGGACGATGCCGCAGCGCATCCCGGTCGAACTGCGCACCTCCGGCGACTGGGGCGAGCTGTACGGCAAGTTCGGCAAGGAAGACGCGCAGTTCCAGGCGGGGCGCTGCCTGGATTGCGGCAACCCGTACTGCAGCTGGAAATGCCCGGTGCATAACGCCATCCCGCAGTGGCTGCAGCTGGTGCAGGAAAACCGCATCCACGAGGCCGCCACGCTGTGCCATTCGACCAACCCGCTGCCGGAAGTGTGCGGCCGGGTGTGTCCGCAGGACCGCCTGTGCGAAGGCAGCTGCACGCTGGAGGAGTTCGGCGCGGTCACCATCGGCGCGGTCGAGAAGTACATCGTCGACACCGCGCTGGCCACCGGCTGGCGCCCGGACATGACCGCGGTGGAGCCCACCGGCAAGCGCGTGGCGGTGATCGGCGCCGGTCCGGCCGGACTGGCCTGCGCCGACCAGCTGGCGCATGCCGGCATCCAGGCGGTGGTGTATGACCGCTACGAACAGATCGGCGGGCTGCTGCAGTTCGGCATCCCCAGTTTCAAGCTGGACAAGGCGGTGATCAGCCGCCGCCGCAACGTGCTCGAAGGCATGGGCGTGCAGTTCCGGCTCGGCGTGGAAATCGGCCGCGATGTCAGCGTGGACCAGCTGCTGGCCGAGTACGACGCGGTGTTCGTCGGCACCGGTGCCTACCGCTACACCGACGGCGGCCTGCTCGGCCAGGACCTCAAGGGCGTACTGCCGGCGCTGCCGTTCCTGGTCCAGAACAGCCGCATCGTCGGCGGCAGCGACGCGCATGGCCGGCCGATCGCCGGCTGGGAAGACCAGATCGCCCTGCCCGACCTGGACGGCAAGCGGGTGGTGGTGCTGGGCGGTGGCGATACCGGCATGGACTGCGTGCGCAGCGCGGTACGGCTGGGCGCGGCCAAGGTCACCTGCGCCTACCGCCGCGACGAAGCCAGCATGCCCGGCTCGGCGCGCGAGGTGGCCAATGCGCGCGAAGAAGGCGTGCGCTTCCTGTTCAACCGCCAGCCGCTGTCGATCGAAGCCGGTGCCGACGACGAGGTGATCGGGGTGATGGTGGTGGAAACCCAGCTCGGTGCACCCGACGCCAGCGGCCGCCGCAACGCGGTGCCGGTGGAAGGCAGCGAATCGCTGCTGGAAGCGGACGTGGTGATCATCGCCTTCGGCTTCTCGCCGTCGACCCCGGCGTGGCTGATCGAACGCGGCGTGGAGGCCGGCCACAACGGCCGGATCATCGCCGGCGGCCAGGGCCGGCTGCCGTTCCAGACCGCCCACCCGCGCCTGTTCGCCGGTGGCGATGCGGTGCGCGGTGCCGACCTGGTGGTGACCGCGGTGGCCGAAGGCCGCGATGCCGCCGCCAGCATCGCCCAGCTGTTGTCGGCCTAGCGCGCGCCTGCAGGGTCGGGCGAGGAAGGCGTCGTGGCTGCCGAGCATGGCTCGGCACCACCCCGGATGGCTTGAGTGCCAGCTGGTAGTGCCGAGCCATGCTCGGCTGCGGTTACGCCGCGTTGGACAGCAACGCCGCAGTCCGCATCCCGGCGCGCTCGATCTCCAGCGCCAGCAACAGCTCGATATCATCCAGCTGGGCGCGGATGCTGGCATTGCTGGCACGGTCTTCATGGCCACGGTCGATATGCGCATCGAGCATGCGCGCCAACCCGGCCAACAGCACGTCGGCATCGCCGTGGGCGGCATGCCGCAGCAGGCGGCCCAGCGCCTGGATACGGGCGCTGCGCTGTTCAACGGTGGGGGCAGTGCAGGCAGGCGTTGCCATGGAGATTCCTTGGTGGACGAACGGCCTCTACTGTCGGTTACGGCCTTGAAACCTGCCATGCAAAAAATACGAAAAATTGTGAAGACGATGTGCAGGGCCAGCCGCCGCGCTGCAACCCGAGCGGCTTACACTGGCGGCCGGACCGCCTCCCTACCGCCCCTTACGGAACCCTGCCCATGCGCATCGGCCTGGCCGCCAACCGCCTGCACCACCACGACAAGCACGCCGCGCTGTTCCGCTGGCTGCGCGCCTGCGATGCCGGGCTGCGCGAACTGGGGGTGGAACTGCATGCGGTGGGCCGCACCTTCGATGCGATCCAGCGGCTCGGTTTCCTGCCCGGCTTCGCGCCGTTGCAACGCTATCCCAACGGGCGCCAGGGCGGGCTGATGAAGCTGGTCGCCGAAGTGGTCGGGATGGGCACGCCCGAGCGCACCCTGGACGGGGCGATCTACCTGATGGATCCGGTCGACCCTTCCTCGATCTTCCCCGAGGCCACCGCGCTCAAGCGCCAGTGCGTGATCCACGGCAAGCCGTTCATTTCCACCGTGGCCACCGCGCGCGACTGGATCGAGGTGGAACGGGTGCATGCCGGCCTGGCCGCCGATCCCGGCGCCGACGACCTGCATGCCTTCGGTGCGCAGACCCTGGCGCTGATCGCCCACGATGCGATGAAGCCGGCGATGCTGGCCTTCGCCGATGAACACTTCGACCTGCTGTCGCGGTTCGGCCACCGGGTCGGCACCGGCACCACCGGCCAGCGCCTCAACGAACTGGCCTGGAGCCGTGGCTGGGCACGGGACCAGGAATGGGTGACGCGCTACCAGAGCGGCCCGATGGGCGGCGATGCGCAGATCGCCGACCGCGTGCTGGAAGGCCATTGCCAGCGCGCGATCTTCTTCGAAGACCCGCATGTGGCCCGCCAGCACGAAGCGGACATCCAGCTGCTAGAGCGCGCGGTCACCACCGTCACCGACCAGGCGGTGTGCATCACCGCCCCGCGCGTGGCCGAACGCTGGGCGCAGGCGGCGACGTTGCGGATCGGGAACTGACGACGCACCGCATAGGTAGTGCCGGCCGCTGGCCGGCAATCGCGCGAGGGTGGGTTTGATGAGGAGCCGGCCAGCGGCCGGCACTACCCTGACTACGCAACCACGCGTATCCCGTGGATCCAGATGCCGCTTCATGTGGCGACGCGCTCAACGCATCGGCAACCATCGTTCATGAGGCGCGGCGTGGCGTCAGCCGGCCGGGGTCAGCAGTTGACGCAGCATCGCCTTGAGGCGCCGCCCTTCGAGCTGGAAATAGTCGCGCTCGGCGCGCCAGTCCGGAAAACGCTGCTCCACCTCGGCCCAGAACGCCGGCGAGTGGTTGGCCTGGATCAGGTGGCAGAGCTCATGCACCAGCACGTACTCGAACGCCGACGGCCGCCCCAGCACCAACGCCAGGTCCAGCGCCATGCTGCCGTCAGGGGCCAGCGAGCCCCATTGCGAGGACATCACCTTCAGCCGCAGCCGCGCCGGCGCGCGCGGCAGGCCGGGCAGGTAGCGCGGCAGCCAACGGCCCACGTCGGCGCGGGTCCGCGCTTCGTAGAACTCGCGCAGGGTGCGCCGCAAGGTGGCCTCGGTGCCACGCGCCGGCCAGTGCAGGCAGGCGCCGTCGGCGTCGATCTGCATATGCGCATAGCGGCCGGTTTCCCAGCGCAACGGCAGCAGTTGGCCGCGCAGCGGCAACAGCCCGGGCGTACCGATCACCAGCGGCGGCGGCAGGTTCTGCGCCTGGTAGCTGCGCAGCTGCAGCGACAGCCAGTCGCGGTGCAGCTGCAGGAAACGTTCGCCCATCACCAGGCTGGCCCGCGGCGGCAGGGTCAGGCGCACGCCGCGCTCGTCGACGCTGAGCTTGATCCGGCGCGCACGCGGATCGCGCACGCGCAGGACGTCGATCTCGGTGTCGTCCAGGCGCAGTCGTACCGTGTCGCGCTGCAGGGTGGGGGCAGCCGGCGAAATCAGGCGGCGGAGGAATCCGGACATGGGTACAGCATAGCGCCCGCGGTGACCGGCGCATGACTGCGGGCTGTTCATGCGATGCCGGCCCCGGCCGGTAGAGCGGGGCTCTGCCCCGCTGTTCCGGGTGCGTGGCGCAGCGGGGCAGAGCCCCGCTCTACGTCAATCCGCCTTGCTGAGCTTGAAGGCCTCTTCCAGCAGCAGGAACAGGCGCCGCACTTCGCCGCTCTGCAGCGCGAAACGGGCGTCCAGCTCGGCGCGGCGGCCATCGTCGTCGGCGTGTTCGAGCTGGTCCAGCGCCCCGTCCAGGAACTTCAGCTTGCGCACGATCAGGTCATCGCCAAGCACGAAGGACAGGTTGTCCTCGAACACCAGGGCCAGCTTGGTGACCTGCTTGCCGGCATCCAGGTGCTTGTCGATCTCGTCGCAGCGCAGTTCCTGGTGCTGGCACTTGACCACCGCGCCGCCCTCGGCCGGGTCCTTCATCTCGCATTCTTCGCCCAGGCTCAGCCCGGTCGGCAGGGGTTCGCCGGCGATCCAGCCGGTCAGGATCGAGCGCGGCGCCACTTCGGCGTTGAGCGGCATCGCCGGGAAGCTGCCGAGCAGGCCGCGGATGTCGGACATCATGTTCTCGCCCTTCTTGCTGCTCGAGCAGTCCACTGCGACGTAGCCGTGGGTGAGGTCGATCAGCGCGTCGGTACGCGAGCTCTTCACGAAGGCGCGCGGCATCAGCTCGTGCAGCAGGTCGTCCTTCATCCGCTTGCGCTCGCGGCCGCCGGGCTTGCGCCCTTCCTTCTCCTCGATTTCCTCCAGCTTGCGCGCCAGCAGGTCGTTGACCACCGCGCCCGGCAGGATCTTGTCCTCACCGCCCACGGTCAGCCACAGCGCATCGCCGACGCGGTGCGAGAACACGGCCTTTTCCTCGCGGCCGAACGGGGAGATGAAGCCACGCGAATTCATTTCGAGCGGACCGACCGGCTTGAGCAGCACCTGCGGCAGCAGGGTATCCACCTCGGAGAAATCGGTGGCGGTCGGGAAACGGAACAGGGTCAGGTTGCGAAAGAACATGGAAGTCCGAAGTAGGTCGTGAAGGGAAGGCGGGGCGTTGGCCGGCTCAGGCCGGCGCGGACGCGCCGCCGCTGTCGGGGGTGGCCTCGGCCCAGGCCGAGGGCGTGGGCGGCGCCGCGCTGGCGCCGGCGCGGCCCAGCGCCATGAAATCGAACAGGGCCGGGTCGGCCAGCTGCGAGGGGTGGATATTGCCCAGCGCGCGCGCGATCTGCTCGATCCGGCCCGGATGCTGCTGTTCCCACTGCTGCAGCATCTGTTCGACCTGGCGCCGCTGCAGGTTGTCCTGGCTGCCACACAGATTGCACGGAATGATCGGGAACGCGCGCGCCTGCGCATAGGCGGCGATGTCGGCCTCGGCCGCGTAGGCCAGCGGGCGGATCACCACGTGGCGGCCGTCGTCGCTGCGCAGCTTGGGCGGCATCGCAGACAACTTGGCGTGGTGGAACAGGTTGAGGAAGAAGGTGGCCACGCTGTCGTCGCGGTGGTGGCCCAGCGCGATCTTGCTGAAGCCGTGTTCGGCGGCATGGCGGTACAGCGCGCCACGGCGCAGCCGCGAGCACAGCGAACACATCATGCGGCCTTCGGGGATCACCCGGCTGACCACCGAATAGGTGTCCTGCTCGATGATCTGGCAGGCCACGCCGATCGATTCCAGGTACTGCGGCAGCACGTGCGCGGGGAAACCCGGCTGCTTCTGGTCCAGGTTGACCGCCACCAGTTGGAACCGCACCGGGGCCTTCTTCTGCAGCTGCAGCAGCAGGTCCAGCAGGGTGTAGCTGTCCTTGCCACCGGACAGGCAGACCATCACCCGGTCGCCGTCCTCGATCATGCCGAAGTCGGCAATGGCCTGGCCAACCTGCCGGCGCAGGCGCCGCGCCAGCCTGTCCTGCCCAGCATCGGCCGCGCGCGCGGCGCAGGCACGCGGGACGGGATCGGGCAGGTGGATGACGGCGGCGCTCATCCACGCATTCTACCGGCTGCCACGCCTCCACACAGGGCCGAAGTAGTGACTGCGTTCACCCCCGGGGGCCGGTGCGGATGTGTATGCTCACAGGCTGTGGATACCCTTACGCCCGAACAGATCAGTGCCCGCCTTGCCGAGTTCCGGCAGGAACACCGCGCCCTGGACGAACAGATCCAGCGCATGGCCGCCAATGGCGAGGACGAGCTGGAAGCCAAGCGCCTGAAACGGCGCAAGCTGCAGTTGAAGGACTGCATCGCCAGGCTGGCGGACATGCTGATTCCCGACGAGCCGGCCTAGCCGGTGTACCGACCAACGGTCGGTACCTACCGTCCGTGGTGGTCAATCCTGGGTGACCGGTTCCTCGGGCTTGGCCGCTTCCGGGCTGACCCGTTCGATGGTGTGGCGCAGTTCGCGGCCGAGGATGAACTTGGCGTCCTTGGCCCAGGCATCGAGGCGGTCGTCGAACAGCAGTTTGCTGTTTTCGTCCGGCCATACCAGGCGCAGCTCGCGCAGCTTCTGGATGAAGCCACGGAACAGGGTACGGTCGAAGAACTCCGGCGCGGCCGGCGCATAGAGCAGGCTCAGGCGCTGGGCGGCCTGCTGGCACAGGCTTTCCAGCTCGGCCGCACCCAGGGTGCCCGGGCCGTTCTTGACCAGCACCGAAATGGCGATGTAGTAGCGCTCGAACGCCTGCTGCAGCGAATGGCCGATCGCACGCAGGCGGAACACCTCGTCGGTCTGCCCGGTGTTGCGCGCCAGGATGCCGCCGTCGTCGTCGTTGACGTTCTGCAGCAGCCCTTCGCGCACGAACACATTGATGGTCTGCTCGATGCGCTGGGCGAACTCGTCCTCGGTCCACGGCAGGAACAGCTCGGCCTGCAGGAACGGGTACACCGTGCGGCCCAGCTGGACCAGCCCGCTGCGACTCATGCGGCGGTTGTTCTGGAAGCAGCACGCCACCCACGAAGACGCGGTGAACAGGTGGATGACGTTGTTGCGGAAGTAGCTGAGCAGCACTGCGGTATCGCCGCTGACGCTGAGCACATCGCCCAGCGGGTGCTTGATGCGGGTGAGGACGTTGATTTCCTCGGCGTGGGCGATGATCCGCTCCGGCGAGTGCGGGGTCACCGTGACCCGGTCCGAATACGGCATTTCCACCAGCAGGGTCTTGCACAGCTCGATCTGCGCGATCAGGTCGGCCTCGCCCATCGCATGCTTGGGCGTGGACAGCAGCGCCAGCGCCAGCAGGTTGATCGGGTTGACGTCGGCGGCGCCGTTGATATGCACCTGGATGCGTTCGGCCAGGTGGTCGACCGTGCCGGACAGCCACGACGGCTTTTCGTCCTCGCCCACCGGCTGCCCGTCCCAGTCCGGCGCCTGCCGGGCCAGCACGTCGTTGAGCGCGATCGGCTCGCCGAAGTTGACCACCACCTGGCCGTAGTTCTGCTTGAGCACCTTGGGGATCGACCACAGCAGCGACCAGATCGATTCCTTTTCCTTGGGTCGGCCGGACAGTTCGTCCAGGTAGCTGCCGCCTTCCATCAGCTTTTCATAGCCGATGTAGACCGGCTGGAACAGCACCGGCTTGCGCGGCTGGCGCAGGAACGCGCGCAGCGTCATCGAGATCATGCCGCCCTTGGGCTGCAGCAGGCGCCCGGTACGCGAGCGGCCGCCTTCGACGAAGTACTCGATCGAATAACCGCCGGCCACCAGCTGCGCCACGTACTCGCTGAGCACCGCCGAATACAGCGCGTTGCCGCGGATCGAGCGGCGGATGAAGAACGCCCCGCCCTTGCGCAGCAAGGTGCCCACCACCGGCAGGTTGAGGTTGATGCCGGCCACGATGTGCGGCGGCACGATGCCGCGGTCGTACAGCAGGTAGGACAGCAGCAGGTAATCCATGTGGCTGCGGTGGCTGGGCACGTAGACCACTTCGTGCCCGGGCGCGGCGGCCTTGAACTTGTCCAGGTGGTGCACCAGCACGCCGGCGTAGATCCGGTTCCAGACATGGCTGAGCATGAAGCTGGCCGAACGCACCGTCGGGCTGGAATAGTCCGCGGCGATCTCCCAGGCGTAGGCATGCGCCTTCTTCCAGGCATCGGCCGGCTTGGAGTTGTCGCGCTTGGCCTGCGAGGCGATCGCTTCGCGCACGGTGTCCGCGTCCAGCACCTTGTCCACCAGCAGGCGGCGGGTGGACAGGTCCGGGCCGATCACCGATTCGCGGATGCGGCGGAAATGGGTGCGCAGGACGCGCTGCAGCTTGCGCACGGTGCGCTCGGGGTCCAGCCCCTCGTCGATCGTGCTGCGCAGCGAGATCGGCGGGGCGAACCGCACGATGGTGCTGCGGCCGTTGAGCAGCACCGCCAGCAGGCGGCGGAAACGGCCGACCAGCGCCCAGTTTTCCGAGAACAGCACCGCGAACCAGCCGCTCTGCTTGTCCGGTGCGCGGCCGACGAAGATCGACACCGGCACCAGGTGCACGTCCAGCTCGTCGCGGGCGCGATGGGCCTGCAGCACCTTGGCCAGCGAATCGGAGTGGGTCTTGGCCCCGCGCTGCTCGGGGAGCAGCGAGTTGCTGCTGCTCCGTCGCGACAGCGCCACGTAGGCGCGCCGGCGCCCGGTCGGGTCGCCGGCGATCGGCACCAGCGGCGAGGGCAGGCCGGCTTCGCGGCAGGCCTTGTCCAGGATCAGCGCGTTGGACAGGCCGTAGTCTTCCAGCACGTACACCACCGGCCGGCCATCGTTGTACTGGCCGGGGTGTTCGGGTTCGATCTTCAGCGACAGCCACGGCTCGACCAGCCGGCCCAGCAGGCGCGCCCACCACGGGCGGCGGCCCACCGGCGCACGCATGCCCGGCACGATCGCCGCCGGCGCAGCGGCGGCCGGTCCGGGGCTGGCAGGCGCGCTGTCGACGGCCTGGCCGGCCACCGGCGGCGCCTCGGCCGGGGTGCCGGCCGCGGCCGCGGTGTCAGGCGCAGTGTCGGGCGACGCGGACGGTGCGTCCGGCGTCTTGGGCGGCTCTTCGCCGGGGAAAGGCAGGGGATTCTGGTTCGGCATCGGCTTCATTATGGCTTAGCCGGTGCAGCAGCAGCGTCCTTGACCTCGACGGCGGCCTCTGCTTCAGCCGCCTGCCGGGCGTCGTGTTCAGCTTGCGCGGCGTCGGCCGCCTGCAGCAGCGCGTCGGTGTCTTCCAGGGTGCGGGCCACATACCAGCGGCCATCACGGCGGGTCATGCGCACCTGCGCCTCGATCTGCTCGCCGGCCAGCGGGTACTGCACCCGTACCACCGCGTCATTGCCCAGCTCGGACACCACTTCGCCGCGCAGGTCGGCCAGGGCGACATCCACCGACAGCCCGTAGCTGGCCAGCGCGGTCTTGAACGCCTTGAAGAACGGGCCCAGCCGGCGCAGCGATTCCTCCATGCCGGCCTCCTGCAGCTGGGTATCGGTGGACAGCCCGGTGGTGCGCGCGGTGGCGGTCAGCAGGGTGATGGTGGTCCTGGCCCGCTGTTTGTCGGTCAGCGGCGCGGCCGCGGCCCAGCGGCTGAGCGCATTGACCACCTGGGTGTAGTGGGCCCGCTCGCTGTCGCTGTACCCGTTCTGGTTGCGCAGGTACTGCGCGCCGAACACCCCGATGAAGTTCGCGGCCTGGCGCATCCCGCTGGCCTGGCCGGCAAGCTGGGTGTCGAACGCGCGTTGCAGGCGCTGCGGCGCGTCCGGCTGCGACAGCGCGGCCAGCATCGGCAGCCACTGGTCCTGCAGCGGCAGTTCGGTCAACGGCCAGCGGCTGTGGCCCTGCGCCCACGCTACCTGCAGCCGCTCGTACTGCGCCGGCGGCACCGAGGCACGGGCATAACCGAGCAGGTCGTTGTCGGCCGCATGGCGGGCCAGCTGCCGCAGCGCGGCGACCGGTTCGGGGGCCGGCGCATCCGGATCGATCCGGTCGCGCTGGCAGCCGCCCAGCAGCACCAGGCCACACAGCGACAGCGACAACACCCACTGGCGGCTACGCCCTGTCATCAACGGCATGCACATGAATTCGGACTCCCCGGGCCGGTCCGCATCTTGCGGCCTGCACCGGGAAGCGGCAAGCGGGCCCCGGCCGCGCGCGCCCCATATCCATTCAACACATTGAAATATATGGAAACATCACCTCACCAACGGGATGACGCTCCAGCCCGCCACACCGCCAACGTCGGCCGTCGCGAGCGGCCGCATGGCATCCAGGGCCAGGACCATCGCGCTGTTCGGCTGTCGCCTGCCACCTGCCACTTGCCCCCACCACCACTCAAAGCCAGCGGGGTCAGGATGCGGGGGTGGCCTGGGCATGCCAGACACGGCCGGCGGTGCGCCTGCGCCACCGGCGGAAACGACGGCACGCCGCCGGCAGCCCGGGCCCACCTGGCCGGCCAGGCCGGGTCAGTCGCGCGTCCAGGTCGTGCCGATGAAATCGCGGATGTAGCCATCGGACAGCCGCGCGTACACGCCCGGGTAGCCGGCCTGCGCGCATCCGATCCCCCAGCTGACCACCCCCAGCACGGTCCACTGGCCACGCCGCTGCACCATCAGCGGGCCGCCGGAATCGCCCTGGCAGCTGTCGATGCCCTCCTCGCCAGCGCAGAACATGTTGCCCTGTTGCAGGTCGGGGTAGGCCTGGCGGCACGTCCGGAACGCGACAAACGGGGTCTGCACGGTCTGCAGCCGGGTCGGATAGGTGGGGTCGCCCACCGCACTGGTATTGCCCCAACCGGCCACCGTGAAGCGGCGCCCGGGGCGCAGCCACGCCCCATCCCCACCCTCGAGCAACGCGATCGTGGCCACATCGACAATCGGCTCAGCCAACTGGATCAGCGCCACGTCATAGCCGTACCCGATGGAGGTATAGGCCGGGTGCACGTGGATCGCTTTTATGTTGGACGCGCGCGAGGCAGCCGTGGTGCTCAGCGTAGTCACCCCGCTGAGCACGGCATAGCCCTCCGGACGGGCACCGTCCACGCAATGCGCCGCCGTCAGCACCCAGGACGCCGACAGCAGGCTGCCGCCGCACCAGTGGCGGCCGTGGTCGGAATCACCCAGGTCCAACCGCTGCAGGCTGACGAGGAATGGATATTGCCCCGGCATGGCATCGATGCCGCCGATGATGCGGGGGGTTTGCCCATCCAATGGGGGCGGTATTGGCGCAGCGTCGGTCCGCGCGGACATTGTCAGCGCCACCAGGACGGCGGCCAGGGTTTTCCAGATGACAGACATGTTGCACCTCGCTTGGCGTGATGGGAGTCGGGCCGGCGTCATGACCTTCCAGGTCGGATGCTAGGCCCGCCAATTCCATCGCGGCGGGGCAACAGGTACTGCTTGCCAACGCACACTTCCAGTGCAATGGGGAGTTTCCCGATACGCAGACGCGGCGTAGACGCCGCTTCCTGCCATCGCCCCGCCGGGGCGGGGCCAATGCTCAGCGCGCCTGCAGCGCCGCGGCGATTTCCTGCTGGATCGCCTGGGCGGCGGCGCGCGGGTCGGTGGCCAGCCGGATCGGGCGGCCGACCACGATGGCGTCGGCGCCATCGGCAAAGGCCTGCGCCACCCCGACGGTGCGCTTCTGGTCATCGCCGACCGGGCCGCCCGGGCGGATCCCCGGGCACACGATCGAGAAGCCGGCGCCGGTGGCGGCACGGATCGGCGCGGCCTCCTGGCCGGAGGCGATCACCCCGTCGATGCCGGCGGCCTGGGCGGCCAGCGCGCGCTCGACCACCACCTCCACCGGTGCGCGGTCGATGCCCATGCCACGCAGGTCATCGTGGCCCATCGAGGTCAGTACGGTCACCGCCAGCAGGCGCATGTCGCTGCCGTTGGCGGCCGCGCAGGCCTCCATCATCGCCGGGTGCCAGCCATGGATGGTGGCGTAGCTGACCGGCCACTGCGACAGGCGCCTGATCACCGCCGCGGCGGTGGCCGGGATGTCGAAGAACTTCAGGTCGACAAACACGCGCTTGTCGCGCGCGGCCAGGGCATCGAGCACATGGAAGTAATCGCCCGACGCCAGCAGCTCCATGCCGATCTTGTAGAACGACACCGCATCGCCGAGCCGGTCCACCCAGGCCAGCGCGTCTTCGCGCGCGGGCACGTCGAGCGCGAAGATCAGCCGTTCGTCATCGCGCAGCGGCAGCGGCGCGCGGCTCACGGCGCGTAATCCAGCGCGGCACGCTTGGCGTCGTGGCGGGCCTGGCGCGACTGGCTGTAGTCGTTGTTGAACTGCGCCGGCTCGAAGCCGCCGTAGGTCGGGTTGGGCAGCATCCACCAGCGTTCGCCGAACCAGTCGTGGTACTGCTGAAGCAATGCATCGCGGCCGTCGTTGGTATTGGCGGTGACTTCCACGAAGTCGCCCAGCTGGTCGCCGAACTGCATCAGCACGCGGTACTTCTGCCCAGCCAGGAGGCGGCGGCAGTTCTTCTCGCTGCCGGCCTGCTCGCAGCCTTCCACCACCGTGCCCAGGCCCAGGAACACGCTGTCGTCGGCCACCGGCAGGCCTTCGGCGCGCAGGTTGGCCAGGGTGGCATCCTTCAGGTGCACGGCGCGGTTGGAGATGTACAACAGGGTCACGCCACGGGCGTTGGCGGCCTTGGCGAAGTCGACCACGCCGGGGATGGCCTTGGCCTTCTTCTCGGCTACCCACTGGTCCCAGGTCATCTCGTCGTATTCCTTGCCGTCGCGCACCAGGCGCGCCTGGTAGGGCGAGTTGTCCAGCACCGTCTCATCCACGTCCAGCACCACCGCCGGCTTCAGGCCCTTGGCGGCGTTGCCGCGCTCTTCGGGCACCAGCGCATCCCAGTTGGCTTCCTTCAATGCCTTGTCCAGGTGGTCGGCGGCCGCGCGGTAGGTCTGTTCGGTAACCGCCCGGTATTCCTGCGAGCGCTGCACCCACAGCACTGCGTTGAGGTTGTCGTTGGCCGCTACGGCGGCGTCGCCGCTGGCCGCCGGGGCGCTCGCAGCGGCAGCGGCCGCCGGCGGGGCCGCATCGGCCGGGGTTTCGGTGCGCTTGCAGGCACTGAGCGCCATTACGGCGCAGGCAAGCACGGACAGGGAAACAGCACTACGACGCATGGTATTCACCGGCAACAGATTCGCGCCAGTTTACCGGCTTGTCCGGCGGCATTCATGCGCCAGGCGGGGCTCGGCTATGCTGCACGCCCCTGAAACACCCCGGAGCGCCCCATGACCGACGACACCCAGACCCCTGCCCTGCCCGTGCTGAATGCAGCCCAGGCCCGTGCCCTGGGCTGCCTGATCGAGAAGGAGGCGACCACGCCGGACGCCTACCCGCTGACGGTCAACGCCGCCCAGGTGGCGGCCAACCAGAAGACCGCGCGCGAGCCGGTGATGGCGCTGTCCACCGGCGATGTGCACCACGCGCTGCGCCAGCTGGAGAGCCTGGGCCTGGCGCGCCAGCAGTTCTCCTCGCGCGCCGAACGTTACGAACACCGCGCCGGCGCCGCGCTGGACCTGACCCGGCAGCAGCTGGCGCTGCTGGGCCTGCTGCTGCTGCGCGGCCCGCAGACCCTGGGTGAACTGCTGACCCGCAGCGAGCGCCTGGTCAGCTTCCAGGACACCGAGGAACTGCGCCACCACCTGGAGCGGATGATCCAGCGCGGGCTGGCGGTGCAGCTGCCGCGCGCCAGTGGCCAGCGCGAAGACCGCTACATGCACCTGCTGGCCGGCCCGGTCGATGTGCAGGCCCTGGCCGAGCAGTACCGGTCGGCCCCATCCGCCGGCGGCGGGGCCGGCAACCCGGCGCTGGAGGCACGTGTGCAGCAGCTGGAAACCACCGTGGCCGAACTGCAGGAACAGCTGGCCGAGCTGCGCGCGCAACTGGGCGGGTGAAGCAGCCGCCGAGCATGGCTCGGCGCTACCTTCAGGGCGCCGGTGCGCCCGGCGTGGCAAACAGCAGCACCACGTCCTCGCGCGGCGGCGGCAGGCGCAGGTCGCCGCGGTCTTCCATGCCCAGCTTGCGCAGCAGCGCGGCCGAACGCAGGTTGTCCGGCGAAACGATGCCGTACAGGTCGGTGTAGCCCAGCACATCGCGGGCGTAATGCAGCACCCCGCGCGCGGCTTCGAACGCGTAGCCGTTGCCTTCGTACTGCGCCAGCAGCGCATAGCCGATATCCGGCGCGGGCAGGCCATCGCGGCGCACCAGCCCGGCATTGCCCAGCCAGGCCCCGTCCTCGCGGCGGATGATGGCGTACATGCCAAAGCCGTTGAGCGTATAGCTGCCCAGTACGCGCTCGGCGGTGTAGTCGCGGGCCTGGGCCAGGGTGCGCACGCCGCGGTCGGCGATATTGCGGATGAAACCCGGCTCGTTGAGCAGGGCCAGCATGTCGGCCGCATCGTGGTCGGGGTCGATCAGGCGCAGGTGCAGGCGGTCGGTCTGGATCAGGGCGGACATGCGGGTACCGGTGGGTGGCGATACCGCGATTGTGCCGTAACGGCGATGGGTAGATCCGACCCATGGTCGGATAGTGCCGGTGGGCATCCGACCATGGGTCGGATCTACCGATGCTCAGTCGAACAATGCCTGGATCGCCGCCAGCCCGGCGCTGGCACGCTCTTTCTTGCGCGCCGCGTCGGCGACCGGGTCGGCGCCGTCGCGCTGCATTTCCTCGGCCGGGATTTCATCGAAGAAGCGGCTGGGCTTGAGCCGCACGTGCTCGCCGAACTTGCGGGTGAGCTTGCTGTAGCTCATCCACAGCTGCACCTTGGCGCGGGTGATGCCCACGTACAGCAGGCGGCGTTCTTCCTGCAGGTTGCCCTCGTCCAGGCTGACCTGGTGCGGCAGCACGCCGTCCTCGCAGCCGATGATGAACACATAGGGGAATTCCAGACCCTTGGAGGCGTGCATGGTCATCATCCGTACCTGGTTGCCGCCATCGTCCTTGTCGTTGCGCGACAACAACGCCAGCTGCGCGGCCAGGTCGGCGGTGGAGGCGCCGCGCGGGCCGCCTTCGAACCACTGCGCCAGTTCCTCCAGGTTGCCCAGCCGGCGCTGGTACACCGATTCTTCCTTGCACGACGCACGCAGGTCCGAGACCAGCCCGGAATCCTTCACCAGCTTGCGCACCAGGTCGCCGGAGCTGAGCTTGGGCATTTCCGCGCGCAGGTCGCGCAGGATGTCGGTGAAGCGGCTCAGGCCGTTGGCCGCGCGCGGCGGCAGCTGCGACAACGCGCCGATCGCTTCGGCGGCATGCGCCATCGGCAGTTCTTTTTCCGAGGCCAGTTCGGCCAGCTTGGCCAGGGTGCCGGCGCCGACTTCGCGCTTGGGCGACTGCACCGCACGCATGAACGCGGTGTCATCGTCCGGGTTCACCAGCAGGCGCAGCCACGACAGCGTGTCCTTGACCTCCTGGCGTTCCAGGAAGGCGGTGCCGCCGGTGATGTGGTACGGCACGCGCACCAGCTGCAGGGCCTTTTCCAGCGGCCGCGACTGGAAGTTGCCGCGGAACAGGATGCAGAAATCGCTCCACGGAATCTGCTTGGAGGTGGCCAGGTAGGCGATCTCGGCGGCCACCTTCTCCGCCTCGTGCTCGCTGTTGCGGCACTCCCAGACGCGGATGCGCTCGCCGTCGGCCTGGTCGCTCCACAGCTTCTTCAGGTGTTCGTGCGGGTTGTTGGCGATCAGCGCGTTGGCCGCGCGCAGCACCCGGTTGGAGCAGCGGTAGTTCTGCTCCAGCTTGATGATTTCCAGCGCGGGATAATCGCGCGCCATCTGCTGCAGGTTTTCCGGATTCGCACCCCGCCAGGCGTAGATCGACTGATCGTCATCGCCCACGCAGGTGAAGTTGCCCTTGCTGCCGGCCAGCTGCTTGAGCAGCCGGTACTGCGCATCGTTGGTGTCCTGGCATTCGTCGACCAGCAGATACCCGATGCGTTCGCGCCAGGCGATGGCGATCTCGGGATTCTCTTCCAGCACCTGCACCGGCAGCCGGATCAGGTCATCGAAATCGACCGCATTGAACGCGGTCAGGCGCAGCTGGTAGCGCTCGTAGACGCTGGCCGCTTCCTTCTCGCGCGTGCTGCGCGCGGCCGCCATCGCCTGCTCGGGCGAGAGGCCGGCATTCTTGGCGCGCGAGATCAGGTTCTTCACGTCCTCGATGTCGTCCGGCTTGGCCCCGTACATCAGGTCCTTGACCTGCGCGGTCGAATCGTCGGCATCGAAGATCGAGAACCCGCGCTTGAGCCCCACCGCGGCGTGCTCGATCTGCAGGAACTTCAGGCCCAGCGCGTGGAAGGTACAGATCGTCACTTCATCGGCATCGTCACCGCGCAGGCGCTTGGCCACGCGCTCGCGCATTTCCTTGGCCGACTTGTTGGTGAAGGTGATCGCCGCGATCCGCCGCGCCGGGTAGCGCTTGCTGGCGATCAGCTGGCCGATCTTCTCCACGATCACGCGCGTCTTGCCGCTGCCCGCGCCCGCGAGCACCAGCAGAGGACCTTCGCAGTGCATCACTGCCGCGTGTTGGGGGGGGTTGAGACCGTGCATGCCATCTCCGGGGGAGGGGCATTGTAGCCGGCCGCCCGGCCGGGCCACAGGGTCGCCCGGGGACGGACAGCGCTGTCCGCCGGGAGCGGCCGCCAGCGACGGAAGCCGGCCGGGCGTCTAGAATTGGCCGATGGCCAAGCTCTATTTCTATTATTCGGCGATGAACGCCGGCAAGACCACCACCCTGCTGCAGTCGGCGCACAACTACCGCGAGCGCGGCATGCGCGTGGCCATCCTGACCCCGCGCCTGGACGACCGCGCCGGGCGCGGCGTGGTCGCCTCGCGGATCGGGCTGAAGGCCGACGGGGTGGCCTTCGACCGCGATACCGACCTGCAGCGGCTGATCGCCGGGGACCTCGATGCCCACGGCAAGCTCGGCTGCGTGCTGGTCGACGAGGCGCAGTTCCTGAGCCGCAGCCAGGTCTGGCAGCTCAGCGAGGTGGTCGACCAGCTGCGCATCCCGGTGCTGTGCTACGGCCTGCGCACCGACTTCCGCGGCGAACTGTTCGAAGGCAGCCAGTACCTGCTGGCCTGGGCCGACGAGATGCAGGAGATCAAGACCATCTGCCACAGCGGCAAGAAGGCCACCATGACCGTGCGCGTGGACGAACACGGCCACGCGGTACAGGACGGCCCGCAGGTGGAGATCGGCGGCAACGAGCGCTATGTGTCGGTCAGCCGCGCCGAGTTCAAGAAGATCACCCGCGGCGAAGGAAAGATCGACCCCGCCCAAGCGGTTTGAACCCGCATTCGCGTGTTCACCCCACGATTTGCGTTGCAAATCGTGGGCCCCGCCTCACCATCATCCTTATCCCCGCGCCTGTCGGCGCGCCCCCTTGAACAACAAGGGGGCTTGTTCCATCCGGAGGATGTCAGCCCGGATAATATGAGTCGGCGGTTGCCAGCGCCTTAATACAACGTGCGTTCCGGCGCGCCCTTCGGCGGCGGACTGTACTGGTACAGCCAGGTTTCGGTCAGGGTCTTGCCGCCACTGCGCAGGTACAGGCGGATGTCGATCTGCTCGGTGGAATCTTCCGGCGGCACCAGGTCGAACATGGCGCGGTAGCCCTTGATCTCGCGCAGCGGGCGCGCCGAGACTATTTCGACCCGGCCGCGGCTGGCCTGCACCACCGCTTCGACCTCGCCCTTGTCGATCAGCGCGGCCAGTTCGCCGCCTTCGAAATCGACCGCAAAGCGCCAGGAGAAATACCCGCGCTTCTTGCCGATCACACCCCCCAGGCCGGTGCGGCTGGCCACGCACTGCGCCAGCGGCGGGCGCGCCGGGGGCTGGGCGCCCCAGTACAGGCGGTAGCCGAGCAGTACTTCCTGGCCCGGCTGCGGCTTGGCCTCGGGGTTCCAGAACGCCACGATGTTGTCGAAGGTCTCATCCACGGTGGGAATCTCGACCAGCTGCACCGAGCCCTTGCCCCACTGCCCCTTCGGTTCCACCCACAGGCACGGGCGCTTCTCGTAGAACACCCCGTCGTCCTGGTAATGGTCGAAGTTGCGGTCGCGCTGCAGCAGGCCGAAGCCGCGCGGGTTGTTGTCCACGAACATGTTGAAGCGCAGGTTGTGCGGGTTGCACAACGGGCGCCAGATCCATTCGCCGCTGCCGGTCCACATCGACAGGCCGTCGGTATCGTGGATTTCCGGGCGCCAGTCCCAGGCCATGCGGCGGTCGTTCTCGCCGACCTGGTACATGCTGGTGCACGGGGCGATGCCCAGCCGTTCGATCGCCTTGCGCGGGTAAAGCGCGCAGTCGATGTCCATCAGCAGCACATCGCCGTTGGTGATGGCGAACCGGTAGGCGCCGGCCACGCTGGGCGAGTCCAGCAGCGCATACACCACCAGGGTGTTGGAATCGGCCGCCGGCTGTTCCAGGTAATAGGCGATGAAGTCCGGGAATTCCTCCGGGCGGCCCATCCCGGTGTCGATCGCCAGGCCGCGCGCGGACTGGCCGTACTGGCCTTCCTTGCCGACCGCGCGGAAATAGCTGGCGCCCAGGAACGCGGCGAAATCGCGGTTGGTGTCCTGGCGGGTGTTGAGGCGGAACCCGGCAAAGCCCAGGTCGGCCGGCAGGTGGCTGCCCTTCAGGCCGCTCTTGCCGTAGTCGAAGGCGGCCGGGTCGTAGGCCAGTTCCTGCGCGGTGCCGTCGACCACGTCGTACATGCGCACCGGGGAATGGAAGTACAGCCCCAGGTGGAAGAACTTGGCCTGGTACTTGCCGGGCTTGTCGGCCCACAGCGCGTGGTCCTGGCGGTAGCCGATGGATTGGTACTGGTCCCAGTCCAACGCCTCCAGCGGACCGGGCAGGGTGCGCTTGTGGCTCTGGTAGGCGGCCTGCGACAGCGCGCGCGCCTGGCCCTTGAGGGTGGCGAAATCGAACGGCTGCGGCTGGCCGAGCCGGCGCAGGCCGACCTGGGTGCCCTGTGCGGCACAGGCCGGCAAGGCGGGCAGGCCGATCGCGGCCAGGGCCAGGGAAGCAGTACGGATGAAGTCGCGTCGTTGCATGCAGGCGGCGGTGGCAGGAAAGGGCCGGCCATCATAGGCAGGTCAACGTTAAATCGCCGAGGTGGTGGCGGCGCGTCGTTCAGAAAGGCGCCGGCTGCGCCTCGCGGTAGGCCTTGTCGACCTCGGCGATCCGGCGGTCGGCCTGCTGCACCGCCGGATCCCGGTCGCCGCGCTGTGCGGCCTGCCACTGGCGCCCTTCGTGCAAGGCCGCCAGCGCCTCCTGCCAGCGCCCTTGCTGTGCCAGCGCGTTGCCGTAGTCGTACAGGCCCTGCGGCAGCAGGCCGATGCAGTCCGGCTGGCGCCAGATCGCCACGGCGCGCTGGAAGTCGGCCACGGCCTGGTGGCTGTCGCCACGCTGCAGCGCCAGCCGGCCCAGCGCATGCCAGCTGGAACCGGTGTCGCGGTGCTGCTCGCCCAGGGCTTGGCGGGTGCGCTGGTGGACCTGGTGCAGCATCGTCCCGGCCTGGGCCAGTTCGCCGCGCTGCAGGGCCAGTACGCCGCGCAGGCGCTGGATCGTTACGGTCTCCGGATGGTCCGGGCCATACAGGCGCTCGGCATCGGCCCAGGCGCTGTGCAGGGCCTGCCCGGCCCCCACCAGGTCGCCGTGCGCGGCCAGGGCCTGGCCCAGCTGGCGGTGCAGCGCGATGCGCTGCGGGCGGTACTCGGCGGCGCGGCCCTGCAGCAGCTGCAGGGCCTGCCGGTAGGCGGCCAGCGCGGCCTGCGGGCGGCCGTCGTCGCTGTCCAGCGCGGCCAGATCGGCCAGGCTTTCGGCGGTGCCGGGCAGGTCGTGGGCGAGGTCGCGGCGCAACGCCAGGGCCAGCGCGAACGCCGCGCGCGCATCACTGCGGTAGCCCAGGGCCTGCTGGCAACGGCCGAGCTGGGCCTGGTATTGGGCCACCAGGCCGGGCAAGGCCCCCTGCTGCCGGCCGGCCAGGGCCTGCATCGGCGCCATGTGGGCCACGCAGTCGCGCGAGCGGCCCAGCATGCGCAGCGCGCGGCCGCGCTGGGTGACCGCCTCCAACTGCAGCGCGGGCGGCACCTGGCCGACCTGTTCGAGCAGCGCGCGCTGGTGGTCCAGGGTCTGCAGCGCCAGCTGGTAGTCGCCCATGCCGATCCGCAGCCGCCCGATCACGCCTTCCAGCTCGGCCAGCGCCAACGGCTGGTCGGCCAGTTCGGCCTCGCCACGCTGCTGGCCGGTGGCCAACAGCTGGCGCATGTCGAAGCTGCCATGGCGTACCCCGGCAGCGCGATCGAACAGCCCCACGGTGAAATCCTGCATGGCCTGCGCGCGCGCGACCTCGCGCCGCGCCTGTTGCATCTGCCACAGCGCCACCGCCGCCAGCGCGGCCAGGGCCAGTACCGCCAGTGCGCCCAGCGCCACGCCCCAGCGATGCCGGCCGATGTAGCAGCGCAGGCGGTACAGGCTGTGCTGCGGCCGGGCCTGGATCGTGCGTCCTTCGAGGAAGCGCTGCAGGTCCTGGGACAGTGCCTCGACCGAAGCGTAGCGCTGCGCCGGCGGCTTCTCCAGCGCCTTGCGCAGCACGATGTCCAGGTCGCCGCGCAGCCGTCGCGCCAGCCGCCGGGTGGCCGCGTCGGGTGCCGCCGCCGGGCCGTCGGCGCGCAGCACCGCGGCGGACGCGCGCGGCACCTCGGCCTCCTGCACCGCACGTTCCCATTCGGCATCGCTGTCGCGGCGCAGGCGGTACGGCTTGCGGCCGGTCACCACTTCAAACAGCACCACGCCCAGCGAATACACATCGGTCAAGGTGGTGACCGGTTCGCCGCGCACCTGTTCCGGAGCGGCGTAGTGCAGGGTGAAGGCGCGCACATCCGCCGGTGGATGCAACAGGCTGCCCTGTGCGGTGTCGTCGTCGAGCAGCTTGGCGATGCCGAAATCCAGCAGCTTCACCTCGCCCTGCGCGGTGACCAGGATGTTGGACGGCTTCAGATCACGGTGCACGACCAGGTTGGCATGGGCGTGGCTGACCACCGCGCATACCTGCCGCATCAACTGCAGGCGCCGCTCCAGCGGCAGTTGCAGGCGTTGGCAGTAGGCGGTGATCGGCTCGCCTTCGACATAGGCCAGGGCCAGGTAGGGCTGGCCCTGCTGGTCCACCCCGGCATCCAGCAGCTGGGCCAGGTGGGGGTGCTCCAGGCGCGCCAGGATCTCGCGTTCGCGGCTGAAGCGCTGGCGCAGCCCCGGGTCGGCGTAGCCGCTGCGCAGCAGCTTCAGCGCGACCTGGCGCTGGTACAGGCCATCGGCGCGTTCGGCCAGCCAGACCTCGCCCATGCCGCCTTCGCCCAGCGCGCGCAGCAGCCGGTAGGGGCCGACCACGCTGCCGACCCGGCTGTCCTGCGGTGCGGCGGTCCACAGCGGTTGGGCCAGGAACTCCTCGCTGGCGCGCTCCTGCGCAAGCAGCCGCTGCACCTGCCCGGCCAGGTCCGGATCGGCGGCGCGCAGCTGCGCCAACCGCAGCTCGCGCTGCGCTGCCGGCAGTTCCAGCATCTGGTCCAGCAGCCGGGACAACTGCTGCCAGCGCACTGCTTCCATCGACCCGCTCCCCGAACGATGTACCGCCGCCCACGCCGCCACGCAGGGCCCTTGAACCGCCCCCGGATCAGTCCTCGCGCACCGACGCCAGCAGGAACATGCGTGCCTTCTGCCAGTCGCGGCGGATGCTGCGCTCGGAGCGATGGCACAACTCGGCGATTTCCTGCTCGGACAACCCGGCGAAATAACGCAGTTCGACCACCTTGGCCAGGTGCCCGTCCACGGCCTGCAGCCGCGCCAGCGCGGTATCCAGCGCCAGCAGGTCTTCGTCCAGACGTACCCCGCTGCTGCTGTTCTCCGGAATCTCGGCGACCCGCTTGAGATCGCCGCCGCGCTTGCGCGCCAGCCGGTTGCGCGCGTAATCCACCACCACGCTGCGCATCGCCGAGGCGGCGTAGGCGAAGAAGTGGGCGCGGTCTTCGAAGCGGGCGCTACCGCGGGCACCGAGCAGTTTCAGATAGGACTCGTGCACCAGCGAGGTGGCATCCAGGGTACGGCCCTGCTGCCCGGCCAGCTGGCGCCGGGCCATGGTATGCAGTTCCTGGTAGAGCAGGGTCAGCACCCGGTCCAGCGCGGCGCGGTCGCCCGCACGGGCCGAATCCAGCCATACGGTGATATCCGGGCCATCGTCCATCGCACACCCCTGCCGGTGACGTTGGGCGGACTATACCGCCGGCAGGGCGACGGGCGTGCGACGGTTCAGCGCTGGCAGTGCCCGCACCAGACGCTGGCGCGCTGGCCGATGGTGGCGTGCCGCAGTGGCCGGCCGCATTGCCGGCAGGGCTGGCCTTCACGCCCGTAGACCAGCAGTTCCTGCTCGAAGTAGCCCGGCGCCCCGTCGGGACTGATGAAATCGCGCAGGGTGGTGCCGCCGCGGGTGATGGCGTGGCCGAGGATCTGCTTCACCGCCGCGGCCAGCCGCAGGTACCGCCCGCGCGAGATCCTGCCGGCCTCGCGCAGCGGGTTGATTCCGGCCATGAACAGGCTTTCGGCCGCATAGATGTTGCCCACCCCGACCACGATGCCCTGGTCCATCAGGAAGGTCTTCACCGAGGCGCTGCGGCCGCGGCTGCGGGCGAACAGGTAGTCGCCGTCGAAGTCGTCATCCAGCGGCTCCGGGCCCAGCCCGGCCAGCAGCTCATGGGTTGCCCCGGCCGGCTGCCAGAGCAGGCTGCCGAACCGGCGAGGATCGTTGAAGCGCAGCAGGCGGCCGTTGTCCAGGCTGATGTCGACGTGGTCGTGGGCACGCACCGGGGTATCGCCGGGCAGCACCCGCAGGCTGCCGGACATGCCCAGGTGCAGCAGCGCGCTGCCGATGGCGGTATCCAGCAGCAGGTACTTGGCACGGCGGCGCACGCCCTGGATCGCCTGGCCGGGCAGCAGCGCGCCGATCTCGTCGGGAATCGGCCAGCGCAGGTCCGGCCGGCGCAGGATCACGCCATGCACGCGGCGGCCTTCCAGGTGCGGGGCCAGGCCACGGCGGGTGGTTTCTACTTCGGGGAGTTCGGGCATGGGGAGATTCTAAGGCGTCGCCTGATGAATCGCGTAGAGCGGGGCTCTGCCCCGCTGCACGGACATCAGGCAGCGGGGCAGAGCCCCGCTCTACGCCTGTGGCGAGAGCCGCGCCCCTCCGCAATCCCGCGTCACTTCGCTGCCTTGCAGGTGTACGGACTTTCCGAGCGGAGCTCTTCACCCGTCTGCAGGTCCTTGATGTGCACCACGGCACCAGGGTGGGCCGAGCACAGCGCGTTCCGCGCGGTGTAGATGCGGCTGCCATCGGCCGTCATGCGCAGGTTGGACGACAGATCTCGACCCTCGGCATCGGTGGCCGATACGACATAGGTACCGGTCAACGTAACGCAGCCGGACAGACCACAGAGGGCCATGGCAGCGATGGCCATGCGTATGCAGCGATCTGGACGGACAATTGGCACCAGGGAACTCCTTGATTTACGGGAATGGGCGCGGATCGGGGGCTCGGCGAATCATACTCGGCGTGCCGATCAGGGGGCACATGCCCTCGACTTGGGGTACTTCTTGCAGTAGCCGCCGTTCAACCGCCTTTGGGGATCGGGTGCCGGAATATCTCTACCCAACAGGCACGCATCTGTCGACTTCCAGCCACTGATGCGACAAATCGGAGTGTCACGTCCTCCATAGGAATGGATATAGCCGAGCTGCTCCATGCAGATCATGGTCCCTGCAAGCTGGCTGAGCGTTCTTGACACGTCAACCTCCACCCGCGCGCCGCTGAAGGGGCTGTCATAGCCGCAGTCCAGCATGTCCTTCCATAGCACCACGTCTTCGGCACCTGGCTTCTTCCACATCTCCCAGTCGTCAGGCGGCGGCGCGAATGCGTTTTTTGGCAGGCATCCCGCCGTGACCAGTAGTGTAAGAGCCAATAGAGCGATCAAGTTGGGGCTGCGCAGGATCACGCCTTGCACGCGGCGGCCTTCAAGGAGCGAGGCCAGATCGCGGCGGGTGGTTTCTTCGGGGAGTTCGGGCATAAGGGAATTCTAAGACGTTCGTCGATAAAGTGCGGTAGAGCGGGCTCTTCCCCCTGCAAGGTGCGTGCAGCGGGCAGAGCCCCATCCAGGAGTGTCCGACTTCCTGGTACAGCACTCGCGCGCCCAATCGATGGACGGCATTTCGACCTGATCGAGGAGAGTCGGCGCACGCTAGATGAAGCCATCACCACTGGGCGAGGCGCGCCATCAAGAGTTCTTCTTCCGTCAGGACAGATTGTCCACCCAGGCGCCAAAGGTCGAAGTAGATCGAAAAATCCAGCGACAATTCGATCAGTGGCTGCAGCACGTACCAGGCAAGATAGTAGTCGGCCGCAATTCCGTAAAGGGCTTCTGACAATCCATATATGCTCGGAGATGTGATGGTGTAGGCATCGCGCACTTCGTCGCCGATTAGCTCAGCCAACCATGAATTCGGGACGTCGCCCAGCAATGCGTGGTGCAGCTCCTCGCGGGATACAGAGACAACCTTCGCCCTCGTTGCGATCTGGTAGAGCTCGTCGTTGCCAACCTCTTTGCAAAATTGCGCCTGCGCCTGAAGCCATGCGCTTGCTGCGGAGACAACCTCTTCGTCACTTCCACGTTCCCGCGGCAGAACATAGAAATGGTTGCCCAAAGTTCCTGCTTCGAGCACACGCGTTACACGGGCCTGAATTTCCGCGGCTGCAGGGAGGTGCTTGAGCACCAAACTGAGTTCTTGCGAGCTCAACCCAGACTTGAAGAGCCCAAGGAAATGCGAGGGGTCCGCTTCAGACTTTCCTGTGCAGTACTCGTGCCACTCCTCAAGAATGTTGGTCATTGGCCAACTAGTTCAACGTCGGAAGGGGAGGCAGTAGGTTGGGATCAATCTTCTACCGGCTCACGGCTCAGGCTTCAGGTGGGTCGCTGCATCCACAGGATAGCCATGCTGGTCTACTGCCCCCCCATCACTCTCCACAAGTAGCACTAAGGCATCTTCCGTCAGCACTGGTCGGGCGCCTTGACTCCAGAGGGAGAAGTACGGATCAAAGTTCAGCGAAAGCGGAATCATGGGCATCATTACGTACCAACAGAGATAGTAGTCAGCCGCAATTCCGTAAAGCGCCTCCATAAGACCATCAATTACTGTATCTACATCCCCAAGAGCATAATCAACTTCATCGCCTACAAATGAGAGCATCCATCCGGCTGGCGTGTCCGAACTTGTAGGCATCTGGAATGATTTACGATCCTGGACGACAACACGTGAGCCTGCCACGATCCCGTGAAGCTTTGCATTCCGCCGTTCGACGCAGAACCTGGATAGCTCCTCCAACCATGTCTTGGCGGCAGACACCATAAGTAGACGATCGCCGTCGCTCTTGGGCTGGAAGTAGAGGTTGTTGCCCAGACCGGAAGCATCCAGAACACTCTTGGTTCTCTGGCGCAGCCTTTCCCCAGATGGGATACCAGCGAAGACAGAATGCAACTGTTCTTCATCAAGCTGATTCTTGAGCAATCCAAGGAAGTGCGACTTTTCGAAGTCGCGCTCCCCTTTGGAAAATAGAATCCAATCTTCCAGCACATCGTTCATCTCAGGCACCGGTTTCAATCAACACTCCAGCTCCGCAACCCGTCAAATCCAAAGTGCCGCGCGAAGTCCAGATCGGCTATCACTATTGGCGGTATATGCCAGGCCAGATTGGACTCATCACACTCGCTGTTTGGCAAGCAAAGTTCAACCTGCCGGACTTCACTCAGTTTTGATCACACAAGCCGCAAGTTGAAATACTGACCCATCCGATACAACGAATCTATCTCCTTCAATCTTGCCAAGCAGGATGCCAATTTCGCGCGTACTGCTAACAATATCGTCTCGCCAACCATCAACGTCGCCGTGATACGAGGCCGCACGGAACAACCTTCCATCGGGCACAACGATGGTACACGGGTCTGACATCAGCCCTCCGCTCTTAGCGCTGGGCGTGCGTACGCCGTCCAACAGCATCCAGAACAGCTTTCGCGCTGTAGTTCTTCCCTCATCCTGGTAGTAGACGATCTCAAGCCCCTCCCTGGGGCTGAGACCGGGGATATCGCGCTCCCCCTTCCGAGTGAGTCGCCCGCCCAGTGCCTTCTCGAGATCGCTATGTTCGCTTGTCATGCCTAGAACGGTGGTAATTGCTTTGGGACAGATGCAACGCTGCGCGCTTTGCCCTGCTGCTATTGATCCGTCCGTGGTCGGAGTCAAGAAGTCAGAATAGCCGCGCTACTGGTCGTGCGCCACGATTGGAAGTCGCTCTGCCAGGGCCGAGTAGACCTTTCCGCCGGCTGCATCGATCTCACCGACCGCTCTTCCCAGCTCGACCTGCTTGAGCGCGTAGGCGATCTGCGCTTCGGTAGATCGTGACCTGTTCATCGCGAGAATCCTCCTTGCCACGGCAGTCTATATGGGCGAGATGTCCACTTTATGCTGCACCGGTTTTCAGGGGGTGGGTCACTTCCGTCAGCTCCCATGCGCACGCTGGAGGCGATTCGGCAGGCACCTTCTACATTGAGCCGTCAAGCGCAGGCTCTTCTTCGATGCGGAAAAGGCCTTTTCTATACATCGCCTTCAGCTTTGCTCGACGAAGCGAGAATCCTGCGAAGTTCGTTTCCAGATCTTGTAGATCATCAGTGACCTTCACCATATAACCGTTGGCGAAATCGTCCACCCTGTACCCTGCGTCCCGGAGCTCCTCCCGGTTGCCCTCGATGGCGAACTCGTCGCCGAAGTAGGTAGCCCAGGCAAGATTGGGAAGCTGGGGCGATAGAGATGCCCCTAACGATCCAGCCTCAAACGACGCCCAAGCCGCACTCTTCACGCTTTCCGGTGCCGTGAAAAGGTGGAGCATGGCAAGTTGCGCCGGGAACAACGTCAGAATGGAGCGGAACAAGCGCTCCCATGCGACTGACTTGTTCCAGGGAGCAGTGATGACAATCGCCGCAGGCACCTGCGTTCCAGCATCGTTGACGATGCCGTGCCGCACGTATCCGCTTGACTTGACTACCGTCCTTCTCCGCCATGCGAATCTCCGGGGCGATTGGTATGTGCGCCCTCGTGCGCTGATGGTTGCCATCTCCGCCCAGTGCGCGGCGATGCTTGCCTCTCCATCAAAGCTCTCTGCGAATCGATCGGAACTGTGAGACACCTGTTGAGGAGCCATGCCTTCAGCGGCAAGGGCAGAGATCAACGCCCTACCCTGTGCCAGATTAGTTGTTTCCGCGCGAGAGCGGATGGCTATTACAACGAACTTTCTCATTCGAACTCCGTAAGAACTCCAGTCTTTGGATCGTAACGGTGGATCTTGCCTCCAGTGTTCTCGACAGCTCCTTGAGCGCCTTTGACACAGTCCGATTAGTGCTATCGCCGTAACCGGACAGGGTAGGCCTAGCACAACGCGTTTCGCGCGGTGTAGATGCGGCTTCCATCGCCGGTCATGCGCAGGTTGGGAGACAGATCTCGACCCTCAGCATCGATGCGCGCACGACCTTGCTCCCTCGCGATATGCATAACCAAGTCGCTCCATGCAGACCATGGAGCCGACGAACTCATCAATGGCGCGCTGCTCGCCCTCGAACCCATGGGTCATCATTTCATCTCGCCGTTCCGCCAGCCGCACATCATGTTGCGCGGGCGTCAGCCCCCACTGGGCTCTTCGTCTATCCTAAACATGCCGGGCCTGTACAAGCTTTTGAGCATGGCTCTTCTGGTCGAAAAATTCTCAAAGTCCTTGCCTACATCTCCAAGCTCACCGGTCAACTCAATCAGATATCCATCAAGGAGCTCATCAACCTTGAATCCGGCATCTCGAATCTGATCACGGTTACCCTCTTTCGAAAACTTCTCCCCGAAGAACATTGACCAAGCAAGGTTGGGGGGCTGGGGATCGAGAGCCGCTCCAAAAGAGCCGATCTCAAAGGATGACCAGGGGCCACGTCTTCCAAGCTCCGAACTTGTGAAAAGGTGAAGCATCGCGATCTGTGGGGGAAAGATGTTGATTAGCTCTCGAAAGACAGACCGCCAATCGACGCGACTGTCCCACTGCGCAGTGACACCAACATCCGCGGGTACCAACTCGCCAGCATCATTCAAAACCCTATGCGTAACATAACCGCTTGACTTGACGACCTTCTTCCTTCGCCAAGCGAAGGACATCGGTGATTCATATGTCCTGCCACGAGACCTGACGGTGGCCATAGCGGCCCACCATTTTTCCAAGGCAGCCTCGCCATCGTATTCTTCCTTGAACCTGTCAGGATTGAATGACACCTGCTCAGGCGCTAGTCCGTGGCGTGAAAGAATGGCAATCATCGCTTGCCCGCGAGTAAGCTCGGTCGAGTCAGTGCTCGTCCGGATCGCTATTTTCACGTAACTTCTCATAAACACTCTGTAAGCGCCCTGCCTTCCTTATTGAAGGCTTGCTCTCTTTCCGCAATCCAGCACCTCTCATGCGGATCCTCCCAATTAAGGATGGAATTGCAGAAGTCCAACCATCGCTGTAGATCGACGATCAGTCCAAGCGCCAGTGGCAATAACAGGAGATCCATGTAGTCGGTCGAGAACTCATTGTCCCGGATAGTGAACGCACAATAGTCCGTCATGACCTTGAGCTTGGTCGGACCACGAGCCTCGGCAACCCCCTGCTTCACATCACCACTGCAGGTGCATGAACTCTCGAAACAGTGAATCTTTATCGATTCGACTTGAGCCAAAACGGATCCCCATCCAGTTCGTCGTATGCTGACAATGGAATCTGCTTATCAATCATGAAGGCTGGCAGCTGGCTGCGAATAATCAGAAGTGGCTCGTAACTGTATGGATTGACGGCATCCAAGCTGAATTTCGCGAAATTCACCTCGGCGGAATGCATGCACTCGAAGGCCGCCTCGAAATACCTCGCGAACGTCTTATCTAGAGTAGACGCCTCCAGATCAAGACCACCACAGGCGAGGGCGTCCACATCAAAAAAAGAATGGAGCTCAGTTGAGTTGATCTTAGAGAACAGCTCGCTGACTTCGATCAGTAGTTCTCTGGTAAGTGCAACGTCTTCCTGGCGGACATATCGCCGATAAAGCCGGTCCGTAACTAGGCTCCAATCCCTGTCAGGAAATGGCTTCGTGTATGCGCGAATCAGGGAAAAGAAGGCGGCGACGGCCTGCGCGCATCCCAGGTTGAACAGTGTGCTCCCGCCATTGAATCCAACCTTGCTCATTTCTACTCCTTCATGAATTGAATGGATTCGCGTTTGATCGCGCCTTTTGAATTGGCAAAGATCGCCTCGCGGATCGCAGCTTGTTGCTCAACTGGTACTGCCTGACCCCGTATATCAATCACCAAGAGCTGCTGCATGCCCTCCGGCAAGTGTTTCACTCTTTCGATTGCCTGCCGGGAAATGTCGCGGATGAGCCCAGAGGTATTCAGCGTTAGATTGTAGTTCTTGACCTCAATACTGCACACCCCATCGATACAGTAGTCCGGGCGCACGCTACCGGGCGTATTCGGCGACACCTCCTTACCATCCTTGAAGGCTACCTGAGGTCTGGCACCAGTCCCCTCCAGATCCCTTCCGTAGTCGGCGTCTGTCTGTTGCCCCTTGGTTGCATTGTCTTTGCCGACGTTCTGATTTGGAGAAAGGGTAGCTTTCCGACCATCCTCCAACGTGTAGTACTTGCCGCTGGAGTCGCTGTAGACCTGACGACCAAGCGAATCGTAATGGCCGGTGGATTTGTAGACGCCGCCTTGTGGCCCGGTGACTGTAGCGATCCCATCCGCTTCCACTTTTACAGTGTACCCTTGTGGAACATTGAACTCCGGCTTCGCGAGACGGAGGGTATTTGCGGCGTTCTGAACGACTTCTTCTTTCAATTCATGTCGAATTTCGTTTCGTACGGTGTTCTCGATGGTTCCCTTGGAACCGGCGCCAAGCACGCCGCCGGGCATGAAGAGGCCTACTAGGCTGAGAAGCATCCCGTCACGCTGCTGGTTCGGATCCAACGACTCCCCAGTGAAGTAGTTGTTGCCACTGATCCATGAACCGTATGTTTCGCCCGCGCTTTCAAGAATGCCGATTCCAACCGGCGTGGTGTCCGCGAAAATCGGGAAAGGAGCGTACTTGTTCGCAAGCTTCAGCAGCTGCCCTTGCAACTTCAGGGAGTCGATAAGGCCCTGCCCAGCCGTTGGATATGTGCGGCTGAACACGGCGCCGGGATATGCAGCATCACGGCCCAGCATGTCGTAACTCGCCCAGTAGCCTGCGGTCTGACGGTCAAACTCCTCTAGGGAAAGCGTGATTCCTTTCTCTTTCGCCTCCGCCCTTACCTTTGCCGCATATGCAGCGTACTCCGCATCGCGCGATGCGCTTAGACCACGGAGCTCTTCAGCCAAAGCGCATGCTTGCTGATTAGCCTGACTGCATGCCTTGGCCGCCTCTTCAAGCTGCTCAGCCTCGTAGTGTTTCAGCCAGTTGTTCTGCGTAGCGCTTGAAGCGACTGCACCGCCGGTCTGGCCGCCAACCGCCGTACCAGTGGCAAAGCTGCCAGCCTCCATCAATGAGGCAAACAAGGGGCTCGTCGGGTCCAGTCCCATGTTCTCCGTCAGGTACGAGTACATGGCCTTGAATGCCAACTGGTTTGCAACGGCGCCGCTGAGTCCGTCGAGGGCATTGCCCCCGCCGAGGGCAGCCATAGCAGCACCTACAACTCCGTGAAGAGCCGTTCGCTCAGCGCTGCCCTCCTCCCAACCGTTGGCCGCAGCAATATCTCCCGCCGCGCGGAACCCTATCTCCCCAGCGATCCTGCCTGCCTCCAAGTTGCGGTTGATTGCTTCCGCATCGAACTTGTTTGCCAAACCCTCGTTCTGTAGTTCGGTCGCGATCCGTTCCAATCCATCCAGCGCGGAGGTATCGCCGTTGCGAACCACCACCGTGCCAGCGGAGATATCGCTGCGGGTGACGCTGGTGGCCGAATCGCCCTGCGGAACCCCCAGGCTGGGGCTGGCGCCAGGCCGGTTCCATTGGGTCCCGGTGGGTGCACCGGGGTTGGCCCCCCCATTGCTCTGATCGCCGATCGAACCGCTGAAACCGGCCGACCCACCGAAGCTCGTACCGCTGTAGTTGGCTTGGTTGGACAGATCGGTAACAGCCAGGCTCTCGGTGGACAGCAGGTTCTTCGACGGATCGGCGGTACTGGCGATGACCGCGCCGTCCAGCTGGGTGTGGTTGCCGACGTTGATCTGATAGCCGCCGCCGCCGGCAGCAATGCCGGTCTGCTGGGTGGTGCTGTTGTAGTTGTTGTTGATGTCGGTCTGGCCGTAGCTGACGCTGCCGCTGCTGGCACCGAAGCACAGTGGCGGAATGCACAGCGAGACGCCGAAGCCGCCGGTCTGGTCCTTCTGGTCGTAGAACTGGCGGTCCTGGCTGCTGGTCAGCGTGAGGTCGCGGCCGATGGCGGCCAGCACGGCGTCGCCCATCGCCTGGGCGCCCTGCAGGGTGGTGTCGCGGCCGCTGGTCAGCGACAGCTGGTTGCCCGCCTCCACCTGGGTGGCCTGGTGGGTGGTGCCATTGCCCTGCATCTCACCGCGTGCGGCAGAGGCGGCCAATTCAATGGTGAAACCGTTCTGCGAGCCGCCCAGGCCGAAGCCCACGCCCACGCTGCCGCTGCCGCTCTTGCTGGTGCCGTCCTGCTGGTTGCTGCTCTGGCTGGACAGGAGGTTGATGTCGCGCGCAGCGTCGAAGCTGGCGTTGTTGCCGGCGCTGATCTGCGCACCGCGCAGGGTGATGTCGCCGTTCGTCGCGTAGCCATCGGCACCGGTGGTGCCGTCGCCGGTGGCAACGACGGTGACGTTGCGCCCGGCCGAGACCGTGCTGCCCTGCTCGATGGACTGGTGCAGGGTGCCGCTGCTGGAGGCGCTGCTGCTGCCCACGCTGGCGGTGACCTTCACCGCGGCGCCGGTGCCCTGCATGGCGTCCTTGACGGCGTAGCCGGCCTGCGCGCCATACAGCGCTGCCATGCGGTCATCGCCCGCCTCGGACGCACGCTGCACCGCTTCGGCCGCCTGCACGGCCTGCACGCCGTAGCCGGACAGGGCGATGGTGCCCCCGGCCTGGCTGACCCGGTGGCGCTCGGCCTGGGTCAGGGTGTCGGTCGCCGCATCCAGGACGACATTGCGGCCGACCAGGGTGACGTCGTTGCCGGCGGCGATATCCGCACCGCGGGCGACCAGGTCTTCCTTGGCCACCAGGCTGATGTCGCCCTTGTTGCTGGTCAGGCTGGTACGGACGCTGTTCTGCTCGGACTGGCGACCGTTGACGTCGTGCAGCTCGTTGCGCACACCGGTGCTGCCGGTATAGCCGTCGCCACCGAGGTCGCCGATCTGCTTGCTGCGCTGGGTCTCCTGCCAGGTCCGGGTGATCTCACCGGGCAGCAGTTCGATGCCGCCCTTCTGCGCCAGTACGTTGAGCGCGTTTTCGGCGGCTACCTGCGCACCTTGCAGGGTGATGTCGCCTTCGCGGCTGACCAGGTTGATCCGGTCGGCATTGATGCTGCTGCCGGTCTGGCCGATCACCTGCTGGCTGCTGCTGCCATCGCTGTTGTCGCTGTTGTACGGCGAGGTGCGCACGCCGCTGCTGTTCGGCCCGCCCTGGACGTGGCGGATCATGTCTCCGGGCGAGATCGAGCTGGCGCCGTACTGTTTGGTGCTGGAACTACCGCTCTGGTCGTTGGACCGGGTGTCGGTGCTGGTGAGCAGCATCACGTGGCGTTGTGCATCGAGCGTGGCGGTGCCGCCGGCGGCGATCGAGCTGCCGACCACGGTGATGTCGCCCTCGGTTGCACGGATGCTGACGTTGCCGGCGGCGTTGAGGCTGCTGCCGCGCTGCGTGGTGGTGTCCACCGCGACGCTGCCCTGGCTCTTGCTGCTGCCGTAACCCACGTTGATGCCGGGCAGGGTCAGCGCGGCCGCGCCCAGTTCCTTGATGTAGCCACCGGCCTTGTCCGCGCTGCTGCCCGAGCCGTTGCTGACCTGCTGCAGGTTGCGCAGGGTGTCGACGGGCGTGCCGGTAAGCGTGGCGGACAGGCCGCTGCGGCGGCGGCTCTGGCTGGCCTGGTAATGCTCGGTTGCCTCGGCCGGGTTGAGGGTGACGTTCCTGCCCTGGATGGCGATGTTGCCGCCCAGGCCCAGCACGTCGTCGGCCGCGCGGCCGGCCAGCACGTCGCTGCCGCTCACGGTGACGTCGCCACCGGCGATCATGCTGACGTTGCCTTCCAGGCTGCCGATCATGCTGCCCGAGCGGGTGGTCTGCTCCAACGAGGTGGACGTGCTGCCCTTCTGGCTGCCGGCGGTGATGCCGATGCCGCCGAAACCGCTGGCGCCGCCGCCACCGAACACGCCCGACTTTTTCCTGCTCTGGTCGAACGATTCGCTGTGGTGCTCGGTGGCCGCCTCCACGGTGATATTGCGGTCGGCGGCCAGCAGCACGTCGCCGGTGGCGCCGATCTGCACGCCGGTAGCGCTGATGTCGCGACCCGCGGCGATCTGCACGCCTTCGCCGCTGAGCGTGGTGCCCACCGCGTAGGTGTCCGAAGAAGTTTCGCGCGTGGTGGTGGTCGTGCTGGAGAAGGTCTTCTTTTTCTTGCTCCAGGTGTCCTGCTCGAAGGTGTGGTCTTCATCGGCAGTAGCCAGCACCACGTCGCGCCCGGCGGACACGGCAACGGTGCCGCCGTCGCTGTACACGCCGGCGGCGGTGAGCGTTGCGTCCTGGCCGGCGATCAAGGCGATGTCGCCGCCGGCCTTGATCGTGCTGCCGTGAACGGTCTGGTCCAGCGTTTCAGTCTGCTGGGAATAGCGTTTGCGGCGGATATCGGTCGAGCTGGTGTCGGTGGTGGTGACCTCGCCCACGTTGAGGTCGCGCCCGGCCACCACGGCCAGCGCGTTGCCGGCGGTCAGGCTGGCCGCATTGAGGTTGACGTCCTGGCCGGCCTGCAGCGCCATGCTGCCGCCCGCTTCCAGGCCACTGGTCTGGAGGGTCTGGCGGGTGCTGTTGGTATTCCCGTAGCGGCTGCTCTGCTCGGTGCCGAGCACGTTGAGGTTGATGTCGTTGCCGGCCACGGCGCTGAGGCCGTTGCCGGCCTTCACCTGTACGGCGGTCAGCGTAAGGTCGTTGCCGGCCTGCAGGCCGAGGCTGCCGCCCACATCCAGCGTGGTGCGGTTGAAGCTCTGCCCGGAAGCGCCGCTCTGCTGCGTGGTCAGGTTGAGGTCGCGCCCGGCCTGCAGGGCGGCATTGCCCTTGGCGCTGGTCTGCGCGCCGACCAGTGACAGGTCGCGGCCGGCGACCAGCTCCAGGCCACCGGTGGATTCGATCCGGGCCACGCCCAGGCTGGCCACGCTCTGCAGGTCGCGGCCGGCCACCAGGCTGATGCTGCCGCCCTGGATCAGGCCGTCCCTGTTGATGATGTCTTCAACCGCCGACACCCGCAGGCTGCCGCCGGAGCTCATCGCGCCGCGATCATTGAGCAGGCTGCCGGCGTCGATCGACAGGCGGCTGTCGGCGCTGATCATGCCCTGGTTGTTGACGTTGTTTGCGCGGATATCCACGCTTTCACCGGCGATCGCCGCGCCGCCCAGCTGCAGGCGGTCGGCGGTGGCCTGGCTCAGGTACACCACCGGCACCAGCACCTGCTGGCCGCCCACGTCCTGGGCCACCATCCACACGATGTCCTCGTCCAGCGCGGCCATCTGCTCGGCCGACAGGGCGATGCCCACGGTGAGCTGCAGGCGGCCGGCTTCGGCCACGCCGCCGTCCATCATGCTGCGGTACTGGTCCATGCCGTTGTCGAGGTCGGCATCGAGGTATTTGCGGCCGGTCAGGCCGGTGATCTGTTCCAGCACCAGGCGCTGTTCGTAGAAATCGTCGCCCAGGCGCTTGAGGCGCTGATCCGGGTTGAGGTTGAGCTTGTCGAACATGTAGTCCGAGCCCAGCCACTGGCCGTAGTTGGCAAAGCGCGGATCGGTTTCCACCAGCCAGCGCTGGTTGCCCGGTTCCACGGTATACAGACCGCTGTTCGGCGGCAGCAGGCCGGGCAACGGGTTCTGCGCGGTGCCCACCACCTGCGGCGGCTTGACCGCGCCGCTGATGCCCGGTGCCGGCGCGCCGACCTTCGGGCCCTGGCCGTTGCCGCCGACGGTGCCGGTGGCCGGGCCGGTGGCGATGCCGGTCACCGGATCCGGTGCGCCGGCGCTGCCGGTGGCCGCGCCGGCCTGGCTGCCGTTGCCGAGGTTGGGCACATAGGCGCCCACCCCGTTCCAACCCCCGACGTCCGCCGCTGCGCCGCCGTTGCCGGTACCGACCACGGTGTTGTTGACGTCGCGCGCTTCGATGGTGACGTTGCGGCCGGCGGTGATGCTGGTGTTGCCGCCCGGCAGCGCGACTTCCTTGGTGACCGTGGTGGTACCCAGTACGCCCCTGGCCCAGCGCGGCTCTTCCTGGCAGGTCAGCCCGCTCCGGCAGGTCTGGTATTCCACTTCATATTCGGAGACGCGCTGGATGGTCTTGGTCGCGGTCAGGCCCACGTTGTTGACCACGCCCGCCCAGTCGGCAGGGTTGTCGCTGCTGGACGAACCGCGACCATTGATGGTCAGGTTGGTGCCCGCCGCGATGGCGGAGTAAATGTTGTCCACGCTGCCGCCGCCGATCAGCATGTCGCGGCCGGACAGGAACTGGCTGGCCGCGCTGGCGGCGGTGACGCGCGTGCCTTCCAGCACGGTGTCGGTGTTGGTGACGCCGTGGTCGCGCCAGATAAAGCACGGCGACTGTGAACTGCTGCCGCAGTAGCGCTGGTAGATCTCGTAGGGAGTGCCGCCGCCACCGAACCGCCCGGCGTCCGGATCGCCCGCCTGGTCCGCGGCGGTGTAGGTCTTCTGTTCGTACTGCAGCACACGCCGCTCATTGCGCACGCCCAGCGCCAGCAGCACCAGGTCGCGCTCGGCCTGGATGCGGCCGGAGCGGTTGACGATCTGCTGCGCATTGCCACCCCAGCGCCCGCCGATGCGGATGTCGCCGATGCTGTACAGCTCGCCGTCGAGATTGTGGAAGGCGTCCGCGTTGATGGCCAAGGTACCGGTGGTGGCGATCAGGCCTTCGTTGTAATCGCGCACGGGCACGGTGCTGCCCAGTTCGCGTCCGTTGGTGACGGTGCCGGCGGTCAGCGTGACCTGGTCGCCCATCAGCGTGCCGGTATTGGTGGTCCAGGCGCTGTCGGCCTGCACGCGGTCGCCGTCGATGCGGCCGAGGTTGTCGATGCCCTGGTTGGCGGCGAGTGTCGCGCTGGCGGTGCCTGCGCCGTTGCCGGCACTGATGCTGCCTGCGGCGGTATTGTTGATCTGGTTGGCGCGCAGCTCCAGCGCGCCGCTGGTTTCAATGCGGCCCTGGTTGGTCAGCGTGCCGGCAACGTTCAGCGCCAGGCGACCGTTGCTCTGCAGCTGCTGGCCGGCCTGGTGCAGGTAGTCACCGGCCAGGTGCAGTTCCAGTTCGGCGCCGCCGAACAGGCGGCCGTTGCCCTGGAAGGCCTGCAGCTGCGCCCACAGTTGCTGGTAGGCGCTGATTTCGCCATTGCTATTGCCCAGCGCGCCCAGGTACAGGCGGCTGCTGCGGGTGACCAGGCGGCCACCGCTGTTGTCCAGGCTGGCCGCGCGCAGGGTGAACAGGTTGCCGGCGGAGAGTTCGCCGCCGCCGTTGAGTACGGTGGCCGACGCGTTGTCCAGGATCAGGTCGGCGCCGGCATGGATGCGGCCGCTGCGGTTGTCCAGCTGGGCGGTCTGCAGCACGGCATTCTGGCCGGCGACCAGCTTGCCGCGCTGGTTGGTGATGTTGCCGGCGGTGAGCGCGATGTTGCCTTGGGTGCTGCCGAGCACGCCGTCGCTGTTGTCCAGCGCACCGCCGGTGCTGACGGTCAGGGTGTTGCTGCCATCCACCACCAGGCGTCCGCTGCGGTTGTCGACCGAGCCGGCCATGATGCCGGCGGCGGCATAGGCTTCGATGCTGCCACCCTGGTTGTCGAGCACGCCGTCGGTGTCGAGCTGCAGCTGGCCGCCTGCGTACAGCAGGCCGCCGGCATTGCGCAGGTCACCGTTGATATCCAGGGTCAGGTTCTGCCTGGCATACAGGTTGCCGCCCTGGTTGCCCAGGCTGGCCGTGGTGACGCCGGCACTGCCCTCGGCGCCGATCAGGCCGGTGCGGTTGTCCACGCTGGCCGCCTGGATCTGCAGGGTGCCGGCCTGGCGCTGGGCCACAGTGCCGGCGAGGTTCTGCAGGGCCTCGGTGGCGCGCAGCTGCAGGTTGCCGACGGCGTCGATGCGGCCGCCGTTGTTGGTGATCCGGCGTGCGCGGATATCCGCGCCGCGCCCGGCACTGATCTGGCTGCCATTGGTATTGGTCAGGCCATCGGCGACGTCGACCACCAGGACGCCATTGCCGACGATCAGGCCGACGTTGGTATTGCCCAGCTGGCCCGCGCGCACGGTCGCGGCGCCGGTGCCGGCGTGCTCGATGCGGCCGGCGTCGTTGTAGAGCGCCGCCACGTCCACGGTGAGGTCGGTGGCATTGGCGGCGATGCGGCCGCCGTCGTTGCGCAGCGCACCGCTGAAGGCCAGCGTCAACGCGTCGTTACCGGTCTGGATCAGCTCACCGGCGCGGTTGTCCAGCGCGGCGGCCACAAGGCCAAGGCGCGCGGCCTGCAGCGAGCCGCCCTGGTTGACCAGTTCGCCGCTGCTCTCAAGCTGCAGGGTGCCGGTGGCAACGAGCGTGCCGTTGCGGTTGTCGAGCATGCCGGCGGTGGCGCGCGCCACCAGTTCGCCACCCGACCACGCCAGGCCGTTGCGCAGGTCCAGCCCGCTCCCCTGCAGGGCCACGCGCTGGCCGGCGTGCACCTTGCCGGACTGCAGCAGCAGGTTGCGGGCGGTCAGCGTCACCTCGCCGCTGCTGCCCAGCGCACCGTTGGCGGCCAGGCCGCCCACGATCTGGCCACTGTTGTCCACCGCGTCAGCGGTGACGGTAACGTTGCCGCTGGCCAACAGCCGGCCACGGTTCTCCACGCTGCCGCCCTGCAGCGCAATGTTGGCGGCCTGGACGCTGCCGCTATTGCGCAGCACCGTACCGGCCTCTGCCATGACGCCGCCGGCGGCATACACGTCGCCATCGCTGGTCAGTGCCTGGCCGGCCTGCAGGGTGATGCCCGCGCTGCTGTCCAGGTTGCCGGCCAGCTGCAGGTCGCGCTCGGCGCGCAGGGTCACGCCGGTCGCGGCGTAGGCCTTGCCGCTCTGGCGCAACGTACCACCGGCCTGGGCACTGAGCTGCCCGGCGGCAATGGTCTTGCCGGTGAGGGTCAGGTCACCGCTGGTGCCCAGACCGACGTCGGCCTGCTCGCTGCCCAGGTCGCCGCTGCTGTCCAGCGAACCGGCCTGTACGTCCAGCGACTGCACGGAGACCAGGCTGCCCTGGTTGGTGAGCGAGCCGGCGGCGGCCAGCTCGGCACGGCCGGCGCTGTACACCGCGCCGCGGTTGTCGAACTGCGTGGCGCGCAGCGCCAGCGCGCGTTGCGCGTACAGGTTGCCGGCGTTGCTGGCCGCCTGCAGCACCTCGATGTCGAGCAGGTCGGCGCTGGAAATGTCGCCGTTGGCCAGGTTCTGCAGCGCCTGTGCGCGCAGCCGGACCGTCGCGTCGCTGGCGATGATGCCGGCATTGCGCAGCGTGCCGCTGCTGTCCAGTCGCAGTTCGCTGGCGCTGTAGACCGTGCCGGTATTGTCCAGGGCCTGCGCATCGAGCGCCATGCGCCCGGTGGCGTGCAGGCGGCCGGCGTTGTCGAGCTGGCCGGTGGCGGTGACGTCCAGCTGGCGGGCCAGTGCCAGGCCATCGCGGCTCTGGGTGAGGGTGCGCGCCTCGAGCCGCAGCTGCTGCGCCGCTTCCAGGCGCTGCCGGTTGACGATGTCATCGGCACGGATGCGCAGATCGCCATCACTGATGATCTCACCGGCATTGTCCAGCTGCGCGGCATGCAGGTTGATCGCCTGGCCTGCGCGCAGGCGCGCGGCAGCGCCATTGTCGATGCGGCGCGATGCGTCGATATCCAGCGTGTCCGAACCCAGTACGACGCCGCGGTTGTCGAGTGCACCGACGGTCAGGCGGGTATCGCGGGCAGCGGTGGTGCCGGTGTTGGCCAGGTGGTCTGCCCGTACGCTCAGGCTGCGCTCGGCGATCAGCTGGCCGGCGTTGACCAGCTCGCCGCCGACCTCCAGGGCGACGTCATTTCCGGCCGAGAGCTCTGCCGAAGCGGCCTGCTGCAGCTCACCGGCGTTCACCGCCAGGTTCTGCGCGGCGCCGACCAGCCCGCTGTTGTCGATCCGGCCCGCCACCACCAGTGCGGTATCGCGCTGGCTGTAGAGCTGTCCCCGGTTGGCAAGGCTGCCTGCCTCGATGCGGGTGCCGGTGCCGCCGATCGCCACGCCGGCATTGTCGATATGGCCATCGGCCTGCAGTTGCAGCGCACCCTGCGCCGCCAGACGTGCGCCCTGCTGCTGGACGATGCGCGCCGCGCGCGCCTGCAGCTCGTTGGCGGCGATCACCTGCGCGGCGTTCTCCAACTGCCCGCCGGCGCGCAGCGCGATGTCGCCGCGGCTTTCCACCTGGCCGGCCAGGCGCAGGTTGCCGTCGGCGCCCAGCTGCAGGCGCCCGGCCAGCACATTGCCCGATGCATCCAGGTTGCCGGAGGCGCGCGCATCCAGCGTACCTGCGGCATAAGTGGTGCCGGCCAGCCGTACGTCGCGGCCGGTCAGCCGCAGGTCCGCGCCGGCCTGGGTCGTCCCGCTGCCGGCGAGGGTTCCGGCGCTTTCCACGACGAGGTTGCCTGCGGCGGCGGTACGCCCGGTCAGCTGGACGTCGCCATTGCTGGTGAGCACGAAGTCGCCGCTTGTTGCGACCAGCGCGCCATCGCTGCGCACGCCGACGCCGGCTTCGGTCCCCACCAGGCGGATCTTGCCGGCATACATGCCGCCGAGCGCGGCCACGTCCAGGCCGAAGCCGGTGGTGGCGCCATCGCCCTGGATCGCGCGCGCGGCCAGGCTTTCATAGTCGATGTGGTTGGCCCCCACCACCACGTTGGCCTCCCTGGCCCACAGCCCGGCATTGATTTCCACCGCGCGCGCCAGCAGGTCGATGCGCTGCAGGTTGTCCGCATCCAGGCCCGCGCCTTCGATGCGGATGCTGCCGCGGCCCACCTGGAAGGCCGACAGGCTGCCATCGCCGCCGAACAGCGGCGTGCCGGTGGTGAGTACGCCACGGGTGGTGTTGATGAAGCCGCAGCCGTCGCAGGTGATGCCGTTCGGGTTGGCGATGATCACCTGCGCGGCCGCGCCGGCCACTTCCACATGGCCCTGCAGCAGCGAACGGTTGCTGGACGTCACTTCGTTGAGGATCAGGCGCGCCGATTGCGCCGGCTGCAGGTTGGCGTTGCCCTGGATGTAGCCGGCCAGCTGGGTCTGGGTGGTGGCCGCGCTGTTGTTGAGGACCTGGCCCTGCCGCCCGACGTTGTACTGGTCGTATTGGTTGTGCGACACACCGGCGGCGTTGGGTGCGGCGATCTGCACCACCGGCACGCCATTGGCCGCCGGCTCCTGACGGGCCTGGCTGCCGGCCTGCGGCTGCACCTGCGCGAACAAACTGAAGGGCCCGCCGAAAACAGCGGTCACAACCGCGGCCAGGAGGCCGATCCGCCAGCGGGAGCCGGAGATCGGGCGGGCAACAGTGCGACGGGCGTCAACGCGGCGGGTCTTCATGACAGGTCATCCATGTGTGGCATGTGTGGGGCGTGGTACGTGGTTTTCAGCGGGCATCAAGGCCGCCCGCTGCACTACGGTGGTGCAGCCGGTCAGAACTGTGTTGCGAGCCGGAACCCGACTACCCGCGCTTCGCGCTGCGCGCGGATCGCACGTGGCGCGTCCAGCGGAAAACCGACAAAGGCGTCCCAGTCCAGGCTGAGCGCCTGGCCGCGTGCGCCTATGTGGGCACCGACCATGTCGCCACCCGCGATGCCCTGCACGGCATTGCTGGCGATATGGCCCACGTCCACGCCCAGGTAAGGCGAGAAACGACGATGCAGGCTGAAGGCGAGGCTGTTGCGCCAGTAGCCGCCGGTCGTACCGCCCAGCATCACTTCGCCGTCGAAACCGTTGACGGTGTAGCGGCCGCCGATGCTGATGAACTCCGAGCCGTACAGCGGGTCGGAGCTCCACTGGTAGCGCAGCGCGCTGTTCCAGTAGATCGGCCGCGGCCCCTGCAACACCGGCGCGCCGATGCCGATATCGAGCGTGGTGATGCCGTAGCCGAAGGTGGGCGCCTGGTCATCGCGTCCAGCGGCGTCGTCATCGCCGCCCAGCCACGGCAGGCCGCGTCGGTGGGCCAGGCGCAGGTCGGCCTGCAGGCTGCCCAGGTACTGGCGATGCAGCAGGGCCAGTTCGGCCGAGGTGGTCCGGCGGCGCTGGCCACGCAGTTCGACGCCTTCGACGAAGCTGCGCGAGTGGCGCTGGGCCAGGCGCATTTCCATGGCGGTGCGATAGCTCTGGCCGCGCGCCAGCAGACGCTCCACGGTCAGGTCCAGGCTGCGCGAGCGGCCGGTGCTGCTGAAGTCTTCATTGGTGCCGCGGATGATCTGCGCATAGCGCGAGCCGTAGGTGCTGGTGGAGAACCGCCAGTTGCCTAGCGGCGCGCTCCACGAGGCGTTGTAGCCGTGGGTGCCCTTGCCGCGCTCGGCGCTGCCGTCGCTGTTGATGCCCACGCTCAGCAGGTCATTGATGCCCAGCAGGTTGTCGGCCCACGCGGTGGCCCCGGCCTGCTGCCTGCCGGTGCCTTCGCTGCCACCGTCGTCCAGCGACAACGCGCCGCGCCAGCGCCGCGCAGCCTTCAGGGTGATCACTACATCCGACTGGCCCGGCTGCGTGCCCGGTACCAGTTCCATCTCCACGTCCTGGGAAGGCACCCGCTTGAGCTGCTCCAGGCCTTGTTCCAGCGCGCGCAGGTTGAGTACCTCGCCGGGGCGCGCCGGGAACGCGCTTTTCCACATGGCGTGGCGGGGAAGGTCATCGGCGAAACGGATCTGGCCGATGGTGCCCGCTACCAGCTGCAGGCGCAGGGTGCCGGCACCCAGGTTCTGCTCGGGCAGGCCGATGCGGGTGGTGACATAGCCCTTGGCCAGGACCAGGTCCGAGGCCCGGCGCACCATGAGGGCAATTCCTTCCTGGCCAATGCAGCGTCCCCGGTACTGGTCCAGGTAGCGTTGGGCAAAGCCGAACCGGTCGCGGTGCGCGCCGTCGAGCACGATGGCATTGATGACGAAGCACGGCGATTCGTCGGGCAGGTCGGTGGAACGGTGGTCGGCCGCGGTCAGCGCGGCAGGGCCCGCAACTTCAGGGATGGCTTGCCGTTCGGCGCGCTCGCGGGCTTCACGCTCGGCGCGATCGCGCAGTTCCTGCTGATCGGCAAGCGTCGGCTGGCCCTGCTGGGCCCACGCGCTACCCGGGCCTGCCAGGCATGTACCTACGGCGATCACTGCACCACCCAACAGGCGCCACGGCACTACGGCTACTACTGCGTCCATTCAACCCGCCCGTCCAGAGCCCCGGCCTTCCTGGCCATCGGGTGTACCGCATCCCTTACTGGTACTTGCCACGGTCCATCGTGGCGTCCATGCCGAGCTTGCAATACGACCCGATCAACCGCCTTGGCGGCCGGGACCGTGATATTTCAACCGCCGGGTGGGCAGCACGATGGTGTGCCCGTCCGGTCAGTTCCCTGTTTCAAACGACATCCACGGGCACGCAAAGGCGCCCAGCGGTCATCGCCTGCCTTCCCTTATCGGCAGATCAATTTCTTTCTGAAGGCACTTTAGAAAAGTTAAAAATTTGTGAAAACCCGGCGACTGGCGCCACCGTCCACGCGTCGCCTCAGCGCGGCGGTGCCGCCAGTTCCTTCGCGCTCAGATACCCATCGCCGTTGGCATCCTGCTTGTGGAACCGCTGGGTCAGGGTCTGCCGCTGCTGTTCGCGGGTGATCGCCGGGCCCTTGCCGCCGGGCAGTTCATCGGCGCTGAGCACGCCATCGCCATTACGGTCCATGCGCTCGAACGCGTACAGCATCCACTGCAGGTATTCCTCCACGCTGACCCGGCCATCGCCGTCGCTGTCCATGCGCTGCAGGTAGCTGCCGGTGTCGGCCACCTGGGCCTGCGCGACAGTGCCGACGAGCAGCAGGACCAGGCAGGAAAAACGCCGCGCAAGGCGGCGTTTTCCGGAGGCGTTGGCCGCTTGCCGGCGCACCGCTCAGTGCGCCGTCAGTGCGTAGCCCTTGAGGCGTGCAGCGTAGGCCTGCAGCGCGGCGATGCCGCTGGCTTCGGCCTCGTGGCACCAGGCCTGGAGCAGCTTCAGGCGTTCGGCGGCATCGTTGCCGCGGGCCTCCAGCAGCGCGGCCAGGCGCGCGCGGTGTTCGACCAGCACGCGGATGCGCGGGCGCTGTTCCACCCAGGTGCTGAGCTGGGCGCGGCAATCGGGCTGGAGCCAGCGGCCGTCGTTGACCAGGCCACGGCGCATCCGCCGCGGCAGCAGCTTGCGCAGCTTGGCGCCGGCCATCGCGGCCTCTTCGCGCAGGGCCGGCACGAACACATTGCGCTGGTAGTCGGTCATCGCCTGGAAGCGGTGCGACAGCAACGCCTTGAGGGTTTCGGCATCGGGCACGGCGATGTTCGGGCGCACGTCCATGCTCGGCGCCACGCGCAGCACCTTGGCCAGGCGCAGCGCCTGCAGGCCGCGGATGGCGGCCCAGCCGATGTCGAACTCCCAGCGGCGCATCGAGAACCGCGCCGAACTCGGGAAGGCGTGGTGGTTGTTGTGCAGTTCTTCACCTCCCACCCAGAACGCCCACGGGGTCAGGTTGGTGGAGGTGTCGGCCGACTCGAAGTTGCGGTAGCCCCACCAGTGGCCCAGGCCATTGATGACACCGGCCGCCCAGAACGGGATCCACGCCATCTGGATCGCCCACAGGGCCACGCCGGGCAGGCCGAACAGCACGCTGTTGATGGCCAGCAGCGCGACCGGGCCGAGGTTGGCGTGCGGGGTGTACAGGTGCCGCTCGATCCAGTCGTCCGGGGCGCCGCGGCCGTACTGCTCGATGTCCGCGCGCATCGCGCGGGCTTCGCGGTACAGTTCCACGCCGCGCCAGAACACCATGCCGATGCCCTTGGTGACCGGGCTGTGCGGGTCTTCGTCGGTTTCCACCTTGGCGTGGTGCTTGCGATGGATCGCCACCCACTCCTTGGTGATCATCGAGGTGGTCAGCCAGGTCCAGAAGCGGAAGAAGTGCGCGATCACCGGATGGAAATCCACCCCGCGGTGTGCCTGGCTGCGATGCAGGTACAAGGTGACGGCGAAGATGGTGGCCTGGGTGAACACCAGCAGCACCAGCGCCATGCCCCACCAGCCGAGGCCGACAACACCGCCGGACAGGAAGTTGAGGAGCGTATCGAACATCGCAGGACTCCGGGCCGTGGTCGGCCAGCAAGGAAACAGGAACACCTGGGGCCCATGATGAGGCCTGACGTTGCAAACTTCACCCATCTGATGCGATTTTTGCCGGGTCGTTCAGTTGATTCCCCCCTTCGTGAGCATGCCATCGCATTCATGACAGTTGCCGCCTCCCTGCCGGCCACGGCCGCCACCGCTCCCCTGATCGAGCTCGACCGCGCCTGCGTCGTCCGCGGCCAGGTCCGGGTCCTTCACAACCTCAGCCTGCGTATCGCCCAGGGCCAGCACACCGCGCTGCTGGGCCCCAACGGCTGCGGCAAATCCTCCTTCATCAAGCTGATCACCCGCGAGCTGTACCCGCTGGCGCATGCCGACGGCAGCGTGGCGGTGCGCGTGCTCGGGCAGAACCGCTGGCAGGTGGACCGGCTGCGCGCGCAGCTGGGCATCGTTACCGGCGACCTCAGCAGCAACCTGGCCGACATGCCCGGGCTGACCGTGGAAGAGGCGGTGCTGTCGGGTTTCTTCGCCAGCTTCGTGGTGCCGGCCTTCCGCGAAGTGACCGCGGACATGCGCGCGCGGGTGCGTGAAACCCTGGCCATGACCGGCGCCCTGCCGCTGCTGTCGCGCGGCTATGCCGAGCTGTCGGCCGGCGAGACCCGCCGCGTGCTGATCGCCCGCGCCCTGGTCAACCGCCCACAGGCACTGCTGCTGGACGAACCCTCCACCGGGCTGGACCTGGTCGCGCGCCAGCACCTGATCGCCACCATGCGCGCGCTGGCCGCCCAGGGCATCACCCTGGTGCTGGTCACCCACCACATCGAGGAGATCATTCCGGAGATCGAGCGGGTGGTGCTGCTGCGCGCCGGCAAGATCGTCGCCGACGGCAGCCGCGCCGAGCTGCTGCGCGATGGGCCGCTGTCGGAGGTGTTCGGCGGGCCGATCCAGGTGGTGGAGCAGGATGGGCGCCTGAGCGCCTTCGCCGGGTAGGCGAAGCGCAGGGACGGAGGCCATGCCTCCGCCCCTGCCTGGCTCAGAACGTCAGCGCCAGCGCACGCGATTCGATCGGCGCCATCCGGCTCTGGTCCTGCAGTTGCAGGTCGCGCAGTTCGAACGGTGCGGCATAGCCGCGCGGCAGTGCTACGCCGGCGAACCGCAGCGGCAGTTCACCGGCGCCGGCACGGTCGAACCATGCCGCGCTGTGCGCCTGGGCCACCGGCCGCAGCCGGCCGTCCGGGCCGGTGGCATACAGCGTGCCACGCACTTCATAACGCCCGGCCGCACCGATCTGCAGCGGCAGGCGGACCGTGCGGCTGGCCGCATCGACCTCGGCCTGGCCGCCCAGGCGGGCGGTCGGCCGGGCCACCGCGAAGGCCACCTTGGCATCGCGCTGCACGCCGTTGGCACTGACGAAGGCCTGCAGTTCCCACAGACCCTGCACCGTGCCGACATCGTTGGGAATGGTCACCTGCGCGCGCAACCCGTCCTTGCCGGCCACCAGCGGTACCGGCCAGCTGCGGCCGTCCGGGGCCACCAGCAGCGCCTCGCCGCCGGCCGGCAACGCACGCGCCACCGATCGGCCCGCCGCCAGCGCCGCGCGGCCGCCGTCGTCCTGCAGGCGGGCCTGCAGCACCACGCTGCCACCGGCCAGTACCTGCTGGCGGTCGGCCTGCAGCCGCAATGCGATCGGGCTGTTGGGCTCCAGCACCTGCACCACGTAGCGGCCCTGCGCCTGCGCGCTTTGCAGCCGGTAGGTGCCGGCCGTTGCCGCCGCGCCGGTACGCACCATCGCCGTGCCCGGCCCGACCGTCATGCCGGCCGCGCGCAGCTGCTGGGCGTCCACCACCTTGTCCACCGCCAGCGCACCGGCCGGGTCGCGTACCTGCCATTGTTGCGGGGCCAGCGGCCGGGCGCCCTGCACCGGGCTGACCTGGATCACCGCATCGGGGGCGGTCAGCGGCAGGTCCATGCCGCGCTGCAGGGTGGCCGCGTCCACGGTGTCCCAGTAGCTGCGGCTGATGGCCGCCTGCGGGGCCGGGGCCGCCAGGGCCTGGGCCGGGTCCAGCGCCCAGGCGAAACTCAACGGGGCCCGTTCACTCGGCGTGGCCGGCAGCGGCGCGCGTTCCACCCGCGGCGCCACCTGGTCGGTGGCACGGGCCGACAGCAATGGCTGCGCGGCCTGCAGCGGCAGCGCAGTCACGGCCGTGGCCACGGCCAGCGCAATCGTCAGTCTTGAAGTCATGGCGTGTTCCTCACAGGGTCAGGTCGTTGCGCAGGAGCGTGCCCAGGCCGAAGCAGTCGCGCCGGCTCTGGTTGTGGCTGAGCGGTTCGGCGCCCTTGGTGCGCGCCTTGTCGGTGAACCACAGGGTGCCGGCCGCCTTCTGGCTGCTGCACTCCAGGAACCCGTCCGAGCAGCTGTCCAACCAGTTCTGGGTGAACTCCAGGCCCACGTTCTGCGCATAGCCGCCGCAGTAGCTGTTGTTGTCCCATACCGCCGATTCCACGTCCGAACCGACCACCACGCGGAACGGCCGGGGCAAGGCCGGGCGCCCCACCGTGCCGTACAGGTTCTGCGCGTTGTAGGTGGCCATATGGCTCACCTGCTGTTGGCGCACCGCATCGCTCTTGTAGCCCAGCAGCCAGCCCACCGAGGATTCGAAGGCATTGCCGTTGAGCGCGGCATCGGCCAGCGGCGTGCCGGCCGAGGACGGGGCCAGCGCGGTGACCTTGCTGATGGTCTGGATCAACCGCGGATAGCGGCTGTCATAGGTGGGATTGGACAGGATCCAGCGCAGCACGTTGCCGCCGTTGGAATGGGTGATCACCACCAGCTTGGTGATGCCACGGCTGTCGATGAAGCCGGTCAGCTGCCCGGCCAGGCAGCCGGCGGTCTCCGGTTTCCACATGTACTGCTCGAAATCGCAGTTGATGACCGTGTAGTTGCTGCTGTTGGGCAAGCCGGCGCGCACCGTATCGATGATCCCCGGTTGCCAGTATTCGGTACGTGCATCGGTCTGTTTGCCGGTGCCGTGCACGAACGCCACCCCCACCACGTCGGCGGCGTGCACGCTTCCACACGCCAGCATCATCACGCCCAGGGCCAGCCCCCGGCCCGTCCTTCCCGCATTGCTTCGCATCCGCTGTCTCCATTGCAGGTGATCCCCCTGATGACTGGCGCTGCCGCATGGCCGTGGATGCCATCGTTCCCCATCTGCATGACAAGGCGGCGCCAACCCCGACGCTATGCCGGTCGAAGATCCCGTTCCGTGAACCAGTAGATGGTTTTGGCCATCGAGCGTGCCTTTTGCGACGCACCATGCCGGATCTGGCCACATGACCCAACGGCGCCCGCCGGCCCCCGGGAAGCTGCGATCATCGGTTTTTCCGTCCAGAGAGCCGCCGATGCCGTCCTTCACCGCCCCTGACGCCCTGCGCCCGTTGTTGAGCGCCGCCCTGCTGGTGGCCTTGGCCGGTTGCTCCACGGCGGCCGCTCCGCCTGCCACGGCGGTGGAAGCCTCGGTCACCACCAAGGCGGTCGGCTATCTGGCCGCCGACGCCGTGCCGGCCAGCCTGGCCCTGGTACCGGCGCCGCCGGCGGCCGGGTCGGCCGGCTTCGCGCTGGACGAGCAGGTCAGTGGTGAAGCCCGCCGCCTGCGCGGCAGCCCGCGTTTCGCCCAGGCGCACCGGGACGCCGAACTGGGCTTCCCGGCCGGCGCCAACCAGTTTTCATGCGCGATCGACGTGGACGTGGACGCGGTGCAGACGCCGGCGCTGTACCGCCTGCTCGAACGCAGCCGGGCCGATGCCAGCGCGGCCACGCGCACCGCCAAGAAGCACTACCAGCGTGCGCGCCCGTTCATGCTCAACGGCGAACCGACCTGCACGCCGGAAGACGAGCAGGAACTGCGCGGCAACGGCTCCTACCCCTCCGGCCACACCTCGATCGGCTGGGCCTGGGCGCTGATCCTGGCAGAGATCGCCCCCGACCGCGCCGATGCGATCCAGGCACGCGGCCGCAACTACGGCGAAAGCCGCCTGGTCTGCAATGTGCACTGGCAGAGCGACATCCTCGAAGGCCGCTTCATGGGCGCGGCCGCGGTGGCGCGGCTGCATGACGATGCGGCCTTCAACAAGGACCTGCTGGCCGCGCGCAAGGAAATCGCCGCGGCGCGCAAGGCCGGGCGGCATTCCAGCCGCGACTGCGCGGCCGAGGAAGCGGTATTGAAGGTGCGTCCGGCGAGCGCGCTGTAAACCGAGCGCGGCGCGGTAGTGCCGGCCGCTGGCCGGCTCGTCGATGGTCGATGAGATGCGGCGGCGCCGGGCTTGTGGTCCCGGCGTGAGGTAGGCAGTGACTCCTATTGAAGATCGACCTTTTGTGCCTTGGCAATCAACACCCAGTGCCCATTCCCGCCCCTCACATAGAAGTAGCAATCGGTGCAGACGTAATAGCTGAGACACTCAACGCGTTGACTCCCTCTCCTCCACTCGATGTGCTCACGCCCTCGTTCACTGTTGTTGAACACGGGCTCCGCACGAAGTAACCGCGTGATCTCCGCCTCTGTTTTCCCAACGAAGGAAGCCGGATTGGCAGCATGCAGATCCAAGGCAAATGGCCTGGCAAGCAGCCGAGCCCAGCGAGCTTCGATCTTGTACCCCTGACGGAAAGGGACAGCGCGTAGTACGCGGACGAGCATTCGCCTGCTTCGCATCGATTGCAACGCACCAGATCGGGCCAGCAGTTTGAGAAACATGCTGACGAGACGCGAGATGGCGTCCAGCGGAAGTTCGAAGAGAAGGATCCAGACCATCTCAACAATTTCTCTCAAGTACCGCATTCTGAGCCCCTCTTAGCGTTGATACTGGCAGGAGGGACAGGGCGGCACGCTCGACGCAGCATCCCCAATTTCAGCGACTCTACGAGCAGCAGCAGGCACCCGCTCAACACCAACAGGGTGGTTGGGGCGATATCCAGATGGCGGACCAGCATCAGCGCAAACGGCACAGATGGCATCAACAGCATCAGCCGCAGCGGTATCTGCACGTATGCAAGATAGACACCGAGCCTGCTGCGCCATAGCAGCAACGCGCAGGAAGCGAAAAGACTCGCCTGCAATACCCAACTTGGCGCAAGGAACGTCAGTGCCATCCATCCATGGCTGTCCAGCACCGCGATCGAACCAGCGATGTCGTGGAGGTACGGCGTGCGGTCGTGCCGAAGCGCGGATGCCACGTAGATGAGTATCTGGGCCGCATCCATGCGGCCCCACAGCACCAGTGCCCAGCCATGTTCCGATGGTTTGCGTTGGGTAGGTTCCATCGTTCCAGCGGCCTCTGGGAAAGGCGCGCTGTGCCGCACCCGGTATTTGATGCGCCAGTATGCCGAGCGTAGGACGGTGCCGGGAATGCAATAACTTGCAAAGCGGGGCCCGGCATCACCGTAGTGCCGGCCGCTGGCCGGCTCTGCATCCTGTTGATCGGCACCGCGAGGAGCCGGCCAGCGGCCGGCACTACCGATATGGCGGTACCGATTGGCGGTCGGCGGTCGGCGGTCGGCGGTCGGCACCACGATGAAGGTACGAACAGAAAACGGCGCGGATTTCTCCGCGCCGTTCCTGTTTCGCAGCGTACCCACCAACGGTGGGTGCCTACCGCATCAGGTGCATCAGAACTTGGCGGTGAACTCCACGCCGAACGTACGCGGCTCGTTGAGGAAGCCGGTCAGGTTGTTGAAGTCGATCGCACCGACCACCCGCACCTGATCGGTCAGGTTGCGCCCGTACACGGCCACATCGTACTGGCCGTAATCCCAGTTGTAGCCCAGCCGCAGGCCGCCTTCCAGCGACGAACGGCTGCGGAACTCCGGCGACTCGTACAGGAAGAAGTTGACTGCGCTGCGATAGGCCCAATCGGTGTAGACGTACAGCTCGCTGCCGTCGGTGACCGGGAAACCGGCACGCAGGGTCAGGTTGTGGATCCACTTGGGCGCCTGCGGCAGCGCATTGCCGTTGACCAGCGCATAGGTGGCCCCATCGATGACCGTGGTCGGGTCGGTGATGGTGCAGCCGCCGCCACAGATCGCCACCGCCAGGTCCTTGTCCTTGATCTCGGTGTCGTTGTAGCTGCTGCCCAGGGTCAGCAGCACGTGGTCGGTCAGGTAGGCCTCGAAGTCCAGCTCGGCGCCCTGGCCGATGCTCTTGTCGGCGTTGAGCAGGGTGGCGGTGTTGTTGCTGCCGCCCACCGCGATCAGCTGCTGGCCATCCACGTTGTAGCGGAACACGTTGAAGCCCAGGCGTGCGCGACGGTCGAACAGGTCCGCCTTGATGCCGGCCTCATAGGAGATCACCTTCTCCGAATCGGCCTGCGATACGCCACCGAAGGCCAGCCGGCCCTGGATCGACGGCGCGCGGAAGCCCTTGGCCACGCGCGCGTACGCGTTGAGGTTGTCGGTGATCTGGTACACACCGCTCAGGTCCCAGCTGACGTCGTTGACGTCGGTCTTGGCGATGTACGGGCCGCTGACCGGGGTGCCGAACAGCACGGCCTGCAGCACGCTGGCGCTGAAGTCCTTCTTGTCCTGCGTGTAACGCACGCCACCGCGCAGCTTGAAGCGCTCGGTCACGTCGAAATCGCCGGAGGCGAACGCGGCCCAGGCCTTGTTGCGCTGCTGCTGGACCGCATGGCCGGTCTGCGGGTTGCCCGGGGTCAGCGAGTCGTAGTTGAAGCTGTCGATGGTGACGTCTTCATCGAAGTAGAACACCCCGGCCTGCCAGTCGAAGCGGCCCCACTCATTGGATTCCACGCGGAATTCCTGGGTCCACTGGCGGTGGCTGGGCAGGCCGTCGGCCGACTCCGAGGCGAACGGGATGAAACCCGGGCCGGAGTTGCCGGCGCCCAGGAAGCTGGCGCCGTAGCCGCCGTCGATGTCGCCATGGTTGAGCGATTCGGCGGTTTCATAGCCGGTGATCGAGTGCAGGGTGACCCGGCCCAGGTTCCACTGCAGGCGCGCGCTGCCGCCCCAGGTTTCCAGCTCGGAGAAGTTCTGGCCGTCGACCGAAACCTCGTCGCGGTCGAAGTTCTCGACCAGCTGGTTGGTGCCCGGCTTGAGGATGTTGGCGCGGAACAGACGCGCGGTGCCGTTGAGCTTGCGCTTGTGCAGGTTGAACAGGGCTTCGAAGTCATCGCCTTCGTACAGGAACTGCACGCGACCGGCCGCTTCGTCATAGCCTTCAAAGCCCTGGGCCGGCGCATTGGCGCGGGTATTGGTGACCCAGTTGTCGCGGCGCTGGTACAGCGCCGACACGCGTGCCGACCAGCGGTCGGTCAGCGGGCCACCATAGGCGGCCTGGGTGTTCCAGGTGTCGTAGCTGCCGTAGGCGACCTTGATGTAACCGTCGGCATCCTGCGAGGGACGCGCCGAATCGAACTTGACCACGCCGGCCGGGGTGTTGCGCCCGAACAGGGTGCCCTGCGGGCCGCGCAGCACTTCCACACCGGCCAGGTCGAACAGCGGGAAGCCCTTCAGCAGCGGGCTTTCCTGCACCACATCGTCATACACCAGCGAGACCGGCTGCGAGGCATTGAGATCGAAGTCGGTATTGCCCAGGCCGCGGATGTAGAAGCGCGGGAAGGCACGACCGTAGGACGATTCGATGTTCAGGCTGGGCACGCGCGCGGACAGGAAGCGGATGTCGTCGCCGGCCGAACCGAGCACATCGAGCTTTTCGCCCTGGATGGCCGAGATCGATACCGGTACGTCCTTGGCGTTTTCTACACGGCGCTGTGCCGTGACCTGCAGGGTGTCGAGGGCAACCGGATCCTTGGCGGCCGGGGCGTCCTGGGCTGCGGCCGTCAACGGCAGCAGGGCGGCGAGGGCGATGACGAGCGGGTGCACGGACGGAAACCGGCCGTGGGCAGTGCGGTTCGGGAACATGGCGATTAGGCTGTGTTGGGAGGGGTGGTGGACCGGCGCTACCAGACAATTGTTGCAGTACAACAACATGGCCGCAAATTGCGGTCATTCATTAGCAGACTCCGGCCAGGCACGGTGGGACACGCTTCCCGGTTTCGAACGCCGCCGGCCCAGCGGCTGAACATCGATCGCCCCGCCCTGCCCCGCCCTGCGGCCGCTTCGGTATGCTGGCGCCCTTCGATGCCTATTCACCTGCAGACACCCTGATGAAATCACTGCGCCGTACCCGCCTGACGCTGTCCGTTGCCCTGCTCGGCCTGCTGGCCGGCTGCGGCGGCGACCCCGTGCGCCCGACCCCGCCGCCGGCGGCCACCCCGGTGGCGCAGGCCAAGCCGGTCAGGATCGGCATCGCCCTGGGCGGCGGCGCGGCCAAGGGTTTTGCCCATATCGGGGTGATCAAGATGCTCGAGGCCAACGGCTTCGAACCGGTGGTGGTGTCCGGCACCAGCGCCGGCAGCGTAGTCGGGGCGTTGTATGCCAGTGGCATGGATGCCTTCCAGATGCAGTCCAAGGCGGTGGCGCTGGACGAAGCCAGCATCCGCGACGTGCGCCTGTTCTCCGGCGGCCTGGTGCAGGGCCAGAAGCTGCAGGACTACGTCAATACGCAGGTCGGCAACCGCCCGATCGAGAAGTTCAGCAAGCCGTTCGCCGCGGTGGCCACCCAGCTGGAAACCGGCGACCGCGCGATCTTCGTGCGCGGCAATGCCGGCCAGGCGGTACGTGCGTCCAGCAGCATCCCCGGCGTGTTCGAGCCGGTGAAGATCGGCAAGGGCAACTATATCGACGGTGGCGTGGTCAGCCCGGTGCCGGTGGACGCCGCGCGCCAGCTCGGCGCCGACTTCGTGATCGCCGTGGATATCTCCAGCAAGGCCAGCGGCAAGGCGCCGACCGGCATGCTGGGCATCGTCAACCAGTCGATCTCGATCATGGGCCAGCGCCTGGGCGAGCAGGAACTAGCGCGCGCGGACATCATCGTCCGCCCCAAGGTGCTGGACATCGGCGCGGCCGATTTCAGCCAGCGCAACAACGCCATCCTGGAAGGCGAGAAGGCCGCGATGGCGGTGATGCCGCAGATCCGCGCCAAGGTGCAGCAGTTGCAGCGGGCCCGCGCCGCCGCCCTGGCCCCGCCGCCCAAGCCCAAGTGCGAAGAACCGTCGCGCGTGGGCAGGCTGATGGGCCGCAAGGAGAAGTGCGAGGGGTGAGCGCCGGGTAGTGCCGACACTCGGTCGGCCCTGCCCCGGCATCCTCAGATGTGCATCGACGGCGCGGCGCGCACAGCGTTGTCCTGCTCGCGCTGTACCTGCTGGGCCTGCTCGCGTGCGCGCTGCTGATCCACCACCGCCAACTGCTGGAAGGACTGCTCCGGCGGCGTGGCGGTCGCCTGTTCGGTCGGCATGTGCGCGCGTTGATGCGCCGGGTCGCCCGGATCGCCCGGATCGCCCTGCACCACGAATACCCGCTGGCCGGGCGCGGTGTCGCTGCCCTGCACGCTCAACAGCACATGGTCCACGCGCTCCAGGCCGCTGCTGGCGGCCAGCGTGGTCAGGCTGGCGGCCATGCAGGCGCTGTGCGCATCCGGCGCCCGGCCCAGGCGTGCATCCAGCGCGTGCACGCCCTCGACGCACTGCTGGTACAGCGCGTGCTGCGGATGCCCGGCCTGGGTAGGATCGGTTGGCGCCGTGGCGCGGGCCTGCAGTGCCTGATTCGAGGCTTCCTGCGCAGGGCCGGCATCGGTGAACAGCCACGGGCTGGCCTGGATCGGGCGGTCGCGGTACGGGTCGTCCGGGTGGAACTGCGTGCGCAGCTGCTCGCGCTCCTGGCGCAGTGCGCGGCTGTCGTTGAGAACGTCGACCAGCGCCGGGTCGGTCACCGGCACCTTGACCGGTATGCGCGACTCGATCGGCGCCGGCCCGCGCCACGTGCCGGACTCGGTGTGGAAACTGTAGGTCTTGCCGTCGCGGTCGATCAGGTCCGGATCGGAATTGGGCGTGGGAAACAGGCCTGCGTTGGTCCGGGCCAGGCCCATCGCCGCCACATACGCGGTGGCGTCCAGTTTTTCATCGTTGTAGCGGTAGGCGAGGTTCTCGGTGGTGCTTGCGCCACGGGTGAGCCCCAGCAACTGGTTGTCCAGCATCATCGACCAGACTTTTTCCGCCTCGGGCTCGCCGCCATGGCGGCGGGCGGCTTCGAGAAGTTGGCGTGGGGTCCAGGCTTCGTTCTTGATGTCGTTGAGCGCAAAGGTTCGGTCATGGGCAAGCTGCACATCACGAACTGGAAGATTCAATGCCAGATCTGGACGTTGATTGTTGAAATGGCCTTCTCGAAGGATGAGATCCTGCTCGATGAGATCTTCTCCCACTTTCTGCCAGCCTCTCTCTCCAAGATGTAGCGCTTTCTCGCCTCCCTGCGCTTGGGCGAAGTGGTTCGCCGTCGCGCCTGGCGCGTTGTCGTTCCTTACAACACCAAGGGCAAGGGTGCCGTAGCCATCATTACCCTCCATCTGTGCAAGGTAGTTGAAGTAGAGCTCCCGGTTATCGGTCCCGACGTAGTACCTGAGCATTTCCAAATCGTGTTTGGCGAAGTCAGCCATCAGTGCGATTCCTTTCGTTCTTCAACGTTGAACTTCGTCAGCATATCTCGAGCACGCCGCTCGATCTCCTTCCAGTGGTCTAGTCCTTCCCGCGGGTAATCGACGAGAACCAAGGTACTCAGCGGCGCGATCATGAACGTGTGGCTGCACTTCGCGAATCCATAACCTCTGCTCTTGACCAGCTTCCCGTCATGGTATTCAACTCCAGATGACGTTACTTCGCGGGAAGTACATTTGATGACTGTCTGTACTTTGCCCGCATCATCTTTTTTTATGTACCAGTCCGTGTGCCTGTCGGGCGACATGACGCGTGCATCCTCGTTGTACCCTCTGCTCCTGTAGTACGCACGCACCAGATCCATGTTCACGAAGTAGGGACTCAAGTCGTAGAGCTTCTCGCCCGCGATGCGCGTCTCAAGATTCTCTTGCGGTTCGTCCTTTTTGTAGTCCATCGGAATGTAGCTGCGCCGCATGGCTTCGCTCAGTTCAATTCGATCGATGTACCTGTAGTCAATTGTGACCGTGCGGATGGACACATCCGTGGTCAATCCCATTCGCTCTCCCGGCTTGAACGGCTCCAGCGACGGGTACTCCAACGCCAGCGCGTAGCTGCCATCGTGCTCGGTGCCGATCTGGTTGTAGAAGTAGTTCTGCGGGATCTCCAGCAGATGCGGCCCCAGACAGGCCTGCTTGAGCGGCGCGGGGTTGGCGAACGGATCCTGCGGGCCGATGCTGCGCTGGCGGGTGCAGCCCTGCTCGTTGGTCTGGGTACGTTCTACCGGCTTGGGTTCAGGCTGCCGCGCACAGGCAGCCAGCGGCAGCAGTAACGCGATGAGCAGGCGGTGTGCAGGTAACGCCATGCGAGGGCATCCTCCGATGATGCGTGGTGCGTACAACTCTAGTCGATCGTGGCCTGGACTACCCGGGACTGGCGTCGCAGATGCGGGCAGTGCCGAAGGCCACAGCCCGCTACAGCGCCTATCACGTCAAGCTCATTCCAGCTGCGACAGTGGCAGCGCGCGGAATTCCTTCACGGTGCGCAGCACGAAACTGGAATTGACGTCGGCCACGCCGGCGGCGTTGAGCAGCTTGTCGAGCAGGAAGCGCGAGAAGTGTTCCAGGTCGCGCACGTAGATCTGCAGCAGGTAATCCATGTCGCCGGTCAGCGCATGGCAGGCCACCACTTCATCCCATGCCACCACGCTCTGGGCGAACACGCCGATGGCATGCTGGTCGTGCTTTTCCAGCTGCACGCGGACGAAGGCCTGCAGGCCCAGCCCGATCCGGCGCGGTTCCAGCCGCGCGCCGTACCCGGCGATCACCCCTTCGCTTTCCAGCCGCTGCACGCGGCGCAGGCAGGCCGAGGGGGACAGGTTCACCCTGCCGGCCAACTCGGCGTTGGTGGCGCGGCCATGCTGCTGGATTTCCGCCAGCAGGCGCAGATCCGTGCGGTCGAACTGGGTATCTCCGGCCATTGCTGCCCCGCAACATTAGGTGGACGCAATGATTTTGCGCCAGAAGCGCATATCCGCGCAACTTTGCAAACCTGTTGCGTGCGCCCTGCCCTAGCATCGACGGATGACTTCCCAGGAGACCGCCACGATGGAAACCGCCACCGCCCCCCGCCGCGTCGAACACCAGCAGACCGACAAGGGTTACGTGCCGGTGTACACCACCGCGGTGGTGGAACAGCCCTGGGACAGCTACAGCGCCGACGACCATGCCACCTGGAGCACGCTGTACCAGCGCCAGCGCGCGCTGCTGGAGGGCCGGGCCAGCCGGGAGTTCCTGCAGGCGCAGGACGAGATGGGCATGAATGCACACATGATTCCGCGCTTCGACCAGCTCAACGAGGTGCTGGGCGCGGCCACCGGCTGGACCCTGGTCGGGGTGGAGGGCCTGCTGCCGGAGCTGGATTTCTTCGACCACCTGGCCAACCGCCGCTTCCCGGTCACCTGGTGGATCCGCCGCCCGGACCAGATCGACTACATCGCCGAACCGGACATGTTCCACGACCTGTTCGGTCACGTACCGCTGCTGATGAACCCGGTGTTCGCCGACTACATGGCCGCCTACGGCCGCGGCGGCGTCAAGGCGCATGCGATCGGCCCGGAAGCGCTGCAGCACCTGACCCGGCTGTACTGGTACACGGTGGAATTCGGCCTGATCAATACCGATGAAGGCCTGCGCATCTACGGCGCCGGCATCGTTTCGTCCAAGGGCGAATCGCTGTACTCGCTGGAATCGGCCGCGCCGAACCGGATTGGCTTCGACCTGGAGCGGATCATGCGTACCCGCTACCGGATCGACACCTTCCAGAAGACCTACTTCGTGATCGACAGCTACGAGCAGCTGATGCAGGCCACCGCACCGGACTTCACCCCGATCTATGCCGCACTGGAACCGCAGGAGCACCTGCCTGCCGGCCAGGTGCAGGACGGCGACCGCGTATTCCACCAGGGCACCGGCGAAGGCTGGGCGGACGGCGGCGATGTGTGAGGTTTCCGGTCACGACCAACGGTCGTGACCTACCGTTGGCCGGTAATGCCCGGTCAACGCGGGTAGGCGAGCAGCACGACCAGATCCTCATCGCCTACCTGCTGCAGCGCGTGCGAACTGCCGCTGCGGGTGAGCAGCGCGTCGCCCGCACCAACGTCGTACTGCTTGCCGTCCAGCACATAGCTGCCCCGCCCGCTGACGATGTAATAGATCTCGTCCTTGTGCTGCGGGTGCAGGCCGATGCCGGCGCCCTTGTGCAATACGCGCTTGCGCAGCACGAACGGCAGGTCGGTGGCATCGGCGAAGAACGGGTACGCCGTGGTCGGTCCCGCACCGCCGTGCGGGCCGCGTTGGGACACGGCGACATCGCGCTCGTGCACGACCCACGAAGGTTTGCCCGGCGCGGTGCCCTGCCCTGCGCTGCGCACCTCGCAATCGATGTCGCGTTTCAGCGCCTGCTTTAGGTCGGGCGTCAGCGCGACCCAATCGCGCATCAGCAGGCACGCCACCGCGTTGGCGCCGGCCATGCTGAAATGGGTGCCGTCGGCCTTGTTCTGCTCGGGCACGAACAGGAAATAGGGCTTGGCGCCCTGCTCGCCCAACGCGCGTATCCAGCGCATGGAGCTGTCGTTGAGGTCGATCAGCGCGACCTGTTCGCGCTGGGCGAGTTGCTTCATCGCCTGGGTGTACAGCGCGTGCGTGTCCAGCAGCGAACCGAAGTCATACAGCAGCCGGGCCACCGGGGTGACCAGTACCGGCGTGGCGCCCTTGTCGCGGGCCAGCTGCACATAGCGCAGCAGGTACTGCGGGTAGGCGGTGGCCGGTTCGGTGTAGCGCGTGGGGGCTTCGCGCTTGGCGTCGTTGTGGCCGAACTGGATCAGCAGCACGTCGCCGCGCTGGAGCTCGGCGGCGATCGCGTCCAGGCGCTTTTCGTCGATGAAGCTGCGCGTGCTGCGGCCGCCCTTGGCGTGGTTGCGCACCTCCCACGCGGCCGGATCGAGATAGCTCTGCAGCGCCTGGCCCCAGCCGGCCTGCGGCGCGCGCTCGGGGCCGTACTCGGCGGCGGTGGAATCGCCGGCGATGAAAACGCGATGCGGGGCGCAGAGCGCGCCGGGCGCTGCAATCAGCAGGGACAGGGACAGCAGCAAACGCAGCATGGTCGTGCTCCTGGGTGGAGAGCTGCCGGCCAGCGGCCGGCACTACCGGGGTGCATCTGGGGGAAAGCCCCCTGTGCCAAGGGGCGATCGCGAAGCGGTGGGGGTTTGCAGGTAAAGGTCGCGCGGGCCCCACGGTCTGCAGCGCAAACCGTGGGAGCGCCAGCGCGCAGCGATGGCGTTACCGCGCCAGCCAACCGCCATCGACCGGCAATACCGCGCCGTTGACGTAGTCCGATGCGCTGGATGCCAGGAACACCGCCGTGCCGCCCAGGTCTTCGGGGGTGCCCCAGCGGGCCGCAGGAATGCGGTCGAGGATGGACTTGTTGCGGTCCTGGTCGGCACGCAGCGCGGCGGTGTTGTCGGTGGCCATGTAGCCCGGGGCGATCGCGTTGACGTTGATGCCCTTGCTGGCCCACTCGTTGGCCAGCAGGCGGGTGATGCCGGCGATGCCGCTCTTGCTGGCGGTGTAGGACGGCACGCGGATGCCGCCCTGGAAGGACAGCATCGAGGCGATGTTGATGATCTTGCCGCGGCCCTGGGCGATGAAATGCCGGCCGGCGGCCTGGGAGATGAAGAACGCGGACTTGATGTTGACGTTCATCACGTCGTCCCAGTCCTGCTCGCTGAAGTCCACCGCATCGGCGCGGCGGATCAGGCCGGCGTTGTTGACCAGGATGTCCAGGCCGCCCAGGCCGTCGATGGTTTCGCGGATGACCCGCTCCACCGGCTCGATGCTGATCAGGTTGGCTTCGATGGCCAGGCAGCGGCGGCCCAGCGCGGTGATGGCGGCGATGGTCTCGGTGGGCGGCTGGATGCCGGCCACGGCGACGTCGGCACCGGCCTGCGCCAATGCCACGGCGATGCCCTGCCCCAGGCCGGTATTGCCCCCGGTGACCAGGGCGACCTTGCCTTCCAGACTGAACGGATTAGCCATTGCGTATGTGGTCCTTGTCCAATGCGTAACAGACGCCGCCGGCGCTATGCCGGCGGCGCGCGGAGGTCACTTGAGCTGGCAGATGTCCAGCACGTGCATGTCGGTGTAATCCAGGTTTTCGCCGCCCATCGCCCAGATGAAGGCGTAGTTGCTGGTGCCGGCGCCCATGTGGATCGACCACGGCGGCGACACGACGGCTTCGTTGTTCTGGATGACGATATGGCGCTGCGCGTCCGGTTCGCCCATGAAGTGGTAGACGCGGTCGTTGGCGCCCAGGTCGAAATAGAAATAAACCTCGCTGCGGCGGTCGTGCAGGTGCGGCGGCATGGTGTTCCAGACGCTGCCCGGCTTGAGCACGGTCAGGCCCAGCAGCAGCTGCGAGGACTGGCAGGTGGCCGGCACGATGTACTGGTAGATGGTGCGCTCGTTGCTGGTTTCCAGCGCGCCGCGATCCAGCGCCACGGCGTCCTTGATCGACAGCTGCTTGGTTTCAAAGCGCGCATGCGCCGGCGTGGAAGCCAGGTAGAACTGCGCCGGGGTGGCGGCGTCATCGGAGGCGAACACCACGTCCACGCTGCCCATGGCCACGTACAGGCCGTCCTTCGGGCCGAGCTGGAACACGGTGCCGTCCACGGTGACGGTGCCGCTGCCGGCGCCGACGTTGATGATGCCCAGCTCGCGACGCTCCAGGAACGGATGGCCGGCGGCCGAGGCCGGCTCGGTCTGCTTCGGGAGCGACAGCGGGCCGTTGACCGGGGCCGCACCGCCGAGCACGAAGCGCTCGTAGTGGGTGTACTTCAGCGTCACCGCATCGGCGTTGAACAGGCCGTCGAGCAGGTACAGCTCACGCAGGTCGTCATTGCTGGCGCCCTTGATGGCGTCGGGATGGGTGGCGTAGTGGGTCTTGCAGTACATGGCGTCTCCAGAGCAGGGGTGGGGCGATGGATCGGCCCCGGCGCGATTGAAGCGGATTGTAGCCCGCTTGGTAACCGGTGTCATTTTGCAGCGCACGATAGGCCGGGTGGTCCGGGGGCGGGTCAGGGCGGGGGCGACACGACCGGGGAGGCGACACCACAGAACAAGGGGGAAGAAGCGTCACGACCAACGGTCGTGATCTACAGAGGATTGACGCCCGGGGCGTCAATCCTCGGGGGGTTGGCAGGAATCGCGCACGATCAGGTGCGGGCGCACGCTGGCGATCTGCATCACCGCCTGGCCGTCGGGCTGGATCAGCATGGCCGCCGCGGTGCGGCCGGTGTCGCGGGTATGCCGGCGCACCGAGGTCAGCGACGGCCACAGGCGCGAGGCCAGCGGGCTGTCGTCGTAGCCGATGATCGACAGCTGGCGCGGGATGTTGATGCCCGCGCGCAGGGCCACCTTGTAGATGCCGGCGGCCATTTCGTCGTTGCCGGTGAAGATCGCGGTCGGGCGCTGCTTGCCCAGCAGCAGCTTCTCGGCGGCGGCCACGCCCGATTCGAAGGTGTAGCCGGCCTCGACGATGCGCGCCGGCGGCAGTTCGATGCCGCGCTGGGCCAGGGCGTCGATGAAGCCGGCGGTGCGCTCGTGCGCCGAACGGTAGGCGCTGGGCCCGGTGACCAGGGCGATATCGCGGTGGCCCAGCGACAGCAGGTAGTCGGCCGCTTCGGCGGCGCCGTCGCGGTCGTGGGTGACCACCATCTGCGAGGTGTCGTCCAGCGGCAGCGAGGCGATGCGGGTGAAGCGGACACCGATCTCATCGAGCATGTCCACCAGCGCCTGGTCTTCCGACGCACGCGGCACCAGGATCACGCCGTGCAGCTTCTGCTGCTGCACGAAGCGGCGCACGCCATCGATGTAGCCGGGGCTGCGCGAGTCGCAGGGGTGTACCACCAGCTCGAAACTGGAGCCGCGCAGCGCATCCAGCGCGCCGTACTGCATGTCCACGATGTACTGGGCGGTGGGGTTGTCGTAGACCATCCCGATCAGGAACGAGCGCCGGAACGCCAGCCCGCGGGCCAGCGGATCGGGCGTATAGCCCACCTCGCGCATCAGTGCTTCGACCTTCTCGCGCGTGTCCTTGCGCACCAGCGGGGAGTTGTTGATGATCCGCGAGACGGTCTTCTTGGATACCCCGGACAACCGCGCGATGTCGTTGATCGTGGCGGCCTTGCCCTTGGTCAATCCATGCGGTGGCATCGGATCGGATTTGCTGCGCAATGACATGTCGTTCGAACCGGGATGAGTCGGAAGAGTCTACCGGGCCGCTCAGTCGAGGGCGCGGTAGCGGAAGTTGCGGAAACGTACCGTGCCGGTGCCGGCCGCGTACAGGGCAGGCTTGAGGGCGAGGAACTTCCCGGCCACATTGTGATGGTAGCCGGAGACTTCCATCTGAACCGGGTACTTCTGCCAGGTTTGGCCATCGCTGCTGGTGTGCAGGGTGACGATGTGGCGGTTGTTGGTTACCCGCAGCCACAGCGTGCCGCCGCTGGCGCTGGGCGCCAGCCGGGTGGGGCGCTCCTCGCCGTAGCGGTGCATGACGGTCTTCTCGCCATTGCTGCCCAGGCCCACGTACAGGCGGTCGCTGTAGAACAGCAGCGCCCCGCCCACTGCGCCGGGGGCGATCTGCATCTGCACCTCGAACTGGTAGGCCTGGTCGCCGGCGATGGCGGTCAGCGGCGAGGCGTCGCGCGGGGTCTGGCCCTTGCCCTGCAGGGCCAGCCCGTCACCGCTGAAGTCCAGCCGCCGGTACTCGTCCGGGCCGGGGTTGAAGAACGACCATTGCGCGCCCAGCGTGGGGCCGGCGAAATCATCGGACAGGGCCATGCCGTGCGCGCCGACCGAGGCGCCCGAGGGTTTGGCCAGCGGCTGGCCCAGGTCGCCACCCTTGGCCACGAACCAGCCGTCATCGGTCCATTCGATCGGCTCCAGCAGGGCCTGGCGGCCCAGCGTCCAGTAACCGTTCTCGTAGCCGTGGTACATCATCCACCAGCGCCCGTCGGTGCCTTCGACCACGGTGGCATGCCCGCGCGACCACCACGGTTCGGCCGCCGAGCGGGTACGGGTGATCGGGTTGTTCGGGGCGTTCACCCACGGGCCGTGGATCGAACGCGAGCGTGCGGTGATCACCATGTGCCCGGTGGGCGGGCCGGCGGTTCCGCCCACCGCGGTGGTCATGTAGTACCAACCGTTGCGGAAGTTGATCTTCGGGCCTTCCTGCGCATAGGCCTCCACGTCCCAGCTTTCCGGGTATTTCCAGCCGTCGTAGACATGCTTGGGGGTACCGGCCACGCTCAGGCCGTCGTCGGCCAGCTGCACATAGGCCCCGCCACTGAGGAACAGATAGCGTTTGCCGTCCTCGCCCACCGCGTGGCCCGGATCGATGTAGCCGCCCAGGCCGATGTCGATCGGTTCGCTCCACGGGCCGCGGATGTTGTCGGCCCAGACCACGAAGTTGCTGCGCGTTTCCCCGGTGCGGGCCGGGAAGTAGATGTAATAGCGGCTGCCGTGCTTGACGATGTCCGGGGCCCAGATCGCGCCGACGTTGCGGGTGATCGCATGGCCCAGCGGCTGCCAGTTGACCAGGTCGCGCGAATGCCAGATCGGCAGGCCGGGGTAGGCGTCGAACGAGGACAGGGTCAGGTAGTAGTCCTGGCCGTCCTTGAGCACCGACGGGTCGGGGCGGTCGCCGGCCAGCACCGGGTTGAGGAAGGTGCCGTTGCCGAGGTCGGCCTGGCGCTGGTTCTCGATGCCGCGCTTCCACGGGGTGGGCGGGGCGGCCAGCACCGGGATGGCCAGCAACAGGCAGGCGGTGGCGATGGCGGCCAGGATCGTGTTCAAGCGCATCGGGTTTCTCCGGAATCCAACGGGGGACGCGCGCGTGCAGGCCGCGTCCCGGCGGTGCGCTGCAGCCAGCGCAGGGGAATCAGGCTCAGGCACGCAGCAATGCCGGTAGCCACAACGACAGGGCAGGGAAGAAGGTGACCACCAGCAGCACCCCCAACGCGGCGAACCAGAACGGCCAGATCGAGCGCATGCTCTCGCCGACGCTGATCTTGCCGATCGCCGTGCCGATGAACAGCACCGAGCCCACCGGCGGGGTGACCAGGCCCAGGCCGCCGGCCAGCACCAGCACCAGGCCGAAGTGGATCGGCTCGATGCCATAGGCCTTGGCCACCGGCAGGAAGATCGGCGTGCAGATCAGGATCATCGGCGCCAGGTCCATGAAGGTACCCAGCAGCAGCAACATCACCACGATCATCAACAACACCATGAACTGGCTGTGCGCGAACGAGCGCAGGAACTCCACCGCCGCGGCCGGCACTTCCAGGTAGGCCAGCAGCCAGCCGAACACCGCCGCGGTGGCGATCACGAACAGGATCACCCCGGTGCTGCGCGCGGCATGGATGACCGTGCCGAGGAACTCGCGCCAGTTGAGCTGGCGGTACAGCACGGTGGTCACCAGCAGGGCGTAGACCACGGCGATCGCCGCGCTTTCCACCGCGGTGAAGATGCCGGCGCGGATGCCGATGAAGATCAGCGCGACCAGGCCCAGGCCGGGCAGGGCCGAGACCAGCCGCAGCAGCACCGCGCGCCAGCCGGGGAACACTTCCACCCCGTAGCCACGGCGACGGGCGACCACATAGCCGGTGATCATCAGGGCCACGGTCATCAGCAGTGCCGGAACGATGCCGGCGGCGAACAGGTCGGCGATCGACAGCCCGCCACCGGCCGCGGCCGAGAACAGGATCAGGTTGTGCGAGGGCGGCACCAGCAGCGCCACCAGCGCGGCGGTGATGCTGACGTTGACCGCGAAGTCGCGGTCGTAACCGCGCTTGACCATCTGCGGAATCATGGTGCCGCCCACCGCCGATACATCGGCGATGGCCGAGCCGGACACACCGCCGAAGAACAGCGAGGACAGGATCGAGACCTGGCCCAGCCCGCCGCGCAGCCGCCCTACCAGCGAGGAGGCCAGCGAAATCAGGCGTTCGGAGATGCCGCCGCGCATCATGATTTCACCGGCGAAGATGAACAATGGAATGGCGATCAGCGACGCCGAGCCGGTGCCGGCGGAAATCTGCTGCACCAGCACCAGGGTCGGCAGGTCCAGGTACCACAGCGTAGCCAGGGCGGCGGCGGCCAGGGCATAGGCCACCGGCACGCCGAGCAGCAGCAGTACCGCGAAAACGGTAAACAGGATCGTGATACCCATGGCTCAGCGGTCTCCCTCGGCAACGGTTGCGGCGTCGGCGGGTCGCACGGCCTGCACCATCTGGTTCACGGCGAAGATCGCCATCAGCGCGCCGCCAACGGACAGCGGCAGGTAGTTGATGCTCTGCGGCAGGTTGGCGCCGGCGGCCTTGATGTCCAGCCCGTCCAGCAGCAGCACCGCCGCCCACCAGGCGATCACCCCGCCAAGCACGGCCACCACCAGCGCGGAAAAGACCTCCACCGCGCGGCGCAGGCCCGGGCGCATATGCGCGGCCAGCAGGAAGAAGCCGAAGTGGCGGCGGGTGTGCACGCCGGTGGCCGCGCCCAGGCTCATCGCGGTGGCCAGCAGCAGCAGGGTGACCGGCTCGGTCCAGCTGGGCGAATCGTTGATGACGTAGCGGGCGAACACCTGCCAGCCCTGCACCACCACCAGCCCGAGCAGGGCCAGGACAGCGATGTGGATGGCCACCTCGGCGATGCCGTTGAGCAGGCGCTGCGGTGCGTTGGGGGCGGTGACGGTTTCGGAAGTCGGTTCGGACATCGCGGCGGGGCCTCAGGCGAAGTCGCGGATGCGACGGGTCAGGGCGGCCAGCGCCGGCTGCTGCAGGTAGCGCTGCAGCAGCGGATCGGCGGCCTTGCGGAAGGCCGGCATGTCGACCTCGTTGAATGTGATGCCGAAATCGGCGACGGCCTGGCGGGCGCTGCTTTCCGAGGCATCCCACTGCTGGCGCATCACCTGCACCGATTCGCGCGCGGTTTCGATCACCAGGCTGCGATCGGCCGGGCTCAGCGCATCGAAGCTCTGCCGCGACATCAGCAGCACGTCCGGCGCATAGGAATGCTCGCTCTGCGACCAGTAACGCGCCGCCTCGAAGTGACGGCTGGAATGGAAGCTGCGCATATTGTTCTCGGCGCCGTCGATCATGTGGGTTTCCATTCCCGAGAACGTATCGCCCAGCGACATCGGGGTCGGGTTGGCGCCGAGCAGGCGCATCAGCTGGATGAAGATGTCCGAGGACGCCACCCGCAGCTTCAGGCCATGCAGATCGCGCGGTTCCACGATCGGGTGCTTGGTGTTGTAGAAGCAGCGCGCGCCGGAGTCGTAGATCGCCAGACCGACCAGGTCGCGGCTTTCAAAACCCTGCAGGACGGCGTCGGCGACGCCGCCATCGAGCGCGCGGCGCATGTGCGCCACCGACTCGAACACATACGGCAGGCACAGTGCCTGGGTCAGCGGGAAGGCGTTGTTGAGCGCGCCGGAATAGACCCGGGTGATGTCGATCGCGCCGAAGCGCGCCATGTCGATCGCCTCGGACTCGCGGCCGAGCTGGCCGGAGTGGTACTGGCGCAGCTTCAGGCGGCCGCCGGTCCTGTGCTCCAGCTGTTGGCCGATCCACTTCACCGCGGTCACGGTGGGGTAGTCGGCAACGTGCACATCGGTGGCGGTCAACAGCCGCGCGTCGGCCGCGGCAACCCCGGCCGCGGGTGCGCACGCCGACAGCAGCGGCACGCCAAGCGCGCCCACACCGGTGGCAAGGAAACTTCTGCGGGTAATCATCTGCGCCCTCCCAAGCGTACTCGCCATGTCCGCCAGGCTTACCCGGCGGCGATGGCCTTGCAGGTAATGTCGCCGTAACCGGCGAAACGGATCAGTGCCTGTTGGCCTACGGCGATGTCGTGGATGCCGGTGGCGTTGCCGCTGGCGATCAGGTCGCCGGCCTTGAGCGGCCGGCCACGCTGCGCCGACCGGCCCAGGGCGAACGCGTAGGCGGTACGCAGACCGCCGGGCAGCGCGGTGGCGCCACCGGTGCCGACCACCGCGCCGTCGATGCGGGTTTCGGCCCGCAGCTGCGCATCGTCCAGCGCGGTCCAGCCGGGGATTTCCGCGCCCAGCACCAGGCCGTTGTTGTTGCCGAAATCGGACACCACCACGCGCGGGCCGAGCTGGTTGATCGTGGCCAGCGGGCTGCTGGCCACTTCCACGCCGATGAACAGCCTGGCCGGCAGGGCTTCGGCTTCTTCGGCGGTCCAGTGCAGCTTGTCGGCCGGCGCATCTTCGCTCAGCTGGATCACGAACTCGGCCTCGACCGCGCCGAAGCCGCCGACGAACACCGGAATGTCCACTGTTCCACCGGTAGCATTCCAGAGCCGGCGCGCGAAAATCGGGCCCAGCAGGCGGTCGTCGCCGGCGCTGTCGCGCTTCTCGGCGGCGATGTAACCGACCTTCCAGCCCACCACCTGGTCGTCCCACAGGCCGATGGCCTGATCCTGCACGCGGTAGGCGGTGACCAGGTCCGGCGGGATGATGCCGGGGAAATCAGGCAGCGCGCGGCCTTGCTGGCGGGCGCTGACGAAGGCGCGGGCGATCTCGCCCAATCCCTGGTCTGGCAGGTCCTGTATGCCGTGATCGTTGCTCAAGCGGATCTCCCGGAGAAATGTTGCACTGCCAATCGACAGCACGTGGATGAGCTGTATATGGTAAACCGGTGTCATTGGCAATGTGCAGCGCATCAGACCGCTGCGGCCGGGCACCATGACCCTCTGGATGACCCAAAGGACACCGCCGATGCCCCGTGCCGTCTCGTTGCTGTTGCTGGCCTGCCTGCTGGCCTGCCCCCCGTCGTTGTTGCAGGCCGCCGAACGCAGCGTGCCGGCGACCGAGCCCGGGCCGGGCGACCCGGACCGCATCGCGCTGTGGCCGGCCGGCCAGGTGCCGGGCCAGACCGGCGCCCCACGGGTGCCGCGGGTGATCGAGCGCAGCGATGACCCGGCCCTGCCGGACCGCTACATCGACGACGTCGACGCGCCCTACCTGGTCGCCTACCGGCCGCCGCATCCGGACGGCACCGCGTTGCTGGTGATTCCCGGCGGCGGCTACCAGCGCATCGTGCTGGACAAGGAGGGCACCGCCCTGGTGCCGGCCTTTGTCGACCGCGGCGCGGTGACCCTGTTCGTGCTGCGCTACCGGCTGCCCGCCGGGCGCAGCGACCGCCAGGCCGCCCTGGCCGATGCCCAGCGCGCGCTGCGGCTGATCCGCAGCCAGGCCGCGCGCTGGCAGCTGGACCCGGGCCGCATCGGGGTGATCGGCTTTTCCGCCGGCGGCCATGTCGCCGCCCGGCTGAGCACCGGTTTCGACCTGCCGGCCTATCCGGCAGGCGATGCCATCGACGCGCACAGCGCGCGGCCGGACTTCGCCCTGCTGCTGTATCCGGTGATCGACATGGGCGCCCATGCACACGGCGGTTCGCGCGCCCGCCTGCTCGGCGAGCATCCCGATGCGGCGCTGGCCCGGCAGTTCTCGATGCAGGACCAGGTCCGCGCGGACATGCCGCCCACCTTCCTGGTGCATGCGCAGGACGACAGCGTGGTGTCGGTGCACAACAGCCTGGTTTATTACCAGGCGCTGCTGCGCAGCGGCGTGGCCACCGAGATGCACCTGTTCGCGCACGGCGGGCACGGCTTCGGCGTGCGTATCGACCCTGCGCTGACCACCGCGCAATGGCCGGCGCTGGCACTGCGCTGGATCCACGCACAGGCCCCGGAGCCACGCCGATGAGCGGGGCACCGGCCGACCTGCAGCGCCGCCGCTTCCTGCAGGACAGCGCGCGTCATGCGCTGCTGCTGGGAGCGGCCAGCCTGCCGCTGCTGCCGGCCTGGGCCGGCGTGCCCGGGCCGCGGCATACCGCCGCGCCCCTGGCCAAGGTACGCAGCGGCCGCCTGCGCGGCCAGCGCGAGCAGGGCGTGAACGTGTTCCGCGGTATTCCCTACGGCGCCGACACGGCCACCCGCCGGTTCCAGCCGGCCCTGCCCGAAGCGGCCTGGCACGGCGTGCGCGACGCGCTGGAATACGGCAGCGCCGCCCCGCAGACCGGCACGGACGGACCGGGCAGCGAAGACTGCCTGTTCCTCAACGTGTGGACCCCGGCCCTGCGCGATGGCGGCAAGCGGCCGATCGTGTTCTACATCCACGGCGGCGCCTACAACAACGGCTCGGGCAGCGACCCGCTGTACGACGGCGGCGCGCTGTGCCGGCGTGGCGATGTGGTAGTGGTCACCGTCAACCACCGGCTCAACGTGTTCGGCTACCTGTACCTGGCACAGCTGGGCGATGCGCGCTTCGCCGATTCGGGCAACGTCGGCCAGCTCGACCTGGTCCAGGCCCTGCAGTGGGTGCGCCAGCACGCGGCCGAGTTCGGCGGCGATGCGCACAACATCACCGTGGTCGGCCAGTCCGGCGGCGGCGCCAAGATCGCCACGCTGATGGCGATGCCGGCCGCGCGCGGCCTGTTCCAGCGCGCCTGGACCATGAGCGGCCAGCAGGTCACCGCCGCCGGCCCGCGCGCGGCCACCCAGCGCGCGCAGATCGCGATGCAGGCCGTTGCCGCGGCCGACGTGCAGGCCCTGCTGGAGCTGCCGATGGAGGCGCTGCTGGCGGCAACGCGTGCGCGTGATCCGTCGCGGGTGGAAGACACCGGGCTGTATGTCGGCCCGGTACTGGACGGCGGCGTGTTGCCGGTGCATCCGTTCTGGCCGGAGGCCCCGGCGCAGTCGGCCGGGATCCCGATGGTGATCGGCAACACCCGCGACGAGACCCGTGCCTTCCTCGGCAACGACCCGGCCAACTTCGCGCTGAGCTGGGAGACCTTGCCGGCCAGGCTGGAGAAGCAGCAGTACGTGGACCTGCTGCCGGCGGTGGTGATCGCCGAATACCGCCGCCTGTACCCGCACTACACGCCCTCGGAGGTGTTCTTCGCGGCCACCACCGCCGGCCGCTCCTGGCGTGGCGCCGTGGAAGAGCTGGAGGCGCGGGCACGCCAGGGCGCACCGACCTGGGCCTACCAGCTGGATTGGGGCTCGCCATTGGATGGCGGCAAGTTCGGCGCCTTCCACACGCTGGACATTCCGCTGGTGCTGGACAACACCCGCCAGCCCGGTTCGCGCACCGGCGACGGCGAACAGGCCGGACGCGTCGCGGCGATGATGAGCGCGGCGCTGATCGCCTTCGCCCGCCACGGCGACCCCAACCATGCCGCGCTGCCGGCGTGGCAGACCTATTCGCTGGCGCGCCGCCAGACCCTGCTGTTCGATGCACAGCCGCGCCAGGCCGACGACCCGCGCGGCGGCGAGCGGCGCCTGTACCAGCAGGCACCGTTCATCCAGCGCGGCACGTTCTGAGTGGGATGGGCAGGGGCGTGGGCGCGCCTGCATTGATAGTTTTGATCAACTATTTCCGCGATTTTGATTGCTACTTCGCGGATCAGCTGGCGATCCACGTGAATCCCGTCAAACACGGTGTTCACCGCGATCGCCTAGACTGGGCGCATGCAAGAGCACTGCACTCCGTTTCCCCCGTTCCATGGCCGTGACCGACTGATCGCCGCGATCGACCATGCAGTCCAGCACGAGGACACCCACCAGATCGCCGCCACGCTGCGCACGGCGCTGCGCGAGGCGATCGCCGACAGCCGCATCCAGCTGCCGGCCTGCGTCCACCACCCGATCAGCGACCACTACGCGCGCCGCGAGCTGTACCGCAGCCCGGCCCATGGCTACAGCATCGTGGCGATGAGCTGGGGCCCGGGACAGGGCACCCCGCTGCACGACCACAGCGGCCTGTGGTGCGTGGAAGGGGTGTGGCTGGGCCAGCTGGAGATCACCCAGTACCAGTTGCTAGAGCGCGACGGCGAACGCTTCCGGTTCCGTGCCGAGCCCGCGATCGTGGGCGACTGCGGCAGCGCCGGCAGCCTGATCCCACCGCACGAGTACCACACCATCCGCAACACCAGCGATGAGGAGCTGGCCATCTCGGTGCATGTCTACCAGGGCGAGATGACCTGCAGCGCGGTGTTCGAGCCAGAGCAGGACGGCCACTGGTACCAGCGCCGCGTGCAGGCCTTGGAAACCGACGCGGCATAGCACCGCGCGCCGGCCGGTTGGCAGGCGCGTACGCAGGGCAGCCGCGCCACCGCGCGCGTTGGCGGCCGGGCACGTATCGACGCGATCCCGGCCGGCGCGCATCATACCGCCGATTGTCGGGAGACCCTTCGATGCCGCTTTACCCGTTCCTGCAGGTCAATGTGTTCAGCGCCGATCCCCTGCTCGGCAATCCGCTGGCGGTGGTGCTGGACGCGGCCGGCCTGGAGGACGCGCGCATGGCCGCGTTCGCGCGCTGGACCAACCTGAGCGAAACCACCTTCGTGCTGCCGCCGACCGACCCGCGCGCGGACTACCGGGTGCGCATCTTCACCACGCTGGAAGAGCTGCCGTTTGCCGGGCACCCGACCCTGGGCAGCTGCCATGCCTGGCTGGCCTGCGGTGGCGTGCCGCAGGGCGAAGAGATCGTGCAGGAATGCGGCATCGGCCTGGTGCGGATCCGGCGCAGCAATGCGGGGCTGGCGTTCCTAGCCCCGCCGCTGTTGCGCGGTGGGCCGCTGGATGCGCCGCTGCGCGAACGCGTGCTGCGTGGGCTGGGCCTGCCAGCGGAGGCGGTGGTGGATGCGCGCTGGGCCGACAACGGCACCGGCTGGCTGGCCGTGCGCCTGCGCGACCGCGCGGCGGTGTTGGCGGTGCAACCCGACTACGCGCAGCTGGAAGGGCTGAAGGTCGGCGTGTTCGGCCCTTGGCTGGCCAGCGACGGGACGGCGGCGCAGTTCGAGAGCCGCGCCTTCATCGCCGGCGATGGCACCCCGGAGGATCCGGCCACCGGCAGCCTCAATGCAGGCATCGCACGCTGGCTATTGGAAGAAGAGCAGGTGCCGGACCGCTATGTGATCAGCCAGGGCACCGTGCTGGGCCGCGCCGGGCGCTTGCAGGTGGAGCGGGTGGGGGAGGCGTTGTGGATCGGCGGCGACTGCGTCACCTGCATCGAGGGCGCGGTGCGCTTGTAGCCTGCGTCCGGACGCAGGCTGCGTTGGGGGGCCTGCCGGCATCGCGCGTTGTGGCGCTGTCGGCGGTCGATCGGGAGGCGCCCCACCCGGGATTCATTGCCGCCCGTTGGTAGGGTCGCATCCTGATCGACTGCACGCGGCGGCCGGCGGCACGAGGAGGCATGACCCGTGCCGCGAGTTGCGGCCCCTTCGCCGCGACCTCGGCTCAGTCCAGCGCCACCGTGTTGTTGCGTTGGGTCACCTCGCTGCCGCCATCGGCCAGCATCACCCGCACCCGCAGGCCGCGATGGTTGCCGGCCGGCAACGGCAGGGCCACGGTGGCGGTCTTGGGCAGCAGGTCGCGCGGCGCGGCCAGTGCGGATACCTCGATGCGCGCCAGCTCGCGCCCGGTGGCATCTTCCAGCACCGCCGTCCCCGGCCCGGTGCCGACATGGCCCAGGCTGTGCACGGTGACCTGCAGCTGCCGCCCGTCCACGCGCACGTCGCCGCGGCCGATGCCCAGGTCCGGGCGCTGTTCCACCGGCGGCCCGGCCCGCACCAGTTCGAACTCGTACACCTGGCGCCGCGCCGGGGCGAAGCGCAGCGTGGTGGCTGCACTGCGCTCCAGGGCCAGCTCACGCACGCTGGGCTTGCCGTCGATGCGGTCATCGCCATCGCGATCGATGCCGCTGGTCATCCGCCATTGCCCGGCGGTGACGTTCCACGTACTCATCTGCGCATCGACCGCCCGCTTGCCCAGGTTCCAGCCGATCACCTTGAAACGTTCCGGCGACGGCGCATGCACCAGCAGCGCCACCTGTTCGGCCGCCTCGGGCCGGTCGAAGCGCCAACTGACGGTATGCCCGGGCCAGCTCTGGTTGCGCTTGAGCGCAATGCCGCCCAGGCGCGCGCGCTGCAGGAATTCGCTGGGCGCTTCGACCCGGTCGGACCACCAGTGGCCCTCGGTGTTCATGTACTCGCGCTGCGCCTTGGCCTGGATGCCGTCGGCATGCAGGGCCTCAAGGTAGGTCTTGTCGCCGGTGGCCTGCCAGGCCATCAGGCTGGCAAAACCCGTGTTGCCGGCATCGGCGTCGGCAATCAGGCGTGGGTTCCACTGCGCGCCACGACCCAGCACCTCCACGAAGTTTTCGCCCAGGTTGGCCAGCGCGCCCGGGCCGCCACGTTCAACGCGGTAATCCAGCGCCTTGAGGTACCTGGCATCGCCGCTCCAGCGCCATGCGGCCCAGAAGGTGTGCATGACATCGCCAGCGCCGGAGCCCGTGTTGAGCTCGCCACCGCGGGTCTTGCCGGTGGCCCAGTGGATCTCGTTGGGCAGGGTCCAGCGGCCCTTGTCGTCGTTGTAGGCGTGGGCCAGGTAGCTGTCGGCCAGGCCGGTGACCAGCTTGCGGCTGGTGGCATCGGCGTTGTACTGGCCAATCAGGAAGGCCGGGTGCAGCGCCGGGAACGAGTACGGCTTCTGCCACTGCCAGTTGGGTTCGCGGTAGACCTTGTTGCCGCCGTACCAGTTGCTGGAGAACAGCAGCCGGCCCTGCGGGTTGGGCAGGATGATGCGCTCATCGAAGGCCTTCACCGTTTCCATCAGCCGCTCCAGGGTGAGCGGGTCGCCCCAGTTGAGGTAGAGCATGGCGCTGTTGGTGTTGATGCCCTCTTCGTAGGCATGCAGCTCATCGGTCTCGATGGTGCTCAGGCCATTGCTGAACATGCCATTGCGGTAGACCGCATCGGACAGCGCGGTGAGCGAGGCATTGAGCCGGTCCGGCTGCACGCCCATCAGCGCCAGCCCCGGCCACTGCTGGGTCAGGTCCGAATCGTCGGAGATGCCGCCGCCGAAGTCGCCATAGGCGATCTGCCGGTGGTCGATCCACCAGTCCACGAAGCGGCGCACGTACTTGAGGTCTTCGGTCTGGGCGAACGCCCACTGCGGCACGCCCTTGGGCGCGACCGGCCGGGTGAACGGCGGTTTGCCCTGGCTGTTGTAGCTGATGTAGTTCCAGTACAGCCGGCCCAGTTCGTGGTCCGGGTCGACCCGCAGCAGGTCGGTGAGGTCGGCATGTACGCGCGCATACAGGCGCTGGCGCTTGGAGGTGGTGTGTTCTTCGACCAGGAAGCCCCAGTTGTCGCGGGCCTGGTTGAAGCGGTCGGCCAAGTGTTCCTGCTTTGCCTGTTCGCGGTCCTTGTAGACCATGCGCAGCTCGGCGCCATCCAGCGAGGCGGCATTGAAGCCGGGCGCGGCCGAGGCGATGGACAGCCACAGGCTGTCGGCGGTGAGGATGCGGTCGCGCAGGTCCAGCCACAGGGTGCGCTTCTCGCCAGGCCTCACCGACACCGACACGTCGATCATGTCGCGCGCCGGCCAGATCGGGTCCTTGATGCGGATATTGAGCGGGATCACGCCGTCATGCGTGGCCGGCAGGTCCAGCGCGGGCAGGTCGATGGCCACGCCATCCAGCCCGTCATGCATGTTCTCCCAGCTGTAGGCCCAGCTGCGGATCAGCGGCTGGGCGGCCGGGGCGTCGCCCACGCCGGAGGGAATCAGCACGTGCACGATCGGCAGCGGATGGGCGGGCAAGGTGTCGGTGCCGCGCCTTCGCGAACCGGCGCCCTTCGGCAGCGCCATCACCGTGCTGCGCTCGGCCGCCGGGTAGCGGCCGTCGATGTAGTCGCGCAGCGTGGCGATGTTGACGTAGTCGGGCAGGGCCTGGCTGTCGATCAGGTAGCGCTGCTTGACCGTGCCGGCGGGTTCGGGGGCATCGCTGACCTGGTAGGCCCAGATTTCCTGGATCGGCGTTTCCTGTTCGGTATTGCGAAAGTGCAGCACGCCACCGCGCTGGGCCGGAATATCGTCGACGCTGCGCACCACGCCCTGCGCGCGCTGCAGCAGGGGCACCGCCGGCTGGCCGTCGCCGCTGGCGCTGAGCTGGCCGAACGCGGCGCCGCGTATTTCGATACGGTTGACCATCTGGCCATCGGGCACGGTCAGGTCCAGCTGCTGCCCGCCCTCCACATAGGTGTTCCAGTCCGGCAGTTGGAAGTAATCGTTGCGGCCGGGCAGGCGCGAGCGGTTGTAGACGCCGGGCCAGGTGGTCTCGGCGATGCCATCGGTGGCCTTCCACATCCACTGCTTGTGGTCGCGGGTATCGGCGAACTCGACCTTGCCGATGCTGGTGGTGGGCGTGGCCAGTACCGGCGGTGCGGCGCTGTCCCAGCCGAAGCGATGCCGCCACGCCCGCAACGGGTCTGCGGCAGCCACGGCGCTGGTGGGCGTTGCATTGCGCGCCAGCGCGGCCATGCCGGCCGGATCGAGCAGGCGGTCGTAGACGCGGATTTCGTCCAGGTCGCTGCCACGCAGGAAGTTGTAGCGGCTCTGCACCTGGTAGGGCGCCATTACCCGGCCGGCCAGGCCGAGCTGGTCCAGCGCGGCGTCATAGTCGGCCGTGGTGTCCTGGCGTGCCACCTCCTTGCCGTCCACGTACAGGCGCACGCCATGGTCTTCATCCCAGCCGAAGGCGATGTGCTGCCAGTGCTGCGGCGCGGGATTGCGGTCCAGCGCGAACGACACCCGCGTGCGCGCCAGGTTGGCGTCGGTGACGAAGGCGTCGAAGCCGTGGCCGTTCCAGTCGATGCGCAGCCAGGCCATGTCCCAGCTGCTGTGGTCGGCATAGCCCACGCGGAAGATCACGAACGGCGCTTCACCCACCGCGTAGCGCGGGCGCCAGAAGAAGCCCAGGGTGCCGCGCTGGGCCTGGATGTTGCCCGGTGCGTTCCAGGCGAGCACGCCATCGTCTTCCCACTGGATCGCCGCCCCACGCGCGCCATCGGGCACGCGTTTGACCTTGTCGAGGAAGTTGGGGACCGCATCGCCCTGCGCGGTCTCGGCGTTGAAGCCGGCGTCGGCGGATACGTGGAACAGCAGCTGCGGCGTGTCCGCTGCCCAGGCGCCGGCGCTGCCTCCCAGCAGCAACAGCAGGCTGGCCGAAAGGCGGGTGCGACGGGGCGAACGGACAACGTGCAGCGGCATGGCAGGTTCCTTCAACGGCTCAGCGGTGCAACGGTGGCGCGGGGAGCCGGAGCGAATGCGGTGCCGGTGCGCTGGGTGCAGGCACGCAGCCTCCCCGCCACGTGCCAGGCACGCAACGCACGCTAGCAAAGCCGCCGCTCCCCAACATCTTGCGACGCAACAGCGGCGGCACGGTTGCCCGCGCCGCCGCATGCGGGTGGCAGGTCAGAACTTGTAGCGCGCGCCGAGCATGAACTGCCGGCCGGTTTCGGTGTACTGCAGCGGCAGCCGACCGGTAGCCGGCGAGTACACCCACTCGTCGCTGGCTTCGTTGGTCAGGTTCATGCCTTCCAGGCTCAGCTCCAGCTTGTCGTTGATCGCGTAGCGGATCGAGGCATCGATGAAGGTGGTGCCGGTCATGCCGTGATAGCCGTCCAGGTTGAAGCCGGCTTCGGTACCGGTTACCTGGGTCAGGTAATCGTCGCGGTTGGTGGCCGACACGCGCCCGGAGAACACCTTGCCTTCATAGAACAGCGTCGCGTTCCAGGAATTGCGCGACAGGCCGGTGAGGTCGGCCTTCAGCACCGGCTGGCCGCTGGAGTTGATGTACTGGATCTGCGAGTCGACCCAGGTGTAGTTCAGCTGCACGCCCAGGTTGGACCAGTTGCCGGGCAGGAAGGTGAACGGCTGGGTGTAGTTGACCTCCACGCCCTTGAGCTTGCCACCCGGGGTGTTCACCGGCTTGGTATAGGTGAAGTCGCTGTCCGGGCTGGCGCCGGTACCGATCAGCAACGCATCGGGCAGGCCGCTGAAGCTGTACGGATGGGTCTCGCGCGTGGTCTGGATGAAGGTGTCGATGTCCTTGTAGAACAGCCCGACACCGGCCATGGCGCCTTCGGCGAAATACCATTCGAAGCCGAGGTCGACGTTGGTGGCGCGGATCGGGTCGAGGTCCGGGTTGCCGGTGGCGATGGTGCGCGCCGCGCCGGCCACGGCCACGGTGGAGCCCGGGGTCAGGTTGCCCAGGCCCGGACGGCTCATCACCTTGGCCGCGCCCAGGCGGATCAGGAAGTCCGGGGTGATTTCGGCCACCAGGTTGAACGAGGGCAGGGTGTCGTCGTAGGTGCGGCTGGCGGTGGTGGACACCGTGGTGGTGGTCAGCGTGGACAGGCCGGTGGCGGTCTGCTTGGTGCGCACATAGCGCACGCCGAAGTTGCCCGAGAGCGGGATGCTGCCCAGCTCGGTGGAGAACTCACCCATCAAATAGCCGCCGCGGTCCTCTTCTTCCACGCTGCGCACGTTGTTGGCGCGCGGGGCGACGGCGAAGGTGCCGGTGTTGCTGTAGATGTCGAACTGGTCGGCGATGGCGTCCAGGTTCGGCACCACCCAGTTGTTGGGGCTGCCGGTGATGCCCTTCAGGCCTTCCTGCTGGGTCATGTTCCCCGGCACGATCTTGCTGCCGTTGGGGAAGTTGGGCACGGCCAGTTCGCTGGCGCGGCGCAGCTCGACGGTCTTGAACGTGTAGTCCTTGGCCAGCACGCCACCCTTCAGGCGGAAGCCGGGGCTGATGTTCCAGTTGAAGTCGATCTGGCCGGTGTCGAAGTCGTTGTCCACGTACTGCGGGCGCAGGCGGATTTCGGCCAGCTCCCAGCCCGCCGGGTTGGTCGGATCGATGCCGTAGTTCAGCGTCGGCGCACGGCTGTTGCCGCGGTAGTCGTAGCTGTACCCGTCGACGTCGTACTTGTCCATGATGATGGTGGTCTGCACCGGGTTCTCGTGCTTGGAGCGCGAGATGCCGACCTTGCCGGACAGGGTGAACGCATCGCCGAAGCGGTGCTGGCCGTTCAGCGCGATCTGCTTGAACTCGGTGCTCCACTCGTCATGGCGGTTTTCGGTGCGGATGTCGACGTTGTCGAACTCGCCGTAGACCAGCGCGTTGTCTTCGATGACGCCGTTCCTGACGACCATCGCCGGCTTGCCGACCAGGCGCGGAGTGGTGCTGGTGCCGCGGCTGAAGGAGATCGCCTCGATGTAGTGCTCGTCGCGCTCGGCGTCGATCTTGGAATACAGCGCGTCCAGCGAGATCTCGGTGGCGTCGGTGGGCTTCCACTGCAGGGTGCCGGTCACGCCCAGGCGCTTCTGCTCGTGTTCCATCTGCACATAGCGCGGGAAGCGCGGGTGGTAGACGTTGGCGCCGCGCGCGGCGGCGAACGGCGAGGTGGCGCTGAAGTTGTTGTTGCTCGTACCGTTGGCCCAGCGCCCGGTGTTGGAGCCTTCTTCCAGCGCCTGGCGCTCGGAGTAGGCCACCGACAACAACGCACCGAAGGTGCCGTCGGCGAAGGTGTTGGAGATCAGCGCGGCCACGCGCGGGTCGGCCTTCTCGGCCATGGCGTTGTAGCTGGCCTGGCCGCTGGCGGCGAAGGTGAAGCCGTCGTAGTCGAACGGGCGCCCGGTGCGCAGGTCCACGGTGGCGCCCAGCGAGCCTTCCTCGACATCGGCCGAGGCGGTCTTGCGCACCAGCAGCTGCGAGAACAGGTCCGAGGCGAACACGTTGAAGTCGAAGCCACGGCCGCGGTTGGTGCCGCCGCTCTGGTCGCCGGCGCCCACGGTGGTCAGCGCCTCCATGCCATTGATGCGCACCCGGGTGAAATCCGGGCCCAGGCCGCGCACCGAGATGTTGCGGCCTTCGCCGGCTTCACGGGTGATCACCACGCCGGGGATGCGCTGCAGCGACTCGGCCAGGTTCAGGTCGGGGAATTTGCCGATATCCTCGGCGACAATGGCATCGACCACGCCGGCTTCGCCGCGCTTGATGTCCAGTGCCTTCTCCACGCTGGCGCGGTAGCCGGTGACGGTGACCGTATCCAGATCGGTGGCGGCAGTGGCCGGGGCGTCCTGGGCCAGCGCGGTACCGCTCAGCGCCAGGCCGATCGACAGGGCGAGCAAGGTAACCGGTGTCTTTTTCCGCATGTTTCGAGATTGCATGTTTTCCCTCTCCCAAGGTGCTACATGAAACAGCTATCCGGCGACATGTCAGTGCAATGACACCGCTGGTCAGGGCGGACGTTAACAGCCCCTTGGAAACGGAGCATCTTGCACCGCAGCAGATTTTCAATGTCCCGCAGACGCTTGCAGGACAATGGCTTCGACAATCGGGGCGGGTACATGGGAGGCCCTGCGGGGCTAGAATGACACCGCTGGTCAATAGATTCGGCCGTGACCACCCGGGACACGGCCTCCACAAGGATCCACCACCATGAGTCGTGTCGTCTGTTTCGGAGAATTGTTGCTGCGCATGAGCGCGCCGGGCCGCGAGCTGCTGCTGCAGACCCCTCAGCTGGCGGTGCATGCCGGTGGCGCGGAAGCCAATGTCGGGGTCTCGCTGGCCCATCTCGGGCACGCGGTGGCGATGGTCAGCACGCTGCCGGACAACCCGCTGGGCCGGTTCGTCGGCGGTCAGCTGCGCCAGCACGGCGTGGACACCACCCACGTGCAGGTGCGTCCGGGCCGGATGGGCCTGTACTTCCTCACCACCGGGGCGGTGCAGCGCGCCAGTGAAGTGGTCTACGACCGCGCCGATTCGGCCTTCGCCAGCGGCAGCGCGGCCGACTACGACTGGGACGCGCTGCTGGATGGTGCGCAGTGGCTGCACCTGTCCGGGGTCAGCCCGGCGCTCAACCCGGCGATGGCCGAGGCCACCCTGGTGGCGGCGCGCGCGGCCTGCGCGCGCGGAGTGAAGGTGTCCTTCGATGGCAACTTCCGTCCCTCGCTGTGGGCGCGCTGGCAGGGCGATGCCGCACGCATCCTGCGCGAATTGTTCGACTGCGCGCAGGTGCTGTTCGCGGACTACCGCGATATCGGCGTGGTGCTGGGCGGCAGCTTCGAGCAGGCCTCCTTGCACGAACGCGTCGATGCGGCCGCGGCACAGGCCTTCGCCGCGTTCCCGCGCCTGCAGTGGATGGCCTGCACCCAACGCACCCCGCACAGCGTGGACAACCATGCGCTGGGCGCGATGCTGCTGGGCCGCGACGGCACCCGCGCGCTGGCCCCCACCCGCGAGATGGTCGGCATCGTCGACCGCATCGGCGGCGGCGATGCCTTCGCCGCCGGCATCCTGCATGGCATGATGCGCGGCTTCGCACCGGAGGCGATCGTGCGCTTTGGCCTGGCCGCCGCCTGTCTCAAGCATTCGATTCCGGGCGACTTCAACCCTGTCGGCGAAGCCGACGTGATGGCCCTGACGGGCGAGGAGCGATTCGATGTCCGGCGCTGATCCGCGTGTACGCGCAGTCCTGAAACTGGCCCCGGTGATTCCGGTGTTCACCCCGGAGAGCGTGGAAGACGCGGTGCAGGTGGCGCGCGCGCTGTTCAACGGCGGCCTGCCGGTGATCGAAGTCACCCTGCGCACGCCGGTGGCGATGGACGCCATCGCCGCCATGGTCGAGGCGGTGCCCGATGCCGTGGTCGGTGCCGGCACCGTGCTGACCGCCGCGCAGATGGAACAGGTCAAGCAGGCCGGCGGGCGTTTTGCGGTGTCGCCCGGGGTCACCGCGCGGCTGTATGCCGCCGCGCGCGATACCGACCTGCCGTTCCTGCCCGGCGTGGCGACCTCCTCCGAGCTGATGGCCGGCCTGGAGCACGGCCTGGACACCTTCAAGTTCTTCCCGGCGGTACAGGCCGGCGGCACGGCGATGCTGTCGGCGTGGAACGGCCCGTTCGGCGATGTGCGGTTCTGCCCGACCGGCGGCATCAGCGCGCAGACCGCGCGCGATTTCCTGCACCTGCCCAACGTGCTGTGCGTGGGCGGCTCGTGGCTGACCACGCGCGCGCTGCTGCAGGCCCGCGACTGGGCCGGCATCGAGCAGCTGGCGCGCGCTTCGGCGGCTCTGGTCGGCTGAGCCGGCGCGGCCTGCCGCCTCAGTGGCGGCGGGCCGTGGCGCCGACGCGGCGATACAGCGTGCTACGGCTGATACCCAGCGCGCGCGCGGCCTGGGCGACATTGCCATTGCTGGCGCGCAGCGCCGAGCGCATCGCCGCTTCCTCCATCGCCTCCAGGCCTGCTGCGGTGGACGGCATGGCCGCGGCGGGCGGGGCCTGCAGATAGGCCGGCAGCATGCCGGGCCGGATCACCTCGCCAGGCTCACTGAGCGCCACCAGCGTGCGCAGGCACGAACACAGCTGGCGCACATTGCCCGGCCACCCGTACCCGGCCAATGCCGCCAACGCAGCGGCATCGAGTTGTCGGCCCTGGCCGAGCCGGTCCCACAGGCCCCGCACCAGCGCCGCACGGTCGGCATGCTCGCGCAACGCCGGCAGGCGCACGCCGTGATCGGCGATGCGGTAGTAAAGGTCGCTGCGGAATTCGCCGGCGGCCATGGCCTGGTCGAGATCGCGGTGGGTAGCGCAGATCAGGGCGAAATCCAGCTGTACCGGCCTGCCGCCGCCCAACGGTGACAGGGTGCGCTCCTGCAGCACGCGCAGCAGCCGCGGCTGCAGCGCCAACGGCATGTCGCCGATCTCATCCAGGAACAGCACCCCGCCCTGGGCCTGCCGCAACAGGCCGGTGTTGCCGCTCTTGCGCGCACCGGTGAAGGCGCCTTCTTCGTAGCCGAACAACTCCGCTTCGATCAGGCCTTCGGGCAGGGCGGCGCAGTTGACCGCGACGAAGGGCTTGTCGCCACGGGCGCTGCGCCGATGCAGCTCGCGTGCGAAGACCTCCTTGCCGGTGCCCGTCTCGCCCTGCAGCAACACCGGCAACTGCGCGTCCAGCACGCGGCAGGCACGCTCGAGCACCTGCTGCTGCGCCGCGTCGAACAGCGGCGTGGCATCGGCCCGCACGAGGGTCGGGCCGCGCGCCGGTGCCACTGCCGGGGGCCGCACCGCGGAGCGTACCGCGCCACCACCGGCCGCCCCCAGCTGCCCGTATAGCGCGCGCCCCTGGCGGTCGATCAGTGCGCCATCGTCGTGCAGCCGCGACAGCGGGCCATCGAACAGCGCCTCGTAGGCCGCCCGGCCGAGGTCGCCATGGTCCAGCCCGAACAACGCCAGCCCGGCCCGGTTGGCCGCGACCAGGCGGCCATTGCGGAAGCCCAGCACGCCCTCGCGCGCGGTACCGAGCAGGCCGGCGTCATGGTGCAGGCGGACCACCTCGCAATCGCCCAGCCCGGCCTCGAAGTAGCGGTGTTCGATATGCGCCACCGCCTGCCTGGCCAGCACGCGCGCGTGCAGGTGCTGCTGGCGCGCGTCGCCGGAGATGTCGAGCACGCCGACACGCTGGCCGTATGGATCGAAGATCGGTGTTGCCGAGCAGGTCAGGATTCCGTGCGGGGCGAAGTAGTGTTCGCCGCCGCGCACCTCCACCGAGCGGCCTTCGACGATCGCGGTGCCGATCGCATTGGTGCCCACGGTGGTTTCATCCCAGCGCACGCCCGGCATGAGCGCCACGCGCCCGGCCTTGTCGAGGAAGCCCGGGTTGCCTTCAGCATCGAGGATCCAGCCGGCTTCGTCGGTGAGCAGGACGATGCTGCCGGTGGCGGCGATGTCGGCCGCCAGGCCGTCCAGCTCCGGCCGCGCCAGCCGCCACAGCGTTTCCTGGCGCTGGCGCAGTTCGCGCAGGCGCGCATCCGGCAGCGGCTCGACCTCCGGTTGCGCGTCCACCGACAACCCGCCGCGCCGGCAGCGCTGCCAGGACTGCAGGATGGTGTCGGGGACAATGCCAACCGGCGCGGCGCCACGCTCGAAGAACGAGCGGCGCGCGTTGCCGACACGGTGCTGGAGCGGAAGCTGGGACACCTGATTCTCCAGTGTCGCAATCTGCGACAGTTGTAGCGGGGCCTGTTCCGATAAACAGCACACCCGGGACCGCCACGCAACGACCGGGCGTTGTGCGCCGCATCAGTTTGCGCGAGCGCACCCAATCCCCACGCCGGGCAAGGCCATGCGGCACTGCACCACGGCAAACTTGGCATCGTCCTTGCGGCAGGGAACAGACCTTAGGGGCTCGTCCCGCCATCCGGAGCTGCACACATGAATGCCGTCACGTCCGCCAAGCCGCACGCCACCGATCCTCGGTCCATCTTCAAGCCGCGCTACGGCAATTACATCGGCGGGGAGTGGGTGGCTCCGCGCAGCGGGCAGTACTTCGAGAACACCACACCGGTGACCGGCAGGGTATTCACCGAGGTGGCCCGCTCCAATGCCGAGGACATCGAGGCCGCCCTCGACGCCGCGCACGCCGCCCGGGCCGCCTGGGGCCAGACCTCCACCACCGAGCGCGCCAACATCCTCAACCGGATCGCCGACCGCATCGAAAAGAATCTGGAACTGCTCGCCCATGCCGAGACCTGGGACAACGGCAAACCGATCCGCGAAACGCTCAACGCCGACGTGCCGCTGATGGCCGACCACTTCCGCTATTTCGCCGGCGCGGTGCGCGCGCAGGAGGGCAGCCTGTCGGAGATCGACAAGGACACCATCGCCTACCACTTCCATGAACCGCTCGGCGTGGTCGGGCAGATCATCCCGTGGAACTTCCCGATGCTGATGGCGGCCTGGAAGCTGGCCCCGGCGCTGGCCGCCGGCAACTGCGTGGTGCTCAAGCCGGCCGAACAGACCCCGGCCTCGATCCTGGTGCTGATGGAAGTCATCGGCGACCTGCTGCCCAAGGGCGTACTCAACGTGGTCAACGGCTTCGGCGTGGAGGCCGGCAAGCCGCTGGCATCCAACCCGCGCATCGCCAAGATCGCCTTCACCGGCGAGACCACCACCGGCCGGCTGATCATGCAGTACGCCAGCCAGAACCTGATCCCGGTGACGCTGGAACTGGGCGGCAAGTCGCCCAACATCTTCTTCGCCGACGTGATGGCCGAGGACGACGACTTCCTCGACAAGGCGGTGGAGGGCTTCGTGCTGTTCGCCTTCAACCAGGGCGAGGTGTGCACCTGCCCGTCGCGCGCGCTGATCCAGGAATCGATCTACGAAGAATTCATGGCGCGCGCGCTCAAGCGCGTGGCCGCGATCAAGCAGGGCAACCCGCTGGATCCGGACACCATGATCGGCGCGCAGGCCTCTTCCGAGCAGCTGGAGAAGATCCTGTCCTACTTCGACATCGGCAGGCAGGAAGGCGCGCAGGTGCTGATCGGCGGCGAACAGGCCACGCTGGAGGGCGACCTGGCCGGCGGCTTCTACGTCAAGCCCACCGTGTTCAAGGGCCACAACAGGATGCGCGTGTTCCAGGAGGAAATCTTCGGGCCGGTGGTCTCGGTGACCACGTTCAAGACCGAGGAAGAAGCACTGGAGCTCGCCAACGACACGCTGTACGGCCTGGGTGCCGGCGTGTGGAGCCGCGACGCTTCGCGCCTGTACCGCATGGGCCGCGGCATCCAGGCCGGGCGGGTGTGGACCAACTGCTACCACGCCTATCCGGCGCATGCCGCCTTCGGGGGCTACAAGCAGTCGGGCATCGGCCGCGAGAACCACAAGATGATGCTCGACCACTACCAGCAGACCAAGAACCTGCTGGTCAGCTACTCGCCGAAGAAGCTGGGCTTTTTCTGAACGCCGGGTTTGATCCCGATCATGGCGCCGTCATGGGGCTGGCGCCACTGTGTCGTCATTGGTATTCCACGGAGATACACGCATGAACAAGACCATGAAGGCCGCGGTCGTCCGCGAGTTCGGCAAGCCGTTGCGCATCGAGGAGGTGGCGGTGCCGCGCCCCGGGCCGGGCGACATCCTGGTGAAGATCGAAGCCTGTGGCGTCTGCCACACCGACCTGCATGCGGTGGACGGTGACTGGCCGGTCAAGCCGAATCCGCCGTTCATCCCCGGCCACGAAGGCGTCGGCCACGTGGTGGCGGTGGGCGCGGGCGTCAGCCATATCCGCGAAGGCGACCGCGTCGGCATTCCGTGGCTGTATTCGGCGTGCGGCCACTGCGAACACTGCCTGGGCGGCTGGGAAACGCTGTGCGAAACCCAGCAGAACACCGGTTACTCGGTGAACGGCGGCTTTGCCGAGTACGCGCTGGCCAATGCCGACTATGTGGGCCTGCTGCCCAAGGGCGTGGGGTTCATCGAAATCGCGCCGATCCTGTGCGCCGGCGTCACCGTCTACAAAGGCCTGAAGGTCACCGATACCAAGCCCGGCCAATGGGTGGTGATTTCCGGCATCGGTGGGCTGGGCCACATGGCGGTGCAGTACGCCAAGGCGATGGGGTTGAACGTGGCGGCGGTGGATATCGACGATGGCAAGCTCGCCCTGGCCGAACGGCTCGGCGCGACGATCACCGTCAACGCGCGCAACACCGATCCGGCCGCGTTCCTGAAGAAGGAGATCGGCGGTGCGCATGGCGCGTTGGTCACTGCGGTCTCGCCGAAGGCCTTCGAACAGGCGCTGGGCATGGTCCGCCGCGGCGGTACGGTCTCGCTCAACGGCCTGCCGCCGGGCAACTTCCCGCTGGACATCTTCGGCATGGTGCTCAACGGCATCACCGTGCGCGGTTCGATCGTCGGCACCCGGCTGGACCTGCAGGAATCGCTGGAGTTCGCCGAACAGGGCAAGGTGGCCGCCACGGTCACCCGCGATTCGCTGGAGAACATCAACGAGATCTTCGCGCGCATGCAGGCCGGCAAGATCGAAGGCCGGGTGGTGCTGGATATGAGCGCGTAAACAGACGGCGCGCTGCCGATGTGCATCGGCAGCGCCTGTTTCACGGTAGTGTCGGCCGCTGGCCGGCTCCCCGGAGATCCCCGGCATGACCGACATCCCGCTCCAGGTAATGGCCACCCTGCCGGCGCTGCAGCTGATCGAGAAGCTGCAGGCCCGCCATGGCGACCTGCTGTTCCACCAGTCCGGCGGCTGCTGCGACGGTTCCTCGCCAATGTGTTTCGCGCAGGGCGACTTCATCATTGGCGACCGCGACGTGCGGCTGGGCGAGATCGGCGGCGCGCCGTTCTACATCAGTCCTTCGCAGTTCCAGTACTGGAAGCACACCCAGCTGATCATCGACCTGGTGCCCGGGCGCGGCGGCATGTTCTCGCTGGAGAACGGCGAGGGCGTGCGCTTCCTGGTGCGCTCGCGGCTGTTCAGCGAGGCCGAGTTCGCCCAGCTCAAGGATGCCGGCAAGGTCTGAACCGCCGCAAGCGTCCATAATGGCACCGTCCCGTTGCCCAGGATCGCCATGTCCGCGTTGTCGCTTGTCAAGACCGTCGTGTTGTCCGTGCTGTGCGTGGTGGTGGCGTTGTTCGTGCTCGGCATGGTCAGCGGCGCCGCCGGATGGATCGCGCCGTGGCTCGGGCTGGGCGGCGACGGCCAGGCAAGGTTGGCCTGGGACCTGGGCTGGACCATCGCCGGCGGCGTGGCCGCCACCGCCTTTGCCGCCCGCTATGCGCCGGCCTGGCCGTACCTGCACGGCGGCGTGGTGTGGGCGGTGATCGCGGCCGCCTCGGTCTACGCGGCCTGGGACCTGGGCAGCGACTTCCCGTTCTGGTTCGTGGTGGTGCTGCTGGTATCGCTGCCGTTGCAAGCGGCGGGCATCTGGCTGGGAGCGCGGTACCGGCCAAGCTGATCAGCTGCCGGGCAGCACCTGCCGCACCTGGTCGATGCCCTCCCATGGATCCTGCTTCAACCGCTGCGCACGCTGCAGTGCCTTGGCCAGCGGGAATGCGTCGGCGGCGCGGATCCGCGCCAGCTCTTCCCAGCGCAGCGGTACCGCCACGCCGGCACCGGGCCGCGCACGCAGCGACCACGAGCACACGCTGGTGGCGCCACGCGCGTTGCGCAGCCAGTCGATGAAGATCACCCCGTTGCGTTTGGCCTTGCTCATCGTGGCCACGTAGCGCTGCGGCGCCTGTTCGGCCATCGCCTGGGCGAAGGCTTCGCAGAAGTCCTTGGCCTGCGCCCAGTCGGCCTTGGGCTGCAACGGCACCACCACGTGGATGCCCTTGCCGCCGGACAGCCGCACGAAGCTGCGCAATCCGGTTTCCAGCAGCCGGTCGCGCACATCGCGCGCGGCCGTCTTGACCTGCGCCCAGCTGACGCCCGGCCCAGGATCCAGATCGAACACCAGCCGGTCCGGATGCTCGGGGTCGGCTACCGTGGCGCCCCACGGATGCAGCTCCAGGGCGTTCATCTGCACCAGCTGTAGCAGGCCTTCGGCGTCGTCGATATACAGGTAGTCCTCGCGCCCGCTCTTCTGCTCCAGCGGTATCGCCTTCACCGCATCGCCCAGACCGTTGCCGTGGTGCTTCTGGAAGAAGCAGGGCTTGTCCACGCCGTCGGGGCAGCGCAGCAGCGACAACGGCCGGCGCGCCACTTCGGGCAGGATCCAACGCGCCATCTGCCGGTAGTAGTCGGCCACATCGCCCTTGGTGAGCTTGGCCTTGGCGAACACCACCCGCTCGGGATGGCTGATGGCCACAGCCTTGTCTTCCTGCGCAGCAGCCGCCTTGTTCCGGCCGCCCGGCTTGGCCGGCGCGGCCACGGCGGCCGCGCCCAGATCCCCCGGCTGCTTGTCCACGCGCAGGCGCTTGAAGCTGGCCTGGCGTAGCAGGCCTTCTTTCGCCCAGCCGCGGAAGGCAACCTCGGCCACCAGCACTGGCTTTACCCAGTGCACGCTGCGCGCGTTGAACGGCACGTGCGACGGCAGCGCAACGACGGCATCCTTCACCATCAACGGGGCGAGCTGCCTGCTCAGCGCGTCCAACGCGGCGTCATCGAATCCGGTGCCGACGCGGCCGACATAGCGCAACCCGCCCTTGTCCGGCGTGGCCATCAGCAGCGAGCCGAAGCCGCTGCGCGATCCCTTGGGATCGGTATGGCCGACGATCAGGAACTCATCGGTGTTCTCGTGCTTGACCTTGACCCAGTCGCGGGAGCGTGCATTGACGTAGGCGGCGTCCACGCGTTTGCTGATGATGCCTTCAAAGCCCGCCCCACCACTGGCGGCGAACACCTCCGGGCCGTGGTCGCGTACGTGGTCGCTGTAGGCCAGGGTACCCACCGTGCTGCCCAGCAACTCCTTGAGCAATGCCTTGCGTTCCAGCAGCGGGGCACGGCTGATGTCCACCCCGGCGATGCCCGGCATGTCGAATACCACATAGCGCAGCGGTTGTTTGGCGGTGCCGTCGATCACCTTCTGCAACGCGGTGAAATCGCTGTGGCCCTGCGCGTCCAGCACCACCAGCTCGCCGTCCAGGCGCAGGTCGCGCACCGGCAGCCGCTGGATGGCCTGGACAACTTCGGGAAAGTCCGCCGTCCAGTTCAAGCCACCGCGCGAGCGCAGCCCAACCTGGCCATCGGTGACGTCGGCCAGCAGGCGGTAGCCGTCCCATTTGATCTCGTGCAGCCATCGGTCGCCGTCGGGCGCGGTGGCCCGGTGGTCGGTCAGTTGCGGCTTGAAGGCCGGGGGGTAGGGCCGGTCCCGTGCATCCTGCAGTGCCAGCGCGCGTTTGCGCCAGCGCGCGTCGGCCTTGCGCGCGGCCGCCGCCTTGGGGGCCGTCGCCTTCTTGCCGGTGCCGGTACGGACGGCCGCGGTAGTGCCACGCTTGCCTGCCTTGGGCTTGGTGGACGCTGCATCGAGCAGGTCGTCGGCCTCGGCATCGCGCGCGTCCTCGTCATCGCGCTTGATCAGCAGCCACTGGCGCTGTTTGCCCTTCATCGCGGTGCGCACCAGCTTCCAGCCTCCCTTGAGCCGTTCGCCGTGCAGGACCAGGTCGAGCTTGCCGGCAGCGATCGCTTCCAGCGGATCGCCGTCGCAGGCCCAGGTGCCGTGGTCGTAGACATCGACGTGGCCGGCGCCGTAGTGCCCCTCGGGAATGTCGCCGGCGAAGGTCGCATAGGACAGCGGATGGTCTTCCACCTCCACCGCCAGGCGTTTCTCGCCGACGCGCAGCGACGGCCCCTTCGGCACGGCCCAGCTCTTGAGCACGCCATCGGCTTCCAGGCGGAAATCGTAATGGCGCGAACTGGCATGGTGCAGCTGCACCACGAAGATCGGGCGGCGCGCCGGTGCGCCAGCACGCTCGGCGTCGGGTTCGGGGGTGCCGTCGAAACGGCGTTTGCGGCGGTATTCCTGCAGCGACATCGGCGCCTACCCCGCCTTGCGCGTGGCGGCGGCACGCTTGGTGGTCTTCTTGGCCGCCTTCTTGCCGGCCTTCTTTGCCGCAGCCGGCCTGGCCTTGCGGTCGGCGTTTTTCCCGGCCGGCGTACGCTTCTTGGCATCCAGGCTCTTCTGCAGCAGGGACATGAAATCGACCACGTTGGTGGCGTCGTTCTCGCGTGGCGCAGGTTCCTCGTCCACCTTGGTGGTGCCGCCCTTGGCCTTGATCCGCTTCTTCAGCAGGGCCTGCAGGCGTTCGCGGAACTCGTCGTGATAATCCTCCGGCGTCCACGTGCCGGACATCGAGTCGATCAGCTGTTCGGCCATCGCCGTTTCCTTGCTGCTGATGCGGTACTGCGCCAGCGTGCCGGTGGGCAGCTTGTAGTCTTCCGGGTCCACCAGTTCCTGCGGGTAGCGCAGGATCATCAGCACCAGGGCATCGCCGTGGGGCATCACCGCGCACAGGTATTCGCGCGTGCGCACCACCACCCGCGCGATGCCGACCTTGCCGGTCTTGCGCAACGTCTCGCGCAGCAGGACGTAGCCCTTCTCGGCCTTCTTGGCCGGTACCAGCAGATAGGGTTTTTCGTAGTAGCGCGGATCGATGCTGGCCGCATCGACGAAGGTCTCCACCTCGACCGCTTCATGGCTTTCCGGCGCGGCCGAGCGGATGTCGTCTTCTTCCAGCACGACATAGCTGCCCTTGTCGTACTCGTAGGCCTTGACGATCTCCTTCCAGGGCACTTCCTCGCCGGTATCGGCGTTGACCCGTTCGAAGCGGATCGGCTTGCGGTCGCGCGAATCGAGCATGCGGAACTGCAGGTCCACCTTGCGTTCGCCGGACATCAGCGAGACCGGGACATTGAGCAGTCCGAATGACAGGGTACCGGTCCAGATCGGTCGGGCCATGGTCGGGCCACTCCAACGCAGAAGGGAGGGCAGCTGTACCGCGGAGTACGTGAAACAGCCGTGTCCAGCCTGTGCAGACGCTCTTTACACGCTACTGCAGCAGCCCGTGCACGGCTGCGGCCGGCATGTGGTCCAGCGCCAGCCAGGCGTCCTCGACGACGCTGCGCGCCTGCGGCCAGCCCAGCCGTGACTGCCCGCGCATCTGCTCCCAGTGTTCGGCCAACTCGCCATCGGTGTCATCGTTGCCGCGCGGCCAGTCCGCGTAGTGGGTGGTCAGCGCGAACGCATAGGCCGGGTACAGATCGCGCCAGCTATGCCGGCTGTGGCTGCGGCGTTGCTCATAGTCGCTGCGCATGTACTGCAGGTAGTCCTGTGCCACCGCCTGCGGTTCGGCGGCGCGGTCGCGCCGGGCGCTGCGGCCGCTGCGTTCGGGCTGCAGGTAGGCGTTGAACAGCGCCGGTACGGCGCGGCGGTCCAGGCGGGGCATGGCATGACTCCGGCAGCAGCAGGGGCAGGCAGGAATAGCCCCGCTGCCGTTAGCCAACCGTGACAGATCCGTTCAGTGGCCGGGATTCGCGGCGACTTCACCGGCGGCGCGCTGTAGTGGTCTCCCCCAACTGGAGTGGACCATCATGCAACGCGACCCGCTGCGCGAAGCCGCGCCCCCGCTGCCGGGCGAGCAACGCGCCAAACACGACCTGCAGGACGCCGAAGACCGCGGTGCCGGGATGTCCCCGCCCGAGCCGCCGGCGCCCGCCAGCCCCTCCCGCGACCGCAAGGATCTGGCCCCCGGCGCCGGTGGCCCGGCCGGCCATCACCGCCGCGAGGATGAACACCAGCGGCAGCAGCGCAAGCAGCACGCCAGCGACAACCAGGACGAAGCCCTGCAGGAAACCTTCCCGGCCAGCGACCCGACCTCGCCGTTCGTGCCGGCCAAGCCGCCGCGGTAGGCGGCCCTTCGCCAACAACCCGCCGGTCAGCGTTGCACCGGCCTGCCGCTCACGGCAGCCACTGCCATTGCAGGCCCACGCTGAGCCGGCGGTCCGGGCCGGGCTCGAAATAGCGCTGGTTGCCGTCGTTGACGATCACCGAGCCGATGTAACGCTGGTCCAATACGTTGTCCAGCCGCGCAAAGGCGCGCAGGGTGCCCTGCGCGGTACGCCAGCGGCGCGCCGCCTCCAGGTTGAGCAGGGCGTAGCCCGGGGCCGTTTCGGTGGCCAGGTCGTTGACCACGGTATCGCTGCTGCCCACCAGTTCGGCCGCCCACTGCCAGGGCCCCGGCCGGTACTGCAAGCGGGCGTTCCACTGCTGCTGCGGTACCCCGGGCAGGCGGGCGCCGGCGCGCACGCTGCCGCCGGGCAGCGGGTAGTCATCGCGCACGGTGGCCTCGATCCGGGTATAGGCCAAGGCCAGCTCGGCCTGTGCGCCCAGTGGTTGCAGGTAGCTGGCTTCCAGGCCCTGGCGGCGGGTGCGGCCGATATTGCGATAGGTGGCGCGCCCGCCGCTGTTGCTGGCCACCGCCAGTTCGTCATCGGTGTCGGCGCGGAACAGCGCGGCCTCGATCCGCGCGCCGCCGGCCTGCCATTTGCTGCCCAGCTCCAGGCTGCGGCTACGTGCGGCCGACAGGTCCAGCGCCAGCCCGGCCTGGCCATCGGCGCGGTAGCCCAGCTCGTTCAGCGTGGGGGTCTCGAAGCCGCGCCCGGCCGAGGCATACAGCCGCCAGGCCTCGCTGGCGCGGAACACCACCCCGGCCACCGGGGTGGTGGCATCAAAGCGGCGCGCGCCGCTGTCATCGGGGTTGCGCGCGGTGAGGTAGTGGTCGTTGGAGCGGAACCGCACCGTGCTGTGGCGCAGCCCGAGCAGCAGCGACCAGCGCGGCGCCCATTGCCACCAGGCCTGGGCGAACTGGTCCAGGTTCTCGACCCGGTCGCGCTGATCGCGCCGCAGCCGACCGCGGACGCCCAGCGCATCGCCGGCGAAATTCTCGTAACCACGGCGATCCTGCTGCTGTCGGTCGGCATTGGCGCCGATCGTCAGCTCCAGCGGTCGCCCGGCCCAGTCCCCTTGCCAAGCCCAGCGCGCGTCCACCCCGCCATAGCCGCCATCCAGATCGATCACCCCGCCGGCATGCAGCGGGTTGGCCTGCGGCGCCAGCGGGATCGCCAGGTACTGCTCCACGCTGCGCTGGCCGGCGTAGCCCATCGCGCGCCAGGTCTGCGCGCCGTCGGTGCGGGTGAACACCAGCCCGGCCTGGGCCTGGCGCACCGATTTGCGGGTGTTGTACTGGCTGGCCACGGCGGTGGCCTGGCGCGGGTTGTCGCGCACCTGGGCGCGGGTCAGGCCAAGCGGATCCTGCGCATCGGGCGCATCCAGGTAGTTCAGCACCAGATCCAGCTGGCCACCGCCCAGATCGGTGCCCAGCCGCGCGTTGACCGACTCGCGGCGCGCGCGGCTGTGCGCTCGCCAGCCGTCGGTGCGGAAATGGTTGGCGGCCAGGTTGTAGCGCAGCGGCCCCTGCTGGCCGCGCAGCTGCGCGCCGGCGGTGAGCGTGCCGTCAGCGCCAGTATCCAGCCGCAACCGCCACGGGTCGCCCGCGGCGCCGTCGGCGCTCCATACCTGCACCACCCCGCCGGAGGAATTGCCGTACAGCGCCGAGAACGGCCCGCGCAGCACTTCCACCCGCTGCGCGGCGAGCAGGCTGGCGTGCGACAGCTGGCCCTGGCCGTCGGGCATGGTCGCCGGCACCCCGTCGACCAGCACCCGCACCCCGCGCACGCCAAAGGTGGACCGCGCGCCGAAGCCGCGGATCGACAGCTGGGTGTCCTGGGCGTAATTCTGCCGGTCGCGCGCCACCACCCCGGCAATGCCCGACAGCGCCTCGGCGATCTGCGCCTGCCGGCCATTGCCTTCATCGTCCAGCCAGACCGTGGTGATGGAGGCGGGCAGATCCGCGTCGGCCAGCTGCCGTACCCGCGCGGCCTGTACCTGCACCGCCGGCAACCGCGCCACCGCCGCCGGTGCAGCGGCAGCGTCCTGGGCCTGTGCCAGGTTCGGCAGCAACACGGCCGAAAACAGCGCACTGCGGCGGGCCAAGCGGGTCAGGCAACGCATGCGGGCAGGGGTCCTTGGGCGGAAGTGGGCCGGACGCCATGGTACGGAGGCGAACGTGACGGCGGGCGCCACGCGCGCGGCGTGGCTTTGTTAGGATGGCTTGGTTTTGGCTGATTCTGCCGCAACCTGCGTCGCGCCATCCTCCCCCCCTTCCGTCATCCGAATGAGTACCGCCGTGTCCTTCTTTGCAAATGTGGAACTGGTCCCAGGCGACCCGATCCTGGGCCTGACCGAGGCGTACAACGCCGACAGCCGCTCGACCAAGGTCAACCTGGGCGTGGGCATCTACTACGACGAAAGCGGCCGCATTCCGCTGCTGGCCGCCGTCAAGCAGATCGAACAGCAGCTGGCCAACGAAGCCAAACCGCGCGGCTACCTGCCGATCGACGGCCTGCCGGCCTACACCCAGGCCACCCGCGAGCTGGTGTTCGGCAAGGATTCGCCGCTGCTGGCCGCCGGCCGCGTGGCCACCTCGCAGACCATCGGCGGCAGCGGTGCGCTGCGCGTGGGCGCGGACCTGCTGCACAGGCTGCTGCCGCACGCCACCATCGCCATCAGCAACCCGAGCTGGGAAAACCACCGCGCGGTGTTCGGCGCGGCCGGCTTTGAGGTGGTGGAATACAGCTACTTCGACCCGGCCACGCACGGCGTGGACTTCGCGGCGATGCTGGCCGACCTGGGCAAGCTGCAGCCGGGCACCGTGGTGCTGCTGCACGCCTGCTGCCACAACCCCACCGGCGCGGACCTGACCGTTGCTCAGTGGAAGCAGGTGGCCGAGCTGTTGAAGGACCGCCAGCTGTTCCCGTTCATCGACATGGCCTACCAGGGCTTCGACAAGGGCATCGACGAAGACGGCGCGGCGGTGCGCATCATCGCCGAGGCCGGCATCGACAGCTTCGTGGTCGCCAACTCGTACTCCAAGTCGTTCTCGCTGTACGGCGAGCGCGTCGGCGCACTGTCGGTGGTGGCCCCCGATGCCAACGCCGCCAAGGCCGTGCAGTCGCAGGTCAAGCGCATCATCCGCACCATCTACTCCAGCCCGTCCAACCACGGCGCTGCGCTGGTGGCCGGCGTGCTCAACAGCACCGAGCTGCGCCAGGTGTGGGAAGCCGAGCTGGCCCAGATGCGCGAGCGCATCCACGCCCTGCGCCATGGCCTGGTGGAGAACCTGGTCGCCGCCGGCGCACCGCAGTTCGCCTTCATCAACAACCAGGCCGGCATGTTCTCGTACTCCGGCCTGAGCCGTGCGCAGGTGGACCGCCTGCGCGACGAGTACGGCATCTACGCGGTCGGCACCGGCCGCATCTGCGTGGCCGCGTTGAACCAGGGCAACCTGGAATACGTGGCCAAGGCCGTGGCGACCGTCGCCAAGGGCTGATCGTCGCAACCGCAACACCCGGGACGGCCGCACTTGTGCGGCCGTCCTGCTTTTTGGCGACAATACCGCCCTCAAATGTCCCTGGCAGCCCCTCCATGTCCCGTTCGTCGCTTACCCGCTACCTGATCGAAGAGCAGCACGCCGGTCGCATCAATGCCGACCTGCGCCAGTTGATCGCCGTCGTCGCCCGCGCCTGCACCAGCATCTCCATCGCCGTCAGCAAGGGCGCACTGGGTGGCGTGCTGGGCGAAGCCGGCACCGGCAATGTGCAGGGCGAAGCGCAGAAGAAGCTGGATGTGATCAGCAACGAGATCCTGCTCGAAGCCAACGCCTGGGGCGGCCACCTGGCCGCCTGCGCCTCCGAAGAAATGGACCACTGCCAGCCGGTGCCGGACACCTACCCGCGCGGCGACTTCCTGCTGCTGTTCGATCCCCTCGACGGCAGCTCCAACATCGACGTCAACGTTTCGGTCGGCACCATCTTCTCGGTGCTGCGCTGCCCGCCGGGCACCGAACAACCCAACGACGCCAGCTTCCTGCAGCCGGGCACCGCCCAGGTCGCGGCCGGCTACTGCATCTACGGCCCCAGCACGCAGATGGTGCTCACCGTCGGCCACGGCACCCACGCCTTCACCCTGGACCGCGAGAAGGGCGAGTTCGTGCTGACCACCCCGGACATGCAGATCCCGGCCGACACCCAGGAGTTCGCCATCAACATGTCCAACCAGCGCCATTGGGAAACCCCGATGCAGGGCTACGTGCAGGACCTGCTGGCCGGCAAGGAAGGCGCGCGCGGCAAGAACTTCAACATGCGCTGGATCGCCAGCATGGTCGCCGACGTGCACCGCATCCTGACCCGCGGCGGCATCTTCATCTATCCGTGGGACAAGAAGGATCCGTCCAAGGCCGGCAAGCTGCGCCTGATGTACGAAGCCAACCCGATGGGGCTGCTGGTCGAACAGGCCGGCGGCGCGGCCACCACCGGCCGCGAACGCATCCTGGACATCCAGCCGGACCAGCTGCACCAGCGCGTGCCGGTATTCCTCGGCTCGCGCAACGAAGTGGAGCAGGCCACCCGCTACCACCGCGAGCACGACGCCGCGCAGGGCTGACACAGGTCACGGGACCGGTGCGATGCCGGTCCCGTTTCGCTGCACCGGAACGCTAACGTGGCAACGGCGTGACAGCGGCCACAACAGCAGTCACCATCGGGGCCAGATGCCCACGGATGCCCCCATGACAGCCGACCCGCAGCGCGACTTCATCGAAGTAATCCACAACGCCATCCCCGCTGAAACCTGTGCCGCCATCCAGGCCAAGATGCGATCGAGCGCACAACTGCTACCGGGCGAAGTAGGCAGTGGTGTGTTCCCGGAACTCAAGCACAGCAAGGATCTCCGGATCAGCGGCCAGCCCGAATGGCGCCAGGTGGAAACCCAGCTGCAGCAGGCGGTTTTCAGCGGCATTCTGAGTTATCTACGTCGTTATCCACAGGCACTGATCTCGCCGCTGATGTTGCAGGTGCAAGACAGCGACGGTAGGCCACGTCGATTGGCTGCAGAGGATTTCGCAGGCATGGACGATGCATCCCTGTCCGAACTGGCCCGTACCTGCCTCCGCCCCGGTGCCATCAATCTGCAATGGTATGCCGCCGGCGAAGGCGGCTACCCGTACTGGCACTGCGAACTGTATCCGCGCGATCCCGCCGGCGAGACCCTGCATCGCCACCTGCTGTGGACGCTCTACCTCAACGATGATTTCGCCGAAGGCGAAACCGAGTTCCTGTTCCAGCAGCGCAAGATCGCCCCGCGCACCGGCAGCCTGCTGATCGCCCCGACGGCATTCACCCACACCCACCGCGGCAACCGCCCGGTCGGCGGCGACAAGTTCATCGCCACCAGCTGGGTGTTGTTCCAGAACGCGCAGACGTTGTTTGGGAGCAACTGACGTGGACATTCCGCTGCGCCGGGCAGCGCACAGGTAGTGCCGGCCGCTGGCCGGCTCCCGATACATGCCGTGCTCAGCGTGGCGCGCTGGTCCCACAGCATCATGGTCTTCATGGCGCGACCCAGCACCATCGCGATCACGAACGAGCATCAGCGCGACCGGCCTCCGTCGCTTCCGCGAACGCCACGCTTTGCGAGCTGTGCCCTATACAGCACGGTTGCTGCTATGAGACCAAACATCCCCACTGCAAAACCAATAATGTCTTGCTCGACCATGCGCTCGCCATGCCAAATTTTCCCTGCCATCACAATCAGAAAATTCAGCGGAAGTAGGGATAATCCAAGCACGCCAAGCCAGTATATTGGTCTCATAGATATCGTTTTTTCCTTCATGCTGAGCAAGCCAGGAGTGACCCGCTGGTCCAAGTACCGTTGCTCTTGCTCACGAGATTCGTTCCCCGAAATAGAGCTACGAATGTGTTCGGAATGGGTCGCGGGCACCTTTCCGGGAGCCAACTACCCGCTTCCTTCTCAGTACACCTGCACCATCGCACGCAGATAGTCGTCCACCGTCTCGATTGTGGTGTCGACGACCTTGCCGCGCTGCCTGGCCATTGCTGCAAGGTCACTAATCAGCATTGCGTGGCCGGAGTCGTAGGTATTCCATCTGCCCGGCGACAGCTCCACGGCGAAACGATCCTCCGGACGCAGCTTGTCCACAGGCAGCCGCAGCTCTGCCGCTACATGTTCAAGCAATTCGATCACCCGTTCGCGGTCCAGACCCGACCCCGCGTAGTAGTGTTCGAAGCACGCGTGTGGGGACAGGCTCTGCCGCTCGTGCAGCGCAGCGACCATTGCCGGCGCCGGCCGCGTTCGGGCCAACAACCATGCCAGCGGGTTCACCGCATGTCCCTGGATCGTGTGAGCGCAGCACCGATCGCGGCTTCGTCTTCAAGTCAGGACCAATGCTCACGGCTTTTCGATTCCGTTGCTGGTCCGTGATTCGTGCGGAAGCGCATGCTGGTGAAATCGACGTCGCTTTTATGTTCCCGCACACACTTTTTCACCATTTTCTCGATCTCATCAACATTTCCCTGTTGAAACAACACCTTTCGCTTACCGTCAACGTCGGTGATCATCACTACCCCGCGCTCCAGCACGAGAACCTCGGTAGATCCAAGTGTGACTCTGTATTTTGGCGCGAATGTAACACGTGACGCCGCGCGCCATCCCGCAGGGTATATCCGTTTCAACTCTCCGATGAAGGCCATCGAATCGCCCATGCTGGACGCGGTGCAGTTGAAGCCATTTGTTTGGGCGGATTCACCTACTATCTTTAGTAACCCTTCTGGCCGAACTTCCGGAAAGGAATTTGCGGAATTTCCTCCAATAGCGCATCCAGACGCCCAGAGTGAACTTATCAAAACTGGAAGGTATGATGCCAATTTAATCCATGCCATGGCATTTTTATTCCTGAACCGTTGAGTGCCATTTTTGCACTCTGATATGCGTCTTGAGAGTAACAACAGGCCAAAGCCGGCTCATATCGACTTCAGCCATAGGAACCTGAACATTCACCAGCCCATGCGGCGTTCAACAGGAAGCCGCCTTGGAGGCCGCTAGCATAATGGATCTATTTTGTCCTGGTGCTTCTCACGCGCATGTTTGAAAGCAACCGAAGAAGAAGCCAACGGCCAAAGCCCCTTAGTTATGCTTCGTCCCGTCGGGAACTCCGCCAAACCACTCCCCACAGAGCCTCAGGGCTTCCCTACGGGTTTCCTCACTACTTTGTGGCAGCAATGCGTACCTAGATAGGATTGCTGCTCGGCTTTCCCCATCCCCTGCGTTCGCAAGACTCCTCTGCCACTTCTGTGCTTCGGCGACTTCGCCAGAAATGAACTCATGATAGATATATAGTTTTCGCATAGCTGCAAGGTCACCGCCTGTCGCAAGAACTTCCAGCTCCAATCGCTGACTTTCGTTGAGCTCATTGCGTGGGGAGGTCGACGCATCTTGGGCCGATTCGGCAGAATTGTCATTGTGGAAAAGACTCTTCGACGTTATTGCACCTACCATAAAAGAGAATATCGCCAAAACGGACGCATATAGATAAAATTTCACCAGACCTCCTAGTACGACATGAATACACCGGGGTTATTTATATCCTTTGCGCCACCTTCAGTTTTACCCCATATTCCAGAGACCCCCTTGGCATTGAACCACATGTAGTTTGTGGCGCCCGTAGTTGGCGTGTTGTATGCCTTGGAAAATCTCTCCGCAATTGAGTTCTCTCCTTGCGCAGAGCGGCACCCCATAAAGTCTACAGGTTGGCCTGGAACCCATCCGGCATTCTTCAACATTTCTGCAATATCCTCAACATTCATCCTTTCCCCTCCCTTCTTATCATTCTGGACAACGTTGGGGCTCATATGCGCGTAAATTGCCCATCGCCCTGATACGTCAGGCATTGCGGCTGCGCCATCGTAAAAATTTCCGTCCCCCTTGCTAAACAGGTTTAGCTTTTCAAGCCCCAATGGATCTACATTGGAGATCGGGTTATTTCCTGCATATGCGTAAGTATTGATACCACCGTATATTCCAATTGGATCGCTTTGCGCAAATCGACCAATACTAGCGTCGTAGTCCCGGAACCCGTTGTGCCAGAGACTACTCTCCACATCGTAGTATTGCCCTGGGAACCCAATGTTCAATCCACCGATATCGTCCTGAAGCACGCTTCGCCCATACGCATAGTTGTATGCTTTCCAGACAGTCTGTTGGTTTTCGTTGGTCGCGAACTCTGGACGACCTAGGTGGTCCGTATGAACATAGCTAAGCTCACCGTTGCGGGCCAACGCTATCAACTCACCGGCGAACCAAAGGTAACTGGTCCAAGTTCCATTTGTCTGCTCTGCCACGAGTTGATTCTGACCAACATAATAGTACCGGCTTGTACTGCCATTGACCTTGCCCACGCGCTGCCCTTGCGCATTGAGCACATAGTCGGTGACCAGCCCGTTGACGTTGCTCTGGCTCATCCGGTTGAACGCGTTGTAGGCATAGGTCTGGATACGCGATCCACTGACCTCACTGATACGGTTGCCGACGCCGTCATACTGATACTGGCGGCTACCGTCCTGGTTGGTGTAATCCAGGACCCGGTTGCTGCCTGGATCGATGCTGTACTGGGTCAGCTGGTTGCCGGCCTGGTAGCGATCATGATTGCCGCCGGCATCGTAGGAAAGCTGGTTGGTGATGCCGTAACGGGTCAATGAGGTCAAGCGGCTCAGCGCGTCGTAGCCGATCGTCTGGGTCATGTTCGGGGCCACCGAATCGACAATGCTGGTAATCTTGTTGTCGGCGCTGTGCTGATAGTCCCAGTAGCTCAATTTCTGGGAATTTGGCCCCCATACCGACATGGCGGTCAAACGTCCGTCCGCGTCATGATTGTAGCCGCGCGCCAGACCGTTGCCGTACACGATGTAGCCCTTGGCACCTGTCGCTTTCCAGCTTGCCTGGCTCACTACCGGCGTGGTGACACCGCCAATGGTGGCCGACATCGAACCGAGCCGTCCCTCTGCGCCGTATCCATAGCTGACGCTATTTCCATCCGGATAGGCGATGGCATTCAGGCGACCAATCGAATCGTATCCATAGCTGGTGCTGTGGTCGGTTTGAACACCACCGGCAGTTATCCAGTCGCGGCGTGCGAGCAGCTGGCCGTTTGGGTTGTACGCGAATTCGCTGGACGTGCCCGGAGCCGACAAGCCACACAGGCGCCCTTTGCCAGAATTGCATGTATCGTAAGTATAGCCCTGCTGATGGCCGTCGCTGGTGGCCGTGTTCATTCGGCCAAGGCCATCGTATCCATACGACACAACACTGCCGTCGTTTCGGGTCATTGTAGTGGTCAGGCCTGCGGCGTCGTACTGAAGCAGCGTGGTACCGGTGTCTGGGCTTGTCTGTTTCCAGAGCTGTCCGAAGCCGTCGTACTCGTAGCTCGTGGTCAGGCCCCGCGGATCAACTACCTGCGTAACCTGGTCGCCAATATTGTAGGCAAAGACAGTTGTTCCGCCTGCAGCATCTGTCTGCTTGAGCAGGCGACCGCGTGGATCGTACTCAAGATGCGTCACACGGTTCTGCGAATCGGTGATCTGCGTGACTCGGTCTTCCGCATCGTAGGCATAGCGCACGTTCTGTCCGTTGTTGCCCTTGATGGCAATCTGGCGGCCAAGCTCGTCGTATTCATAGCTCACGCTGAAAGTCAAAGCGTTGAGCGCCATGAGAGAGAGTGCGAGGGTCGACATCAGTTCGCTCCTTCCGTGGCAGTCAGCGGCACGCTGGGCCCGATTCGGATCGGCTCGTGGCAGGGTCCGCCATTGGGGGGGCAGTAGCCATTCTGATTCTCCACCGTGATGGACAGGCTTGCTTGTGGCCCCCAGGCGCCAGCGCCGTCAGCCATACTAGCCACGAATGGGTAGCGTCCGGTGGCCGGGCCTCGATGTGTCGGTGCCACCCGCCACTGAAGGGTGGCTACCTGACCAGGGGCCACCGCAGACGGAAGCCCGATGGCCTGAGTGAGCGACCCTGGTCCCCATGCCAGATGGATGCTGCCATTCCACACGTAGTTGCCGGTGTTTCTGACCTGGGCCGTGATGGTGCTCTGCTCGCCGTTGAGGATCCAGTTGGGGCTGGCGCTGAACTGGACGAACTCAGCGGTCTTTGTGAGCGGCGGAATGGCGAAGGTGCCGGACCTGCTGAGCAAGAGGTGCTCCTGACCGGCAGGTGAGATGCCATGCACGTAGATGGGCTTACCGCCATGTGCAGCACGGATGTCATGTGTAAGTTGAAGCACGAACCAGTACGCACCCTGGCCTTGGCATGCCGCCTTTACATCCTCATTCGGGATTAGTGAACCGGTTACCTCGCCGATGTAGGTGCCAGCACCTGCCGCGCCGCCGGCATAGACGTGAACGGTGGTAGGTGCGTTGACACCTACCGAGCAGGCCCAACCCTGTACTGCAAAGTTCCAGTTGTCGTTGGAGACGGTCGCCACGTCGCCGATGATCGTGGCCCTGGGTATGGCGAAGACGCCCGTGTTTCCCAACGCCTGATTGGACGCCGCGCCTCGAGGCGAGACACCGTAGACCTGGAGGGCTTTTCCACCTAGCTGCTGACGTTGAGCCAAGCTGATAGGCAACTGGAACCTGTATGCCGAGCCATTGGCCTGACAGGCAGCAGCAACTTGTGATTCGCTCGCCAGGTTGGCCTGCACCGTTCCGAGATGGTGCCCGCCTTCCGCGTATCCAATAACCTGAATCGAGGTGTTGGAGCCGGTTGAACAGGCCCAGCCTGTGGCATACCAGTTCCACTGCGCATCATGCGCGATTGCTTCAATTACTCCGGTGACTGTGCTGTCTCCCGGATAGTCGGTCAGCGACAGTTCGGTCCTGGTAATGTTTGAGGCAGCGTCGTAGCTGTGCTGCGTCCACGCAAAGTTACCGTTTCCGAGGGGCCTGGTCTCTGCGAGGAGACGTCGGGCGGCGTCGTATTGATAGCGTACGGTTATGCCGTCCGGTGCAGTCATGCTGACTACATTGCCTGCCCCATCGTACGTCACGGATGTGGTGGCCCAACCGCTACCAGCGGACCGTTTTTGCGATAGCAGCCTGCCCCTCTCGTCACGGGTGAATTCGGTGATATCGCCGTTCGGCCCGGTCACACGGCCTGGCCGCCCCATTCCGTCGTAATTGGTGTAAGTGGTTGTGTGACCCACTCCGTTGCTGACGTTGGTCAGGTCACCCAGTGTGTTGTACGTGTAGGTCACGCTGTCCTGAGCCAGTGGACCATCAACCGTAACTGTGGCCTTCAGCCCGTTGAGGTGATAGGTGTAGGTGTAGCTCGTCGTGCGGGACTGGTTGCTGACACCAAAGGCGGTGAGATTGCGCACAGTCGTCGATGCGAGGTTTCCTCTGCTGTCGTACGCGAGCAGGGTTTCGTGGTCTCCCAAGACAGTCGTTTTGATCGGGCGCCGGCTGGCTTGGTCCCATTCGTAGGTTGTGGAGCGCTGGGCAGTACTACCAACCGCTTCGATCGTTTTTAGAAGCAGGCCGCCGGCGCTGTAGTCGAAGTCAGTTAAATTGTCGGCGAAGTCACCGAAGACATCGGGATTGCCCTGTGCATCGTAGCTTCGCTCCTTGTAGCTGGCGGGACACAAGGCGGACGCAACGCCCGAAACAGCTATCTGCTTTCCATCGTGATAGTCATAGATGGTTTTGCGTCCCAGCGGTCCGGTTTCCGTAACGCGCATGTCTACGGCGCGGTCCGTCGTGGTCGGCATCGACGTTGAGCTTGCTCGTGCAGCACCGCTCAACTGGACGGAGCCGCCTGGAAGCGAGTTGGGCTCGAAGCAGATTTGACCGCTCGGGCGGTACTCGCACCAGCCGTGCTCTCCGTCATTCCTGAATCCGCCAGGGCGCACGGGCGCCGGCGGTGGTACTACCTGCTCAACCACGCTAGCTTGGTAACTGAACATGTATCTCTCCACGCCCCCGGCATGCTCGGACAGGACGGCTCGTCTGTTCCCGTCATACGCAAATGTCGAGTAGCGAACGCCGTTGAAGGATTTCCCGGTGAGACCGCCTGGGTATCTCACGTCCTCGTAGTGATAGGCAATCGTCGTTTGCGGGCTACCTGGGAGTGTTGCAGTTGCCAAACGCGGTTTCCCGCTCCCGAATGCATTGGCCGTGTATGTGTAGCGGTAGATTCCGCCGGAGGGATCAGTCACTTGAACTAGTTGATCCCCGCTCCACGTAAGCTGCATCCTGCGACCGCTAGAGTGCTCGACACTCGCCAAGTACTTGTTTGCGTAGGAGAAGTTCCATGCAACGCCCTGCTCGTTGCGTAGCTGTGTTACGTAGCCTTCGGCGTTGTAGGTTTCTGCACCCTTCTCTTCGTTGATAAGCGTGTAGGAGCCATCTCCGTTTTTTGCGATGTGGGCGGCATTACGGCTGTCCTCTTCCCACAGTCCGGGGAAGCATTCCAGTTGAACTTGATTCGACTTCCGTCGGGACGCTGCGCCCACGCAACCGACGTCCCGCTAGAGAAGGCTAGGGAGTAATCAAGGTTGCTGATCCAGTGTTGACCGAAGAGGCCGACGGCACCCCAGTGATGGTTGTAAGTGCGCTCGAGGAAGAGTGGCATTTCTCCGGCGGCAGCAAAGTCGAGCTCTGGCTCGATTTTATTTCCCGTATAGAGGACGATCGGATTTGCTTTGCTTTCTCCGCAGCCTCCCTTGCGGTCGTCTTTTTCCTGTTCTTTTGCCGTGTCTGCGCGAAGTGACACTCGTCCCAAGGGGCGCACGGTGTTCTTGACGCCTGCTCCAGCGAGACCGCTGGCGGGTAGAAGATCGACCGATGGTGTGGGCCTGACCGTGATGCGGTCGAGATCGGTAGGTTTTTCTGGTCCACCCGGCGGAACCGCATGTGCTTGAAGTATCAGCCCCACCGCCGGAAGAATCAGAAGCATCCAGCGAATTCGGCGAACGGGCTTTGCAGGTGTTGGGGACTTCATGTTCCTTGAGCCTCTATCCTTGAGTCAGGTGATGGTGATGTATTTTTTATGTGAACATAGTATTAACACAGTATGAGCAGCGACTGATAGCTCCAACGTGAGACCTCCATCCAACTATGGCAGGCAGTCCTTGGCTGTGGCGTCTTGGTCTGGTCCGCGTACATCGCCAAGTCGCTGACGACACGCACCGTGAATGGGGGCGCGCACGACCACGGACCCTGGGCTCGTTCGACCTTTCTGGACCCGTCGGGTGTCGATGCCGGCGCGTATCATGGGTGCGATCAGTCCAGCATCTTGACGCTGGGCTTTTGGCGATATCAGAACAACGCCCCCTGCGGCGAATCCACCCGCGGCGGCAGCGGCCGCAGGAACCGGGTGCAGTCCAGCTTGGGCCAGTGGCTGTTCTGCGCGTCGAAGCCCAGCCGCCGGCGGGCCAGCTTGAAGCGGTTGGAGAGCAGGTCGGCGTAGACGCCTTCGCCGCGCATGCGGCTGCCGAATTCGCTGTTGTAGTCCTTGCCGCCGCGCAGCTGGTTGATGGTGCTCATCACGTGCGCGGCGCGGTCGGGGTGGTGGGTGTCCAGCCAGTCGCGGAACAGCGGGGCTACCTCCAGCGGCAGGCGCAGCAGCACGTAGCCGGCACTGGATGCGCCGGCATCACGCGCCGCTTCGAGCACCGCTTCCAGTTCGGCGTCGTTGATCCACGGGATCACCGGCGCGACCATCACCCCGACCGGGATGCCGGCATCGCGCAGGCGGCGCATCGCGCGCAGCCGGGCGTGCGGGGCCGAGGCGCGCGGTTCCAGGCGGGCCGACAGGTGCGGGTCCAGCGAGGTCACCGAGAAGTGCACGCTGACCAGGTTCTGTTCGGCCAGTGGCGCGAGCAGGTCGATGTCGCGCTCGACCAGCGCATTCTTGGTGATCAGCGAAAACGGGTGACGGGTTTCCAGCATCACTTCGATCAGCTGGCGGGTCAGCTTGAGCTTGCGCTCGATCGGCTGGTAGGCGTCGGTGTTGATGCCCAGCGCGATCGGCTGCGGCACGTAGCCGGGGCGCGAGAATTCCTTGCGCAGCAGCTGCGGCGCGTTGGTCTTGGCGAACAGCTTGGTTTCGAAGTCCAGCCCCGGCGACAGGTTGAGGTAGGCGTGCGAGGGGCGGGCGAAGCAGTACGAACAGCCGTGCTCGCAACCGCGATACGGGTTCACCGATTGGCTGAAGCCCACGTCGGGCGACTTGTTGCGGCTGATGATGCTGCGCGCGGTTTCGACCCGCACTTCGGTGCGCAGGCGCGGGGCGGCGAATTCCTCGCCGTCGTCGGCTTCCCAGCCATCGTCCACCGCTTCGCTGACGGTGACCTCGAAACGGCCCGCCAGATGCGTGGTGGAACCCCGGCCTTTGATTGCGGTACCCATGATCAAAGGCTAGTGGGGCGGTGTCGCAGGGATCGCGACGTCCGGCTGGCGCAGGGGGTTGGGGAGGGCGTGTGCATGGTTAGTAGTATTACTAACCACAAGCGGCAAGGGAAGCGGAATCGAGGCTATCACTGGCTTTGCGGGGCCGGCGGGCGGTTTGGCCCCCAGAGTTGTCCACAGGCTGGGTTGGCGTGGGATGGCGGCCGCCATCGAGATCATGGGGAGCCGGCCAGCGGCCGGCACTACCCTTGGCGCGCTGTGGGGCGAACCGACCAACTGTCGGTTCCTACCGGGGCTTTTGGCCGCCGGCCGGCGCAGAGCGGGGGCGGCGCCAGGGCCTCGGTGGTGGGCATCGACCGTGGGGTCGATGCACTGTCCCCGGTAGGCATCGGCCGTTGGTCGATGCACGCCCTACAGCAGGCGCAGGTAGCCCTTCACGGTGGCGTCCAGGCCGGCATACAGCGCTTCGCTGATCAGGGCGTGGCCGATGGAGACTTCCAGCACCTGCGGTACGGCGGCCAGGAACTGGCGCAGATTGTCCTGCGACAGGTCGTGCCCGGCATTGACCCCCAATCCGGCGGCCTGGGCGCGGCGGGCGGCATCGGCGAACAGCGCCAGCATCGCCCCTGCGTCACCGGCGGCGTGCGCCTCGGCATAAGGGCCGGTGTAGAGCTCGATGCGGTCGGCCCCGATCGCCGCTGCCTGGGCCAGGTCCGGGTTGCCGGCGTCGACGAACAGGCTGACCCGGCAGCCATGCGCTTTCAGTTCGGCGATCAGCGGGCGCAGCCGTTCGGCGTCGCGGGCGAAGTCGAAACCGTGGTCGGAGGTGAGCTGGCCGTCGCCGTCTGGCACCAGCGTGGCCTGTGCGGGGCGGGTCTGCGCGCACAGCGGCAGCAGGCCAGGATAGCCCTGCCGCGGCGGCGCGAACGGGTTGCCCTCGATATTGAACTCGACACCGCGCGCAGCAGTCAGCGCCGCCAGCGCCAGCACATCCTCGGCATGGATATGCCGGCGGTCCGGGCGCGGGTGCACGGTGATGCCATGCGCACCGGCATCCAGGCAGGCATGCGCGGCCTGCAGCACATCCGGGTCGGTACCGCCGCGCGAGTTGCGCAGCACGGCAATCTTGTTGACGTTGACGCTGAGCTGGGTCATGGGATTACGGCGTGTCGGAGTCGTCTTGGGCCAGTTGCTGGCGGGCCTGCGCCTGCTCGCGCAGGCGGCGCAGCTCGGCCGGGTCGATCACGCTGGAGATATCGCGCTGCAGGTTGCCAAAGCGCGCCACGTACAGGCCACGCACCCAGACCAGCAGGAACACCAGCGTGCCCAGCAGCGACAGCAACATCAGCCCCATGTGCGGGGTCTTCATCGCCAGGCCGAAACAGCCCAGCGCCAGCAGCAGGAACAGCCAGTACATTGTCTTTCTCCCCGTGGACCGGGGCAGTGTAGCGCCGCAGCCCCTGCCGGTTCCACGTGGGCGCCGGGCTACAGCAGCGGCGAGGCCAGCCGCGCGAACGCCTCGGGTACGCGGTGCCGCCACAGCGACCGCTGGCGCTCGTTGTGCACCCGCACCGAGGCATCGAACTCGGCCGCCAGGATCTGCTCCAGCGCGGCCACCCGGTCGGCATCGACCAGCATCATCGACAGCTCGAAATTGAGGCGGAAGCTTCGGTGGTCGAAGTTGGCGCTGCCGACGATGCAGACCTCGCGGTCGGCGATGAAGGCCTTGGTATGCAGCATGCGCGGGCCGTATTCGTAGATCTTGACCCCCGCCTGCAGCAGCTCGTCGAAGTAGGAACGCGCGGCCTGGGTGACGAACCAGGAATCGCTCATCTTCGGCACCAGCAGGCGCACGTCCAGCCCACCCAGGGCGGCCGAGGTCAGCGCCATGCGCGCCGCTTCGCCGGGAACGAAGTAGGGCGTGACCAGCCAGACCCGTTCGCGTGCTTCGTGGATGGCGGCCACCTGCAGGCGGTGGATGGTCTCCCAGGAGGAATCCGGCCCGGATACCAGCACCTGCGCATGGATGCGGCCTTCCTGGCGGCTGGGTACGTCGTGCGGCCACAGCGGGGCGATCTCCAGGCGCGCCGGTTCCTGCCCGGTGGCGTAGATCCAGTCTTCGACGAATACCAGCTGCAGGCTGCGCACCACGTGCCCGGTCAGGCGCATGTGCAGGTCGCGGTAGGCGTCGGGGCGGCGGCTCTCGTCTTCCTCGTCGGTGATGTTGATCCCGCCGGTGAAGGCCACGCGGCCGTCGACGACCACCAGCTTGCGGTGGGTGCGCATGTTCATCCACGGGCGCTTGAACGGCTTGAGCAGCTGCCGCGGATGGAACCACGCCACTTCGCCGCCAGCCTCCAGCAAGGGTTGCAGGAAGCGTTTGCGGATCAGCGACGAACCCACCGCGTCCAGCAGCAGGCGCACCCGCACGCCGGCGCGGGCGCGCTCGACCAGTGCATCGCGCAGCGCGGTGCCGGCGTGGTCGGGGTTGAAGATGTAGTACTCCACGTGCACGTGGTCGCGCGCCTGCGCGATCGCGGCGAGCAGGGCGCGGTAGGTGGCCGCGCCGTCCACCAGCCACTCCACCTCGGTGGCCGAGGACGGGGCCAGCCCGGTGGTGGCCTGGGCGATCTTGGCCAGTTCGGTGCAGTCGGCATCGGGCGGGCAGACGCTGCTGTAGTGCTCCATGCCCGAACGCGCGCGGCCACGACGCAGGCGCTGCCGTTTCACCTTCTGCGGGCCGAGCAGGTAGTAGATGAAGAGGCCGAGGTAGGGCAGGGCGGCCAGCGACAGGATCCAGCTCAGCGTGGCCACCGGTTCGCGCTTCTGCAGCATGATCCAGCCGGTCAGCCACAGCAGGTAGAGCAGGTAGGCGATGACCAGCAGCGGGCGCAGGTGCGGCACGGCGTCCAGCCAGTCGGTCAGGGCGAAGTAGGTGGTGGGCATGCGCCGATGATAGCGGTCCGGCTGGGTCGGGGTGGGCGTCGGGCAGCAGGCAAAAAAAAACGCCCCTGTCTCCAGGGGCGTTTTCCAGTCGCGTCATGACTGCAGTCTTGCTGATTACTGCTGTACGAAGCCGATCTTCTTCATCTGGGCGTTCTTCGCGGCGGCCAATACCTTGGCCATCACGTCGTACTCCGAGTCCGGGCTGGCGTCGATGCGCAGTTCCGGCTGGTTGGTCGGGTCCTTCTGGACCTCCTGCTCCATCCGCTGCTGCAACTCGGCGGTTGCAACCGGGCTGTTGTTCCACGAGACCTGGTTGCTGGCGTCGATCTTGAGTTCGATCGGCGGCGGCGGCTCGACCAGCTGCGGCGGTGGGTTGAGCACGCGCTGCGGCAGGTCCACGGCGATCGGGTAGGTCATGATCGGCGCGGTGACGATGAAGATGATCAGCAGCACCAGCATCACGTCCACGAGGGGCGTGACGTTGATGTCGGCCATGGGGCCTTTGTTACCACCGGTACTGAACGCCATGGCTTACTGCCCCTTCTCTTTGGTGGCAACGAAGCCAACGTCGAGCATGCCCTGTTCCTGCGCAATCTTGGTCATCTCGTTGATGACGCGCATCTTGGTGGTGCGGTCACCACGCAGATTGAGCGGCGGCTGCGGGGTCTGCTGGGCGGCGGTCGCCAAGCGCGACTCGAGCGTCTGCTTGTTGATTTCCTCGTCGTTCCAGTAGATCGAGCCGTCTTCCTTGACTGCCAGGGTGATCGGGCCCGAACGCTTCTCAGCGTCTTCCGGGCTCTGCACCAGGTTGGCCTCCGGCAGATCCACCTTGACCTTGTGGGACATCAGAGGCGCCGTGATGATGAAGATGATCAGCAGCACCAGCATCACGTCCACGAGGGGCGTAACGTTGATGTCGGCCATGGGGCCGCCGCTGTTACCACTACTGAAAGCCATAACGGGCTCCGTCTAGATCGTGTTGACTACGTTCTCGCTGGGTAAAGCGCGTCGCAATTAGCGGACGCGCGAACCGGTGGCGAAGAAGTCGTGCAGGTCGTGAGCGAACGTATCGAACTTGCTGATCGTGGCGCTGTTGATCTTGCTGAAGAAGTTGAAGGCGAACACGGCCGGGATAGCCACGAACAGACCGATGGCGGTCATGATCAGTGCTTCACCCACCGGGCCTGCAACGGCGTCGATCGAGGCGGAACCGGTGGCACCGATCTTGATCAGCGCGCCGTAGATGCCCCACACGGTACCCAGCAGACCGACGAACGGAGCGGTTGCACCGACGGTGGCCAGCAGGGTCATGCCCGACTGCAGGTTGTTGCTTTCGCGGGTCACGGCCTGACGCAGGGCGCGGTCGACGAACTCCGAACGGCTCAGGTTCTCACCCAGGCCACCACCGGTGGCGCCGCCTTCGGCACGCTGGTGGTGGGCAGCTGCCTGGGCAGCGTCCAGGGCGATCTTGGAGAACGGCTCGGAAGCGGGCTGTTCTTCCATGGCGCGGATGGCGTCCTGGGCGTTCGGGGTATCCCAGAACAGGCTCACGACCTTGTCGGCAGCGCTCTTCAGGCGGGTAGCACGGAAGATGTTGATGACGGTCCAGTACCAGGACATGGCCGACATGATGATCAGGGTCAGCAGCACGACCCAGGAGACGGCGAAATCACCCGGCTTGGTGGTCATTTCGTGGATCAAGTGCTCGAAGCCCATCTGCGAGAGGGCGTTCGACGGGTTGCCCCCAGCAGCAGCGGCGATGAAGAGTTCCTGCAGCATGACGCTTACCTTTGTTGTGTGTGGTGATGAATGGTGTTGCTTGAAATAACCGATGGAACGGTGGCCGGCGGGCCACCGACGACCATCAGTTCAGCGCAAAGTTGACCGGGACGCGAACGCGACCTGCGACCTTCTTCCCGCCCGACTCCGCAGAACGGAAGCTCCACTTGCGAGCTGCTTCCATTGCGGCGCGGTCGAGGTCACGGTTACGGCTGGACCGTTCGACCGACACATTGGTGACGTTGCCATTGGCATCGACATCAATGATCAGGATCACTTCACCCTGGATACCTGCGCGGAATGCTGCCGGCGGGTAACGCGGGGGGTTCATGTTCTTCGAGGAAATGTCGACGCTGGCCTCGATCTGGCTCGGCGGAGCCGGCGGTGAGGGCGGCGACGGCGGCGTAACGATGTCGTTGGCACGCGGCTGCGGCACATCGACGATCGGCGGCTGCGGCGGCGGTGGTACCGGCGACGGCTTCGGCGGCGACAGATTCTTCACCGGCGGAGGCGGCGTATCGGTCGGCGGCGGCGGCGGCGGCGGCGGTGGGGGCGGCGGCGGAGCGTCGACCAGGGTCACCATGATGTTGCGTTCCTTCTCCGCAGCGGCCTTGGGGGCCACGGCCGGGATCAGAAGCATCATGAAGGCGGCGAGATGCAGTGCGATTACAAAAGCGATACCCACGATTCGCGGCCAGCTGAAGCCGGTGTCATCGCGTTGTTCGTACCTGTGAACGACTAGTTGTTCCGTCATGCGCCAAGAGCTCATTAGTGGGGCCGGGATACCCGGGGACAGGTAGCCCATGATCAGCGGTGCATGACACCGCAGGAACCTCCAAGCTTATACCAATCCTGAGCGCCTGCGCATCACTGTGGCAGGCGTTCAGGCGTTATTCCTACTTACTTCAGGTTGATGATTTTCTTGGCATCGGCCTGGTTCTTCACACCCTTCGCCAGCGCCTGCTGGGCGGCCTGCTTGGCCTCCGGGATGCGACCTTCGGCATGCAAAACGCGTGCCAAATTCAAGTAGGTTTCACCGTCCTTGGAGAGCGGGGCGGCCTTCTGCCACGCTTCGACTGCCTTCGGTACCTGGTCGGAGTAGTAGTAGGACTGGGCCAGCGCCAGGTAAACCTGGTAGTCCGGCTTCAGGATGCCCTTCTCCAACCCTTCGTTGATGACCGCGATGACGTCCTTTTCCTTGTTCTCGGTATTGGCGTAGATCGAGTACAGCTGCTTGTACTCGCGCTCTTCGCTGAGCTGGCCTGCCGCACGCAGCTTGTCCATCACCGCGGCGGCCTTGTCCATCTGGTCGGCCTGCATGTACATGCTGGCCAGGTTCAGCTGGGCTTTCTTGTCGTTGGGGGTGCGCGCCACGATCGCTTCGGCCTGCTTGACCGCTTCACCGGTCTGGCCGGCTTCGGCCATGGCGGCCATCAGCAGCTGGTTCCAGCTGTCCTTGGGCTCGGCGGCGCCGGCGATGGCCTGCTGCAGCACCGGGATGGCGTCGGCATAGCGCTGGGTCTGGTACAGGGCCTGGCCCTTGATCACCAGTTCTTCGGGCTTGGACGACTTGGTTTCGGCGAAGTACTTGTCCAGGGTGGCAAGGCCGGGGGCGGTCTCGTCATCCTGCAGCTGCAGCTGGGCCAGCATCAGCATCGACTGGTAGTGGCCGTTGTTGTCCAGGCCGTTGAACTCCAGCACCTGCTGCAGGTACTTCTTGGCAGCGGCGTTGTCTTCGGTCTGGTAGGCGGCCTGCGAGGCCAGCTGGGCGGCCAGCGACTTGTCGTAGGTGTTGGCGGCGCTGTTGGCCAGGATCTCGTCGCCCAGGGCGCGGGTCTCCGGGAACTTCTGCTCGTTGTAGCTGTCAATCAGCTTCTGCAGCTTGCTGCCGAGCTTGGGCGAGGCCTTGACGCTGGGCTCCTGGCGGGTCGCGTTGGGGTACAAGGCTTCGGCCTTGGCCTGCTGCTTGCCACCGCGGTTGCCACGTTCGGCCGAGCGCGAGGACTGGGCGAATGCATCGGTGACCATGGCGCCACCGACTGCGGTCGCGATGAGGACGGAAAGGACGGCTTGCTTGTGGTTGCTGAAAATCATCTTTCACCTCGATCGAACCGCCGCGGCGGCATCAAAACGGACTGTCAGAAAAATCTGAGCCGCCAAACGTATCAGAAACTCATGGCGTGAGAAATCGTTTCCGATGCTGCAATACAGCATACTTTGGTCGCATCAGCCGCACCTGGGCTTGCGTCCGGCGGCCTGGGCCTGCTGGTAGACCCCACTCAGCGCAGGCGCGTCGCGCTGCAGCTCGCGGATCCGGTTGGCCGGGTCGGGGTGGGTGGACAGCCATTGCGGGGACCGGCCGCCACTGGCGGCCATCATGTTCTGCCACAGGTTGACCGCCTGGGCCGGGTCGAATCCGGCTTCGGCCATCAACCGCTGCCCGACCACATCGGCCTCGCTTTCCTGGGTACGCGAACCAGGCAGCAGGAAGGCGGTCTGCGCGGTCATGCCGCCGAGCTGGTTGACCGTGCCGGCGGCGCCATCGCCATAGGCGGCGCCGGCCAGTGCGCCCAGCACGGCCAGGCCGGTCTGCGCGCCCATCTGGCGGGTCAGGCGTTCCTCGTGGTGGCGCGAGATCACATGGCCGATTTCATGGCCGATCACCGCCGCCAGCTGGTCCTGGTTCTTGGCCACGGTGAGGATCCCGGTGTTGACCCCGACCTTGCCGCCAGGCAGCGCAAAGGCATTGGGTTCCTTGTCGACGAACACCGCCGTTTCCCACCGTACGCCACGGTACTGCGGTGGCAGCTGCGCGACCAGCGCATTGACCACGCACTGCACATAGCCGTTCTGGCGGCCGTCGGTACTGACTTTTTCCTTCTGCTTGGTCTGGGCGAAGGCCTGCGCGCCCAGCTGGTCCAGCTCGGCCTGCGACACGCCGCCGACCATCTGCCGGCGCCCGGTGGGCGAGGTGGTGGTGGCGCAGGCACTGACCAGCAGCGCAATGGCAACGCCCAACAGAACCGGTTTCATCGCAAGTCCCCCTTGTTCATATCTGCAGTGTGGAACGACGGTACGTAAAATTTTGTTGTCGTTGCCGTCAACAATGGGCGACGTTCAGGCACGTGCGTGGCAGGTGATGGCCCACGCGCGTCCGCTCAATGCAGGCCCAGGAATACCAGCGCCCCCAGGGCGATGGCATTGTTCAGCGCGTGCGCAACGATCGGCGCCCACAGGGTGCCGGTGCGCTGGTACAACCAGGCGAACGCCGCCCCCATGCTGCCGTAGACCAGCCACAACTGGGCGATTTCCCAGGGGCCGTTGGCGCTGGTGCCGGGAATTTCATGGACCAGGGCGAAGGCCAGGCTGCTCAGCAGCATGCCCAGCAACGGCCGGCCGGCCTGCCACAGGCGCCCGAACAGGACGCGGCGGAACAGCAGTTCCTCGTAGGCCGGGGCCAGCACGATGGCGAACACGGCCAGGAACCACGGGAAGCGGGCCAGGGCCTGTTCCATCAGGGCCAGGTTGGTCGGGACCGGTTCGATGCCGGCCTGCTTGGCCAGGAAGGCGATCAGGTTGCTGCCGATCACCACGCAGGTGGCCACCAGCAGGGTCCAGCCCCAGGTGGAGCTGCGCCGGAGCGCCTGCAATGACGTGCTGCGTTCGCCGGGCGTGGCGCGCCGGCGCAGGAAGTACAGCAACAGCGCGGCACCGCCGGTGGCGACGATGGCCATCAGGATCTGCGCCAGTGCGCCGGGTTGGCCCAGTTGCTGGGCGAGGGTGGACGCATCCACCGTGCCGCCGGCGCGCTTGGCTGCGGTGGCAACCACTGCGCCGCGGTAGGCGCCCCAGACCAGGCCGCTGGCCAGGCTGAGCCCGAACAGGGTGACGATGGCGATGCCCAGGTCGATGAAGAACCCGGCCACTGCCGAGCGTGGCCGGGGGCCGGGCGCAGCAGGCGACAACGGGGGCAGCGGAGGCGTCAGGGACGCCGGAGCGGTTGCGGACATCGGATTCCTGGCATCGGCGGACGAATGCCGGCCAGGTTGCAGGTCGCAACCGGCCGGCCCTGACCCGATTGTGTCAGATATCCAGGTTGGCGACCTTCAGCGCGTTGTCCTCGATGAAATCGCGGCGCGGTTCCACCACATCGCCCATCAAGGTGCTGAAGATCTCATCGGCCGCCACCGCATCTTCGATGCGGACCTGCAGCAGGCGGCGGGTATCGGGGTTCACCGTGGTATCCCACAGCTGTTCCGGGTTCATTTCACCCAGGCCCTTGAAGCGCTGGATCTGGCGGCCCTTCTTGGCTTCCTCCAGCAACCAGTTGCGCGCTTCGGCGAAGGTGCCGATCTCCACCGACTTGGCGCCACGGCTGATCTTGGCACCGGCGCGGACCAGGCCATACAGCAGCAGCGAGGACTGGTGCAGGGCACGCAGTTCGCCACTTTCGAAGGCCGACAGCGGCAACACCTGGATCATCTCTTCGCCCATGTGACGACGGGTGACCAGCAACGCGGCCGGGCGCTGCTCGGTGGGCTCCTGCAGTTCCAGGCTGAAACGCGGGGAGCCCAGGCTGCCCTGGTTCAACCGCTTGGCCAACGCGGCCAGGCCCTCGTCGGCACCGGCGCGACGCAGGTGCTCCAGGTCCATCGGGGTGAAATCGACCAGCGCTTCGAGCACCTGGCGGTCGTAGCGGTGGCCGTTGCGGGCGATGGTTTCCTGCGCCGAGGCATAGGAGAGCAGCAGTTTTTCCAGGGCGACGCCTTCGATGCCCGGCTCGCCATCGGCCGGAATCAGCGAGGCGTTTTCCACCGCGCTGCTGGCCAGGTAGGCGTCCAGCGCCGGGTCGTCCTTCAGGTACAGCTCCTGCTTGCCCTGCTTGATCTTGTACAGCGGCGGCAGGCCGATGTAGATATGGCCGCGTTCGATCAGTTCGGGCATCTGCCGGTAGAAGAAGGTCAACAGCAGCGTACGGATGTGCGCGCCGTCGACGTCGGCGTCGGTCATGATGATGATGCGGTGGTAGCGCAGCTTGTCCGGGTTGTATTCATCGCGGCCGATGCCGGTGCCCAGCGCGGTGATCAGCGTGCCGACCTGGTCCGAGGCCAGCATGCGGTCGAAGCGGGCACGTTCCACGTTGAGGATCTTGCCGCGCAGCGGCAGCACCGCCTGGTTCTTGCGGTTGCGGCCCTGCTTGGCCGAGCCGCCTGCCGAGTCACCCTCGACGATGAACAGTTCGGACAGTGCCGGGTCTTTTTCCTGGCAGTCGGCCAGCTTGCCGGGCAGGCCGGCGATGTCCAGCGCGCCCTTGCGGCGGGTCAGGTCGCGGGCCTTGCGCGCTGCTTCGCGCGCACGCGCGGCGTCGACGATCTTGCCGGCGATCGCCTTGGCTTCGTTCGGGTTTTCCTGCAGGAATTCTTCCAGGCGCTGGCCAAAGGCGCTTTCCACCGCCGGGCGCACGTCCGAGCTGACCAGCTTTTCCTTGGTCTGGCTGGAGAAGCTGGGGTCGGGCACCTTGACCGACAGCACCGCGATCATGCCTTCACGCATGTCATCGCCGGTCAGGTTGATCTTGGCCTGCTTGGCGATGCCGTTCTGTTCGATGTAGTTGTTCAGCACGCGGGTCAGCGCGCCGCGGAAGCCGGCCAGGTGGGTGCCGCCGTCCTTCTGCGGGATGTTGTTGGTGAAGCAGTACATCGTTTCCTGGTAGGAATCGGTCCACTGCAGCGCCACTTCCACGGTAATGCCGTTGGACTCGCCGGTCACCGAGATCACGTTGGGATGCAGCGGGGTCTTCAGCTGGGCCAGATGCTCGACGAAGCTGCGGATGCCGCCTTCGTAATGGAAGTCGTCGCGGCGGCCATCGCCGCGCTCGTCGACCAGCGCGATCTTGACCCCGGAGTTGAGGAAGGACAGCTCGCGCAGGCGGCGTGCCAGGATCTCGTAATGGAATTCGACGTTGTCGTGGAAGGCCTTCACCGACGGCCAGAAGCGCAGGGTGGTGCCGCGCTTGGTGCTGGCTTCGACCTGCTTCAGCGGGTATACGGCCGCGCCGTCGGCGTATTCCTGCTGGTAGTGGAAACCGCCCTGGTAGATGTCCAGCACCAGCTTCTGCGACAGCGCGTTGACCACGCTGACGCCCACGCCGTGCAGGCCACCGGAGACCTTGTAGCTGTTGTCATCGAACTTGCCGCCGGCGTGCAGGACGGTCATCACCACTTCGGCAGCGGAGACCTCGCGGTCGAGCTTCTTGCTCATCTGCTCGTGCTTGCCGGTGGGGATGCCGCGGCCGTTGTCCGACACCGACACCGAGCCATCGGCGTGGATCATGACCGACACATTGTCGGCATGGCCAGCCAAGGCTTCGTCGATGGAGTTGTCGACCACCTCGAACACCATGTGGTGCAGACCGGTGCCGTCATGGACGTCGCCGATGTACATGCCAGGACGCTTGCGGACCGCCTCCAGGCCTTCCAGGGCCGTGATGCTGTTGGCGTCGTAGTTGCCGTTGTTTGCCGGGGTGTTCAGTTCTTCAGTCATTGCGCTTGCCATAGGCTCCGCAGGTCGGGCCACCGCGTTGCGGCGGGGCGCCGAGTAATAAGGGGTTGCGACCGCAATTATACCAGTCGGGCATGGTCAGCCCCTGGGGGACCACTATGGCACAGGCTGGACCTGCCCATGTTCCACGTGGAACCGGGTGATGTCGGTAGCCGCGCCGAGTGCTGCCGGAATTTCGGTGGCGGTGATGAAGATCTGCGCCGGGCCGGCCTTCAGCCGCTCCAGCACCCGCGCCTGATGGTTGCGGTCCAGTTCCGAGGACAGATCGTCCAGGGCGATCACCGGCCATTCCCCGCGCTGCTCGGCATAGTCCTCGGCCTGGGCCAGCAGGCAGGTAAGCGCGGTGAGCTTGGCCTGCCCGCGCGACAGCGCATCGCGGCCGGGAATGCTGGCAAAGCCCACGCTCCAGTCGGCGCGATGCGGGCCCACCGAGGTATAGCCGGCCATGCGGTCGCGGTCGCGCGCCAGCAGCAGGGCGTCGGACAGCGAGAGTTCCTGTTTGCGCCAGCCCGGGCTGAGCGTCAGTGCCTGGATGCCCAGATTCGGTGCGAGCACATCGGCCAGGTCGATGGTGCGCTGCTGCAGCCGCTCCAGGTAGTGTTGGCGCCGGGTTGTCAGCGGCTCACCGGCCTCGGCCAGCTCGTGGTCCCAGGCATCCAGTGCCTGCGGATGCCCGCCCTGCTTGAGCAGCGCATTGCGCTGCTTCAGCGCCCGCGAATACCGCCGCCACAACGCCAGGAAGTCTGGTTCCACGTGGAACAAGCCCCAGTCGAGGAAGCGCCGGCGCGGTTCGCCGCCGCCACTGACCAGGGCGTGGCTGCCCGGCTCGAAGGTCACCACGGCCAGGGCCGCACACAGGTTACCCAGCTGGGCGACATCTTCTCCGTCCAGCCGGCCCTTCCATTCCTGGCCGCTGTGACGAAGCCCGGCCTTGCGCCGCGTGGAACTGACCGCACCTTCGCGCTGTTCGTCCCACTCCACGAATACTTCCAGCGCCTCCCGGCCCTGCCGTACCAGGCCATCGCGCACCCGGCCGCGGAAACTGCGCCCATAGGCCATTACGTGCAGGGCCTCCAGTACGCTGGTCTTGCCAGCACCATTGTCACCGGTGATCAGGTTGATGCCCGGTTGTGGCGCAAGTTCGACGCTGTCGAAACGACGGACCTGGTGCAGGGACAGACGGCGGATATGCATGCGGACGATCACGGCCGCACTGGGCGGCAGACGGGTAGGGGCAATCGATCAGCTTACTGCATCGCGCTGGTTTCACGGACGTGGTGCGTAAACACCGCCGCTGCTAGCGGTAGCGTCGTCATCGGGATGAGCGCAGCCTGATCGATGGATTCCAGCCGCCGGGACACCTACGAATTCCTTGGAATCTGCGGGCCCGCGCAGGACAGTAGCCCTGCAGATTTCAAGGAAAAACGGGCGAATTCACCGGCAACCAGACGCGTTCACAGTCGATGGGCGGAAAATTCTTGAAATCTGCGCAGCCGGGCAGGGTATCTGCTTTCAGATCTTGCGAAATCCAAGGCAGCCACATTCCGCTATCCACAGGGGGTCTGTATGACTTATGCACAACTCATGTACTGACTGTGGATAAAAAGCCCGAAATTTCTGGCCAGAAAGATATCCACAGGATCACCCCCAGGCCCAGGGCCGCTTCTACAGGGGGTTTCGACCCATATTTATCCTTATATTTCAATAACATAAGCTACTTTTCAACCGATTCTGGCTCTACCACCACCACCTAGCTTTAGATTTATATACAGTTTTTAAAGCATAGAGCTGTGATCCAGAGGCCGAATGAAGCCGCATTCCAGTCGTGCACTTGGCATCTGATTGGGACTGTTCATACCGTGCGTTCCACGCTGTTCGCACGGCACGACTGCTGGAAACAGATCCCGGCCAGACCTCACGGTAGGGCAGCAGAAAACCGAGGATCGACGAAGTGGAATTACGAATGGCGCGGCACCAGCAATCATCGCGATTGCCGACAGGCAATGCTCCACGTGGAACACCGGCTCAGGAAAAGAAAACCCGGCACAAGGCCGGGTCTTCTGAACACTGCGGTTCCACGTGGAACCACCGCAAACCGTCACAGCCGCAGCGGCATCACCACATGACGCGACTTCTCGCTGCTGGCTTCACGCACCAGGGCCGAGGAGTTCGAATCGCGCAGCTGGATTACCACGTACTCATCGCGCAATGCCGACAGCGCGTCCAGCAGGTAGTTCACGTTGAAGCCGATGGCCAGATCGCTGACCGTGGTATCGGCCTCGATCTCTTCCTGGGCTTCTTCCTGCTCGGGGTTGTGCGCGCTGATCTTCAGGTTGCCCGGCGAGACTTCCACGCGGATGCCGCGGTACTTCTCGTTGGACAGGATCGCGGCGCGCTGCAGCGAGGCACGCAGCGCTTCGCGATCAACCTTCACTTCGCGGTCGGCGCCAATCGGGATCACCGCTTCGTAATCCGGGAAACGGCCGTCGATCAGCTTGGAGGTGAAGGTCACATCGTCGCGCTTGACCCGCACGTGGCTGCGGCCGACTTCCAGCTCGATCTCACGATCGCCGCTTTCCAGCAGACGCTGCAGTTCGGTCACGCCCTTGCGCGGCACGATGATCTGGCGCTTGGCGCCGCTGGCCTTTTCCAGCTCGGTCTCGCACAGCGCCAGGCGGTGGCCATCGGTGGCCACGGTCCGCAGGGCATCGCCGCGCAGATCGAACAGCAGGCCGTTGAGGTAATAGCGCACGTCCTGCTGGGCCATCGCGAACGCGGTGCGTTCGATCAGTTCCTTCAGCGTGGCTTCGCCGATCGCCACGCGTTCGGTGGCTTCGACCTCGTCCACCGACGGGAAGTCGTTGGCCGGCAGGGTTGCCAGGGTGAAACGGCTACGCCCGGCCTGCACGGTGATCTTGTCACCGGTCTGCGAGACGGTGATCCGGCTGCCGTCGGGCAGGGCACGGATGATCTCGAACAGTTTGCGGGCGGGGATGGTGGTCTCGCCGTCCTGGGCATCTTCCACCGCGATCCGCGACACCATTTCCACTTCCAGGTCGGTGCCGGTCAGCGAAAGCTGCCCGTTCTGGACCTGGACCAGGAAATTAGCCAGAACCGGCAGGGTCTGGCGGCGTTCGACCACGTTGACGACTTGTGCCAACGGCTTGAGAAAGGCTTCGCGCTGCAGTGTGAAACGCATGTGGTTCCGTGCCCCTATGCTTTAAAAAAATGTGGAATAAATCAAAAGCCTGGTGGTGCTGGTAGCGCCAGAATCGCTGGAAAACACAGCTAAGTCTTTGTAAATAAAAGGATTTCAACCCTCGAAACCCTCTGCATTACTAGCCCCGAGAGGGTGGGGAAACGTGTGGATAACTTTACCGCCAAATCGGCCGGGTTTCTTATCCACACCCTGTCCCCTGTTTGCTACCGGATTCTGCACCGTTTTATGCGATGACGCCTTAGCGGCGTACATGCATCATTCGCTCAACTTCCGGATCAGCTTGTCCCAGTCTTCCCGCAACTTGCCGTCGGCTTCCATCAACGTCCGGATCTGCCGGCAGGCGTGCAGCACCGTGGTGTGGTCCCGGCCGGCAAAGGCGTCGCCGATTTCCGGCAGGCTGTGCTCGGTCAGTTCTTTGGTCAGCGCCATGGCTACCTGGCGCGGACGGGCCAGCGACCGGGTCCGACGCTTGGACAGCAGATCCTTGATCTGCAGCCCGTAGTAGTCGGCCACGGTTTTCTGGATGTTGGGAATGCTGATCGCCTGCTGCTGGGCGCGCAGCAGGTCGCGCAGGGTTTCCTGGGCGAAATCGGTGGTGATCGCACGGCCGGTGAAGTTGGCGCGTGCGGCCAGGGTATTCAACGCACCTTCGAGGTCGCGGACATTGGAGCGCATCTTCTTGGCAATCAGGAACGCCACATCGTCGGGGATATCGGTGCCACGCTCACGCGCCTTGGCCAGCACGATCGCGGCGCGGGTCTCGAAGTCCGGCGGCTCGATCGCCACCGACAGGCCCCAGGCCAGCCGCGACTTCAGCCGTGCTTCCAGGCCCTCGACTTCGCGCGGGTACCGGTCGCAGGTGAGGATGATCTGCTGCTTGCCGTCGAACAGGGCGTTGAAGGTATGGAAGAACTCTTCCTGGGTACGGTCTTTGCCGGCGAAGAACTGGATGTCATCGATCAGCAGCGCGTCCACCTGCTGGAACTGGCGCTTGAACTGATCCATGGTCTTTTCCTGCAACGCACGGATCATCGCGCTGAAGAACTGCTCCGAGCGCAGGTACAGCACCTTGGCGGCCGGGTTGGCCTGGCGCATCGCATTGCCGGCGGCAAACATCAGGTGGGTCTTGCCCAGGCCGGTGCCGCCGTACAGCAGCAACGGGTTGTGGGCACGGTCGCCGGGCTTCTGCGCCGCCTGGAACGCCGCGGCCAGGCCCAGCTGGTTGCTGCGGCCTTCCACGAAGTTGGCGAAGGTGTAGTGCGAATCCAGGTTGCCGGCGAACGGCACCAGTGGCTCGGCCGCTGCCGCCGGGGTGGAAAAGCCCGAAATCGGCGTGATCTGGGCCTCCACCGGGCGCGGACGCGAGCCGATTTCAAGGAAAACATCGCCGAAACCGGCGAAATGCGCCAGCAGCTCCTTGATGCGCGGCAGGTACAGCTCGCGCACCTGGTCGACGATGAAGGCATTTGGCGCATACAGCACCAGGCTGTCCGCGCGCAGATCTGCCTGCAGCGGCTTCAACCAGGTGTGAACATCCTCGGGCGGAAACTCCGCCTCAAGGCGTTCGAGACAACGGGACCAGGCATCCATCGGCAATAATCGTCTGGGGCCAGTGGACAGGCGTGGGAAACCGCCGCACCACAGGCCGGAAGGGGGAAGAATGGATGGCGCAGACTACCACCGACGAGGGGGGCCGGGAATGGTTGTCCCGAAGTTATTCACAAAATGATCCACAGCTATTGCACAGCCCGGTGAAATCCCGTAGTGCCCAGCACTTGACGGCACCTTGATCAGGTCTATAGAATTTCCGGTTCTTTCCGTCCCCTTCATATAGAGGCCCGCATGGCCACCAAGCGCACTTTCCAACCCAGCAACCTCAAGCGTAAGCGCGACCATGGCTTCCGTGCCCGTATGAAGACCGCTGACGGCCGCAAGATCCTGTCGCGTCGCCGCGCCAAGGGCCGTAAAGTCCTGAGCGCTTGATTGCAATGCCGCTTCCCGCGGCAGACGCAATCCTGACTATGAGCAGTTCCGACCTGCGCAAGCGATTTCCTCGCTCTGCGCGGGTTCGTACGCGTGCCGAATATACAACGGTCTTCAACGGTGCCCGCCGTGTGTCCGATCCGCTGATGACCCTGCACTGGCTGAACAGCGAAACGCCAGCCAGGCTGGGTCTTGCGGTGTCGCGCAAAGTCGACCCCCGAGCCGTGGGTCGCAACCGAGTCAAGCGTGTGCTGCGCGATGCCACACGCCACCTACGGCCGTGGATGAGTGCCGGCGATTACGTCGTTGTCGCCCGCAGTGCCGCCCGTACCGCCAGCAATTCCGACCTCCGCCAGGCGTTTGAACGCCTGCTGCGCCGCCTTGGCGCATTGCCCATGCCGGGCGCGGACGGCACAATGCCGCCGCCCCTGGGCGTTGCCCCCCTTTCCCAGTCCGAGCCGGCATCACCTGCCGGCCCCGCCGAGCCTGCCCGCTGATGAACCAGACCCGCGTTTTCCTGATTTTTGCCTGGCTGATGGTGGCCGTGTTGCTGTGGATGGAGTGGGGCCGCGACAAGGCCGCACCGGCCACGCCGCCGGTTGCCGCGCAGACCCAGGCGACCGTGCCGGGCGCGGCAGGCGCCATTCCCGGCGCGTCGGTACCGCAGGCCCCCGGCAGCGCCCCGGCGACCCAGCCCAGCGCTGCGGCCAGCGCCGGCGCCGCCCGCGTGACGGTCACCACCGACGTGCTGCGCCTGGTGCTGGACGGCGGCACCGTGCTGGATGCCGAGCTGCTGCACTTCCCGCAGACCAAGGATGCCGGCAGCCCGCCGGTGCGCCTGCTGACCGAAGACCCGACCCAGCCGTACCGCGCCGTCAGTGGCTGGACCAGCCAGGACAAGAGCATGCCGGTGCCCGAAGCCAACGGCTTCACCCTGGTCGGCGACAACCGCGCGTTCGTGCTGGCCAAGGGCCAGAAGGAACTGCAGATCCCGTTCGTGTGGAACGGCCCCAACGGCGTCAGCATCCGCCGTACCTATACGCTGGGCCGCAACGAGTACGCGATCAAGGTCAAGGATGAAGTGGTCAACGGCAGCGCCGCGCCGTGGAACGGCTACGTGTTCCGCACCCTGGACCGCCACCCGACCATCCTCTCGCGCAGCATGACCAACCCGGACTCGTTCAGCTTCAACGGCGCGACCTGGTTCAGCCCGAAGGATGGCTACGAGCGCCGCGCGTTCAAGGACTACCTGGAGGACGGCAACCTCAACCGCACCATCACCGGCGGCTGGCTGGCGATGCTGCAGCACCACTTCTTCACCGCCTGGATTCCGCAGGCCGACCAGGCCGCCAACTACGTGCTGTCCCAGCATGATGGCCGCGACCAGATCCAGGCCACCGGCCCGGCCTTCACCGTCGCGCCCGGCCAGCAGGTCAGCACCGAGGCGCGCCTGTGGGTGGGCCCGAAGCTGGTCAACCTGATCGCCAAGGAAGACGTGAAGGGGCTGGACCGCGTGGTCGACTACAGCCGCTTCTCGCTGATGGCGATCATCGGCCAGGGCCTGTTCTGGGTGTTGAACCAGGTCCACAAGGTGGTCAACAACTGGGGCTGGGCAATTGTCGGCCTGGTGGTGCTGCTCAAGCTGGTGCTGTACCCGCTGTCGGCGGTGCAGTACAAGAGCGGGGCCAAGATGCGTCGCTTCCAGCCGCGCATCGCGCAGCTGAAGGAACGCTATGGCGATGACCGCCAGAAGTTCCAGACCGCGATGATGGAGCTGTACAAGAAGGAAAAGATCAACCCGATGGGCGGCTGCCTGCCGATCCTGATCCAGATGCCGATCTTCTTCGCGCTGTACTGGGTGCTGGTGGAATCGGTGGAACTGCGCCAGGCGCCGTGGCTGGGCTGGATCCAGGACCTGACCGCGCGCGACCCGTACTTCATCCTGCCGGTGATCAACGTGGCGGTGATGTGGGCCACCCAGAAGCTGACCCCGGCCCCGGGCATGGACCCGATGCAGGCCAAGATGATGCAGATGATGCCGCTGGTGTTCGGCGTCATGATGGCCTTCATGCCGTCCGGCCTGGTCCTGTACTGGGTGGTCAACGGCGGCCTGGGTCTGCTGCAGCAGTGGTGGATGACCAAGCGCCACGGCAGCGAGCCGTTGCCGGTGGTCGCCACCCCCGCCAAAAAGAAATAACCGGGAGCAGACGACCGTTGGTCGTCTGGCCGTAGCGCCGGCCATTGGTCGGCTGCGCTGAAAAACCCGCCGCCCGGCGGGTTTTTCTTTGGCGGCGATACAATCGCCGGCAACCTTCCCCCGTTTCAACCCCGAGCCTCCGAATGTCCCCTGCGTCGTCGCTGTTCCGCCTGGCCGTGCCCGTGCTGCTGCTGCTCACCCTGGCGCTGGCCGGCTGTGGCGACAAGGACGCTGCCGACAGCAGGGCGATGACCCAGCCCAGCGCACAGGCCGCCGCCGCCGCCGATCCGGCCGCCGCACCGCTGCTGGCCGCCTTGCAGAAGCAGCTCGACGGCCATCGCCGCATCATCGTGCTGCTGGCCGACGAAGCGCAGCAAACGCCCGCCGACCGCGCCACCTCCAGCCGCATCGGCCAGCAGCTGTTCCACGACGGCCTCGAGCAGCGTGCGGCCATCGCCACGCAGTTCGACGCCTTGCTGCGCGGGAGCAGCCCGCGCCGCTTTGCCACCCTGGGCACGGTGCTGGACTACATCGAGTCGGCCCCGGAACTGTTCGATGCCGACCGCCTGGCCTTCCGCGAAGTGTTGCGCGACCTGCACGAGCGGGTCGGCGCGGACTCCTCGCTGCCGGCGGTGAAGCTGCACCAGCGCATCGGCGAAGACCTGGAGGCGCTCGATGAGATCGAGCGCAACTACAACCAGGAAATCACCCGCATCTTCAGCCGCTTCGAGCGCACCCGCGCCATCGCGCTCAAGCGCGAGAAGTGGGACGACTACCTGGCCCACCTGCGCAAGCAGTACCGCCGCGAGGCGATCCTGCGCGACTACGGGGTGATCGAGCCCTACCCGATGTCGATGCAGGACAGCGACCGCGAGATCTTCGGCCGCGACCTGCCGCCCAAGACCGTGGTGCTGACCTTCGACGATGGCCCGCACAAGGCCTATACCGACGAAGTAATCGCCATCCTGCAACGCTACGACGTACCCGGGGTGTTCTTCGAGGTGGGCCGCAACCTGGGTGCGGTGCAGCCCGACGGCAAGGTCACGCTGGGCCCGATGGCGTCCATCAGCCGCAACCTGATGGCGCAGGGGTACGCGGTGGGCAACCACAGCCTGACCCATGCGCAGCTGTCGCGCACCACCGGCGATGCGTTGCGCCAACAGGTGCTGGCCACCGACACCCTGCTCAAGGATGTCGATGCGCGCCGCGCGCCGTTGTTCCGCTTCCCGTACGGCGCGCGCAATGCCGAAGGCCTGCAGCTGCTCAACGAGGCCGGGCTGAAATCGATCATGTGGAACATCGATTCGATGGACTGGGCCGACCCGGTGCCCGAATCGATCGTGCAACGCGTGGTCGAGCAGGTACAGAAGGAACAGCGCGGGATCATCCTGTTCCACGACATCCACGACCGTGCGGTGAAGGCCTTGCCGCAGATCCTGGACCGGCTGATCGCCGACGGCTACCAGTTCGCCGGCTGGAACGGCCGCGATTTCAGCGTGGCCCGCGCGCGCAAGGGCGCCGGTTCCGATGCCACCATCACCACCGGCTACGAGAAATCCTGGGCCATCGTGGTCGGCATCGACGACTACGCCAAGTGGCCCAAGCTGGAGCACGCCGGCCACGATGCCCAGGCCGTGGCCGACACCCTGACCGGTCAGTTCGGCTTCCCGTCATCGCAGGTGATCGTGCTGAAGAACCAGCAGGCCACCCGCAACAACATCCTGGCCGCCTTCCACGACCGCCTGGCCGATGACCGCACCGGCCGCAACGACCGGGTATTCGTATTCTTCGCCGGCCACGGCGCGACCCGGCGGCTGGCCTCGGGCCGCGACCTGGGCTACATCATCCCGGTGGATTCGGACCCCAACGAGTTCGCCACCGATGCCATCGCGATGACCGACATCCAGAACATCGCCGAAAGCCTGCAGGCCAAGCACGTGATGTTCGTGATGGATGCCTGCTACAGCGGCCTGGGCCTGACCCGCGGCGGGCCGTCCTCGTCGCGCTTCCTGCGCGAGAACGCGCGCCGCAGCGCACGCCAGATGCTCACCGCCGGCGGCGCCGACCAGCAGGTGGCCGATGGCGGCCCGAACGGCCATTCGATGTTCACCTGGGTACTGCTGCAGGCCTTGAGCGGCAAGGGCGACCTCAATGGAGATGGCTTGATCACCGGCACCGAACTGGCTGCCTATGTGGCCCCGGCGGTGGCCGCGGTCGCCCAGCAGACCCCGGCCTTCGGCAGCCTGCCGGGCTCGCAGGGCGGCGAGTTCGTGTTCCAGGTGCCCGACAGCCAGGAATACCTCAACGCCGATACACGCCAGCTGTCGCCCGAAGCGATCGCGCTCAACACCCGGGTCGATGCGGCCCAGGGCGGCAAGGGGCAGGGCGAAGCGCCGGTGACCGTGGCCGACCTGCAGGGCGGCAGCAACACCCTGGTGGTGCCGGCCGCCGTGCCCACCTCCGACCGCCAGCGCGCGCAGCAGGCCAACGACCGCGGCCTGCAGTTGTACCGCGAGAAACGCTATGACGAGGCGGCCCTGCAGTTCACCGAAGCCCTCAAGCTGCGCCCGGACTTTGCCCAGGCCGCCAACAACCTCGGCTTTGTCTACTACCGCCAGCAGCGCTACGCCGAAGCGGCGCGCTGGCTGGAGAACACCTTGAAGATCGATCCTTCGCGGGCGGTGGCCCACCTCAACCTGGGCGATGCCTACGCCCATGCCGGCGACAAGGCCAAGGCCAGGCAGGCCTACACCACCTACCTGGCGCTGCAGCCGCAGGGCAGTGGCGCCGCCCAGGCGCGCGCGCAGCTGGAGAAGCTGTAAGCCATGCACCAGACGCCTCCCGCGGACACCATCGTCGCTATCGCCACTGCGCCCGGTGCCGGAGGCGTGGGCATGCTGCGCCTGAGCGGGCCGCGCGCGCGCGACATCGCCCAGGCCGTCGGCGTGCGCACGATGCAGCCGCGCCACGCGCACTACGCGCGCTTCCGCGACGCGCACGGCGAGGTGATCGATGACGGCATCGCGCTGTGGTTCCCGGCGCCCAACAGCTTCACCGGCGAAGAAGTGGTGGAACTGCAGGGCCACGGCAGCCCGGTGGTACTGCAGCAACTGGTTGCGCGCTGCATCGCGCTGGGCGCCCGCCAGGCGCGGCCCGGCGAATTCAGCGAGCGCGCCTTCCTCAACGGCAAGCTCGACCTGGCCCAGGCCGAAGCCATCGCCGACCTGATCGCGGCCAGCGACACCCGCGCCGCACGCGCGGCCCGGCGCTCGCTGGACGGGGTGTTCTCGCGCCGGGTGGATGAGGTGGCCGAACAGCTGGTGGTGCTGCGCATCCATGTCGAAGCGGCCATCGATTTCGCCGACGAACCGCTCGATACCCTGGGCGGTGCGCAGGTGCGCAGCGGCCTGGGACAGGCGCTGGGCGCACTGCGGCAGCTGCGCGACGATGCCGAGCGCGGCCGCAAGCTGCGCGACGGCCTGCATGCGGTGCTGGTCGGCCCGCCCAATGCGGGCAAAAGCTCGCTGCTCAACGCGCTGGCCGGCAGCGAGCGGGCGATCGTCACCGACATCGCCGGCACCACCCGCGACACCCTGCGCGAAACCATCCGCATCGACGGCCTGGAACTGACCCTGGTCGATACCGCCGGCCTGCGCGAGGGAGGCGATGCGATCGAACGCGAGGGCATGCGCCGCGCCCACGTGGAGATGCAGCGCACCGACCTGGCCATCATCGTGCTCGACGCGCGCGATCCGCAGGCCGGCCATGCCGCGGTAGCCGATGCGATCGTCGAGGTGCCCCAGCAGCTGTGGATCCACAACAAGAGTGACCTGCTGGAGACGCTGCCGCCGCCCGTCGATCCCAACGTGGTGCATGTATCGGCCGCCACCGGCCTGGGCCTGGAGCGCCTGCACGCGCGCCTGCGCGAACTGGCCAGTGGTGGCGCCGGCGACAGCGTGGACGGCGAGTTCTCCGCGCGCGCCCGCCACGTCGAGGCGATCGTGCTGGCGATCGGCCACGCCGAACGCGCCGACGCCGAACTGGCCCACGAGCACCTGGAGCTGGCCGCCGAGGAACTGCGCCTGGCGCATGAGGCGCTGGGCGGGATCACTGGGCGGATGAGCGCCGACGACCTGCTGGGGCGGATATTCTCGAGCTTCTGCATCGGCAAATAGGCCCGCCTTTCTTCCCCCTGTCACACCGCGCCGGCACACTGCGCCGGTCCTTTCCACGCCCCGCCGCGTCGGCGCGGGCCGCATCAACAGGGGTTTGCAGTGTCGAAGTCGTTGTGGGGTTGTGCCTTGCTGTTGTCGCTGGCCGTGGCACCATCGGTGGCCATGAGCGCCGAATCTTCCTCCTCCGCGCCGCGCAAGGCGGCGGTATACGGCCACCGCGGCGCCAGCGCGCTGTTGCCCGAGCACACCCTGGCCGCCTATGCGCAGGCGATCGCCGACGGCGCCGACTACATCGAACCGGACCTGGTGATGACCAGGGACGGGGTGTTGGTGTCGCGCCACGAGAACGAGATCGGTGGCACCACCGATGTGGCCGCCCATCCCGAATTCGCCAGCCGCAAGACGGTCAAGACCATCGATGGGGAGCGCATCGAAGGCTGGTTCAGCGAAGACTTCACCGTGGCCGAACTGAAGACGCTCTACGCCCGCGAGCGCCTGCCGCAGCTGCGCAGCACCGCCTATGACGGGCAGTTCCGCATCGCCACGCTGGACGAGATCATCGCCTTCCTGGTGCAACAGGCCGGGCGTGCCAACCGCGGCATCGGGCTGGTGCCGGAGATCAAGCACGGTACGTACTTCAAGGGCATCGGCCTGCCGATGGAAGACAAGGTGCTGGCCGCGCTGCAGGGCAATGCGTATACCCGCGTGGCGCCGGTGACGATCCAGTCGTTCGAGGTCGGCAACCTGCGCTATCTGCGCGGCAAGCTTGGCCGCGATTCCAACATCCGCCTGCTGCAGCTGATCGGCGATGCCAAACAGCAGCCCGGCGATGTGCTGGCGGCCAAGGGCGGCCTGCACTACGCCGATATGATCACCCCGGCCGGGCTGCGCGAGGTGGCCAGCTACGCCGACGGCATCGGCCCCAGCCTGCGCATGGTGATTCCGCTGGATGCTGCCGGAAAGCTGGGCACACCCACCACGCTGGTCGGCGACGCGCATGCCGCCGGCCTGATGGTGGTGCCGTATACCTTCCGCCCGGAGAACTATTTCCAGGCCGCCGAGTTCCGCAAGGGCGAGCCCAATGCGCGCAACGCCGACGGTTCGGTCGCCGAAATGCGCGCTTACCTGGCCACCGGTATCGATGCGTTCTTCACCGACGACCCGGCACTGGGCCGGCGTGCGGTGGACGGGGACGCGAACTGAGGGTGTCGTTATTGCCCCTTGCTGCGGGATGAGGCGACTACCAACGTCAGCGGCCCTCAAAGGGCGGATACCGAATGCTGATCGGCCTGTACCCACCAACGGTGGGTACCTACCGGTTCTGGTCCGAAGCTGGCACCGGGACGGCAGCATCACGAAGGCTTCGGGTGCCCTCTGCGGGTAGCGCTTGTGGGATGGCGCCGGTCGCGCTGGGGCTCCGGGCGCAGGTCAGGCGGCACCGTCTTGTTGTCGTGGGCGGCCACCGGTACCGTGGCCGACAGACAGGGAGGTCGGCATGTTGATCGGACACCGCTACGAACGCACGCCGCATGGCGATCTGCGCATCCATTCCTACAATCGCGTACAAGCCAGCCTGGTCCTGCTCACGACGGCGCTCGCCCTGGCAGCGCCCACCGCGTTCGTGGTGGGCGGACTGGTGGAAGGCCGCTCGCCGCTGGCCAGCCTGGGCCCGTTGTCCTGGCTGCTGGCGGTGACGGCATTCCTGTTGCTGGTCGTGCTGGCGGTGGGCCTGCTGGTCTACGCCGAGACCGGCGAAACGCTGACCCTGTCGCGTGGCGAGGGTGTCGGCCGGCGCCACACCCGCACGCTGTTCGGCCGCCGCGAGCGGCTGCAGGTCGCCTTCGCGCTGGATGGGCTGTCCGAACTCCAGCTGCGACGGCAGGGCACCATGCACCGCGCGACTACCCAGCTGTGGCTGGTCCGCAACGACGGCACCGAGACCCGGTTGACGCCCGGCAATGTCGCCGTGCACCCCGGCACCACCCGCACCGACCGGTGGCTGGAAGCGCTGGCCGGCTACCTGCAGTTGCCCGTACCGGTCGGCGTGCTCGACGCGCCGCGCACGCCGTTCCTGGCACCGGCGGCAAGGGGCGCCCCGGCCTCGCCGCGCAGGGTGACGCCATCGGCGGCACGGGCGGCGGCGGTTACTACGCGCCAACGCCGGGCGGCGGCGCCCCAGCACACCGCGGCACCGCTGCCCGCCGAAAAGGCCGGTGCCGGCATCCGCATCTTCTTTGGCCTGCTGGGCACCTTGCTGGGGTTGCTCGAACTCAAGCACCTGCTCACGTTGCTGGCGGCGCTGTCCAATGCGCGGATCCGGGTGGGCGGCTACCGCTTCAGCGCACATACCTACTACTGGAGCGAGCAGCCGGTCGCCTACGCGTTCAACGTGTTGTTCGGGTTGGCGATGGTCGTGCTGGTCGGCATGTTCGCCGTCGGCTGCCTGCGGCTGGCGCTGTTTGGCCGGATCAGATCGGCCAGCTGAGGGCTACTCGTGCGGCCCGGGCTGGTCGCGTGGGCGGAATGGCAGCACCACGAAGTCCTGCCCTTGGCGCGGTTGCCACAGCACCGGCACGCGGGTCGGCGAGGGCGGCTCCAGGTCGCCATCGCGCGGGGCCTGCAGCTCGTCGTCGTCTTCTTCCTCTTCCCAGCTGTAGCGCTTGCGCGCGGCCATCGGGTCGGACAGGCGGAACAGCAGCGCACTGATGATGCCGGCGAAGGCACCGCCCATGTGCGACTGCCAGGACACGCCCGGCTCGTGCGGCAGGATGGTGATCAGCATGCTGCCGTAGAACAGGAAGGCGATCAGCCCGGCGGCGATCGCCGGCCGGTCGCGGCGCAGCAGGCCGAGCACGAACACCAGGAACATCAGGCCATGGGTGATGCCGCTGGCGCCCAGGTGGCGGCTGCCGATATCGCCCAGCAACCACGCGCCCAGGCCCGAGCCGATCCACAGCAACGGAATCGCGCGCAGGGTGGCCTTGGGATAGACGCTGCCGGCCAGGGTGCCGAGGATCAGCAGGGCGGCTGCGTTCGCACCCAGGTGCTGCACCGAACCGTGCAGCAGCGGTGCGCCGAGGATGCCGAGCAGGCCGGCGGTCTCCAGCGGCGCCACTGCCCACGGCCGCCAGTCGAAATGGCCTTGCGCGGTGAATACCGCCACCAGCACCAGCACGAAGGCCAGGCTCAGGTTGAACGCCCGCATCACGCGACCACGGTCGCTGCGGGGCGGTTCCGGCGCGTCGCCGGCGGGCAGGGGCTGGGGCAGGTTGGCGTTCATACCCTAAGGGATTGCGTCGCCCGCGCTGAACACAAGGGCAACGCGATGGGAGTAAGTGGTGCCGCCGGCGGGACAATCCCGCCGGCGGCAGGTGCGGTTACGCGTCGCCGGCCTTGGGCGGATTCTTCAGGCTCAACACCACGGTGGCGGCGATGATCAGCGCCACCACGCCCAGCGAGATCGGGGTGGGGATCTTGAAGATGTCGATCAGCATCATCTTGGCGCCGATGAAGGCCAGCACCAGGGCCAGGCCGTACGGCAGCAGGTGGAAGCGGTCGGCCATGCCGGCCAGCAGGAAGAACATCGCGCGCAGGCCCAGCACCGCGAACACGTTGGAGGTGAGCACGATGAACGGGTCGGTGGTGATGGCGAAGATTGCCGGAATGCTGTCCACGGCGAAGATCACGTCGGTGACCGCGATCAGGATCAGCACCACGAACAGCGGGGTGAACCAGCGTTTGCCGTCGCGCATCACGCTCATCGCATTGCCGGCGTAGTCGGGCAGCAGGCGCAGGTGTCTACGCATCCAGCGCAGGGCGGGGTTGGCCTCCAGGTCCGGTTCGGTGCCGGCCGAGAACCACATCTTCCAGCCGGTGAACAGCAGGAACGCGCCGAACACGTAGAGCAGCCAGTGGAACTTGGTCAGCAGCACGCTGCCGGCGAAGATCATGATCGTACGCAGCACGATCGCGCCCAGGATGCCGATGATCAGTACCTTTTGCCGCTGTTCCTCGGGCACTGCGAAGTAGCCCATGATCATCAGGAACACGAAGATGTTGTCCACCGCCAGGGCTTTTTCGACCAGGTAGCCGGTCAGGAACTCCAGGCCGACCTTGTTGGCCACCACCTGGCCGGCGGTTTCGTTCAGGTAGTACCAGAGGCCGCCGTTGAAGGCCAGGGCCAAGGCGACCCAGCCGATCGACCACCACAGGGCCTCCTTGAAGGTGACCTTGTGTGGCCCGCCGTGCCGCATCAACACCAGGTCGACCAGCAACGCGATGATCACCACCGCGCCGAAGCCGCCCCACAACCACAAATTACCGATCGTCTGCATGGGTTTATCCGTTGGAAAAATGAATGCCTCAAGCCGGATGGCGAGGATCTGCAACGGAGGATCGGGGGGATCCGGGGACAGAGCTTCGCCATACGGCGAAGGTCTCGCTCGCAGCCCCGATGGATGGGACTGCCGTTGCACCGGAGCCTGCGGGCTCGAATTGACGGCGACAACGTCTGGGAGCTACTCCCCTTCTGCGGCCGATTCTGCGGGCTTGGCCGGCTGCCGTCAAATCCGCTCCGGTCAGCAACGCCGCCGCGGCCGGCCCGCCGCCGGCCCGGCAGGAACTGTCGCCGGCCGCCCGGCGACAGCGCGTATGTGGCGCCGCGTCATACAATAGGCCGATGAATATTCAAGACCCCGTTGTCCGCCTCAAGAACGCCTGGCGCTCCAGCCACCCGTGGATCTTCCAGAAACTGGTCGAAAAACCGGCTGTCCGGCCCAAACCCGGCGCCATCGTCGAGGTCATCGGCGTGGACGGGGAGTGGATCGGGCGCGGCTTCTACAACGGTCATTCGCGTATCGCCGTGCGCATCCTGGAAACCGACCAGGCCATCCCGGTGGACGCCGGCTGGTTCTCGCGCAAGATCGCCCAGGCGGTGTCGCTGCGCCGCGACGTACTGAAGCTGGACGAGATCTCCGATGCCTGGCGGGTGGTCCACAGCGAGGGCGACGGCCTGTCCGGCCTGGTGGTGGACCGCTACGGCGACCTGGTGGTGGTGGAATTCTTCGCCGCCGGCATGTTCCGCCACCGCGAGTGGGTCTACGAGGCGCTGCGCGAGCAGTTCCCCGGCTGCCGTTTCCACAGCTTCGCCGACGAGCACGTGCAGAAGCAGGAGAGCTTCGATTTCCACGGCAACACCACCACCGAAGCGTCGGTGATCACCGAGTACGGGGTGAAGTTCCGCGCCGACCCGGCCGGTGCGCACAAGACCGGCTTCTTTGCCGACCAGCGCGAGAACCGCCAGTGGCTGAGCCAGCAGGTGGAAGGCAAGACCGTGCTGGACCTGTGCTGCAACACCGGTGGCTTTGCGGTGTATGCCGCCGCGCGCGGTGCGGCCGAGGTGGTCGGCATCGACATCGATGAAGACGTGATCGCCATCGCCAAGGGCAACGCCAAGCTCAACAACGTGCGCCCGAAGTTCATCCAGTCCGACATCTTCCCGTGGCTGCGCGATGCGTCCAACCGCGGCGAGCAGTTCGACGTGGTGATCCTGGACCCGGCCAAGATGACCCGCGACCGCGACCAGGTGATCACCGCGCTGAAGAAGTACCTGGACATGAACAAGCTGGCGCTGGGCGTGGTCAAGCCCGGTGGGCTGCTGGCCACGTTCTCGTGCACCGGCCTGGTGGCCGAGGACCAGTTCCTGGACATGCTGCGCCGCGCGGCGTTCTACGCCGGCCGCACCATCCAGATCCTGAAGGTGGCCGGCGCCGGCCCGGACCACCCGTTCATGGCCCACGTGCAGGAATCGCGCTACCTCAAGGCGGTGTTCTGCCGCGTGGTGGATTGATTCGCAGGATCTTGGCCACGTTCGGCATCGGGTAGTGCCGGCCGCTGGCCGGCTCCTCCTGGTCTCCGATTGTCGCGGGGAGCCGGCCAGCGGCCGGCACTACCGTTTGTTGTCCTCTCGGCGCTATGGTCTGACGCTTCCCATCCAAGGTGAGGCGTCATGACGTTGCGCAGTCTGTCTCTGCTGGTATCGCTGGCGTTGTGCGCGCCGCTGGCCGCCCACGCGGTCGAGTTCACCCCCCAGGAGTTGGCCAGGGCCACGGCGCTGCAGCAGCGGCTGCTGACCCTGGACAGCCACCTGGACACGCCGGCCAATTTCCACCGCGACGGCTTCGATATCAGCCAGCGCCACGACCACAACGCGCTGTCGCAGGTGGATTACCCGCGCATGGTCGAAGGCGCGCTGGATGGCGGCTTCTTTGCGATCTACACCGACCAGGGCGACCGCACCGCGCCGGCGCACCGGCGCGACCGCGATGCCGGCCTGCTGCGCCTGACTGAAATCCGCGAGATGCTCGCCGCGCACCCGGACACCTTCCAGCTCGCATTGACCGCCGCCGATGCCGCGCGCATCAAGGCGGCCGGCAAGCGCGTGGTCTACATCAGCATGGAGAACGCCAGCCCGCTGGTGGACGATCCCTCGTTGCTCAGCTACTACCATCTGGCCGGGCTGCGCCTGCTCAGCACGGTGCACTTCGCCAACAACGAGTTCGCCGATTCGGCCACCGACCCCAAGGGCGCCGAGTGGAAGGGCCTGAGCCCGGCCGGCAAGGCGCTGGTCGACGAAGCGGTGCGGTTGGGCATCGTCATCGATCAGTCGCACGCCTCCGATGCAGTATTCGACGATCTGATCCAGCGCCTGCCGGTGCCGTTCGTGCTGTCGCACAGCTCGGCCAAGGCGATCTACAACCACCCGCGCAACCTGGACGATGGGCGCCTGAAGCGACTGGCCAAGGCCGGCGGCGTGATCCAGGTCAACGCTTATGGCGGCTACCTGATCGACACCGGCAAGAGCGAAGCGCGCTCGGCCGCCGAGAGCGCGCTGATGGAACAACTGCGCAGCGATTACGACGGCCTCAGCATCGCCCAGGGCGTGGCGCTCAAGCGGGGGCTGGAGGATATCGACCAGCGCATCCCGCTGCGCAAGGCGACGCTGGACGACTTCTTCGCCCACGTCGAGCACATCCTGAAAGTGGTCGGCCCCGAGCACGTGGGCATCGGGCTGGACTGGGATGGCGGCGGCGGCCTGGCCGATCTGCAGGACGTGAGCCAGTTGCCGAAGATCACCGCCTGGCTGCTGCGCAAGGGCTACACCGAGCAGCAGATCGCCGGCATCTGGGGCGGCAACCTGCTGCGGGTGATGGCGCAGGCCCAGGCGCATGCCCAACAGGCAGCCAAACCCTGATCCCGGACCGGTAGTGCCGAGCCATGCTCGGCAACGCGCAATCGCGCAATGCAGCCGAGCATGGCTCGGCTCTACCGGAACATGGCGGCGGTAGGTGCCGACCGTTGGTCGGCACACTCCCGGATCAGGTCTTGTTGATCACCGCATTGCGACGGCCATAGGCGAAGTAGGCGACCAGGCCCAGCAGGTTCCAGGCCAGGAAATACAGCTGGGTCTTGCTCGGCAGGCTGAAGAACAGGTACACGCAACCGATCACCGCCAGCGGGCCCACCACATACGCCAGCGGCGTGCGGAACTTGCGCACCCGGTCCGGCTCGCGTTTGCGCAGCACCACCAGGCACAACCCCACCGCGGTGAACGCGGCCAGGGTACCGGCATTGGCCAGCGCGGCGATCTCGTCCAGGCGGGCCACACCGGCCAACGCGGCCACCAGCACCGCGGTGAACAGCGTGGTGGCGATCGGCGTACCGGTGCGCGCGCTGACCTTGGACAGGCTGCGCGGCAACAGGCCGTCGCGCGACATGACGAAGAAGATCCGGCTCTGCCCGTACAGGAAGGCCAGCAGCACCGTCGGCAGCGCGATCACCGCCGCCGCGCCGATCCACTTGGCCGCACCAGGGCTGCCCAGCTCGCGCAGGATCAGCGCCAGCGGCTCGGCGCTCTGGCCGAAGATGGTGTAGCTCATCGCCCCCACCGCAGCCAACGCCACCAGCACGTAGATGATGGTGCAGCCGACCATCGAGCCGATGATGCCGATGGCCAGGTCGCGGTCGGGCTTCTTGGTTTCCTCGGCCGCGGTGGAGATCGCATCGAAGCCGTAGAAGGCGAAGAAGATGATCGCCGCCGCGGCCATCACCCCGTGCTCGACGCCATCGGCGCCCAGCGACTTGGCAAAGCCGAACGGCATGAACGGGTCCATGTGGCCGCTGTCGAACTCCGGCAGCGCGATGGCCACGAACACGGTCAGCGCGATGATCTTGACCACCACCAGCACTGCGTTGAGGGTGGCGCTTTCCTTGGTGCCGGCCATCAGCATGCCGGCGACCACGAAGGTGATCAGCACCGCCGGCAGGTTGATGAAGCCGCCTTCCACGTGCGGGCCGGCCGTGAGCATCAACGGCAGGTCGATGCCCCAGCCATGCAGGAAGCCCACCGCGTAACCGGACCACCCGACCGCCACCGTACTGACTACCAGCGAGTACTCCAGGATCAGGCTCCAGCCCACCACCCAGGCCACCACCTCGCCGAGTGCGGCGTAGCTGTAGGTATAGGCGCTGCCGGCGGCCGGCATCATCGTGGCCAGCTCGGCGTAGGACAGCGCCGCGCACGCGCACACCGCACCGGCGATGGCAAAGGAGATCAATACCGCCGGGCCGGCCAGGTTGGCGCCCACCCCGATCAGGGTGTAGATGCCGGTACCGACGATGGCGCCGATGCCCAGCGCGATCAGGTGCGGCCAGCTCAGGGTCGGGATCAGCTGCCTGCCGGCTTCGTGGACGGTGACTTGGTCTAGGGACTTGCGCCGGAGCAGTGACATGGGGCCTCGCGGTGGATGACTGTTAACGACAAGTCTGCGAGTTTTACCGAACGCGGTGCCGCATTACTACTGCCAAGCGTCCCCGCCCCTGAAACGGAACGCCTGACCAGGGAAAGGGTGACGAAACCGGCACAAAGAACGTCGACGCGATCCCAATGGCGGCTGGAGCGGCGATCCGCCGCAGGCGTGCCCCATCGCGCCGGCGGCATGCCGGCACTGTGGCCAGGGGCGGCCGGGCAGGCCGGCCTGTCTTCAGCGGTTCAACGTGGCCATGGCCGCCTCGGCATAGCGTGGGCCGGAGGCCACGTTCGGTGGGAAGATCGCCGCGATCCGGGCCAGCGCGTCCGCGTCCAGCCGGACCTGCAACGCGTCCAGGTTCTCTTCCAGGTAGGCCAGCCGCTTGGTGCCCGGGATCGGCACCAGGTCCTCGCCCTGCGCCAGCACCCAGGCCAGGGCCAGCTGGCCGGGGGGGATGCCCATGCCCTGCGCCATCGTGGTGACCGCATCGACCAGGGCCAGGTTGCGCGCGAAGTTGTCGCCCTGGAACCGCGGCGACTGGCGGCGGTAGTCATCGGCGTCGAAGTCGGCCGGGCTGCGGATCGCCCCGGTCAGGAATCCCCGGCCCAGCGGCGAGTAGGGGACAAAACCGATGCCCAGCTCGCGCACGGTGCGCAGCACGCCGTTGTCCTCCGGGTCGCGCGACCACAGCGAGTACTCGGTCTGCACGGCGGTGATCGGGTGCACCGCGTGCGCGCGGCGGATGGTCGGCGCCGATGCCTCGGACAGGCCCAGGAAACGCACCTTGCCCTGTTCGACCAGGCGCGCCATCGCCCCGACCGTGTCCTCGATCGGCACGCTGGCATCCACGCGGTGCTGGTAGTACAGGTCGATGTGGTCCACCCCGAGCCGCTGCAGGCTGGCCTCGCAGGCGGCGATGACGTACTCGGGGCGGCCATCGACGCTGCGCGCGGCGGTATCGGTCGGCTCCATCCGGATGCCGAACTTGGTGGCCAGGAACACCTGGTCGCGGCGGCCGGCAATCGCCTTGCCGACCAGTACCTCGTTGGTATGCGGGCCGTACATGTCGGCGGTGTCGAGCAGGGTTACGCCGCGCTCCAGCGCGCGGTGGATCACCGCGATGGCATCGGCGTCGTCGCCGCGGCCGCCGTAGAAGGCACTCATACCCATGCAGCCCAGGCCGAGTGCGGAAACAGCGGGGCCGTGGCGGCCAAGGGTACGGGTATGCATGGGACAGCTCCGGAGCGGGGGAGGGGACAGGCCGCCAGCAGCGGCCCGGAGGCACAGCATCCTCCGCTGTACCATGTGGATAAACCGCTGTTGACCGCATCCACCTTGAAGGCAGGCTTCACAATGTCCGCGCATCCCCCGTTGTCCGCCGTGGTCGCCTTTGCCCGGGTCGCCGACCATGCCAGCTTCAGCCGCGCCGCCGACGCGCTGGGCGTATCGCCCTCGGCGTTGTCGCAGACCGTGCGCGCGCTGGAGGCACGCATGGGCGTGCGCCTGCTGCACCGGACCACGCGGCGGGTGACCCTGACCGAACATGGCGCACGCTTCCTGGAGCGGGTTCGCGGCGGGCTGGCGCAGATCGAGGCGGCGTTCGAGGACCTGGACGCGGTCCGCGCGGTGCCGGCCGGCAAGCTGCGCATCAACCTGCCGCACTACGCCGCCGAACTGCTGGTGCTGCCGCACCTGCCCGGCTTCCTGGCGCGGTATCCCCAGGTGGAGGTGGAGCTGTTCGTCGAGCCGGCCCTGGTGGACCTGCTGGCGGGCGGTTTCGACGCCGGCATCCGCCTGGGCGAAAGCCTGGCCCGGGACATGATCGCCGTGCCGATCGGCCCACGCGAACGCCAGGTGGTGGTGGCCAGCCCGGATTACCTGGCCCGCCATGGCCGGCCGCAGACCCCGGCCGAACTGGTCGGGCACGCCTGCATCGTGCTACGGCGCAGCAACGGCCGGTTGATGCCGTGGGAATTCACCCGCGACGGCCGCGACCTGCAGGTGGAGGTCAGCGGCCCGCTGGTGTTCAACGACAGCGCCCTGATCCATGTCGCCGCGCGCGCCGGCATGGGCATGGCCCAGGGTTTCGAGGCGCTGATGGCCCCCGATATCGCCGCCGGGCGGCTGTGCAGTCTGCTGCAGGACTGGCAGCAGCCGTTCGCCGGCTTCCACCTGTATTACCCCGCACGCGAGCAGATGGCGCCGAAGCTGCGGGTGTTCATCGACCACCTGCGCCAGGCGGCACAGGCAGGTTGAGGCGGCGTATCAGCCGGCCGCGTCGACCGGCACCGCACGGATCACCGCGCGCAGCCAGGCATCGTCCTGTGGCAGCCCATGCGGGTAGACCACCCGGGTGTCGTCGGGAAATTTCTTGCAGCGCAGGATGCCGTCGGCATCGAACAACCGCCAGCCCTGCGCGGCATCCTCGGCCTCGCTGATGCGCCGGCGCAGGGCCAGCGCCAGGCTGGCCTGGCAATCGAACACGCAGGCGTGCAGGTCGATCCGGTCCAGCGGGCGCAGCCCGGCGACGATGCGGGTGACCGCCGGGTCGGCCAGATCGACCCGGCCGGTGCCCATGCCGAGCAGCCGCTCGTCATGGCCGGCCAGGTGCTGCACGAAGTACACGGGCACGGGCATCGGTTCCTCGCGGTGGCGCCGGTACGGCGACCGTTGGCGCCGATTGGACACCGGGTGGCGATGCAGGGGAATCCAAACGTATGAATCGCCCCGGCCCGCATGGTTGATGCAGCCTATTTCCAGCCCACCCCGGCACCGTGCCGGGCCCGGCGCATCGCTGCGGCGGCAAGGCGTCAGCCACTTACGCCGAGGCGCACGCCAAAACCGACCAGGAAGATTCCTGCCACGCGCGCCATCCAAACCCCTACACGCGGACGCTGGAGAATCTGACGGCGCAACAGGTTGCCCACCCCGATCAGCACCGAGCAGTACGCCAGCCCCATGACGAAGATGATCATTGCCATGGTCGAAAACGTCAGCATTCCCTGGTGCCGGGCCGGGTCGATGAACAACGGCAGGAAGGCCATGTAGAAAATGATCGCCTTGGGGTTGAGCAGGTTGATCAGTACCGCCTGGCGGAAGTAGTGGCCCGGCTGCAGGCGGATGCCGCCTTCGCTGCCGCCCTTGCGCGCCGGGCGCAGCAGGCCGATACCGATCCACACCAGGTAGGCCACGCCCAGGTACTGCACTGCGTGGAACACCAGCGGGTTGGCCTTGAGCAGCGCGGCCACCCCGGCCACCGCCAGCCACATCAGGATCTGGTCGCCCAGCAGCAGCCCGAACAGGGCGGTATAGCCGCCGCGCACGCCGCCACGCCCGGTTGCGGTGAGCAGGGTGAAGGTGCCCGGGCCGGGCAGGGCCAGGAACACCAGCACGGCGGCAACGAAGGTCCACAGATCCTGGATGCCCATCCACGGCATGGCGACGACTCGACTACGGGGGAGCGCCATTGTCGGGCACCGGCGCGGTTGCCGATAGCGTCAGCGCGCGCTGTGCGGCAGGTGCTCCAGCAGCGGGTGCAGGCGCTGTTCCAACAGCGCATGCAGTTGCCGGATCGCCGGCGAGAACTGCTTGCGGTGCGGGCACACCAGATTCAACGGCAGGCTGTCGCCGGCGCCGTCCAGCAGCACCTGCAGGCGTCCGGCGCGCACGTCGGCGCACACATCCAGCCAGGACTTGAACACGATGCCTTCGCCGGCCACCGCCCAGCGCCGCACCACGTCGGCGTCGTCGCAGACCATGTTGCCGCGCACCGGCACCACCACCCGGCGCCCGTCCACCTCGAAGTGCCAGCGGTCGTAGGCACGCCCGGCCAGCTGGTACAGCAGACAGTTGTGGTCCTTCAGCGCCTCCAGGCTCTGCGGCGCGCCATGCCGGGCCAGGTAGCCGGGCGAGGCGGCCAGCACCCGGCGGTTGCCCGGCAGCAGCGGCAGCGCGACATAGCTGGCGTTGTCGAAGCGGCCCAGGCGGAAGGCGACGTCGACCGGGTCGCGGAACACATCGGCGACCTGGTCGGACAGGTGCAGGCGCAGCTGCAGCCTGGGGTGCGCGCTGCGGAATTCGGTCAGCCAGGGCAGCAGCAGGTTGCGGCCCAGGTCCGACGGCGCGGCCAGCTGCAGCACCCCGCGCAGTTCGGCGTCCTCGCCGCGCACCCGCGCCTGGCCTTCGCTGAGCGTGGCCAGCACGTCCTGCGCGTAGGGCAGGTACAGCGCGCCTTCGGCGGTCAGGCGCAGGCTGCGGGTGGAACGCACGAACAGGCGCAGGTCCAGCTCGCGCTCCAGCCGCGCCACGGCCGCGGCGACCTGGCCGGGCAGCAGGTCGGCTTCGCGCGCGGCATTGGAGAAGCTGCCCAGCGCGGCGGTACGGACGAACAGGGCGAGGTCGTCGATGCGGACCATTTTCATTCCTGCAGTGAAAGTGCTGCCCGATTCTGCGCCTTACTGCGGCGCCGGGTGAAGCGCAGGCTGTGCATCCTCCCCAACGGACCTGCCCCCAATGAAAGCTGTCGCCTATACCCAGCATGGCCTGCCGATCACCGACCCGCGCGCGCTGCAGGACATCACCCTGCCGATCCCCGACCCGGGCCCGCGCGACCTGCGCGTGCAGGTCCGGGCGATCTCGGTCAACCCGGTGGATACCAAGGTGCGCAACGGCGTGGCCGTCAGCGAACCGCGCGTGCTGGGTTGGGACGCGGTCGGCGTGGTCGATGCGGTCGGCGCCGGGGTGAGCCTGTTCAAGGTCGGCGATGCGGTGTTCTACGCCGGCGCGATCGGCCGCGCCGGCAGCAATGCCGAGTACCAGCTGGTGGATGAGCGCATCGTCGGGCACAAGCCGGCCAGCCTGGACGATGCCGCCGCCGCGGCCTTGCCGCTGACCGCGATCACCGCCTGGGAACTGCTGTTCGACCGCCTGCGCATCCCCGAAGGCGGTGGCGATGGCCAGACCCTGCTGGTGATCGGTGCGGCCGGCGGGGTCGGTTCGATCCTGGTGCAACTGGCCCGCCAGCTGACCGGCCTGACCGTGATCGGCACCGCCTCGCGCCCGGCTACCCAGGACTGGGTGTATGGCCTGGGCGCGCACCACGTGATCGACCATTCGCAGCCGCTCGGCGACGGCCTGCAGCGGCTGGGCATCGCCGCTGTCGAGCATGTGGCCAGCCTGACCCACACCGACCAGCACTACGACCAGATCGTGGCCGCACTGGCGCCGCAGGGCCAGCTGGCGCTGATCGACGATCCCGGCCAGCTGGACGTGATGGCGCTCAAGCGCAAGAGCCTGTCGCTGCACTGGGAGTCGATGTTCACCCGCTCCAGCTTCGACACCCCGGACCTGCAGCGCCAGCACGAGCTGCTCGAACGCGTCGCGGCGCTGGTCGATGCCGGCGTGCTGCGTACCACCCTGGGCGAGCACTACGGCCGCATCAATGCCGCCAACCTGCGCCAGGCGCACGCCCTGATCGAGAGCCACCGCGCGCGCGGCAAGCTGGTGCTCGAAGGCTTCTGACGATCAGCGGCGCGGGCCGGCCCGCGCCTGCCCGGGGCGCAGCTGTTGGGCGCCTGTGATCGGTACGCAGGCGCAGCCAATGAGACCGGCTGCGCCTACACTTGCGTGCATGCAAACCCAATTCCTGATCCTCGGCGGCCTGGTCTGTGCCGTCCTCGTCCTGCAGCTGGTGGCCATGCTGCGGCGTTCCCAGCATGGCGGCCTGGAACAGGCGCTGCGCGATGAGGCGCGGGTGGGCCGCAGCGAGCTGCGCGAGCAGCTCGAAGGACTGGGGCGGCAGCAGGATGCGCGGCTGGAAACCTTCGCGCGCGCGCTGACCGACCTGTCCACCCGCACCGACCAGCGCCTGGACCTGCTGCGCGATGCGCTGGGCGAAGACGCACGCCGGGCGCGCGAGGAAGGCACCCAGGCCCAGCAGCGCACCGGCGAACTGCTGGCGCTGCGCCTGCAGGAGGTGCGCGCGCAGCTGGAGGCATTCGGCCAGCAGCAGCAGGCGCGGATCGAGGCGTTCGGCCAGCAGCTGGTCGAGCTGACCGGCCGCACCGATGTGCACATGGCCGCGCTGCGCCAGGCCCTGGCCGACGATGCGCGGTTGGGCCGCGAGGAAGCCGGGCAGTCGCAGCAGCGCCTGGCCGAGTCGCTGGGCCTGCGCCTGCAGGAGCTGACCCAGCGCAACGAACAGCGCATCGGCGAGATGCGCAGCACGCTGGAACAGCAACTCAACGCCCTGCAGGCCGACAACGCGCAGAAGCTCGAACAGATCCGGGTGACCGTCGACGAGAAGCTGCAGACCACCCTGGAGACCCGCCTGGGCGCGTCGTTCCAGCTGGTCTCCGAACGCCTGGAGCAGGTCCAGCGCGGGCTGGGCGAAATGCAGCAGCTGGCCACCGGCGTGGGCGATCTCAAGCGCGTGCTGAGCAACGTCAAGAACCGTGGCAGCTGGGGCGAAGTGCAGCTGGACAACATCCTCGAGCAGACCCTGACCCAGGAGCAGTACGCGCGCGCGGTGAAGGTGCGCCCGGACAGCGGGGAGATCGTCGACATCGCCGTGCGCCTGCCCGGGCGTGGCCACGAAGACACCCCGGTGTGGCTGCCGATCGATTCCAAGTTCCCGCGCGAGGACTACGAACGCCTGCTCGATGCGCAGGAGCAGGGCGACGTCGAGGGCGTGCGGGTGCAGGGCGCGCAGCTGGAGCGCGCGATCCGCATCCAGGCCAAGTCGATCAGCGACAAGTACATCGCCCCGCCGCATACCACCGATTTCGCGGTGATGTTCCTGCCCACCGAAGGGCTGTATGCCGAAGTGATCCGCCGGCCCGGGCTGGTCGACCTGCTGCAGCGCGAGCACCGCGTGGTGGTGGCCGGGCCGACCACCGTCACCGCGCTGCTCAACAGCCTGCAGATGGGCTTCCGCACGCTGGCGATCGAACGCCGTTCCAGCGAAGTGTGGGGCCTGCTGGGCGCGGTCAAGAGCGAGTTCGGCAAGTTCGCCGGCATCCTGGAAAAGGCCGAAAAGCAGATCACCACGGTCGGCCGCAGCCTGGGCGAAGCCAGCCGCAAGACGCGCACCATCGAGCGCCGCCTGCGCGGGGTGGAGACGCTGGGCACCGAACAGTCCCAGGACCTGCTCGGCGATATCGCCGGCGAGGACGAGGACAGCGCGGCCGACGAGGCCGAGGGGACGCAGGACTGACCACGCGCGGACATGCAACGCATGCCCCGGATCGCGCATGCTATGCCTCCTGCCGACCGTTCAAGGAACCTGCATGCGCCTGACCCTGTTGTTGCCCCTGCTGCTGGCGCTGGCCGGCTGTGCCAGCACGCCCCCCGCTCCGTCGCCGGGCACTGAGCTCTCCGATACGACCGTGCCGGCCGCCGAAGCCGCTGCGCAGGCCGCCGCCGAGGCCGCCGCGGAAGCCGCCGCCGCCGCCACCTGCGCGGCCGAGGGCGGCACCCTGCAGGCACTGGGCCGCCTGCAACGCGAGCAATGCGTGGTGCGCTATGCCGACGCCGGCAAGGCCTGCAGGGCCAAGTCCGACTGCACCGGGCAGTGCCTGGCCACGGCCGAAACCGCTGTCGGCGCCAAGGCGTCGGGCGTATGCCAGTCCGATGTCAGCCAGAACTTCGGCTGCCGCCAGCGCATCGACAAGGGTGTGGCGCAGGGCACGATCTGCGTCGACTGATCTTTCCCCGGGCACGGTCCCGCCGTGCCTTTCCCGATCCAACGCAAGGACATTCCCCCCGTGAGCCAGACCGTCTACGACATCCCCGTCACCACCATCGAAGGCCAGCCGTCCTCGCTTGCGCACTACCGCGGCAAGGTGCTGCTGGTAGTCAATGTCGCCTCCAAGTGCGGCCTGACCCCGCAGTACGAAGGGCTGCAGAAGCTGTACAGCGACAAGCAGGCCGCCGGCCTGGAAGTGCTGGGGTTCCCGGCCAACAACTTCCTGGCCCAGGAGCCGGGCAGCGAGGCGGAGATCCAGCAGTTCTGCCAGCTGGAATACAACGTCGGCTTCCCGTTGTTTGCCAAGATCAGCGTGGCCGGTGAGGACACCCACCCGCTGTACCAGCAGCTGACCGCCGCCCAGCCGGCCGCCACCGGCGAAGGCCCGATGCGCGAGAAGCTGCAGGGCGCGGTGGCCAAGTACCCCGAGCTGGTGGTCAACCCGGCGCCGGGCGTGCTGTGGAATTTCGAGAAGTTCCTGATCGGTCGCGACGGCCAGGTGGTGGCACGCTTCGCCCCGGACGTGACGGCCGACGACGCGCGCCTGCTGGCTGCGGTCGACGCGGCACTGGCGGCCTGACCGGCGCCGGCGGGTAAATGGAAAAAGCCCCGCATTGGCGGGGCTTTTTTTATCGCACTACGACCAACGGCCGTGGTCTACCGCTGCGGTGGGTACCGACCGTTGATCGGTACCCCGATCGGTACGCCGGTCAATTGCCCCAGTTGGGCATCGGCATCGCATCGACCGGGATCGGCGCGGTGTCATCGGCGTCCCGGCCGCGCGCATGCTTGCCGCGCAGGTCGTTCTCGATCTGGTAGTTGCGGCGCTGCAGCCAGGCATCGCGAGTCAGGGCGTATTCGTCCACTGCGCTGTCGCGGATGTCGTCCAGCGCCATCAGCTGCGAGCGCATGTCCACCAGTTGCAGGCCCTGCAGGCCGATGCGCAGCTTGTCTTCCTCGATCGTGCGGATCGGCGACAGCGGCATGTCGCCGGCCAGGCCGAACACATCGCGCACGGTACGCGGGCCGAAGAACGGCAGTTCCACGTAGCGCGAACCGCGCCAGCCCCAGGCACCCAGGGTCTGGCCGAAGTCCTCGCTGCGGCGCGGCACCATCGCCTTGCTGGCCGGGTCGAACAGACCGCCCAGGCCCAGCGTGGAGTTCATCATGAAGCGGCCCAGGCTGTCCCAGGCATCGGCCGGGCGGCCCTGCAGCAGCTGGTTGGTGATGGTCACCGGCGCACGCAGGTTGCTGAAGAAGTTGGTTACCCCGGTGCGGGCAAAACGCGGCACCACGTGGGTATAGGCCGTTGCCAGCGGACGGGCGATGGCACGGTCGACCACGTTGTTGAAGCTGTGCACCTTGCGGTTGAACGGTTCCCACGGGTCGTAGGGTGGCCGGCCGGGTTCGCCGCCATCGGCGCTGGGGGCCGGGCCGCCGTACAGCGCGGCGAAATCGTCCTCGGCATCGGTCGGGGCGGCGTCGCCGGTACTGCCTGCCGCTGCGGTGGCATCGACAGCGGCAGGCGCAGGGGCGGCCGGTTCGGCACTGGCTGCCGACGGCGCATCGACCGTATCGGGCACGGCCGAGCTGTCCACCGCGACGCTGGCCGGTGCGGCATCGCGGGCCGGCTTGCCCGCGCATGCGGTGAGGGCCAGGGCCAGCAGGAGGAGTGAGAAAGTGCGTATGACGTTCATGTCAGCTCGCGGCAGTGGGGGCGTTGAAATCCAGGGACGGTGCCAGCCGGTAGGCGGCACTGAGTTCGTTGAAGCCGGCCGGGGCGCCGTTGATGTGCGGTTGGATGCCCTGGGCGCGCAGCCGCGCGGTCAGTTCGGCCAGCAGCGCCAGGCCGGCGCTGTCCACCTGCGGCACCGCGGTCAGGTCCAGCACCTGCACCGGGCCGGGCGCCTGCACGGTGTTCCACAGCGCGGTCGCCGCGGCGCGGTCGAGCACGCCGCTGAACACCAGCGAGGTGCCCTGCACGCTGGCGCTGGCCGGGTTACTTGCCACTCGGGGCGGCCTGCATGCTGCCGTTGCGCAGTTCGGTGGCCACCTGCTGGATCGACTTCTGGCGCAGCGGGGCATCGAACTGGGTCTTGAAGGTCTGCACGTAGGAGATGCCTTCGATCATCACATCGAAGATCTTCCACTGGCCGTTGACGTTGCGCATCAGGTAGTCGACCGGGGTCGCCTCGCTGCCGGCCCGCACCAGTTCGGTGGAAACCTTGACGCCGCGGTTGCCCGGCAGCGGCTGCTCGGCCTTCAGGCGGAAGCTGGGCTTGCCCTGGATCTCCAGCAGCGCCGAACCGTACCGCTGCATCAGGTTGTCGGCCATGGCATCGGCGAACAACTTGACGTCGGCATCGGAGGCACCGCGGCCGTGCACGCCCAGCACCAGGCGGGCGGCGTAGTCACGGTCGAAGGTCTTGGTCAGTTCGCCGTTGATGAAGCTGCGCAGCGCGGCCGGGTTGCTGCGGAACTCGCCGCGGCGCTGCTGCAGGGTGGACAGGATGCGGGTGCTGGCATCGAGCACGACCTTGCCGGCCTGGCCCTGCTGGGCGCTGGCGGCGGCCGGCGCGGCCTGGGCAAAGCTGAGCGAGGGGACGCTGGCGAGCAGGGCAGAGGCCAGCAGGAGCGGAATCAGTTTGGTTTTCATTTGTGCGCTTCCGTTGCCGGCGCGTCGGCGCCGGGAGCATCCTGGGGAGCGGCGCCGGCATTGGCCGGGCCACTGAACATGTACTTGCCGACCAACTGCATCAGGTCCACCGCCGGCTGGGTGAAGACGATTTCCTCGCCGGACTTGAGCACGTCCGGATCGCCGCCGGGCTGAAGACCGATATAGCTTTCGCCAAGCAAACCGCTGGTGAATATGCCTGCCGAGGTATCGGCCGGCAGATCCTTGAACTTCGGGTCCAGCTTCAGGGTGACGATCGAGTCGAACCGGGTCGGGTCCAGCTCGATCGCGGCGACCTGGCCCACCACCACGCCACCGATCTTGACCGGCGCCTGCTTGCGCAGCTGGCCGATCTGGGTGAAGCGCGCCTTCAGCTCGTAGCCGTCGCCGCCCAGGCCCCAGCGTTGGTTGGTGGAGGCGACGGCCAGCACCAGCAGCGAGGCCAGCGCCAGCAGCAGGAACGCGCCGACGGAAAATTCGAGTCTGGGACCGCGGATGGCCATGGGTTGTCTCACTTGTTCTTGGTCAGGTGCCCGGGCAGGTGCCCGGGCGGGGGTCTGGAGGTTCAGCGGAACATCATTGCCGACAGCACGAAGTTGAACATCAGCACCAGCAGCGAGGCATTGACCACCGCGCGGGTGGTCGCCACCGAGGTGCCTTCGATGGTGGGTTCGGCGTGGAAGCCGACATAGGACGCGACCAGGGCGGCGGTGCCGCCGAAGATCGCCGACTTCAGCATCGCCACGCCGAAGTCGTCCCAGAAGTCCACGCTGTTGCTCAGCGCCGACCAGAACACGCCGTTGTCCAGGCCGAGCACATGCACGGCCTCGAAGTAGCTGGCGCTGATCGCCAGCGAGCAGAAGATGCCGGTCAGCAGCGGCACGGTCAGCACCGCCGCCCAGAAGCGTGGCGCGACGACTTTGGCGACCGGGTCGATCGCCATCAGTTCCAGTGCCTTGATCTGGTCGGTGGCGCGCATCAGGCCCAGCTCGGCGGCGATCGAACTGCCGGCGCGGCCGATGAACAGCAGCGCGGTCAGCACCGGCGCCAGTTCGCGGTACAGCGACAGCCCCAGCAGGGTCGACAGCGCATCGGCCGCGCCGAAGGTGGTCAGCGTGCGGTAGCCCTGCAGGGTCAGCACCAGGCCGACGAAGGCACCGCCGACGGCGATGATCGGCAGCGAGCGCGCGCCCACCTTGTAGATCTCGCGGGTCAGCTCGGCGAGGAAATCGGCGGTCGGCAGCGAGCCGCGCAGCACCGTCAGCGAGAACAGGCCGGCCCGGCCCAGCGCGCGGGTGGCGTCAACGAACGGCATCAGGCAACCCTCGCACGCGGCGTAGCATCGAAGGGAATCGGACCGTCCGGCTGGCCGTGCAGGAACTGGCGCAGCAACGGGTCCTGGCTGGACTCCAGCTGCGCCGGGCTGCCCTGGAACACCACCCCGCCGTTGGCGATGGCGATCACCTGGTCGCAGATCGGCAGGGTCTCGTGCACGTGGTGGCTGACGATGATGCTGGTCAGGCCCAGGCTGTGGTTGAGGCGCTGGATCAGGCTCATGATCACCCCCGAGGCGATCGGGTCCAGCCCGGTCAGCGGTTCGTCATAGATCATCAACGGCGGGTCCAGGGCCAGCGCGCGCGCCAGCGCCACCCGTCGCGCCATGCCGCCGGACAGCTCGCGCGGCCACGCGTCGGCGGCGGCCAGCAGGCCCACCGCGTGCAGTTTCATCTGCACCAGGCGGTGCAGCAGCGGTGCCGGCAGGCGGGTATGGGTGCGCAGCGGCAGCGCCACGTTCTCGGCCACGGTCAGGTCGGTCAGCAACCCGTTGCCCTGCAGCAGCACGCCCACGCTCTTGCGCATTTCCAGCAGGGCGCGGTTGCCGGTGGGAATCGGCTGGCCGAACAGGCGCACATCGCCGGCGACCGGGCGCAGTTCGCCGGTCAGCGCCGCCAGCAAGGTGGACTTGCCACTGCCCGACGGGCCGAGCACGGCGGTGATGCTGCCGCGCGGGACGCGCAGCGAAACATCGCGCAGGATCGGACGACCGCCGCGGTCAATGCGGACGTTGGACAACTGCACCAGAGGTTCTTCGGAAGCCGTCATGGACGCCATTAACAAAATTCCAACGTTGTAAGATCATGGTGAACGGCTGAACATAACCGAACTGGACCGTGCAGTATTGTCGCACGGCCATGGCTGCGCATCGGCCGGGCAGTCCTGCCGCCGGCTGCAACACAGCGTACCGGGCCGGCGCCGGTTGGCGTGAGTGGCCCGAAAGGCCATGCCCGCGCTGCGTTCGCGCGCCGGCTGCGGCACACTGCCGTGATGACCAATGCAGTTCCGGATGTCCGCCTCTACCACTCCAATGCCCTCGATGTGCTGGCCGCCCTGCTGGCCGCCACGCTGCGCACCCCGGTGCCGGGCCAGTCGATCCTGGTGCCGGAGGTGGTGCTGATCCCGCAGGTGGCGATGCGCCGCTGGCTGCAGTCCACCCTGGCCGCCGAATACGGCATCGCCGCCAATCTGGACTTCCTCACCCCCGGCGAGCTGGTCGCGCGCGCCTTGAATGCCAATGTACCCGGCGAGCATGACGACCTGGCCGCGGCCGCCCTGCGCTGGAAGCTGTATGCCGCCCTGACCGACCCGGCCCTGATGGCGCAGCCGCCGATGCGCGCGCTGCAGGCCTATCTCTCCGTCGCCGACCCGCTCAAGCCCTGGGCGCTGGCCGCCGAGCTGGCCTCGGTGTTCGAGAAGTACCAGGCCTGGCGCCGTGACTGGCTGCTGGGCTGGGAGGCCGGGGCCGCGCCGAACGACCCGCAGGCGATCCTGTGGCGGCACATCGCCCTTGGCCAGCAATACCGCGCGCGCCGCATCGATGCCTATCTGGCCCGCTTCGAGGGCGCCGGCCAGCCGTTGCCGCAGGGCCTGCCGGCGCGGATGTTCGCCTTTGCCACGCTGAACATCTCCCCGGACGTGCTGCGGGTGATGGCCACCCAGGCGCGGGTGGGCACGCTGCACTTCTACCTGCCCACCCCGACCCAGGCGTACTGGGGGGACCTGCAGACCCTGGGCGAGAAGCTGCGCAGCGGCGCGCCCGATCCGTTCGGCGAGGCGGCCGGGGAGAACCGCCTGCTGCAGGCCTGGGGCGCGGCCGGCCGCGACTTCATGGCGGTGCTGGGCAGCTATGAAGTGGTGCACCCCTCCGGCGAGATCGCCGCCTACAACGACCCCGAGGACGACGCCCGGCCGGGGCTGGACCAGGGCGGCTTGTCCGACAGCCTGCTGCACCGCCTGCAGCGCGATCTGTTCCATCGCCGCGGCCAGCCCTCCGGCGCGTTGCGCCCGGCGCTGCGCTACGACGATCCCAGCCTGCAGGTGCATGCCTGCCATACCCGCCTGCGCGAACTGCAGGTACTGCACGACCAGTTGCGCGGCCTGCTCCAGGACCCGCGCTTCGATCCCCCGTTGCAGGCCCGCGACATCGCAGTGCTGGCCCCGGACATCGATCCCTACGTGCCCTACCTGGAAGCGGTGTTCGGCGGCCGCAGCGGTGGCCAGGACCATATTCCCTATGCGCTGGCCGACACCAGCCCGCTGGCCGGCGAACCGCTGGCCGATGTGTTCGTGCACCTGCTGGGGCTGCCGGTATCGCGCTTTGGCCTGAACGAAGTGCTGGACCTGCTGGCCAGCCCACCGCTGGCCGAGGCGGCCGGGCTGGACGCGGCGGCCTTCGACCGCCTGCACGACTGGCTGCAGGCCGCCGGCGCACGCTGGGGGCTCAATGCCGGGCACCGCCGGCAGCACCAGGCGCCGGCCGACGACGCCTTCACCTGGCAGTTCGCGTTGGACCGGTTGCTGCTCGGCCATGCCAGCGGCAGCGACGGCGACATTGCCGGGGTGGCGCCGTGGCCGGAACTGGAAGGCAGCGCGCTGGACGCACTGGACCGCCTGCTCGGCCTGCTGCGGGTGCTGGCCCGGTACCAGCAGGCGCTGGGCCAGGCCCTGCCGCCGGCGCAATGGCGCCGGCGGCTGCTGGCGCTGCTCGACGCGCTGCTGCCCGAACCGCCGGCGGCGGCCAACAGCCAGCGCGCGCTGGAACGCCTGCGCAAGCTGATCAACGAATTCGCCGCCGATGCCGACAGCGCCCGTTTCCAGGGCGAGGTTCCGCCGGAAGTGGTGCGCGCGCACTTTGCCGGCGTGCTGGCCGAAGCCGATACCCGCGCCCCGTTGCTGACCGGCGGGGTCAGCTTCGGCCGCATGGTGCCGATGCGGCTGCTGCCGTTCCGGGTGATCTGCGTGCTGGGCTTGAACGATGGCGATTTCCCGCGCCGCGATCCGGCCGCCGGGCTCAACCAGCTCACCGCCGAACTGGGCACCGACCGGCGCCGGCACGGCGACCGCTCGCTGCGCGAGGACGACCGCTTCCTGTTCCTGCAGCTGTTCGCCTCGGCGCAGGACGTGTTCTACCTGAGCTATCTCGGCGCCGATCCGCGCGATGGCAGCGTGCGCGAGCCGTCGGTACTGGTCAGCGAACTGCTCGATGCGGCCGCCGAGTACCACCAGGTACCGGCCGACGCCGCCAGGGCGCTGACCGTGCGGCATTCGCTGCAGCCGTTCGCCCCGGCGGCGTTCGGCGGCGGCGATGAGCCGCGCCGCTTCAGCTATCGCCAGCAGTGGCATCCGGCGGCCGGTTCGCTGGGCGGCACGCGGCGCGCGCTGGCGCCGTGGTTCGACGCACCGTTGCCGGCGCTGGACACGCTGGAAGCGGCGGCCGAACTGAGCCTGGATGCGCTGCGCCGTTTCCTCACCGATCCGGCCAGCCAGTTCCTGTCGCAACGGCTGGGCCTGCGCCTGCCCGAGGACCTGGGCGATGCCGACGATGTCGAACCGCTGGTGATGGCCACCGGCGGCACCGACGCCCTGCTGCTGCAGGAGGCGGTGATCCAGGCCACGCTCGAGCAGGACCACGCGCCGCTGTACCCGCGGCTGCGCGCGCGTGCGCTGTTGCCGTCGGGGGCCCTGGGCCAGCGCCAGTTCGAGGTATTGCACGCGCAGACCCGGCCGTATGCGCAGGCCCTGGCGCAGTGGCAGGACGGCAGCCGCGCCGACAGCCGCCGTTATGAGGTGGACATCGACGGAGTACGCCTGCACGGACGGGTCGACGGGGTGTATCCGCATGGCCTGGCGCGGCTGCGCCCGGGCCCGCTCACCGGCCGCGCGGCGATCCGCCAGGGACTGGACTGGTTGCTGACCAACGCCGCCGGCGATGCGCAGCCGCTGGTCCAGTTCCACGAGGCCGGCGACGACGGGCTGGGCCCGCACATCCTGCCAGCACTGCCGCGCGAGCAGGCCCGGCAGGTGTTGCGCCGCCTGTTGCAGCTGCGCCAGGAAGGGTTGCGCGCACCGTTGCTGTACGCGCCGTCCACCGGCTGGGCGCTGTACACCGCCGCCGAGGCCAAGCGCGAAGCCGACGGCCGCGCCAAGTGGCACGGCAGCGACCGCACCTGGGCCGAATCCAGCGGTGCCGGTTACCAGCTGGCGCTGCGCGGCCGCGATCCGTTCGCCAGCGCCGACAGCTACCGGCAACTGCTGCACAACAGCCTGGTGGTGTTCACCGCAGTGCGCGAAGGCCGGGTGTTCGCCGGCTTCGACCAGGAAGGAGCCCTGCGATGATCGACCACGACCTGCCCGACGATCCCTACCTGTCGCTGCCGCTGGACGGCGTGCGCCTGATCGAGGCCAGCGCCGGCACCGGCAAGACCTTCACCCTGGCCACGCTGTTCACCCGGCTGGTGGTGGAAAACGGCTGGCGCATCGGCCAGATCCTGGCGGTGACCTTCACCGATGCCGCCACCCAGGAACTGCGCAAGCGCATCCGCGAGCGCCTGGCGCTGGCCGCCCAGCTGGTGCAGCGCCCGGCTGCCGACGAGGACAGTCCCGAGGTGGTGCTGACCCGTGCGATCCTGCAGCGCCAGCTCGCCCTCGGCCGGGAAACCCCGGCCGCGCTTGCACGCCGGCTGCAGACCGCTGCCGATGAAATCGACCTGGCGTCGATCTTCACCATCCATGGCTTCTGCGCCCGGGTACTGCGCGAGCACGCCCTGGAAAGCGGGCATACCTTCGACCCGCCCACACTGCTGCCCAGCGAACGGGCGCTGCACGACGAGCTGGCCGCCGACCTGTGGCGGGTGCACGCCAACGATCCGGCCACGGTCGATGCCCTGACCCGGCTTTGGTCCGGCCCGGAGGCATTGGCGGCCGGCCTGGCCACGCTGATCAAGCCGCTGCCGTTGTTGCCGGCCCCGCCCGCAGCGCTGGCCGACGATCCGCGGCCGGCGCATGTGCTGGCCGCCCGGCAGTTCGCCGCCGCCTACCGCACCCATGGCGAGGCATTCCTGGGCGAAGTCTGCGCGGCGGTGGAAAACAAGGTGCTCAACGGCAGCAGCTACAAGCTGGCCTGGCTGGAACCGCTGGCCGTGCAGCTGCACCGCTGGGCCGGGGCCGACGATCCGGACGCGCCGCTGGACCTGGAACGGCTGCGCCGGCTGGGCGCCGACGAACTGGCCGCGCGCACCAACAAGGCGCACGCCGGCAAGGCGCCCTGCTCGCCGCTGCAGCACGAACTGGCCGTGTACCTGGCCAGCGCCGACGCGCTGGAGCAGTGGCAGCGCGGCCAGGCCATCGCCTTCCTGCATGCGCTGCGCGACCAGGCCCGCACCCGCCTGGCCGAACTCAAGCGGATCGGCCGGGTACAGAGCTACGACGATCTGATCCATGGCGTGGCCGATGCGCTGGAAGGCCCGCACCGCGCCGCGCTGGTGCGGCAGCTGCGTGCGCAGTACGCGATCGCGCTGGTGGATGAGTTCCAGGACACCGACGACCGCCAGTGGGGCATCTTCCAGCAGGTGTTCGGCGACACCGCGCAGACCGCCGAGGCGGGGCTGGCCCCGGCGCTGTTCCTGATCGGCGATCCCAAGCAGGCCATCTACGGCTTCCGCGGCGGCGATATCCACACCTACCTCAAGGCCAAGCAGCAGGCGCAGGCCGCGCCGCCGCTGGACCGCAACTTCCGCTCGCGCCCGGCGGTGCTGCGTGCCATCGCGGCGTTGTACGCCCAGGCCGGCGAACACGCCTTCCTGGAGCAGGGCATCGCCTTCGAGCCGGTGCACCCCGGCGGTACGCGGCTGGACGCCGATTTCCTGCGCGACGGCATACCGGCCCCGGGCCTGACCGTACGCATGCTGCACAACCCCGACGGCGGCGCGCTCAAGGCCGATCCATCGCGGCAGCAGGCCGGCGATGCCTGCGTGGCGGCGATCCACCAGGTACTCAGCGAGGCCCGCCAGGGCCGCGCGCTGCTGCGCGGGCAGCCGGTGCAACCCGGCGACATCGCCGTGCTGGTGCGCTCGCACCGCGAAGCCGTGCGCATCCAGCAGGCGCTGGGCGCGGTCGGCATCCCCGCCGTCGCCGCCGGCAAGCAGAGCCTGTACGCCACCGCCGAGGCGCACGAGCTGCGCCTGCTGCTGCTGGCCCTGCTGCAGCCGGCCGATGAAGGGCGGCTGCGCGCGGCGCTGTCCAGCGTGCTGCTCGGCGAAGATGCGCAGGCCATCGCCGCGCTGGAAGGCGACGGCCATTCCCAGCGCGGCTTCCAGGTCCGCCTGCTGCTGTGGCGCGAACGCTGGCAGCGCGGCGGGCCGTTCGCGGTGATCGCCGACCTGTGCGCCGAACACGCCGAACGCCTGCTTGGCCTGCTCGATGGCGAGCGCCGCCTGACCAACTACCTGCAGCTGGGTGAACTGCTGCAGCAGGCCGCCGCCCAGACCCTGGGGATGCATGGCCTGCTGGACTGGCTGCAGGTGCAGATGGCCCATGCCGACCAGGACGACGAACAGCAGCTGCTGCGGCTGGAATCGGACGCGCGGCGGGTGCAGATCATCACCCTGCACAAGAGCAAGGGCCTGGAATACCCGCTGGTCTACCTGCCGTTCGTCGGCATCGGCCGCGATGCCCGCAACAGCGCGGCCCACTGCACGGTGTATGCCAACGAGCGCCGCGAGCTGCACTGGAAACTGGACAAGGACGAGGCCTGGGCCGCCGCCAGCGCGCGCAGCGCGCAGGAACAGGAGGCCGAGGACGCACGCCTGCTCTACGTGGGGCTGACCCGCGCCGAACATGCGCTGTGGATCGCCGCCGGCGACCTTGCCGGGCTGGCCAAGACCCGCCTGGCGCCGATGCTGTCGGACCTGGACGCACTGCGCGCGCACCCGGACATCGCGGTGCTCGACGGCGCGCTGGAACCACGCCCGGCGCAGCTGGCCTTCCAGCGCGAGGGCGACCTGCCGCCGGTGCGCGCGTTGACCCGCCGCGTGCCGCACGACTGGTGGGTGTACAGCTTCACCCAGCTGGCGCACGCCGACGCCAGCCATGACACCGACGCGGCCGCCACCGAAGTGCCGGCCCCGGCCGCCGACGAACCGGCGGGCATCAGCTTGGACGCCGATGCCGAGGCGGCGGCACCGGCCAGCGAGGCGGCGGTCGACCCGCGCTTCATGGGCAGCCGTTTCGGCAACGTGCTGCACGAGGCGCTGGAAAACACCGAGTTCGCGCAATGGGCCGGCTGGCAGGCCGGGCAACCGGCGCCTGCCGATCAAGCCCAGGTACTGCGCGCCTCGCTGGCTGCCGAAGGCTATGCCGATGAAGACCTCGACGACGGCGTGGCGGTGCTGACCACGCTGGTTGGCCAGACCCTGACCGTGGCGCTGCCCGAAGGCGGCGCGCTGCACGACCTGCCGGCCAACACGCGCCGCGCCGAAATCGAGTTCCACTTCGCCATGCAGCCCACCGCGGTACCGGCGCTGCTGCAGCTGCTGCACGCGCATGGGCTGGTGCGCGAACGCCACAGCTTCGGTGCCCGGCGCACGCTGGAGGGCCTGATGACCGGCAAGATCGATCTCACCTACGAACGCGGCCAACGCTGGTACGTGCTCGACTACAAATCCAATCGCCTGCCCGGCTATGACCGGGCGCAGCTGGAAAGCGCCATGCAGCACAGCGAATACGACCTGCAGGCACTGATCTACACGGTGGCATTGCACCGCTGGCTGCGCTTCCGGCTGGGCGCGCAGTACGACCAGGCGCGCGACATGGGCGGCATCCGCTACCTGTTCTGCCGTGGCCTGGATGCCACGCGCGCCGACAGCCCGGGCGTGTACGCGCACCGCTTCGATCCGGCGCTGGTGGATGCCGTGGATGCATTGTTCGCCGGTGGCCCGCAGGCCCAGGCGCGCATGGCCGCGCGCGCGCGGGGCGAGGCATGAGCCTGCTCGCCGCACTGCAGCGCAGCAACGCCCTGCGCAGCCTGGACCAGGCGCTGGCGCGCAGCCTGCAGCGGTTGCGCCCGGACACGCCCGATGCGGTGCTGGCCGGCGCCGCGCTGGCCTCGCTGGCGGTGGCCCAGGGCCATGCCGGGTTGGACCCGCGGCAGCCGCAGCGGCTGCTCGAGGCCGGCGTGGACTGGCCGCCCGGCGCGGACTGGCTGGCTCAGCTGGGCGCCTCGGCGTGGGTGGACATGCCCGCTTCGCAGACCGACGCGGCCGCCACCGATGCGCCGCTGGTACTGGAAAACGGCCTGCTCTACCTGCGCCGCTACCGCGAATACGAACGCCGCCTGGCCGAAGGCCTGCAACGCATCGCCAGCCATCGGCTGGATGCGGCCGACCCGGCGACGCTGGCGGCGCTGTTCGGCCAGCTGTTCCCGCAGGCCCGCGACAGCATCGACCACCAGGCGCGCGCGGCCGCCGTCGCGCTGCGCCATCCGCTGGTGCTGGTCACCGGCGGGCCCGGCACCGGCAAGACCACCACCATCGCGCGCCTGCTGGTGCTGCTGGCCGCGCAGGCGGTGCAGGTCGACCAGCCGTTGCCGCGGGTCGCGCTGGCCGCGCCCACCGGCCGCGCCGCCGAGCGCATGGCCGAAAGCCTGCGCCTGGCGGTGCAGCGGCTGCGCCTGCTCGGCATCGCCCCGGCGCTGTGCGACGCCATGCCCGGCACCGGCACCACCCTGCATCGCCTGCTCGGGGTGATTCCCGATTCCCCGCGCTTCCGCCACCACGGCGACAACCCGTTGCCGTTCGAGGTGGTGGTGGTGGACGAAGCGTCGATGATCGACCTGCCGTTGATGGCCAAGCTGGTCGAGGCGATCGCCTCGGGTACCCGGCTGGTGCTGCTGGGCGATCCGGACCAGCTGCCCTCGGTGGAAGCCGGCGATGTGCTCAGCGCGATCCTGCACGCCAGTGGCGATGGCCTGGGCACCCAGGCCGACGATGCCCAGGCCCTGCGCCCGCTGCTGGCGCCGGCGGCATTGCAGCCGCTGGCCGCGCCAATCCGGTTCGCCGGCCGGCGCGTGCAGCTGCAGCGCGGCTACCGGCAGACCGATGCGCTCGACCTGGCCGCGCTGGCCCAGGCCGTCCGCCAGGGCGACAGTGCCACCACGCTGGCCCTGCTGCGCGGCGGCACGCTGGCCGGCGTGCATTTCCATGAAGATCACCGCGACCCGTTGCAGCACCACCAGCAGCACCTGCTGGCGCATTGGCGAGCGCTGGGCGCGGCGGCCGACCCGGGCCAGGCGCTGGCCGATGCCGGCCGGATCCGCCTGCTCACCGCGTTGCGCGAAGGGCCGCAGGGCGCCCGCGGGCTCAACGCCCGCATCGAAGCCCTGTTGGCCGGGGTGCCGCGGCCGGGCCTGGCGCCGGGCTATTTCCACGGCCGCTTGCTGCTGATCACCGAGAACAGCTACCGCCACCGTCTGTTCAACGGCGATATCGGCATCTGCCTGGCCGATCGCAACGGCGCGGTGACGGCCTGGTTCCCCGGCGAAACCCCGGACCAGCCGCGCGGCTTCCATCCCGGCGCATTGCCCGCGCACGAAAGCGCGTTCGCGATGACCGTGCACAAGGCGCAGGGCTCGGAATTCGATGAGGTCTGGTTGCAGTTGCCGCGCCAGGACAACGGCGTGCTGTCGCGCGAGCTGGTCTATACCGGCATCACCCGGGCGCGGCAGTCGCTGCATGTACTGGGCGGCGAGGAGGTGATCATCGCCGCGCTCAAGCGCCATGCCAGCCGTGTGTCCGGGTTGGCCATGCGGTTGCAGGGTCACAAAGATCCGGCCGTGCAGGACAGTGCGGCAGCGCCGATCGACAGCGCCGCCGTGCCGCCGCCGGCGCAGGGCCGGCTGTTCTGAAGCTTACTCGGGAATCAGCACGGTGCCGTCGGGGAAGACGATGGCGCCGTCGCCGCTGACATCGAAGAAGCCCACCTGGTGGGTATTGGCCAGCACCTGCACCAGGCCATGCGCGTTCTCGGCCACTTCGTCGTCGAACGAGGCGTAGATCACGTGCTGGCCGATGCTGTAGTCGGTCACTTCGGGGCGCTCGTCTTCGTCGTCGGCCAGCGGGCCGTCCATCGGCGGGAAATGCTCGACGATCGCGCCGAACCATGCCTGCAGCGCCGGTACCGACACCGCTGCATCGTCGTAGTCGTGCTTTTCGTTCCACTCGGTCTGCGCGTCGTACCACTGCAGGAAGGCTTCCGCTTCACGCGGGGCCACGGCGGGGTCGAACACCATCAGGTCGTAACTCATCGGGATCACCTTGTTCCATGCGCAAATGCATGCGGCAGGATAGCCTTGATCGGCATGGGCCGGCCGGCCCGCCCCGGCGCGGTTCAGCGCGGTGACGGCAGCGCAGCGGCGGTAGCGGCGTGCGGTTGCGCCACCGGCGCCTCCGGGAACAACGCAAAGCGTAGCCCCAGCACCCCCATCAGCGCGTCATCGCGCGCCTTGCCCGGGGCCACCGTCTGCACCCGCCGCAGCGACGCCTCCAGCCTGGCCTGCAGACCGGCCGGTGCGGGCAGCGGGCCGCGCCGTGCCACCTGCGCGCGGTAGTGCGTGGCCACATCGTCCAGGATCGCCTCGATCGCCTCCACGCTGGCCGGCGGCAGGCCGTGGCGGGCGCGCCGCAGCTGCAGGATGTTCAGGCCGATACGGGCTTCGGTGAGCATGTCCACCGAGGCGATGTCGCTGCCTTCCGGGGTGGCCGCCAGGCGTGGGGCGAGCAGGCCCAGCAGGTCCAGCATGCGCGCGGCGAACTGCTGGCGGTCCTGCTGGCCGCGGCCTTCGGCGGCCTCGGCCAGCGTGGTCCAGCCCTGGCGCACCAGCCGGCGCGCGGTCCACTCGGCGCCGACCGAGCGGAACAGGCGGGTCATCATCACCGCAAAGCCAATACCGATGAACATGGCCACCGAGGAATTGATGAAGCTCTGGATATTGGCGTTGTAGGTGTTCTGCACGTTCAGCAGCGCCACCAGGTTGACCATCAGCGGCAGCCCGATCAACGCGGTCTGCGGCTTGTGCAGCAGCAGCCCGGCCGGCAGGAACACCACCGCCAATACCAGCGCCAGGCTGCCGAAGTCGTGTACCGCCGGGAACACGCCGAACAGGTACACCCCGGCCACCAGGCTGGCCACGATCGCCCACAGCAGGAAGGACAGCATGCTCGGCGCCGGGTCGTCCTGGGCGGCGAAGAACGCGGCGGCCACGGCGGCCATCATCGCGCCATTGCCGCCGCCTTCCCAGCCGAGCGTGATCCACAGCGCGCAGTAGGTCATCAGCGCCATGCCGGCGCTGGCGGCGGAGAACAGCGCCATGCCGTAGTCGACGTGGCGGGCATCGCCCACGCGCCTGGCGCCGATGCGGTAGTGCGCGGTGTCGCGCGGGGCATCGCCGCGTTCGATCGCCTCCTGCAGGGTGGCGCAGTCCTGCCACAGGTCCACCAGCTCCTCCAGGCGCAGCAGCAGGGTGACCAGCAGCAGGTGGTCCAGCTCGCCATCCACGGCCGGCTTCAAGGCCAGGATGCGCTCGCGCAGCGCCGCGTACCCGCTGGCGCCGGCGCGGCCCGGCGTCTCCAGCCACTGCGCGATGTCGGCCACCAACGGCTCCAGCCCTGGCGGCAGCGCGCGGCCACCGGCGCGCAACGCACTCAACCGGTCGGCGATGGACGACAGCACCGGCAGCATCAGCAGCATCCGGTCGCGCAGCTGCTGCATCGACACCGCTGCACCGGCGTGGCGCGGGTCGTCGCGGCGCAGGAATTCGATCAGCGCGTCGAACTGCACCAGGTCGGCGGCCAGCCGGTTGCGCGGTGCGTGCGCCTGGCCGCGCAGCAGGATCTGCCGGCACCACTGCGCCGCATCGCCCATCCAGTTGCCTATCCGCGCGCGCAGCATCGGCCGCACCGAGGTAGGGAACAACAGCGAGGCGAACAGCACCGCCACCACCGTGCCCAGGATGATCTCCTCGCTGCGCGCCACCACCGTGTCGAAGATGGTGTCCGGCGAGGTCACCGCGGGAAAACCGATGAAGGCGGTGGTGTAGCCGGCCAGCAGGAACGCATAGCCGCGCGGGCCACGGTTGAGCAGGGCCACGAACAGGCAGACCGACAACCACAGCGACATCGCCGCGCTGAGGAGGAACGGGGTTTCCACCAGGTGCGGCAGCATCCACAGCGTGGCCGCCCCGGCGATCAGCGTGCCGAGGACGCGGTACACGCCCTTGGCGCGGGTCGGGCCGAGCATTGGCTGGGTGACGATGTAGACGGTGGCCATCGCCCAGTACGGGCGCGAGAGGTTGCCGGCCAGGCCGATGTACAGCGCAGCCAGTGCGGCCAGGAAGGTCTTGACCGAAAACAGCCATGCCTGGCGGTCCAGCAGCAACATGGGGTTACCTCGTGGCCGAGCGCGGGGCCACGGCGTCGGCATTCCAGCCCCCGCCCAGCGCCAGGAACAGCTGGATCTGGTCGCGCGAGACCTGCGCCTGGGCCTGGGCCAGGGTGGCATCGGCCGACACCAGCGTGCGGTCCGCATCCAGGCTGGCCAGATACGAGGTGCGCCCGCCCTGGTACAGGCGGCGGTTCTGGCTGGCGGCCAGCGCGGCCTGCTGCTGGGCCAGCTGCAGCGACTGCAACCGCTGCAGGTCCTGCGCATAGCGGCTGAGCGCGGTCTGGGTTTCGCGCAGCGCCTGCAGCACGCTGTGGTCGAACTCGGCCAGGGCCGCATCGGCACCGGCCTCGGTGGCATGGATGCGCGCATGGGTGCCCGAGGACGGCAGCGTCCAGGAGATCAGCGGGCCGATCGACCACTGTCGGGTCAGCGGCTGGCCGACATCCTCGAGCAGGCCGGCCACGCCCAGCGAGGCGCCCAGGCGGATGTCCGGGTACAGCTCGGCGGTGGCCACGCCGATGCGGGCGGTGGCGGCGGCCAACCGGCGCTCGGCCTGGCGCACGTCGGGGCGGCGCGCCAGCAGCGCACGGCCATCGCCCACTGGCAGCGGCTGGGCCAGGGTAGGCGCCTGGCTGCAGTCGGCCACGCCAGCGGGCAGTTGCCCCGGGGTGCGGCCGAGCAGGGCGGCCAGCTGGTATTCGGCGGCCTGGCGGTGGGCGTGCAGCGGCGGCAACGCGGCCTGCAGCATCGCCACCTGGGCATTGGCGCGGGCCAGCTCCGGCGGGGTGCCACGGCCGGCGTCGATCAGCCGCTGGGTGACCTCGCGGCTGCGCTGCTGCAGTTGCAGCGAGTGCTCGGCCACGTGCAGCTCATGGTTGGCGTGGCAGATCTCCACGTAGCTGCCGGCTACCTGCGCCACCAGCGAGACGCGAGCCAGGTCGAGCGCGGCGGCCACGCTCTGCTCATCGGCGTGCGCGGCTTCGGCGGCGCGCTTGAGCTTGCCGAACAGGTCGAACTGGTAGGACACGGCGAACTTGCCGTCGGCCAGGCTGATCGGCGGCAGCTCGTGCTCCAGCAGGAACGACTCGGCCGACAGCTGCGCGCGGCTCACCCCGGCCTCGGCCTCGTAGTCGACACCACCGGCATCCAGCGCCTGCTCGTAGACGGCGGCGGCGCGGCGCAGGTTGGCGTCGGCTACCTTAAGTTCCACGTTGTCGCGCAGTGCCTGCTGCACCAGCGCATTGAGGCGGTCGTCCTGGTACAGCTCCCACCAGCGCGCCGGCAGTTCGGCGCCGGCGGCCACCTGCGGGTTGCCGGTGTCGATGAAGGCCGCATTCGCCTCCGGTCGCTGGAAGGCCGACCCTGCGGGCACGGCGTAGTCCGGGCCGACGGTCGTGCACGCGGCCAGCGTGGTCAGCGCCAGCCCCAGCGCGATGCGGTGCAGGGCAGGGCGATTCACAGCGCCGCCTGGGCCGGTTGCGCCGACGTGGCCTTGGCATCGGGCTGGATGGTGACCGTGGCGGTGCGCCCGGCGATCAGGTTCACGCCCGCCGGCACCGTGTCGATATGGATGCGCACCGGGATGCGCTGGGCCAGCCGCACCCAGTCGAAGGCCGGGGTCACGTTCGGCAGCAGGCTGCTGCCTTCGCTGCGGTAGCGGTCCTCGATGCCGGCGGCGATGCTCTGCACGTGGCCCTGCAGTGGCTGGGCCTCGCCCATCAGGCGGATGTCGACCTTCTGCCCGGCATGCACGCCGCGCAGGCGGGTCTCCTCGAAGTACCCATCCACGCGGAACGAGCCGGTATCCAGCACCGCGATCACCGGGCGCCCGGCGGTGACATAGTCGCCGGCGCGCACAGTGCGGTCGTTGACATGGCCATCGCTGGGGCTGCGCACTTCGGTGCGGGCCAGGTTGAGCTTGGCCAGGTCCACCGCCGCCTGCGCGGTGGCCATCGAGGCCTGAGCGGCCAGCAGCTTGGCCCGGCGCACTTCGGCGTCCTCGGCGGCGACCAGGTCGGACAGGCTGCGGTCGCGGGCGATCTCGCGGCGCAGCTGGTCCAGCATGGCACGGCGTTCGCCGAGTGCGGCCTGGGCCTGCTCCAGCGCGATCTGGTAACGGGCGCGGTCGACCACGAACAGGACCTGGCCGCGGGTGACCGGCTGGTTGTCGGCCACCTTCACCGCCTCCACCAGCCCGGACACGTCCGGGGCCACCTGCACCACGTCGGCGCTGACGTGGGCATCGCGCGTCCACGGCTCGTCCATGTAGTACGCCCACAGGTGGCGCAGCACCAGCAGCGCGGCGATCGCCGCCACGACGGTCAGCACGACCGGGAAAGCACGCTTGAGGGTCTTGTTCACGATTGCATCCAACGCATCAGGGAAAACAACCCGCCGAGCACGATCACGTACAGGGCCAGGTTGAACAGGGCGGGGTGCCAGATGTGGCGGTAGGCGCCGCTGCGCTGCAGGACCAGGTGCAGCCCGCTGTTGAGCAGGTAGGCCAGCAGCATCAGCCCGAGCAGGGTCGGGACGAACACACCATAGAAACTGAATTCACCGTACATCGAGGCAAAGGGTTCGCAGGAGAGCGGAAAGGGGATCGCCCGGCGTCAGGGGCCGACACCGGGCGGTACAACGGGGAACAGGCTTACGTCACGCGTTCGGCGGCCTCGGCCAGCAGCTGCCACAGCTTGAGCACCGTGCGCAGTTCGTCGGTCGACAGTTCGCCGAACACGTCCCGGCGCAGCCCGATGAGCTGGCTTTCCAGCTCGCTGACCAGCGCCTGGCCCTTGTCGGTCAGCCACAGCAGGTTGGCGCGGCGGTCGCTGGCGTCGCATTCGCGGCGGACCAGGTCGCTGGCCGACAGCTTGTCCAGCAGGCGCACCAGCGAGGGGCCTTCCATGCCCAGCTGCTGGGCCAGCGCGACCTGGCGGATACCCCCGCCGGCGCGGCCGATCAGCAGCAGCGGCATGGTGCAGGCCGCCGAGATGCCATAGCTGCCCAGCGCCTGGTCGGCCAGGCGCTGCCACTGCCGCCCTGCATAGAGCAGGCCGGAGCTGAGCTGCATCTGCAGCTGGGTACGTTCGTCGAGGGTGCGTTTCATGGCAGATAGATAGGATACTACTAATTTCGACCCTATCAATACCCTTGGGCGCAGCGCCGCCCAACGCCGCCCCAATGAAGACGGGCCCCGGCCCGCGCCGGGGGGACGCCCGAGGGGTCTGTCGGGTACGATGCTCGCCCCCCTTCGGGTGCTGTATGTAATGAGCAAGCAAGACAACGACGCCACCCCGGTCACCCAGGCCGATGCCGAATCGGCCGTGCGCACCCTGCTGCGCTGGGCCGGTGAAGACCCCACCCGTGAAGGCCTGCTGGATACCCCGCGGCGCGTGGCCGAAGCCTACGGCGACTGGTTCAGCGGCTACCGCGACGACCCGCGCGCCTACATGGAGCGCACCTTCGAGGAAGTGGCCGGCTACGACGAGCTGATCGTGCTGCGCGACATCGAGTACGAAAGCCACTGCGAACACCACATGGCGCCGATCATCGGCCGCGTGCACGTCGGCTACCTGCCGGCCGGCAAGGTAGTGGGCATCAGCAAGCTGGCCCGCGTGGTCGAGGCCTATGCCCGCCGCTTCCAGGTCCAGGAAAAGATGACCGCGCAGATCGCCCAGTGCATCCAGGACGTGCTGCAGCCGATCGGCGTGGGCGTGGTGGTGGAAGGTGCGCATGAGTGCATGACCACCCGCGGCATCCACAAGCGCGGGGTCAGCATGGTCACCTCCAAGATGCTGGGCAGCTTCCGCGAGGATGCGCGCACCCGCGCCGAGTTCCTGCGCTTCATCGAAGTGGGCGGCAAACGCTGAACATACTGGGTGTCCGGCTGCGATCGGCCGGGCCGGCAATTTTCCCGCCGCGCGGCAACAGGCCACGCGGCGGTCTTCCGGATGTCCTGTCTGCATGAAGCACCGCGAACGCATCACCCGCTATCGCATCCTGCGCGAGCAGCCGCAGTGGAAGCTGCTGGCCGCCGCCAACGCTCCGGAGATCATCGGGCTGCTGCAGAGCCTGCTGATGGACGGCGAGCGCACGCTGCCCGCTGCAGTCCTGCATGAGCGGTTGCAGAGAGCGCTGGACCAGCTCAACGGCGAAGAGTTGTCGCGTGAGCTGCCGCGCACCGGCCAAGCCTACATTGCCCATTGGCTGGCACAGGGCTGGCTGGAGCGGCGCCTGCCCGACGGCGCCGATCAGGAGCAGTACGAACTGTCGACCCAGGCTCTGCAGGCGATTCGTTTCGCTGACAGCCTGGAGCAGAGTCGCGTCGCCGCCACCGAGAGCCGTCTGGCGCTGGTGATCGAGCAGCTCTCGCAGCTGGCCGCGCAGACCGAGTCCGATCCGGATGCACGGCTGTCGGCGCTGCGCGACGAACGTGATCGTATCGACGCCGAGATTGCGAGGGTAGGCGAGGGCCGTGTGGTCACCCTCGACGGCAAGCGCGCGCTGGAACGGGCGCGCCAGATCATCACCTTGGCCGATGACCTCACCGAAGACTTCCGCCGCGTCCGCGACGATTTTGAACGCCTCAACCGCGAGTTCCGTGAACGTATCATCGACGATGAAAGCGAGCGCGGCGATGTGCTCTCCCGGCTGTTCGAGGGCGTGGATGTGATTGGCGACAGCGACGCGGGGCGCAGCTTCCAGGCCTTCTGGCGACTGCTCAACGATGCCGAGCAGAGTGCCCAGCTCGACGCTGCGCTGGAAACCGTGCTTGCGCGCGGCTTCGCCCGGCGGCTGGATCGCAACGAGCGCGCCTTCCTGCGCGGCTTTACCGGCACGATGCTCGACCGTGGCGGCCAGGTCCACGACGTGCTGCAGCACTTCGCGCGCAGCCTGCGTGGTTTCGTGCAGAGCCGGGGATACCTGGAGCAGCGCCGGCTCAACCAGCTGCTCAAGCAGGCGCAATCCGAAGCACTGGCGCTGCGTGATGAATTCACCGCCCAACGTCCCATCGGCCGCGACCTCCAGCTCACAACCAGCCGACTGCGATCGTGGTCGCAGTGGAAACTGCACGATCCGCGCACCGCGCAGGTCGATGGCAGCGTCCAGCGCAATGACGCCGCCAGCATCTCATTGGAAAGCGTCGGCGATCTGGTGGCCTCGTCGGAAATCGACTTCCGAACGCTACGCCGCGATCTGCACGAGCTACTGGCCATTCAACCGAAACTGAGCATCGCCCAGGCCCTGTCGCAACGTGAAGCGCCGCAGGGGCTGGGCAGCGTCATCGGCTACCTGTCGCTTGGCACCCGCCACGGCACAGTGGTCGATGGCGAGCAGGAAACCGCACACTGGCGTGGCGGCGATGGGCAGTGGCGACGCGCCCGCATCCCGTTGGTTTGGTTCACCCAGGAGAAACGCCATGAACTGGCATGAAGATTCCAACGATGCCGAGCCGATCGACGGCGGCGCCCATGACCTCGACGCAGAACCGGTCGTCGTCACCCCGGTGCCGCGGCGCAACAGCGACGTGTTCTACATGGGCGACACCGGGCGTCTGCCGCTCGACGGGCGCCGAGCGCTGTGCCAGCTGTTGATAGGCCCGAGTATCGACCAGATGCGCCACGCCAAGCTGTGGCCGGCTCTGATCCGCAGCGAAGCGGCCATCCGTTCAGCGCTCTCGGACCTGTTCCTGGAACTGGTGCTGGACCGCGACAGCGGCGTTGCCTTCACCCGCCAAGCCGACACCGAAGACGTCGACGCGCCGGTATTGCTGCGCAGCTCGCCGTTGACGTTCATCGACTCGGTGCTGCTGCTTTATCTACGCCAACAACTGGCCGAGGCCGACGCACGCGGCAATCGCGCCGTAGTGGCCGAGACGGAGATGGCCGAAGCCCTGGCGATCTATGAGAAGAACCTCTCCACCGACCGCGCCGGATTCAACCGTCGCGTCGCGGCGGCCGTGCAGAAAATGAAAGAGAACCACATCCTCACCCGCCTGCCAGGCCAGGAAGATCGACACGAGGTGTCCCCGGCGCTGAAGCTGCTGTTCTCCGCCGAAGACGTGTCAGCACTGTCGTCGGTCTACCGCAAGTTGCGCGAAACCCCGGCTGCTAAAGCCTGAACGGAACGACCGATAACGCATGGCCATCTCCAAGCACACTCCCGCCCTATTCACCGAAGGCCTGCCTGATCCGCGGTTGCAGCAGTTCCGCATGCGCCGCCTGCAGGTTCACAACTGGGGCACGTTCAACGGACTGACCGAGGTGCCGATCGCCGAACGGGGCTTCCTGTTCGTGGGTCGCTCCGGTTCGGGCAAGTCGACCCTGCTGGATGCCATGTCGGCCATGCTGGTTCCCCCATCGATCGTCGACTTCAATGCGGCTGCACGGGAAGCCGAGCGCAGTGGTCGCGACCGCAACCTGGTGTCCTACGTGCGTGGCGCGTGGGCTGACCAGCAGGACCGTGGCACCGGCGAAATTGCCACTCAGTACCTGCGCAAGGGTGCGACCTGGACGGCAGTGGTGCTGGAGTACCGTGCTGGCGACGGCCGGGTGGTCAGCTTGGTACGGTTGTTCTGGATCGCCGGCAACGGCGCGGCAGCCGCCGACGTCCGCAAGCACTACCTGATCGCCGAGCGGCCTTTCGATATCGCCAAAGACCTTGGCGGCTTCGACCTGGACCTGCGAAAGCTCAAGCAGCGCCTGGGCGACGTCCACCATTTCGACAGCTTCACCGGCTATGCCGAGCGCTTCCGCCACCTGCTGGGCATCGACAACGAGATGGCGCTGCGCCTGCTGCACAAGACGCAGTCGGCCAAGAATCTCGGCGACCTGAACGTCTTCCTGCGCGACTTCATGCTGGATACGCCCAAGACGTTCGATGCCGCCGAGCGGTTGGTCAGCGACTTCGCCGAACTGGATGGCGCGCACACGTCGGTGGTCACGGCCCGGCTCCAGGTCGAAACGTTGTTGCCCGCGCGTGCGTTGCACGCCGAACTGAAAACAATGAACCTGCAGCGCGCCGATGAGGAGACCTTGAAGCTCGGCCTCGACAGCTTCCGCGAATCGCGGCTGCAGCAGTTGCTGGAAAAGCGCCTGCAGGAAATCGATGTGCGCCATCGTGGGCTGCAGGGAGAAGAAACCCAGCGCCGCCAGGCACTGGTAAATCATGAGGAGCACCTCGCTGAGCTTGAGCTGCAGCGGCGCCAGCAAGGCGGCGAGCGCATCGAAGAGCTTGAGCGTGAACAGGGGCGCGCCCAGTCAGAGCAGGATCGCCGGCAAGCAAAGCGCGAGCAGGCCCGCCAGGCTGCAGCAAAACTGCAGGAAGACCTTCCAGATGACGCGCATGGGTTTGCGCAGTTGATCGGGCGGGCGCAGAGCGAACTCGATAATCGCCAGCAGGCGGCAGCGGCCTTGGATGACGCGATCGCCGAGCGCCAGGCAGGCAAACAGGACGATACTCGTCGTTTCGCCGATGTTCGCGCAGAACTGGAAGCCATGGAGCGCACCCCCTCCAGCATTCCCGCGCCGCTGCAGAAGCTGCGCAGCCGGCTATCCGAAGAGACGGGCGTGCCCGAGGCCGCGCTGCCCTTCGTCGGTGAGCTGATCCAGGTCCACCAGGACCAGGCAGCCTGGCAGGGCGCGATCGAGCGTGTATTGTTCGGCTTCGCACAGTCGTTGCTGGTGGAAGACAAGCACTACAACGAGGTCAATGCCTGGGTGAATCGTACTCACCTTGGCATGCGGCTGACCTACTATCGCGTCCGCCGCAACGACGATGCGATCGTACGCTCGCCATCAGCGCGATCGTTGCTGCACAAGCTTGAGCTTCGCGACAGTGTGTTCGAGCCGTGGCTGCGTCGCGAACTTGGCAAGCGTTACGACTATGAGTGCGTCGAAGCCAAACAACTGCGCGATGTCGAACGAGGAATTTCGCGCGAAGGGCAGGTCAAGCATCCCGGCGACCGGTTCGAGAAGGACGACCGCAATGCGATCGGCGACCGTCGCCGTTGGCTTCTGGGTTTCAACAACCGGGAAAAGCTCGCCCTGTTCCGAAAGGAAGCGCAGGAACTGGCGCAACGCATCGCCGAATGCGACCAGGACGTTGCGAGCTTGCGCAGCCAACGCGACCTCGACAACGATCGACGACTTGCCTGCAACCAGCTGATCAACTTCGCTTGGGAGGAGGTTGATGTCGCCACCGCGGTCCAGCGACTCCAGGACATCGCATCGGCCCTGCAGGAACTGCGGGACGGCAACGCTGATCTGGCCCGTCTGGCCCAGCAGATCGACCGCGCCCGCGCCGATATCGAGCAGGCGAAGCGAACCTATGAGGACACGCGCGTCGAACTTCGTGAACTCTCCCGCGAACGCGACAAGCAGGACGCCAGGCGCCAGAAGAGCCGAGCGCTGGTACTGCCCGCACTGGGTGTGACCCAGGAAGCAGGACTTCAGCGTCGCCTCGACGCGTTCGGTGGCTTCAGCCTCGAAACGCTCGAAGACCAGATGCGCGAGATCAGCAAGGGCATCAATGAGAATCTGGCCTCCACGCAGCAGGACGTGCACCGCGTCGAATCGCAGCTGGTCGCCTGCTTCCGCCGCTTCGCGCAGGCCTGGCCGGAGGAGTCGGGCGACTTTACCGCGTCGGTTGCCTCGGCAGACGATTACCTCGCACGCCTGGCGCGTCTGGAGCGCGATGGCCTGCCTCAGCATGAAGAGCGTTTCTTTGACCTGCTGCAGAACCAGAGCAAGAACAACCTGCTGGCACTGCAACGACACAGTGCCGAGGCGCGCAAGTCGATCGGCCAGCGGCTGGACGAAGTCAATGCCTCGCTGGAGCAGGTACCGTTTAACCGTGGCACGCTGCTGACCATCGAGCTCAGTGACCGGCGCCTGCCCGAGGTGCTTGAGTTCCATCTGCAGCTGCGTGACGTGCTCTCGCATCATCAGACCGAAGAGCGCGAGGTGGCCGAGGCACAGTTTGCCGTGCTGCGTGAGCTGGTGAAGCGGCTTGGCTCGCAGGAAGGCGAGGACAAGCGCTGGCGGGAAAACGTGCTCGACGTGCGCCTGCATGTGGAGTTCATCGGCGTCGAGCTGGACGCCGCAACCCGCCAGCAGGTCGAGATCTACCGCAGTGGCGCCGGCAAGTCCGGCGGCCAGCGGCAGAAGCTGGCTACGACATGCCTGGCCGCTGCGCTGCGATACCAGCTGGGTGGGGCCGAGAGTCAGTTGCCCAGCTATGCCGCCGTGGTGCTGGACGAAGCGTTCGACAAGGCCGATAACGAGTTCACCGCGTTGGCGATGAACATCTTCGAAAACTTCGGCTTCCAGATGGTGGTGGCAACGCCGCTGAAATCGGTGATGACGCTGGAGCCCTTCATCGGCGGCGCCTGCTTCGTTGAGATCAGTGGCCGGCACGACTCCGGGGTGCTGTTGATCGAGTACGACGAAGAGGGCAAACGGCTCAAGCTGCCAGAACGCACCCGCGCCGTCGCCGAGCGAGCGGAAGACTGATCTGGCTGGAAGGCATGCGATGATGGGGCATGGCACCTACCCGCATGCTCCTTCCAGCGGCTGCATTGGCCGAGCTTGAACGACGCTGGCGACGGCGTCGCGGTCAGTGGTTACTCGGCGAAGGCAGTTGGCCCGAGCTGATCGCATTGAACGAGCCGTCGCAGAGCCTGGTCGAGAGCGAGGATGGCTTCAGGAAGTTCGGTCACTGGCTGAAGGCCTGGCAGCCCGTCGAAGGTGTGACCATCCGCAATGTGACCTGGTCGAGGCTGGGTCCGCAGGCATTGCCTACGCACTGGCGTCTGAGTGATGCATCCGCGGTCGCAGCGGCGCTCGGCCAGACCGTCCGCTGGCAACGTGCTTTGGCCGCGTTGGAGCGCTTTCAGCGTGCGTGGCCGGATGCCGGGGATCTGCACGTCCGATTGGCCAACGCCCATTTCGATATGCTGGGTGACGCCCCCGAGGGTGAGCTGGAGCGCGTGATCGGCGTGCTTCGCTGGCTGGAGATGAACCCATCGAGCGGTCTCTACCCGCGCCAGATACCGGTTTCCGGTATCGACAGCAAATGGCTGACCGGCCGAGCGCGCATTCTGGGTGATGCATTGGCGGTACTGCGGCCGGGTTCGGGCGGCAGCCGCTTCGCAGAGCGTGCGGGCTTGCGGGAGCTCCCAGATCGAGTGCGCATGCGCGTGCCGGATGCTGCGCTGGCGGCGCATCTTGGTGGGTTGGATGATCTGGCCGTGCCGATTGAGCAGCTCGCTCGCCTGGAGATCCCTGTCCGGCGGGTGTTGATCGTGGAGAACCTGCAAACCGGCCTTGCCTGTGAGGGACTTCCTGGAACACTGGTGCTGATGGCGAAAGGGTACGCGGTCCAGTATTCAAGTCGCGTACCGTGGCTCGCCAGCCTGCCCGTCTTCTATTGGGGAGATATCGATACTCACGGGCTGGCCATTCTGGACAGGTTGCGCGCGCACTTGCCGCACGTGGTCTCGGTGCTGATGGATGAGCAGGCCCTCCTGTCCTGTCCTCCCGATCGAGTCGGCGTTGAAGACGTCGTGCATCAGGCTGCAACCCTCCCGCGACTGACCGCCGACGAAGCGGCGTTCTATGTTCAACTCCGCTCGGGACGCTACGGGGCATCGATACGATTGGAGCAGGAGCGGATCGACTGGAACTACGCCATTGCACGGCTGCGTGCTGAGCTGGCGGACTAACCGGCGAAGGTGTCCCAGCCCATCCGCGCGATCAGCACCACCACCAGGCCAACGAACAGCTTGCGGATGAACGGCGTGCCGCCACGCAGCGCCAACCGCGTGCCCACCACCGAGCCGATGATGTTGGCCGCGGCCATCGGCAGCGCGAACAGCCACAGGATGTTGCCGGTGGGAACGAAGAACGAGATCGCCGCCACGTTGGTGGCCAGGTTCACCACCTTGGAGGCGGCCGAGGCGCGCAGGAAATCCAGCCCGAAGAAGCGCACGAACAGGAAGATCAGGAAGCTACCGGTGCCCGGCCCGAAGAACCCGTCGTAGAAGCCGATCACCGCGCCGATACCCAAGGCGGTGGCCAACTCCTTGCGGCCGATCTCGCGCGGCCGGTGCAGGGCACCGAAATCCTTCTTCCACAGCGTGTAGCCCAGCATCGCCACCAGCAGCACCAGCACCAGCGGCCGCACCGCATCCTTGGGCAGCAGGCTGACCGCGGTGGCGCCGGCGAAGGAGAACACGAACGCGGTACCGGCGGCGAACAGCACCGGCCGCCACGGGAAGCGCACATTGCGCGCATAGCGCCAGGCCGCCGCACCGGTCCCGAACATCGAGCTGAACTTGTTGGTGCCAAACAGCATCGCCGGGGTGTGCTGCGGCAATACGGTGAACAATCCGGGCAACTGCACCAGCCCACCGCCGCCCACGGCGGCATCGACCAGACCGGCGATGAAGGCGATCGCCACCAACCACAACAGCTCAGGGGGAACCAGTTCCAGCACGGCAGCAACTCTGCGACACAAGGCGCGCCAGCATACGCCCGGGCCCTGGTACCGGATAGCACCGCGCACGCCGCGCGCACGTACCGGCCAACGGTCGGTACCTACGGCGTACCCGGACAAACGCGCGACAATGCGCCCATGAGCACACCTGATCCCTGTCCCTGCGGCCGCCCGCTGGCCTACGCCGCCTGCTGCGGCCGGTACCATGCCGGCGCCCCGACGCCCGATGCCGAAGCGCTGATGCGCTCGCGCTACAGCGCCTACGTGAAACAGCTGCCGGATTACCTGCTGGCCAGCTGGCACCCCAGCACCCGCCCGGCCGAACTGTCGTTGGAGGAGCCGGCCGGCCAGCGCACCCGATGGCTGGGGCTGACCGTGCACGAACATGGCCTCACCGATCCCGACCATGCCCGGGTCAGGTTCACCGCGCGCTACAAGGTCGGCGGCGGCAGCGCGGTAAAGATGCTAGAACACAGCCGCTTCGTGCGCGAAGACGGCCGCTGGTTCTATCTCGACGCGTTGCCCTGAGCGGCATCGCCGCTGCTGCGCACCGCCACGGCCCGTTGCAGGCCGTGTGCGCGCACGCAGTTGCGCCCGGCGTCCTTGGCGGCATACAGCGCCTGGTCGGCGGCCTTGATCACCGCCTGCGGGCCATCGCCGGCGCGGCTGTCGGCCACGCCGATGCTCACCGTTACCTGCACCACCACGCCAGGGCCGCCACGGCCCCGCTGCAACCGCCCGACCGCATCGTCGGCGGCCCGCGCCGCGCGGTCGCGCAGGGTCAGCCGGGTGTCGGCCACCATCGCCCGGACCGCTTCCACCGCATCCACGCAGGCCGGGGCAGGGCGGTCCAGGAACACCAGCGCGAACTCCTCGCCGCCATAGCGGAACGCGCGGCCGCCGCCACCCACCGCGGCCAGCCGTGCGGCCACCAGCTTGAGCACGTCATCGCCGCTGTCGTGGCCATGGGTATCGTTGAAGCGCTTGAAGTGGTCCACATCGACCATCGCGATGGTGTAGGTTGCGCCCACCCGTTGCAGGCACTCGTTCAACGCGCGCCGGCCGGGCAGCCCGGTCAGCTCGTCGCGGAAGGCCATGTGGAAGGACTCCTGCAGCATCGCCGAGACGAGCAGCAGCAGCGCGGCGCTGGCCAGTGCCGGCAGCAGTGCCGGCGACAGGAACACCCGTGGCAGCATCGCCCAGACCACCAGCAGCGCGACCAGCATCGCCGTATGCAATGGCCGCGGCTGGCGCAGCGCCTGTACCGCCAGCCCGGCCAGGGCCAGCACGAACGCCAGCGAGGGCAGCTGCGCCAGCCGGCTCCAGCCGGTCGGCAACCAGGGCCAATGCTGGTCCGAGAGCAGGTCGTGCATGCCCTGCGGCCCCTGTGCGGCCAGCAGGGCGAACGTCCCCACCGCCGCGCCGCTGACCACCCCGCGCAGCAGCAGGTCCTGGCGCAGGCGCCCGCGCTCGGGCCACAGACCATGCAGCGCCATCAGCAGCGGCAGCCATACCGACACTGCGTGGAACAGCAGCGGGGTCAGCGCGGTCACCGCGCCGGTGTTGAGGAAACCGCCCACCAGCCCGTGCAGGATCGCAAATGCCAGCGCGATCGCCAGCAGCAGGCATACCGCGCGCACGCGGTTGTAGATCAGGCCCAGGCCGACGCCCAGGCAGGTCAGCACCAGCGGCAGGATGCGGTGCACCGCGCTGGCCACCTCGTCGGCCGGCGTGGCCGACCATACGCCCAGCCCCACCAGCGCGGCCGGCAGTACGAACAGGTAGTGGCCAGGCTGGCGTAGCAGGTGATCGCGCAAGGACGGTTCCACGGGTGTGGGCCGGCGCGCCAGGGCTGCATCGTGCAAACCGGAACACGCAGGCGATGGTCTTCCCGGTAGCGGCCTGCGCGCAGTCAACTTGAGTGGCGGCGTGGGCGGTGTAACGCGATGTGAGCCTTGCCATGACGTTGCGCTCACCCCGGCTGGTCGATCCTGCACGGGATGAATATCGCCGTTGCCCCGTCGCCGCCGACCACGGCCGCACCCCCGGCACCGCTGGCCGTGCGTTATGCCGGCATCCGCGCGCGCAGCATCGCGCTGGCCAGCCCGCTCAGTGCCGAAGACGCCCTGGTACAGAGCATGCCCGATGCCAGTCCGGCCAAATGGCATCTGGCCCATACCACCTGGTTCTTCGAACGCTTCGTGCTGGCCACCCAGCCCGGCCATGTACCGTTCAACGCCGACTGGCACTACCTGTTCAACAGCTACTACCAGAGCATTGGGCCGGCGCATGCGCGCCCGCAGCGCGGGCTGCTGTCGCGGCCATCATTGGACCAGGTGCTGCAGTACCGCGCGCTGGTCGACCAGCAGGTGATCGGCCTGCTGCAGGCCAATGCGCTCGATGCGCAGGCCAGCCACCAGTTGCTGCTCGGCCTGCACCACGAACAACAGCACCAGGAGCTGCTGCTCACCGACATCAAGCATGCGTTGTGGAGCAACCCGCTGCAGCCGGCCTACCGCGACGACCTGGTCCGCACCAGCGCGACCGCCATCCCGCTGCGCTGGCGCGGCAGCCCCGAACAGATCGTCGAGATCGGCGCCCCGGCCTGGCCCGGGCACGGCGCCTTCGCCTACGACAACGAATCACCGCGGCACCGCGTGCTGGTGCCCGCCCATGCGCTGGCCAACCGCCCGGTCAGCAACGCCGAGTACCGCCAGTTCATCCAGGCCGGTGGCTACCGCGACGTCACCCTGTGGATGAGCGAAGGCTGGGCGCTGTGCCAGGCCGAAGGCTGGCAGCACCCGCTGTACTGGGACGATGCGCTGGAGCGCGAGTTCACCCTTGGCGGCTGGCAGGCCCTGGACCCGCACGCGCCGGTCTGCCACCTCAGCTATTTCGAAGCCGACGCCTATGCCCGCTGGCAGGGCGCGCGCCTGCCCACCGAGTTCGAATGGGAGGCCGCCGCCAGCGGCCAACCGCTGCACGGCCACTTCGCCGATGCCGACCGACTGCATCCGGCCGGCGCCAGCGCGGCCGGGCAGGCCACCGACACCGCCCTGCTGCAGTTGTTCGGCGATGTCTGGGAATGGACCAGCAGCGCCTACGGCGCCTACCCGGGCTTCCGTCCCTTCGCCGGCAACCTGGGCGAATACAACGGTAAATTCATGAACGGCCAATGGATCCTGCGCGGCGGCAGCTGCGCGACCCCCGAAGGGCACGTGCGTGCCAGCTACCGCAACTTCTTCGCGCCTTCGGCGCGCTGGCAGTTCGCCGGCCTGCGCCTGGCCCGGGACGCGGCATGAGCACGGTCAGCGACGCGCTCGAAGCGCTCACCGACCTGCAGCCCGACCGCGCCCGGATCACCGCCGACATCCTGCAGGGCTTGTCGCTGCGGCCGCGTCAGCTGCCATCCAAGTACTTCTACGACGCGCGCGGGTCGGCGCTGTTCGAACGGATCACCCGCCAGCCCGAGTACTACCCCACCCGCACCGAACTGAAACTGCTGCAGGACTGCGCTACCGACATCGCCGTCGCCGTCGGCCCACGCCTGCACGTGGTCGAACTGGGCAGCGGCAGCGGCCGCAAGACCGAGTTGCTGCTGCACGCCCTGGCCGATCCGGTCGCCTACACCCCGATCGAGATCTCGCGCGCGGCCTTGCTGGCCAGCATCGCGCGGCTGGCCACCGCCTTGCCGCAGATTGAAATGCTGCCGGTCTGCGCCGACTTCACCGCCCCGGTGCAGCTGCCCACCCCGCAGCGCGCCGCCACGCGCCGGCTGCTGTTCTTCCCCGGCTCCACCCTGGGCAACTTCGTCCATGCCGACGCGGTGGCGCTGTTGCAGGCGATGCGCCGGACCATGGGCAGCGACGGCCTGGCCCTGATCGGCATCGACCTGCACAAGGACCCGGCCCTGATCGAGGCCGCCTACAACGATGCGGCCGGCATCACCGCCGCGTTCACCCTCAACCTGCTGGCCCGGCTCAACCGCGAGATCGGCAGCGACTTCGACCTCGAGGGTTTCGCCCACCGCGCCCGCTACAGCGTGCCGCGGCTGCGCATCGAAACCGAGCTGGTCAGCCGCTGCGCGCAGACCGTGCAGGTGGCCGGCCGCCGTTTCGATTTCGCCGAGGGCGAAGCGATGACGGTCGAATACAGCCACAAGTACACCGACGCGGTGTTCGCGTCACTGGCCGCCGAGGCCGGGCTGCGGGTCAGCGCGCACTGGAACGCGACCGAACCAGCATTCGGGCTGCGGCTGTTGCAGCCGCTGTAGTCAATCTGCCGCATCGGCCCGTCGCCTCGACGCTTGCGGCTATCATGCCGTTCAACACTGGCTGCAAGGATTCCCGCCAATGAAATGCCTCACCGCAGCGTTGCTGGCCATGGCGTGGCTGGGCAGCGCCGCCGCGCAGGCCGCGCCGCAGGACGAATTCGACCGCTGCCTGGCCAGCCTGCAGCCGCAGGCGCTCAAGCAGGGCGTCAGCGCGGCCGGCTTCAGCCGCCCCACTGCCGGGCTCAGCCCGGACCTGAGCGTGCTGCCGCTGCTGGATGCGCAGCCGGAGTTCACCACCCCGTTGTGGGATTACCTGGCCGCCCTGGTCGACAGCCAGCGCGTCGACGACGGTCGCGCGCTGCTGGCCCAGCACCGCGACCTGTTGAACCGCGTGTCCAGCCAGTACGGCGTGGACCCGGCCACGATCGTGGCGGTATGGGGCGTGGAGAGCGATTACGGCCGGGTGTTCGGCAAGCGCCCGCTGCTGCAGTCGCTGGCCACGCTGTCGTGCAACGGCCGCCGCCAGCCGTTTTTCCGCGGCGAACTGCTGGCCCTGCTCAAGCTGCTCGACGCCGGCGACCTGCAGGCCGAGGGCCTGACCGGCTCGTGGGCCGGCGCATTCGGCCACACCCAGTTCATGCCGTCCACCTATGCCCGCATTGCCGTGGATGGTGATGGCGATGGTCGCCGCGACCTGGTCGCCAGCATTCCCGATGCCCTGGCGTCCACCGCCAACTACCTGGCCAAGGCCGGCTGGCGCACCGGCCAGCCATGGGGCATCGAAGTGAACCTGCCTGCCGGCTTCAATCCCGCCGTGGCCGGGCGTACCCAGCGCAAGCCGCTGGCGGCCTGGCGCGCGCTGGGCATCGTGCCGGTCGGCGGCGGCGCGCTGGCCCCGGCCGGCCTGCCGGCCGACAGCAATGCCGCGCTGCTGCTGCCCACCGGTGCCAAGGGCCCGGCCTGGCTGGTGTTCCGCAACTACGACGCGATCTACGCCTACAACGCCGCCGAAAGCTACGCGCTGGCCATCGCCACCCTGGCCGACCGCCTGCGCGGCGGCAGCGGCACGGTCGCGGCCTGGCCCACCGACGACCCCGGCATCGGCCGCCGCGAACGCCGCGAACTGCAGACCCTGCTGCTCGCGCGCGGCCATGACATCGGCGCCGCCGACGGCATGGTCGGCACCGCCACCCGCCGCGCCATCCAGGCCGAACAGCAGCGCCTGGGCTGGGCCAACCCCGACGGCCGTGCCGGCCAACGCATCCTCACCGCCCTGCGCACCGCGCCTCCCCTCCCGACCCCGCCGACGCCCATGCCCGCATCCAGCCTGCCTGCCTCAAGCGTGTTCCCGCTGCCGCCCAACCGTACCCGCCTGCTGCAGTCGCCGGCCGCGCCCGGGGCCGCATTGCCCAGGCTCGAGGGCCTTGGCCTGGCCAACGTGCAGGGCTTCCCGGCCTGGCAGGTGGACACCCCGTTCGCCACCGCCGCGGTGTCGGTGTTCGGTGGTCAGTTGCTGTCCTACGTGCCCAAGGGCGGCAAGGACGTACTGTGGCTCTCGCCCAGCGCCCAGGCGCTGCCCACCCCGATCCGCGGCGGCAGCCCGGTGTGCTGGCCTTACTTCGGCCGTCAGGGGCAGGGCACCGATGTACCGTCGCATGGCTTCGTGCGTGACCTGCCGTGGACGCTCCAGGACGCCCGCCGCGAGGCCGACGGCACCGTCGTGCTGACCCTGGCACCACCGGCGCTGGACAACCTGGCCCTGCGCCTGACCATGCAGCTGCGCATCGGCCGCACCCTGGAACAGCGCCTGCTCACTGAGAACACCGGCAGCCAGCCGCTCAGCTTCACCCAGGCGCTGCACAACTATTTCCAGGTCGGCGATGCCCTGCAGGTCAGCGTCGAGGGCCTGGATGGCCTGACCTACCTGGACAAGTTCGAAAACTACGCCACCCCCCGCGTCCAGCGCGGCGACTGGAGCCTGCGCGACCCGCGCGATCCCGGCCGCAGCGACCGCATCTATACCCATGCCGGCGGGCGCTATGTCCTGAAGGACCCCACGCTCAAGCGCCGCATCGAGATCAGCACCGAAGGCAGCCGCTCGCTGGTGGCCTGGAACCCCGGGCAGGCCGGTGCGGCGAAGATGGTCGACGTCGGCGCCGGCTGGCGCAACTATGTCTGCCTGGAAGCGGCCAACGCCGGCCCGGACGTGGTCACCCTCGCCCCGGGGGCGCGGCACGCGCTGGTGCAGACCTTCCGCGTGCTGCCGCTGTAACCGGGCGCCAGCGATCCCTCAAGGAGCGAGTCATGACCGATACCCAGTGGTATTACGCCGATCCCCAGCAGCAGCGCCATGGTCCGCTGTCCACCGGGCAGCTGCAGCAGTTGCACGCCCAGGGCCAGGTTGAAGCCGGCACCCTGGTCTGGCGCCAGGGCCTGGAGCAGTGGCAGCCCCTGCACAGCATCGCCGAGCTGAGGGCCGCCCGTGCACCGGATCCAACCCATGATCCCTACGCCGCGCCAGCCTCGTCAGTCGGCGCGCCGGTGCCCGCACCGCTCAACGAGACCATGCAGGCCTACGCCGCCTTCGTCGGTCCCAGGTTCCCCGTCTACCGCCGCAAGTGGAATCTGGACCAGAACCCGAACCCCGACAGCGTCAGCACCTGGAACTGGGCCGCCTTCCTGTTCGGGGCGCTGTGGATGCTGTATCGCCGTATGTACGCGGTGGCCGCGCTCTGGCTTGGCGCGATGCTGGTCATTTCCAGCATCGAGCTGCTGATCGGCGTCAGCGGCAGCATTTCCGCCATCATCAGCATCGCCATTGCCGTCGCCGCCGGGGTGGTGGGCAACCACTTGTACCTGCGCCATGCCACGCGCCAGATCGGTGCGGCAAGCGCTGCCCACCGCGGGCAGGGGCCGGACCTGCAGGCCGAGCTGGCCGCGCGGGGCGGTACCAGCTGGTTGGCCGTGGTGGTCGGCGTAGCCCTGTTCGTCGCAGTGAACCTCGCCACGGCCCTGCTGCTGGATGCCTGAGCCGGCTAGCCGCGCCCGCTCCGTGGCCGCAGCACCAGCAGGCAGATGCCGCCGGCCACCAGGCCCCAGAACGCCGAACCGATCCCGGCCAGCGACAGCCCCGATGCGGTCACCAGGAAGGTGACCAGCGCCGCCTCGCGGTCGGCCTCCTCGCGCAGCGCGCCGGCCAGGCTGTTGGCGATCGTGCCGAACAGCGCGATGCCGGCCACGCAGGCCACCAGTTCCCTGGGGAAGGCCGCGAACACCGCCGCCACCGTCGCCCCGAACAGGCCCACCACGATATAGAAGGCACCGGCGGCCACCGCGGCGGTGTAGCGCCGCGCCGGGTCTTCATGCGCCTCGCGGCCCATGCAGATCGCCGCGGTGATCGCCGCCAGGTTCAGGCCGAAGGCCCCGAACGGGGCCAGCAGCGTATTGACCACCCCGATCCAGCCGATCACCGGCGACACCGGCGTGTCGTAGCCGCAGGCGCGGATCACCGCCACCCCGGGAATGTTCTGCGAGGCCATGGTCACCACGAACAGTGGCAGGGCGATGCTGAACACCGCCGGCCAGGACAGCGTGGGTGTGGTGAACACCGGTACCGCCCATTCCAGCCGTACCTGTTGCAGCTGCAGCAGGCCCTGGCCGCCGGCCACCGCGATGCCCACCAGCAGGGTGGCCACCACCGCATAGCGTGGGAACAGGCGCCGCCCGACCAGCCAGGTGGCGAACATCGCCAGCGCCATCGCCAACTGCGTGCCCATCGAGACGAACACCTCCAGCCCGAAGCGCAGCAGCACGCCGGCGAGCATGCCCGAGGCCAGGGCCATCGGTACCCGGCGCATCGCCCGGGCGAAGATCCCCGAGAAGCCGGCGATCATGCCCAGCACCGCGGCGAGGACGAAGGCACCGATCGCGTCGGAGTAGCCCACCGCGCCGGTCCCCACCACCAGCATCGCCGCGCCCGGGGTGGACCATGCCGTCACCACCGGCACGCGGTAGCGCAGCGACAGGCCGATACAGGTCACACCCATGCCCAGCCCCAGCGCCCACATCCACGAGGCGATCTGCGCCTGCGATGCGCCCACCGTCTGTGCGGCCTGGAACACGATCACCGCCGAACTGGCGAAGCCGACCAGCACCGTGATGAAGCCGGCCATCACCGACGGCAACGACACATCGCGCAACAACGAACGTTTGCTACCCACCGACATCGCATGCACCCCCGACAACAAGAGATGCATTGTTAGCAAGCCTGCGGCAGCACGCGCAACGCGCGTGCTGCCGCGCTGTGTGCCGGGCAGCACGCAACGATGACGCTGCGATGAAAAAGATCGACAAAAGCCTTGACGAATTTGCAGAAGTCTTTAGTATTCGCTCCCTCGCTGCGACGCGGTCTTCACCCCGGTGAACACCACGCCAAAGCGGCATCAACATCCTTCCAACGAAGGTGTTGACGGAAACGAAAAGCCTGACATAATAGGCGGCTCGCTTCGGTGAAAAGGCCTTCGGGTCACACGACGAAGCAGCATCGGCAACAACGTCCACTTCGGTGCGGCGGCCTTGAAAAAAGGTGTTGACGAGGCGGAAAAGCCAGCTATAATGGGCGGCTCGCAACGACGGAAACGTCGGGGCACA
>NZ_JACWUO010000020.1 GCF_020857975.1 Stenotrophomonas rhizophila
TTCTTCACGTCCAATCTCCTTGTCATTGAGGATTGGACTCCAAACCGCTTCGCTACTCAATCTCGGGGGGACGTCGGGACGGGAACATGGTCCGGCAGTAGACGCCTCCGGTGCAGCGCCAGAGACCGGCGTTACCGAGAGCCACCCCACCAAGTTGTTCGGAGTGCCCTTAGAGAAGTACCCCCTTCGCCAAGCCCGCAGCAATCGACCCGCCCCAGGGCTTTGTTAAATGATCACGAACAGTGGTGAAGAGGTGCTCCACGACGTCGTCAAATATCTGATTCTTCACATACTCGGGCCGCAACCTGACTTCCCTGTCAGAATTCTTCTGCTTTCTAAGAATATAGATCTGATCGATTTTTGTCTTCTTAAGATTTACCGACTCAGTCAACTTCAACCACTCTGCGACCACGATATACATCGCATTTGGATTTCTCAATTTCAACTCTTCGGCTGCCGTTGATACATCCTGCAGCATCGTCTTATCTAAATAGGTCTTGCACTCAATTGCCACAGCAGGCAAATCCCACTTTTCAGGCTCGCTGGCAACAGCACCTTTCGTGACAAGACTCGCATTCACGCTGACACCGATTGCGAAGTCGTGATCTTTCTTTTCGACAAAAGCATGGGGCTTCAACAGCATTTCCGAAAAACTGGGAGGCCTAAAAAATATATCCTTGAACGAATGCGACTTGCCAACCAGTGCATTCGGCGATATCGATTTAATCAAATCTGCGAAAAGGTAGTACATGAACTCCTCAAGTGCAGACGACTGCAGATTTGAGCGAGAGTCAAACGCCTCCACAAATCGCCGTTCTTCGATGAAGTTTTTGTACTCATTCAAAAGCTCGACCCGCCTCTTCAGAGTGGCTTTATCCCCATCACTCGCAACCCCGATAGGCCCATAAATAGCCTCATTATCCATGCGCCACTTATCGTAGACGGGCCTTATTTCAGCAAGCAGCGCCTTGCATTTAGGACTACTGTACTTATCTCCACCCTCTTTTTGCTGAAGATTGTTACCGTGGATATACATATATTCCCCCTATATTTGATTCAAGATATTTCTAGCAACCGCCTCCGCCATCAAAGGCGGCACAGCATTTCCCACCTGATTATACTGACAGAGAAAAATGTCTTCTTTGCGGTCTTCTCTTCCCAGAAGCTTGTGGCTCACGACAGTCGGCTTTCCAAAAAATCGATACGTGTCGGGGAAGCTCTGTATTCTTGCGCCCTCTCGCGCAGTGAAGTTTCTATTCTGAAATGGATGCACAAAATTCGCATAAAATGAAGCTGGGACAGTATTGCAGGGCGAGTGGGGAGGCATTCTTCTATTGTTTTGATCGTACGCAGTCGAATTTATCTCACTGGAATTTCTCCGCCGAGGCTTGAGATGATGAGGAACATCATTTACAGAGTCCCCCCATTTCATCGATGCAAAACGTTCAACCATACGCTTGCCGTGAGCCATCGCCTTGTGATTATAGATTCTCTCACTTCCGTCTCGCGCCCACTCCTGATAGGCATTCTCCGCGGGCAAAACGTAAGGCTGATCTTCGCCCCCTTCAGCGGCAGCCAAGACTGGAAGATCTGAGATCGCATCCCAGAGATTAGGGCATAACTTTAGACCCTGCCCCGGAAGGGAAAAGAGCTGATTTTCGCTGACGCCAACGCAGTGAGTTGGAATTGGAAATGGATTATCAAGCTCCCTCTTCGAAGCAACACAAAAAAGACGTCGCCGAATTTGAGGAACACCGTAATCAGTCGCAAGAAGAATGTTGGAGTAGAAATAGTACCCCAACGCCTCCATAGTCTTCTTAATTACATCAATAACCAATTCCCCGGAAGAGGTCCTTGCCTTTACCAGGTTTGGAACATTCTCAATAATCATTACCGACGGATCCAGAGCAGACCCGAGACGTACGAAATCCATAAATAGCGAATTTCTCGGATCTTTGGGATCCCCCCCATTTCTGTTGGCGATTGAAAAGCCCTGACATGGCGGGCCACCGATAACCAAGTCAACCTTTTTCCCTTCCACCGCTTGAACCAGCTTTGATGCTTCGAGCGCGGTCACGTCCTCACAAAGCACCTTCGTACCCGGATGATTATGCTCATAGGTATCGCAGGCCCATCGGTCCGATTCAACAGCAAGAGCAGCAGTTGCTCCAGCCATTTCAAAACCACAACTAAAACCTCCGGCTCCTGCAAAGAGATCTACAACCACCTTCTTATTCATTTAAAACCTTCTGTATTGCAAAGCAAGCTTCCGGCTGCCAGTCCAACTAGAACGCCAAAGTTGATGTCGCTTCTCACGCAGAGGACGGCGTAGAGGCCGAGAGTATCCTCTGGCCAGGTTCGATTTCAATCCACACCCCCAGACATGAAAGGACGCACCTCATCTAGTCGGCATGTAGCGTTGCGCCCGAAGACCCATGGAAATAGAAAGGGGGCTTGGCATAACCAAGCCCCCCGACTATAGACTCAAGACTCTCCACTGCTATCGACCATCACCGGCGATGGTGATCAAACCCCAACCGGATTAGCCTTCTCAGGATCAATCTTGTACTGCTTGATCGCCCTGGCCACATCCTTACCCGTCATCTTCCCTTCCTTGGCCAGTGCCGCGATCGCGGCATGCGCGATGTAGTACCGGTCCACCTCGAAGAAGCGACGCAGGTTGGCGCGGGTGTCCGAGCGGCCGAAGCCGTCGGTGCCGAGCACGGTGTAGCCCATCGGCACGAACGCGCGGATCTGGTCGGCATAGGCACGCACGTAGTCGGTGGCGGCAATGGCCGGGCCCTGGCGGCCTTCCAGCAGTTCGGTCACGTAGGCCTTGCGCTGTTCGCCTTCCGGGTGGAAGCGGTTGTAACGCTCGGCATCGAAACCGTCGCGGCGCAGTTCGTTGAAGCTGGGGCAGCTCCAGATGTCGGCGGTGACGCCGAAATCCTTCTCCAGCAGCGCGGCCGCTTCGATGGCCTCGCGCAGGATGGTGCCCGAGCCCAGCAGCTGCACGCGCAGTTCGCCCTTCTTGGGCTTGCCGGCGTCGGTGAGCAGGTACATGCCCTTGACGATGCCTTCGGCCGCCCCTTCGGGCATTTCCGGGTGGGTGTAGTTTTCGTTCATCAGGGTGATGTAGTAGTACTCATCAATCTGATCTTCCATCATCGCCTTGGTGCCGTGCTGCAGGATCACGGTCACTTCGAAGCCGAAGGTGGGGTCGTAGCTGCGCACGTTGGGAATGCCGCCGGCAGCCAGATGGCTGTGGCCATCTTCATGCTGCAGGCCTTCGCCGTTGAGCGTGGTGCGGCCGGCGGTGCCGCCGAGCAGGAAGCCGCGGGTACGCATGTCGGCGGCCTGCCAGGCGATGTCGCCCACGCGCTGGAAGCCGAACATGGAGTAGTAGATGTAGAACGGCAGCATCGGCACGTTGCTGACCGAGTAGCTGGTGCCGGCGGCCATCCACGAGCTGATCGCGCCCGGCTCGCTGATGCCCTGCTGCAGCACCTGGCCGCTCTGGTCTTCGCGGTAGAACATCAGCTGGTCGGCGTCGACCGGCTTGTACTTCTGGCCGAACGGCGCGTAGATGCCGATCTGGCGGAACAGGCCTTCCATGCCGAAGGTGCGGGCTTCGTCGGCCACGATCGGCACGATGTGCGGGCCCAGTTCCTTGTCGCGCAGGGTGATGTTGAGGCTCTGCACGAAGGCCATGGTGGTGGAGTAGCTGCGCTCGCCGCTGCTCTTGAGCAGGCGCTCGTAGGTTTCCAGCTTCGGTGCGTTGAAGCTCTTGGTGGCCTTGCGGCGGCGCTGCGGCAGGTAACCGCCCAGGGCCGCGCGGCGTTCCTGCAGGTACTGCACTTCCGGCGAATCCGGGCCGGGGTGGTAGAACGGCACCTGGCCGTCGGCCAGCTGCGCGTCGGTGACCGGGATGTTGAAACGGTCGCGGAAATGCTTGACCGCTTCGTCGTCCAGCTTCTTGGTCTGGTGGGTGGGATTGAGCGCCTCGCCGGCGCTGCCCATGCCGTAGCCCTTGACCGTCTTGGCCAGGATCACGGTGGGCATGCCCTTGGTGTTCACGGCCTGGTGGTAGGCGGCATAGACCTTGTGCGGGTCGTGGCCACCACGGTTGAGGCGCCAGATGTCATCGTCGCTCAGGCCGGCCACCATGGCGGCGGTTTCCGGGTACTTGCCGAAGAAATGCTCGCGCGTGTAGGCGCCGCCGAAGGCCTTGCAGTTCTGGTATTCGCCGTCGACGGTTTCCATCATCAGCTTGCGCAGGACGCCGTTGGTGTCCTTGGCCAGCAGGGCATCCCAGTAACCGCCCCACAGCAGCTTGATCACGTTCCAGCCGCCGCCACGGAACACGCCTTCCAGTTCCTGGATGATCTTGCCGTTGCCGCGCACCGGGCCGTCCAGGCGCTGCAGGTTGCAGTTGACCACGAAGATCAGGTTGTCCAGGCCTTCGCGGCCGGCCAGGGCGATGGCGCCGAGGGTTTCGGGCTCATCGCTTTCGCCGTCACCGATGAAGCACCACACCTTGCGGTCGCTCTTTTCGATCAGGCCGCGGTTTTCCAGGTAGCGCAGGAACTGCGCCTGGTAGATGGCGGCCAGCGGGCCCAGGCCCATCGACACGGTGGGGGTCTGCCAGTAATCGGGCATCAGCCACGGGTGCGGGTAGCTGGACAGGCCGCCACCGTCGACTTCCATGCGGAACTTGTCCAGCTGCTGTTCGTCGATGCGGCCTTCCAGGAACGAACGCGCATAGATGCCCGGGGCGCTGTGGCCCTGGATGAACAGCAAATCGCCGGGATGGTTGTCGCTGGGCGCGCGCCAGAAGTGGTTGAAGCCCACGTCGTACAGGGTGGCGCCGGAGGCGAAGCTGGCGATGTGGCCGCCCAGGTCGCCCGGCTTGCGGTTGGCGCGGACCACGGTGGCCATCGCGTTCCAGCGGATGATGGAACGAATGCGCCATTCCAGTTCGGCGTTGCCCGGGCTCTTGGCCTCCAGGGTCGGCGCGATGGTGTTGACGTACTCGGTGGTGGGAGAGAACGGCAGGTAGGCGCCCGAGCGACGGGTCAGTTCCACCATGCCTTCCAACAGTTGATGCGCGCGCTCAGGGCCCTCGACATCAATAACGGCCTTCAGCGACTCGATCCATTCCTGGGTTTCCACAGGATTCGGGTCGTTGTTCAGCACCTCGTTCAACCAGTTCATTTGCGCTCCCATGACCGCACGCACGCGCGCGACTGTTTTAGATTTCTAGCCGCAAAGTGTAGCGCACCAACGGGTTTGCTTACTTGGCTACGGTTGCGTATGGAACCATCGCGCGGTGTCCGCCGGGACAGCGCGCGACAGCGACAGGGCGCTGTGTGCGGTTCCACGGCGCGCGCCAGCATCGCGCGCGGCGATGACATGGGCAGGTCAGCGGGACAGTGCGGCGTGGGCCGACGCGGTGCTGACGGGCCCGGGTGCCGTAATGACGGGGCCTGCGGCGGTGGGTGCGCGCGAGCGACGAGGTTCCACGCGCGCGGTCCGGGCTAGGGATTGTTCCACCACGGGCACGCACCATCGCGGCGAACGGTCAGCTGAACGCTTCCCTGCCGGGCATGTGCGGGGGCTGGTGGCGCGGGTAGTTTTCGATATATCGTTCCGCAATCGCATTCGATATATCGAAATGACCACCCCGCGCGACCTCGACCGCCCTGCCCGCCCGCTCACCACCCGGCCGCTCAGCCGTGGCGACCTGCGCCTGCTGGTGCTGTCGCTGCTGTCCGAGCAGCCGCGCCACGGCTACGAGCTGATCCAGCTGATCAGCGAGATGTTCGTGCGGGTCTATACGCCCAGCGCGGGCTCGATCTACCCGGTGCTGGCGCAGTTCGAGGCGGCCGGCTGGGTGGACGCGGTGGAGGACGGCGGGCGCAAGCGCTACCGGTTGAGCGCGCTGGGCCAGGCCGAGCTGGCCGCGCAGCGCGAGGCCGTGGATGCCGCCCTGCGCCGGGTGCGCGACAGCGCGCGCACGATCACCAAGGCCAACCTGCCGCCGGGCGTGCGCGAGGCGTTGCGCGAGGTCAAGCATGCGCTGGCGTCGTGCCACGGGCGCTGGCAGGACGACAGCGCCGCCAGCGCGGCGCAGGCGCTGCGCGAGGCGGCCGCGCGGATCCGCGCACACGGGCGTTGAGCATGCGCTGCGCCCTTGTTTTGAATTGTTCGACCCAGCCAGCCTTGGCCAGCCAGGTCCTTCCCCCTACGCCGCGCTGCGGCGCACTGCATACAGGCATTCCCCATGGCTTTGCATGAAAACAAACTGCTGCGTCATACCGTGACCTTCCGCCCGCTGCAGGTGCTGCGCACCGAGGAGATCAGCCCGTGCATGCGCCGGGTGATCGTGGGCGGGCCGGCGCTGGAGGGCTTTATGTCGCCCTCGCCGGACGACCACGTCAAGCTGTTCTTCCCCAATGCGGACGGCCAGTTCGTGCTGCCGACGCTGACCGCCGAAGGCCCGCGTTACCCCGAAGGCCAGGCACCGTCGCCGGCACGCGACTACACCCCGCGCTGGTGGAACCTGGACACCGGGGAGCTGGCGCTGGATTTCGTCATGCACGGCCATGGCGTGGCGTCCAGCTGGGCGGCCAATGCCCAGCCGGGCGATGCCATCGCGGTGGGCGGCCCGCGCGGCTCGCATATGACCGCAGCCGATTTCGATACCTATGTGCTGATCGGCGATGAGACCGCGCTGCCGGCGATCGGCCGCTGGCTGGAGACGCTGCCGGCCGGTGCCCAGGCCGAGGTGTATATCGAGATTCCCGAAGCCGGCGACCGCCAGGCGCTGCCCGAGGATGACCGCATCCGGGTGTCGTGGCTGGAGCGCAACGGCTTCGATGCGGCCAGCAGCACGCTGCTGGAGGACGTGCTGACCGATTTCGAGGCGCCCGACGGCGATACCTTCTACTGGATCGCCACCGAATCGCGGCGGGCGCGGATGATGCGCAAGTACATCGAAGGCCACCTGGGCGTGCCCAAGGACTGGATCCGCTCGACCGGCTACTGGAAGGCCCACGCCGACGAGCACGACGGTGACTGAGTAGGAGTAACGACTGGAGGCAAGCCCCCTGAGTCAGGGGGCGGCAGCGCAGCGGCGGGGTGTGGGTGGTGGTAAGAGGGGCCCGCGGTTTGCGCAGCAAAGCGTGGGGCGTCAGCGCGCATGCGATGGCACGCACCCATGCGATAATCTCGTTTTGTGCCGGTGCCTTTCCATGCAAGCAGTCTCTTCTTCGGCACTGACCGACCTGATCGACCGCGCCGGGCGCGGCGATGCCGCCCTGGATGCGGTGTTGGTCGCGCTGGCGCCGTCGGTGGCGGGCAATATCGCGCCGCTGCGCGCGGCGCTGGTGCCGCTGGCGCAGGCGCAGATCGCGCTGGCCCAGGCCACGGCCGATATCGGCCTGGTGGCCGATGAACTGCGCCGTTACCAGAAGTACGCGATGCCGGGTAAGCCGAGCCTGCAGATCGTGCAGCTGCGCAAGCAGCAGGCGTCGGTGAAGCAGGCTGCGTTGATCGCCCGCCAGGGCTTTGCCCAGGCCACCCACGCGTTTTTGCGCGACAGCGGCTTGAGCGCGCCGGCGCGGCGGGTGCCGACCGATTTCACCACCGCGTGGCTGGCGAAGGTGGCAGCGGCGATGGCTGCGGGCTGAGACGCGTCTGGGTGACGCGGTATTCCGCCGGACGACCAAAGCGGGTAGTGCCGGCCGCTGGCCGGCTCCTGGGCGAACCGGCATCGTGAGGAGCCGGCCAGCGGCCGGCACTACCGGGTGGGGATCTTGGGGAGCCGGCCGGCGGCCGGCACTACCAGATTGGGATCGCGAGGAGCTGGCCGGCGGCCGGCATTATCGGGTTGGGGATTGCGAGGAGCCGGTCGGCGGCCGGCATTACCGATCGGGGGTTGCCGGGACGGCTGCTGACGGCGGGCGCTGCCAGCCATAGTGCCTGGCCAGGGCGATCTCCAGCAGCACCAGGGCCATGACGATCAGCAGCGGCAGCAGCAGGCCGAGGTAGATGCCGGGCATCATGCTGGTGAGCTGGGCCTTGAGCAGGCGGATGGCGCCCTTGGTGTGCAGCAACTCGTTCATGCGCATGCCCAGCGCTTGGCGGAAGACCTGCTTGTCCACGCCGCTGTAGCCGGCCACTTCCTTCGACAAACTGTCTTCCACCCATTGCGACATCAGCGCGCTGCGCACGTGTTCGATCCCCTTGCGGGTCCAGCGCGTGAACGCGCCCTGGCCCTGCAGGTAGGTGGCACCGGGCAGCGGGTGTTCGGCCAGGTAGGTGTCCACTACCTGGGTGGTCACCTCGTGCACGCTGGCGTCGCTGCGCAGCAGCGTGGCCAGGGCCGGGTCGTCCAGGCTGTCTTCAACATCCACCATCCACCCGGCGACCAGGGTCTGCAGGTGCGGCTGGAAGTGGTCGATCTGTTTGTACAGCGCGCGCTGCGCGCCGGCGGCAAAGCCGAGCTGCAGGCCGGTGAAGGCGAACAGCAGCGGCAGCACGAGCGCGTAGGTGGCGATGCCCGCATGGTGCCAGCGGTTGCGCCGGGCCAGCCAGCCGCGGCGGCGCAGGGCGTACCAGCAGGCGATGCCGGCCAGCAGGCCGGCCAGGGTGCCCAGGATGCTGCCGCCGACCAGGTCGAGCAGGCTCAGGCCGGTCCAGAATTCCTTCATCCAGAACTGTGCTTCTTGCACGGGGTGCTCCATTGCGCGAAGCGGGGAGTTTACGGGATGGGGATGCGCGGGTAGCGCCACGCCATGCGTGGCTGGCGCGGTGGGGAAGGTTGTGCGCCGAGTGCAGCCACGCATGGCGTGGCGCTACCGGGGTGGGTGTTGACGACCTGTCGCTGCGCCGGGGCACCAACAAAAAGCCCGCCTTGCGGCGGGCTTTGTGCTGCTACTGCATCAGTGGCCGATCAGGCAGCCGGCTTTTCGCCGGTGGCTTCGGTGGTGATGCGGATCTTCACTTCATCGCTGACGTTCGGGGCGTAGGCGCCCACGCCGAAATCGCTGCGCTTGACGGTGGTGGTGGCGTCGAAGCCGGCGGCCGGCACCTTGGCCATCGGGTGCTCGCCGCCGCCGTTGACGGTGACATCCAGGGTCACCGGCTTGGTGATGCCCTTGATGGTCAGGTCGCCGGTGACGGTCAGCTTGTTGGTGCCGGCCGCTTCAACCTTGGTGCTCTTGAAGGTGGCCGACGGGAACTTGGCCGCGTCGAAGAAATCGGCGCTCTTGATGTGCTCGTCGAACTTGGCGGTGAAGGTGTTCAGGCCGCTCAGCGGCAGGGTCACTTCCACGGTGGACTTGGTCACGTCAGCGGCGTCGTACACCAGGGTGCCGTCGGCGTTGCCGAAGTGGGCCGAGGGGTTGGAGAAGCCGAAGTGGCTCCACTGCACCAGCACGTCGGTGTGGGTCGGGTCGAGCTTGTAGGTGCCCGAGGCGATCTGCACGGCGGCAGCGGCCGGGGCCGCAGCCGGGGCAGCGTCGGCAACCGGGGCGGTTTCGGCGGCGGCGGCCGGGGCATCGGCGGCCGGGGCGGCGGCCTGTTCGGCCGGCTTGGAGCAGGCGGCAATGGCCAGGGTCAGGGCCAGCGGCAACAGCAGTTTGCGGGTCACGGTCATGTCAGGTCTCGTCGAAATCAAGGGAAAAAGAAGGGTGATGCAACAGCCCGTCGGCACAGGCGGGCCAGAACGCATGGCCGTCGCTGCGCGACGCTACCAACGGCACCTGCCATTAGCCTCTGGCAGGAACGCTTACTCGATGCGGGCCGCTTCGTCGAAGGCCAGGCGCGGCAACCGCGGGAACAGGCCCGACGGGTCACCGTACCCCAGATTGACCAGGAAATTCGACTTGATGGCGGTGCCCTTGAAGAAGGCCTCGTCGACCTTGGCGTTGTCAAAGCCGGACATCGGGCCGGCATCCAGGCCCAGCGCACGCGCGGCCAGGATCAGGTAGGCGCCCTGCAGGCTGCCGTTGCGGAACGCCGATTCGGTGCGGCCTTCGCGCGGGCCGTCGAACCAGGCCTTGGCGTCGGCGTGCGGGAACAGGTAGGGCAGCTTTTCGTGGAAGTCTTCATCGAAGGCCACGATCACCGTGACCGGGGCGGCCAGGGTCTTGCCGTGATTGCCTTCGGACAGGGCCGGGGCCAGCTTGGCCTTGGCTTCGGCCGACTTCACGAACACTAGGCGCGCCGGGCTGGAGTTGGCCGCGGTGGGGCCCCACTTCAGCAGTTCGTACAGGGCCTGCAGCTGGCTGTCTTCGACCGGCTTGTCGAGGAAGGCGTTCTGGGTACGAGCGGTACGGAACAACTGGTCAAGCGCAGCAGCGTCGAGTACGTGGGACATGAAGCCTCCAGAAGAAAGGGGAAACCGTGGCGGAATCGGCTACCGTGGCAGGGCGAGCGCGCCGTCGGTGAAGGCTGGCAGTGTAGAGTGTCGCGACAGTTGCAACACCCAGCCTGACTGAAACGAATTAATGCCATACGTGAAACGATGGAGTCCCCCCTGGACGATCACCGACGGCCGTGCCGGCAACGTGCGGCAGGCGGTGGCGCTGGCCTCGGCGCTGAAACTGGGGGCGCATCGTCCGCTGGTGCTGAGCCCGCGCGCACCGTGGCGCTGGCTGGCGCCGCGCTGGCTGCCCGGCGCCGCCGCCGGCTATGGACAGGCCTTCAGCGAACTGGCCGCCGAGCCGCCGGCGCTGGCGATCGGCTGTGGCCGCCAGGCCGCCGGGGCGCTGCGGGTGTTGCGCCGGCGCGGTACCCGGGTCGTGCAGATCCTCGACCCGCGCCTGCCGCCCCGCCACTGGGACCTGCTGGTGGTGCCCGAACACGACCGCCTGCGCGGCGCCAACGTGCTCACCCTGCTGGGCAGCCTGAACCCGGTCAACGACGATTGGCTGGCCTGCGGGCGGGCGGCGTTTCCCACGTTCGATGAACTGCCCGGCCCGCGCACCGCGCTGCTGGTGGGCGGGCCCACCCCGCACGCGCCCTGGCATGAGCCGGACATGGTGCGGGTGTTCCAGCAGTTGGCCGCGCAGCTGCAGGCCGAAGGCGGCAGCCTGCTGGCCACTACGTCGCGGCGCACCCCGCCGGCACTGGTGGGCGCGCTGCGCAGCGCGTTCGCCGAGCTGCCGCAGGTGATCTGGGGCGACGGCGGCGATGGCGTCAACCCGTATGCCGGGCTGCTCGGCTGGGCCGATCGGGTCGTGGTCTCGCCCGATTCGGTGAACCTGCTGTCCGAAGCTTGCGCCACGCGCCTGCCGGTGGCGGTGGCGCTGGCCGGGCAGGCACAGGGCCGGTTGGCGCAGTTCCAGCACGCCTTGCGCGACCGCGGCCGGTTGCAGCCGCGCTGGCTGGACTGGCACTGCGATGCGCGGATTGAACCGCTGCGCGAGACGGCGCGGATTGCCGCACAGGTGCGGGCGCGATTGCTGTCGGTATGATGCCGCTGCGGCCGTTGCCGCTGGAGAAGCTGTGACATGGACGCACCCCGCCCTGCGCTGTTGAAGCGCCTATACCTTCCTGCCGCACTGTGCATTGCGCTGGCCCTGGCCGCGCCCGGCGCGCAGGCCGAGCCGCAGTGCGTGGAACGCTACCCGACCCCGGCCGCGCTGGCCTCGATGTTCGACGTGGCGCTGGCCACCACCGAAACGCTGGATGCGCTCGATGGCGTGGACGTGGTGTTGATCGCGCGTGGCGGCCAGGACCTGAGCAGGTACGGGCTGCGCCACAGCCATGTGGCCTTCCTGCTGCGCGAAGACGATGGCCAGTGGCGCGCGGCGCATCTGCTCAATCCGTGCAAGACCGCCGAATCGCAGTTGTTCCGCGAGGGCGTGGCCACCTTCATCGGCGAAACCTCCAGCCACACCGACCTGCGCATCGGCGTGCCCACGCCTGCGGTGCGCGCCGCACTCAAGGCGATGCTGGCCCAGCCGGCGATCCAGGCACGGGCGCTGCACGAGGCGCGCTACAGCGTGGTGGCCTACCCGTTCCGCGCCGAGTACCAGAACTCCAACCAGTGGGTGCTGGAAGTGCTGGCCGCCGCGCTGGCACAGCTCGAAGACAACACCCTGATCGTCAACCGCACCCAGGTGCAGGGCTGGCTGAAGCAGCACGACTACCAACCCAGCACGCTGCATATCGGCGTGGCCAAACGGCTGGGCGCGCGCTTTTTCGTGCCCAATGCGGCAGTAACTGACCATCCTGCCAGCGAACGGATCTCGGGCAACTATTCTGTGGTGACGGTCGAATCGGTGTTCGACTTCGTGCAGCAGCAGAAGGGGCTGCAGCAGGAGCTGTCGGTGCCGCATGTTCCGGTGGCGGGAGTTACCGCGCCCAAGCCGTGATCCCAAAGTGCCCTGCTCCCCTTGGCGTGTGCCGTGACAGCGATGAGCAACAACGTTCTGGGGATCGCGGCGCAACCCTCCGGTCAACGCTGGTAAGCGATACTGGCCGCTGCTGGCCCCCTACACAGGAAACCACTGCATGAAACCGATCTCCCTGCTTGCCGCTGCGCCATTGCTTGCGTTGGCCGTGGGCGTCGCACCGGCCCAGGCGCAGTATTACAGCAAGCATCCGGTGGCCAGCAGCGTGCTGATCACCTCGGTGGCCAGCCTGGCGGTGGTGACCGCGCCGGTCTGGTTGACCTCGGCCGGGCTGGGCAAGCTGCACGATGGTTCGGCCCGCCGCAGCCGCATTGCCCATGCCGCGCGGACCAAGGCCGGCCCGTTGCCGCCGCTGACGGTGGAACGGGTGGAGCAGCAGGCCGATGGGGGGTTCCAGGTGGCCCTGCAGAACCCGCAGGCCCCCGATGACCTGGCGGTGCTGCAGTGGCCGGCACGCCCGGACAACCCGGCCGCCGAGGTCAAGGTGGGCGATGTGCTGGCCTTCGAGCCGACCCCGGCCGGCGCCGGCTGGACCGTGGCCGCCGCCGATGGCACCGCGCTGGCGTTCCTGCCCACCGCCGACGCGGCCGCCGACAACCTGAGCGAACGCTTCTAAGTGAACGGGCCGGGGCTGGCCCCGGCTGGGCCAAGCCCGGATAATCCGCGGCTTCCCCGACTTCCCGGTGCGCCATGCCTGTGCGTCCTGCCATTGCCTTTGCCCCGTTGACCGTACCGTCGCTGCTGTTGGCGGTGCTGGCGATGGGCGTGGTGGTGCTGGGCAGCAACGTGCTGGTGCAGTACCCGATCAACGACTGGTTGACCTGGGGGGCGTTCAGCTATCCGGTGGCGTTCCTGGTGAGCAACCTGATCAACCGCCGTTTCGGGCCGCAGGCGGCGCGCAAGGTGGCCTGGGCCGGCTTCGCGCTGGCGGTGCTGCTGTCGATCTGGATCGCCACCCCGCGCATCGCGGTGGCCTCGTGCCTGGCCTTCATCGCCGCCCAGCTGCTGGACATCACCGTGTTCGACCGGCTGCGCCGCGGGCGTTGGTGGCGCGCGCCGATGGTGGCCACCACCTGCAGCGCCACGCTGGATACCACGATCTTCTGGAGCATCGCCTTTGCCGGCTCCAGCCTGCCGTGGGTGAGCTGGGCCGCCGGCGACCTGGCGGTCAAGCTGGCGATCGGCGTGTTCCTGCTGGTGCCGTTCCGCGCACTGTTGTGGCGCATGGCGCCCCGCACCGCGTAGCCCGGATGGATCCACGCCACGCCCGATGACCAAGGCGCGCCCATCCAATGAACGCATCGCCATGCGCAGAGCGGCCGCCGCCGGGCACGCAGCACGATTCATGCGTGGATGGCGCGGTGCCCGCCACGCACGTACCACGGACCGCGCACACGGACCGGGAAGCATCCACGCATGGCGTGGATCTACGTTGGGTCTATCCGCGTTCGATCACGTTGTTTCTGCCGGCGCCTGGAACGGAAGGCCGGCGGCCTCGCAGGCGGCGCTGATCACCGCGCATGCTTCTTCCAACGCCGGGGTGGGCGCAGCCAGGCGCGGGCGGCGGTCCAGCGTGCAGGCCAGGCCGACGTCCAGCAGCGCCGCGTGCGCTTCATGCAGGCCGGCGCGGGTGCCGCCGGGCAGCCAGGCGATGTCGGCCAGCGCATCGATCAGCTGCGGCGTATCGCGCGGCTGCAGTACCTGCGGGTGGCCGCCGGCGCTGTCGAGCACCCCGGTCTGCAGCAGGAATTCCAGGTCGACGATGCCGCCGGCGCCCTGCTTGAGGTCCAGCCGCGCCGCATCGCTGCGGTCCAGTTCGGCGCGCATCCGCGCGCGCATCTTCAGCACGTCGGCATACAGCACGGCAGGGTCGCGCGGGCGGGCCAGGGTCTGCGCGCGTACCTGCTCGAAATCGGCCAGCAGACTGGCATCGCCGGCGATCCCGCGCGCGCGCACCAGGGCCTGGTGTTCCCAGGTCCAGGCGCGTTCGCGCTGGTACTCGGTGTAGCTGGCCAGCGAGGACACCAGCGCGCCCTTGCCGCCGTCCGGGCGCAGCCGCACGTCGATGTCGTACAGGCGCCCGGCGGCGGTGACCGCGCCCAGCAACGCCATCACCTTCTGCGCCAGGCGCGCATACCAGCGGCCCGGGTCGAGCGGGCGCTTGCCGTCGCTGCTGTCCTGGTCGGCCGGGTGGTCGTGCAGGAACACCAGGTCCAGGTCCGAGCCGAAGCCCAGTTCCAGGCCGCCCAGGCTGCCGTAGCCGATGATGGCAAAGCGCCCGCCGGGAATGCGGCCGTGTGCATGGCCCATGTCGGCCTCGGCCATGGCCAGCACGGTGACCACCACCGCCTGGGCCAGCTCGGCCAGCTGGCGGGTGCTGTCCACCGCGCGCTGGCGGCCGTCCAGGGTGGCCAGGGCCATGCGGAAACTCAGCGCCAGGCGCACTTCATTGAGCAGGCGCAATGCCGCTTCGGGGTCGTCCACGGCCAGGGCGGTATCGCACTCGGCCTGCAGCGCGGCCGCGTCGGGGATGGGCCCGGACACGCGCACGTCCAGCAGTTCGTCCAGCAGCAGTGGATAGGCGGCCAGGCGTTCGGCCAGCAGCGCGCTGCGCGCCAGTACGTCGACCAGCCGGGCCAGCGCACTGGGTTGTTCGTCGAGCAGGGCCAGGTAACTGGTGCGGCGCAGGATCGCCTGCAACAGGCCAAGCACGCGCTTGAGCGCCGCGTCCGGCCGTGGCGAGCCGGTGGCGGCATGCAGCAGCGCCGGCAGCACCCGGTCCAGCCGCGCCCGCGCGCTGTCGGACAGCGACTTCACCCCCGAGGACTGGGCGAATTCGCGCAGCGACTGGTCGGCGCTGGCCGGGTCGTGGAAACCGGCATCGGCCAGGATCTGCGCGCTGCCGCCCTCGGGCAATCCGCGCCAGTAACTGGACAGCGCATCCGGTGCGGCCTGGCCCTTGCGCGGGGCCAGCAGCGCGCCGAATTCGGTGCTGACCCGCTGGCGCTGCACGTCCAGCGCGGCCAGCAGCGCGTCCGCGTCGGGATAGCCCAGGCCGACGGCGATGCGCAGCCGGTCGATCGGGTCGGCCGGCAGCGCGTGGGTCTGCGCATCGCGCAGCATCTGCAGGCGGTTTTCCAGGCGGCGCAGGAAGGCATAGGCCTGCAGCAGGTCCTGGCCGTCCTGCGCGGCCATCTGCCCGCACGCCACCAGCGCCGGCAGCGCGTGCAGCAGGCGGCGCTCGCGCAGGCTGGCTTCGCGGCCGCCGCGGATCAGCTGCAGGGCCTGGGCCAGGAATTCGATTTCGCGGATGCCACCGGGGCCGCGCTTGATGTCATCGAACATTTCGCGCCGCGACACTTCGGCGGTGATCGCCGCCTTCATGTCGCGCAGGCCGTCCAGCGCGGTGAAATCCAGGTAGCGGCGGTAGACGAACGGGCGCAGGGTCTGCAGCCAGGCTTCGCCGGCGGCGATATCGCCGGCCACCGCGCGCGCCTTCAACCAGGCGTAGCGTTCCCAGTCGCGGCCTTCGCGCTGGAAGTACTGGTCCATGCCGGCAAACGACAGCGCCACCCGCCCGGCACTGCCGAACGGGCGCAGGCGCAGGTCGACGCGGTGGCTGAAGCCGTCCACGGTGGTTTCATCCAGCAGCCGGGCCAGGCGCTGGCCGAGCCGGGCGAAATATTCCTCGGCGGCCAGCGGGCGCGTGCCGTCCGATTCACCGCCCTGCGGGTAGGCATAGACCAGGTCGACGTCGGAACTGAAGTTCAGTTCGCCGCCGCCCAGCTTGCCCAGCCCGAACACCACCAACTGCTGGGCGCTGCCATCGCTGGCGCGGACCACGCCGTGGCGGCCGGCGAATTCCTGCTCCAGTGCGGCCAGGGCCAGGCCCAGGCAGTGTTCGGCCAGGGCGGTGGCGCCGGCCAGAGTGGCCGGGACGTCGTCCAGGCCCTCCAGGTCGCGCCAGATCAGGCGGGTGGAGGCGGCGCCGCGGTAGCGGCGCAGGCGCTGCGGCCAGTCGGCCGGCTGCTGTGGGTCCAGCACCGGCAGCGGCAGCGGCGGGCAGCCGGGCTGGAGCAGCTGCGACAGCAGCGCCGGTTGCCGGCACAGGGTGTCGATGGCGAAGTCGCTGGTGATGGCCAGCCGGCGCAGGCGGTCCAGCGTTTCGGCCGGGGGCGGCCAGTGCCCGCCATCGGCCAGCGACACGGCCAGACGCGCCAGGGCGCGGTCAACCAAAGGAACGAGGGCGGCGGGAACAGCGTCGGCGGGGATCGGCATGCGGGGATTATGTGGCATCGCGGGGAGGGTTCCGCAGCCGGAAGCGCGTCCCTGTAGTGCGGGGAACCCACCGGCGCGTGGCAAGGCGCCAACCGGACCGGCGCCACACCCCCCGAACGGCGCGCATAAAAAAGCCCGCCAACAGCGAACTGTCAGCGGGCTCTGCTCCCTCCCCCACGTCGGGATGCAGGTCGATCTTCTAGCGTCGGCGGGGAACTTGCACGCTGCACTGCAAAACAACACTTGTGGGTACAGCAGTGCGGTCAAAGCTGAACAGGGACGGCCCCGGCCGCGATTGCCATCCCACCTTGGTCGCACCCTGCGCCCGCCGAGGATCGCCGATAATGCCGTTCCCCCTCCAACGTTGTTGCCATGTCTGTCGATCGCATTGCCAACGCGCGTCTGCGCGACCGCGTCGTAACCGCCGAAGCGGCCGCCGCCCTGATCCAGCCGGGTGAAACCGTGGCCATGAGCGGCTTCACCGGCTCGGGCTACCCCAAGGCGGTACCGGTGGCGCTGGCCCAGCGCATCGAGGCCTTCCACGCCCGCGACCTGCCCTTCCAGATCAGCCTGATGACCGGCGCGTCCACCGCGCCGGAACTGGACGGCGCGCTGGCCAAGGCCGATGGCATCGCCATGCGCATGCCGTTCCAGAGCGACCCGGATGCGCGCAACCGCATCAACGAAGGCAAGCTGGATTACATCGATATCCATCTGAGCCATGTGGCCCAGCACGTGTGGTTCGGCTTCTATGGGCAGATCGACACGGCGGTGGTGGAGGTTTCGGCGATCCGTGAAGACGGCTCGCTGGTGCCGTCCACCTCGGTGGGCAACAACAAGACCTGGCTGGACCTGGCCAGCAAGGTGATCATCGAGGTCAACGAGTGGCAGCCGGCCGGCGTGGACGGCATGCACGACATCTACTACGGCACCGCGCTGCCGCCGCACCGCAAGCCGATTCCGCTGGTGCAGGCCAACGACCGCATCGGCGAGACCTCGCTGCGCTGCGACCCGGACAAGATCGTGGCGGTGGTGCGCACCAACGGCCCGGACCGCAACAGCCCGTTCAGCCCGATCGATGCCACCAGCGAACAGATCGCCGAGCACCTGATCGCCTTCCTCAAGCATGAAGTGGCCAAGGGCCGCCTGCCGGCCAACCTGCTGCCGCTGCAGAGCGGGGTGGGCAATATTCCCAACGCGGTGCTGGCCGGATTGGCCAAAAGCGGCTTCCGCGACCTGGCCGCGTTCACCGAGGTGATCCAGGACGGCATGCTCGACCTGCTGCGCGACGGCGTGCTCAGCTACGCCTCGTGCACCGGCTTTGCACTGAGCCCGCAGGCCAATGAAACGTTCAAGCAGAACATCGATTTCTACCGCGAACGCATCATCATGCGCACCCAGGAGATTTCCAACCACCCCGAGCTGGTGCGCCGGCTGGGCTGCATCGGCATGAACGGCATGATCGAGGCCGACCTGTACGGCAACGTCAATTCGACCCATGTGATGGGCAGCCGGATCATGAACGGTATCGGCGGCTCGGGCGATTTCGCCCGCAACGGATTCCTGTCGGCGTTCCTGAGCCCGTCCACGGCCAAGAACGGCAGCATCTCGGCGATCGTGCCGATGGTCAGCCATGTGGACCACACCGAGCACGATGTGTCGGTGATCGTCACCGAGCAGGGCCTGGCCGATCTGCGCGGGCTGACCCCGCGCAAGCGTGCGCGGGTGGTGATCGACAACTGCGCGCATCCGGATTTCCGCGACCAGCTCAACGATTATTTCGAGCGCGCCAGCCGCGACAGTTACGGCAAGCACACCCCGCACCTGTTGCCCGAGGCGCTGTCGTGGCACCAGCGGTGGCTGGATACCGGCACGATGAAGGCGTGATGCGAGACGGCCGGGCAGATGCCCGGCCGTTTTGTCGATGCGTGGCGCAATTTTCCCGATGCGCGACGCACCGGTAGGGTCGGTTCCCAAACGACTGCCGTGAACGGTGCAACGGCCGGTAACGCAGGACCGGTAGCGAAGCAGATGCCCTCCCCGCCCAGGTTCATGCCAGCACCGGACGCGGGCAGTGCCACGGCAGTCGATCGGGATGCGACCCTACCAGGGCGGGTGACCACCCCCAGCGCAGGCGATTACGCGGCCCGCAGCGTAGCCAGCGATTCGGCCTGCAGCCGCTCGTAAATGGCGAACTCGTCTTCCACCTGCATGCCCAGCGCCTGTTCAAACGCGTCGCGGTTGGCGTGGGCGGCATAGGCGCGCTGTTCTTCGCCGCCGAGGTTGGACTGGAAGATGCCCGCCGCGCTGACCGGCAGGAAATCCTCGTAGACGATCGGGTCGGCGCTGGCCAGGCCGGCGGCGATCAGCGCCTCGGCCGGCAGTTCGCCGACCGCGGCCGGATCGGCGCGGCCGGCGGCGGTAAGCGCGTAGCGGTAATACCCGAGACCTTCGCGGCGCAGGGTGGCATGGTCATCCGGGAAGACCTGGAAGGCCGCCGCCAGGCGGGTCGGGTAATCCTGGCCGGTGCTGCCGGCGCCGCCGCTGTCGCGCGCCTGCGCCAGCAACCGGTCGTACAGCGCGCGGCCCTTGCGGGTCAGCGCCAGGCCGCGCTGCTCGATCTCGCCGAAGCGCGCGGTATGGGTGCCGGCGTCGCCCGACGGCGCCGCGCCGGAGGGGAAATGCACGGTCTCCTGCAGCGCCTTGAAACTGGTCTGGCGCAGCAGGATCGGGCAGCGCCGCGGCGGGGGGCCTTCGACCACGGCTTTGGCGTCGATGCCGCGGGCGAGCATGGCGGCCTGGGCGGCGTCGATGTCCAGGGTGCGCGGGGTGAGGTGGTTGATGTGCGGGCCGCGGAAGCAGACCACGTCGGCGATCAGCCGGTGCGCGTCGTGCAGGGCGTGGTAGGTATCCAGCGACACGGTGGCATCGCCGTGCCAGCGGAAGGTTTCCAGCGCTTCGATGACGAAGCGGCGGGCGTCGGCGTCGCTCAGGCCACCGTCGCGCTCGGCCTGTGCGATCAGTGCCAGCGCGGTGTCGGTGAAGATCCGGCGCCGGGCCAGAATCTGCGCGGCGGTGTCGCGCAGGGCGGCGTCCTCGATCAGTTCCAGCCGCAGCAGCGAGGTGAACACCCGGAACGGGTTGTGCGCCAGCGCCGTGGCGGTGCGCGGGCGGAACGCGGTGGAATGCACCGGCACGCCGGCCACCGAGAGGTCGTAATAGCCGACCGGGTGCATGCCCATCACCGCGAACAGGCGGCCGAGCGTGGCCAGTTCTTCAGCGGTACCGACACGGATGGCCCCGTGGCGCTCCTGGCCCAGGCGGGCGCGCTCGTCGGTGCGGTCCAGCTGTTCGGCCAACGAGGGGTCGGCGGTGAGCACCGCGTCGTTGATCTCGGCCACCAGGTCGACCAGGGTGCCGTACAGCGGCACTTCGGTGCGGTACATGGTGGACATCGCCTGGGCGAACAGGCTGCGGATATCGTCGGGTGAAACGAAACGGTCGGTGCTCATCACGTACTCGGCAACGGATCACGGGGGAGGTGCGGCAATCGCGCATTGTCGCCGAGGCGGTCGGTTACGGCCATCTGCATAGCAGCAAAGGCACAAGCCGGTTCGTGGACGCCTTGGGGTTGGCGCGAACGGCATCCACGCCGACAATCCTGCCGACGGGGCGCATGGGCACATGGGCGCGTGGCGACGCGTTCAAGAACAGCATCCACGCATGGCGTGGATCTACGCCGGGATTCCCGTAGATCCACGCCATGCGTGGATACGCTCTCTCACCGCCCGGCAGGCGCCTCGGCCGCCGCGCGCTGGCGCTGGGCGCGGTCGCCGAGCTGGCGCTGCAGGGTGGCGTCCAGTTTCACCGGGCGGTCCCAGTGGTCGTGGCTGGCCACGATGGCGTGGCGCAGCGCGCGCCAGTGCAGGTTGCTGGGCGCGACCGGCAGCTCCTCGACCACCGCCTGCCAGCGCCTGGGCTGGCCTTCCTCCGGTACCGCGCGGCTCCACGCCTGGACGCTGTCGCGGCAGGAACGCTCGATTACATGGGCCCAGAAGCAGGCGAAGTAGATATCCCCGGCCTGCCAGCCATGGGTGTACATCAACGCGGCGATATAGCCGCGCGACACGCCGGCATAGCGCGCCACCTCGTCCAGGAAACTGTCCGGGTAGCGTTCGGCGTAGTGGTTGATGTCCTGCAGCTGGGCGTCGACCCAGGCATCGCCGGTGTGGACCTGGTAGGCCTCGGATTTTTCGGCGGTCTGCTGCGCAGCCGCCAGTGCCGGCAACACCAGCAGCAATACCAGCAGGCCCAGGCGCAGGATCACCGGTCAGCCCTGCGCGGCCTTGGCTTCGATCGCGCGCAGTGCCTGCGGCCAGTCGAAGGCGGTGGGCGCATCGACCATGCGCGGCTCGTCATCGGCCACGCCGTGCTGGGTTTCGTGCGCCCAGGTCACCGCATACGGGGTATGGATGCCCCAACCGCCGAGGGTGACCACCGGCTCGATATCCGAGCGCAGCGAATTGCCGACCATGCAGAAACGCTGGATCGGCAGGTCGAATTCTTCCAGCACGCGCGCGTAGGTTTCCGGGTCCTTTTCGGACACGATTTCGATGCGCGGGAACAGGTCGCGCAGGTTGGCCAGTTTGATCTTGGCTTCCTGGTGGAACAGATCGCCCTTGGTGATCAGCACTACCGGATACTCGCCGGCGATCTCGGTGACCGACTCGCGCACGCCGTCGATCAGCTCCACCGGGTGGCGCAGGGTGGCGTGGCCGATGTCCAGGATCTGCTGGAGGTCGCGCGCGTTGATCATCTGCTGGGTGATCTCGATGGCCGCCTCGACCATCGACAGGGTCATGCCCTTGACGCCATAGCCGAACACGCCCAGGTTGCGCTGCTGCACTTCCAGCAGGTGGCGCGCGGTCTGGGTGTCGTGCACGTCGATGTAGCGCGACAGGATGTCGAGGTAATCCTGCTCGGCCTGGCGGTAGTAATCCTCGCTTTTCCACAGCGTGTCGTCACCGTCAAAACCGACCAGACCGATGGCGCCGGTGGGCGCAGGTGTGGAGGTCATCATGCGGCAAGGATAGCAACAGCGGCCCGCCCGCCCAATCACAGCCCCAGCTCAATGCCCAAACGGGCGCGGGCCATCCCAGCCCAGCACGCCCGGTTGCGGCAGATCGATGCGGGTCAGCAGCCAGTCGCCCGGACCGCGCCAGCTGAGTTCGCGATAGCTGCAGTCCAGCAGGCCGTTTTCCTGCCACCACGCCATCAGCGCGGCCGGGGATTCAAGATCGGCAGGTTGGTACTGGAACGGCAGGCCGCGGGCATTGAGGTCGGCCAGCATCCGGCGCAGCGCCAGGTTGGCCCAGCGCGGGCCGTGGTCGTCGAAGGCCAACGTATCGTAGGCGGTGTCGGCCTGCGCGCCGGCAGCCAGCACTACCTGGCCCGGTCGCAGATGGGACACCCGCTGCGGTGCCGCCTGGCCGGGCGCGGGGAAATACACATCGAAGGGAGGGCGGCGGCCAGGATGTTCCATGCCGCATCATAGTAAAACGGGGACGGGTGTAATTAAGCGCGCTTAATTACACCCGTCCCCGTTAAAAAAAGAAGGGCGGCCGAAGCCGCCCTCCCCCTCCTTGCCGGCCGCCGGTGTCCAGCGATGGCCGGCCCTTCTGCCTTGCTCCGGGTTGTTGGCTTACTTGCCCGGCTGTGCGCCACTGCCGGACGCGGCGCCCTGCTGGGCGGCCACGTAGGCCTTGTATTCGTCCGGGGTGAGCTGGCCGTCCTTGTCCTTGTCGGCCTGGTCGAACACCTGGGTCAGGCCGGCGTTGACCTGCGCTTCGGGCTTGCTGATGTTGCCGTTGCCGTCGGTATCCACGCTGGCCCAGGTCTGGCCGCCACCGCCACCGCCGCTGGCCTGGGCCGAGGCCTGCGCGGCGGCACCGGCGGCCGAATCGGCGGCATCGCCAGCCTGGGCGGCGGACTGTTCGGCCTGCGCGGCCTGCTGCTGTGCCTGCGCGGCGCTCTGCTGGGCCGTCTGCGCCATCGCCGGAACGGCCAGCACGCTGCCTGCGGCGACGATCAGGGCGATCAGGGGCTTGCGGTTGCGAATAGTCATGGGTGGTCTCCTGGATGATGGTGTCGCACGGTTCGTTGTTTCCGCACGGCCTCCACCCTGCCAGCCCGTTTGTGAATCGACATTGCGCCGCGATCGGCCTGCCCACGCAGCCTTAACCACCTGGGCGCGGCCGTGCATTACCGCCCTGGTTAGGACGAAGTGAGTGCAACGTAATACGGCCATTCAACCGGCGCGGATTTAACCGGATGCAAACGTCCTAGGCGTCGTCGCTGGCGTTTTTTTCGCCTGAGCGCGAACTGAACAACAGCCAGCCCAGCGACACGCCGGCCAGCGCACCGGCCACTTCCAGCACCACCCGCGAGCCCAGTTCGTTCGGATCGTGGATGCCGGCCAGGAACAGCCGCGCATACAGCGGCGACTCCAGCCGCATGATGCCCATGTAGAACAGTTTCCAGCTGTCGATGCCGGCCGCGCCGATCACCGCGATAACGCAGGCCCAGCCGATCGCATGGCCGGCCGACCAACCGGCCCAGCGGCATACCCGGTGCCACAGCGCATACACCAGCAGCCCGAGCAGCAACGCGATCAGCCCCGCTTCCAGCGTTCCCAGCAATCCAAAATGCAGCGGCAGGTTCATCGTGGTCCGATCAGGCGGTCAGGCCGCATTGTAGCGGTGCACCGCGCCGGGCCGCGGCGCGCTCAACGCACCGGGACGTCGTAGGCGGTGTGCGGCGACGGCTCCGGGCTGAGGGTGTAGTGCCACCACTCCAGCGGGTAGTTCTTGAAGCCCTGCCGGGCCATCGCCTGGCGCAGCCGCTGGCGGTTGTTGTACTGGTCCGGGGTGATGTCCGGCGCGTCGGTATGCGCGCGCGGGCCGAAGAAATCGAAATCGGTGCCCATGTCCAGTGCGGTGCAGCTGCCGCTGCGGCAGTCCAGCAGGGTCAGGTCGACGGTGGCGCCGCGGCTGTGGCCGGAGCTTTCGGCGATGTAGCCGCCCAGCAGCGCGGTTTTTTCCAGCCCGGGGTACTGCCGTGCCTTGCGCGACTGCTCCAGCGGATCGTGCGCCCAGTCGACGAAGGCCTGCACCGATTGCGCCGGGCGGTAGCAGTCGAACAGGCGCAGGCCATAGCCGTTGGCACGCAGGTCGGCATCCACGGCGGCCAGCGCCTTGGCGGCCGAGGCCAGCAGGAAGCACTTGGGCGCCTCGTAGCCGGGTACCGGGCGGCCGGTGAAGTTGTTGCTGCCGGCGTAGCGCATGTCCAGGTCGATGTCCGGGGCCAGGCTGCGGATGTCGACCATGCCGGCCTGGGCGGTGGTGCGCACCAGCGCGATCTGCACCGGCTGTGCCGCGGCGATGCCGGCGGCCGACCACAGCAGGGTGCTAAGGACAATCGCCACTACGGGTGAAGTGCAGGTCCTGGTAGTCATAGCTGAAGTCGATATCCGGATCGATCGCGGCAAGCGCGAGGGTGGTCGGGTTGCCCGGCTGCACCTGCAGCCAGGGTTCTGCATCCGCCCCGAGGGTATCCCACTGCACCAGCCAGCGCGAACCGAGCTGCATCACCGTGCCGCGCAGGGCCGGGGATTTGTCCACGCTCAGGCGCAGCCGCGCCCCGTCCATGCAGACGCTGGCCGGCCCCAGCCAGGGATCGACATAGCGCCCCTGCCAGGCGGCAGTGGCCGCGGCGGTGGCCGGTTGCCGCGCGCGGGTGTCCGGCCGTACCTCGCCGGCCGCGTGGCGCTGGTCGCGTTCGGCCGCCAGCTGGGCGGCATAGTCGAGCACGCCGGCGGCCGCGCCCGGCGCGGTGTAGTGCTTCAGCGCGGCCTGCATCAGCGCGGTGCGCGCCTGCTCGGCATCGCCGTTGATCAGGATCACCACCCCGGTGCGGCGGTCGGGCAGCAGCGCCAGCGAGGAGTACATGCCCGACAGCGTGCCGGTATGGGCCACTTTCCACTGCCCGTCCATGTCCGACAGGCGCCAGCCGTAGCCGTAGGCGGAGAAGTGCGCGTTGTCCCACCGCCGTTGCCGCTCGCCGATCGGCATCGGCATGTGCGCGGTCCACAGAGCGCGGCGCTGGGTGTCGCCGAGCCAGCCGGGCACCAGCGCCGGGTCCAGCAACACCTGCATCCAGCGGGTCATGTCGTTGAGGCTGCAGCGGATGCCGCCGGCGGCCATCGAGGCCAGGTCCGGGCTGATCGCCGCGTCGGCGGCGGTGACCACGTTGCGGCCCTGGCGCCGGGTATGCGGCTGGGCCACATTGCCCACCGCGCGCACCGACCAGCGGCCGGCCTGGCAGCGGGTCATGCCCAACGGGATGAAGAGTTCCTCGCGCAGCAGCTGGTCGTAGGGCTTGCCCGCGGCGGCGGCGGCGACTTCACCGGCCACCACATACATCAGGTTGTCGTAGGCATAGCCGCTGCGGAAGCTGGTGACGGGCTTGAGATGGGCCAGCCCGGCGATGATGTCCTGGCGGGTGAAGGCATTGGGTTCGGGCCACAGCATCAGGTCGCCGGCGCCCAGGCCCAGGCCGCTGTTGTGGATGAGCAGGTCGCGCACCTGCATCTGCGTGGTCACCCACGGGTCGTGCATGCGGAACTGCGGCAGGTGTTTGACCACCGGGTCGTTCCAGTCCAGCACGCCGCGGTCGACCAGGCGCGCCAGCACGGCGGCGGTCATTGCCTTGCTGTTGGAGGCGATCTTGAACAGGGTATCGGCGTCGATGGCCTCACCGCTGCCGGCGATGCGCTCACCCCGGGTGGCCGCGAACACCGGCTTGCCGTCTTCGACCACGGCCATGGCGATACCGGGCAGCTGCGCGTGCGCGACGGTCTCATCGAGCATGCGGTTGAACAGCACCGTGCGCTCGGCGGTGGCCGGCACGGCGGCGAAGGCCGGCAGCACCGCCAGCGTGCAGGCCAGCGCGCAGGCGATGCGACGGCGGTAAGCGTGGGCTGGCGATGCAGCGGGCATGTCGGGTCTCTTCAGCGCAGGCGCCCTGCCATGACAGGGCGCCTGCCGTGATGCAGCGCGCCGGCCGGCGGCCGGGCGCTGCGCTGGATCAGAAGTTCCAGGTCGCCATCAGCTGGGTGTAACGCGGCGCCTGCCAGCGGGTGCCGGTATTGAAGGTGTTCTCGCGTACCTGGCCGGGCTGGCTCTCATAGCGCTGGTGCACGTTGACCACGGTCTGGTTGTTGAACAGGTTGTACACCGACAGGCGCACGCTCAGGTCCACGCCCTCCACCGGCAACCGCCAGGTCACATTGGCGCCCATGGTCCAGGTCCAGGGCAGGCGCCCGAACGCGCCGCGCGGCGAGTACTCGAACTGGCGTTGGCTGTAGGGGCCCGAACAGTTGGCCACGCACAACCAGCCGGTGCCGCCGCCGCTGCCTTCGCTGGAGGTACTGCCACCGGCGACGGTGTCGTTGGGCCACATCACGCCGAAGGCGGTGATCGGGCCACCGGACTGCACCTGCAGGGTGGTGCCGAACGACCACTGTTCGTTCAGCGCATAGGCGGCGCGGAACTTGAACTGGTGGCGGAAGTCGTTGAACAGCACGCCGTAGCGCTGGTTGTTGGAAGGATGGTCCCAGTGCTGGACCATGCCGGTATCGCCGTAGTTGGTATCGGAGTTGACCGGGCCCTCGAAGTTGCCATCGCTGCGCGACCACAGGTAGGACGCATTGAACATCCACTTCTCGTCCCAGGCGCGGTCGATCTGCAGCTCCAGTGCCTTGTAGGTGCGCTTGGGCTTGGAGTAGCCGACCACCTCGCCGCTGCCGCCCTTGCGGTAGCCGCTGTTGGCGGTATCGATGGTGATCCAGCCTTCCTCGGCGCAGCCTATGCTGGAGTCGCCCCAGATAGTCAGGCTTTCGCCCGGGTTGGCGATCGGCCACAGCGTGCTCGGGGTCGGCCCGCACGGGGTGTAGTTGATGCGCATGTCATCCAGCGCGCGGGTCATGCTGCGGTAGGTCGCGTTGACGCCCCACGACCAGGCCTGGTTGAGCATGGACTGGAAGCCGAGGATGTACTCGTCCTGGTAGACCGCCTTGAGGTCCCGGTCCACGCTCTGGCGCAGATCGGCCGCCCCGGTATTCATGCGGGTGTCGACCGGACCGATCTGCTGGCCGATGACCGGCGCCATGTACGCCGCGCCGGTGATCGGATTGGCCTGCTGCTGCCAGCCATCGAGCACGTAGTAGGAGTATTCGTCGGTGAGGCCGCCGGCGAAGTTGACGTTGATGTTGTTGGTGACCGGCAGGTAGTAGCGGCCGGCATTGCCGAACAGCTTGGCACTGCCGTCGCCCTTCATGTCCCAGGAGAAACCGAAGCGCGGGGCGATCAGGTCGTCCATCTTGATGAAGGCATCGCCGTCGGCGGTGCGGTTCTCGAAGCGGTCCCAGCGCACGCCCAGGTTGAGCATCAGGTTGGGGGTGATGTTCCAGATGTCTTCCAGGTAGAAGGCATTGGCTTCGGTCTCGAAGGTGCCGCCGGAAACCCGGTTGCGCCCACGCAGCATCTCGGTGACGCCGGCCGGTACGTAGGCACCGGCGCCGTCCCAGACTTCATCGCCGGGGCGGGCGACATAGGCGGTGTAGCTGAGCTGGGTGGGCCCGGGGTAGCGGGTGGACTGCTGGGTGGTCATCAGCTCGCGGTCCACGCCGAAGCGCAGCAGGTGCTGGCCGAGTTGCCATTCGAAATCCAGCCGGGCCACTTCGCGGGTGTCATCGCGCTCGGCCACGGCCGCGCCGGTGGGATGGCAGCCCGGGCGCAGGCCGTTGAGCTTGTACAGCCGCGAGGCGTAGGTGCTGTCGGTGAACACCGGGCTGCAGGCTTCGTCCAGCGAGGAGCGGGTGAAGGCGCGCTGGTTGTTCTCGCCGACCATGGCGCGCGCGGTGAAGGTTTCGCCGAAGTGGCCGGTGTAGGCGGCCGACCAGTTCCTGCCACCGCTCTCGGTGACCGAATCGCCACCGTAGGCACCGATCTGGGCATCGTCCCAGTCGTAGTTGTAGGACGCGTTGGTGACCTCGCCCTCGTCGGAGAACGCCAGCAGGGCCAGGCTGTGGTTGTCGGTGATGTTCCAGTCCAGCTTGGCGCCCCAGAAACCGTTGTCGGCCTTGTTGTCGAACCAGGTCAGCGCATCGGAGGAGGTGTTGTGGCCCTTGTCGCTGCGGTCTTCGTACATCGCAAACAGAAACAGCTTGTCCTGCACCAGCGCGCCGGAACCCCACACGTTGGTCTTGAAGAAGGAGTTGTCGTCGCGGCTGGCATAGGAATGGGCGGTGCCGTCGCGGTGGAAATGGTCGCGCCCGCTGGAACGCCAGGCGCTGGGTTCGGCGGTGACTTCGATGCCGCCCTGCAGTTCGTTGCTGCCCGAGCGGGTCACCGCGTTGATCACCCCACCGGTGGAGCGGCCGAACTCCACCGAATAGCCGCCGGTCTTGACCTGGAACTCGTTGAAGAAGGCGAACGGTGCGCTGGAAAAGCCGCGCCGGGTATACATGTCGGTGACGTTCAGGCCGTTGATGAAGACCGCGTTCTCGGCCACCGACGAACCGGCGAAGGACAGCCCACCGAACGACGAATTGCCGCCGACCACGCCCGGAGCCAGCAGTGCCACCGCCGACAGGTCCTGGGCCACCGGCAGGCGCGAGATCTCCTGCCGGTTGACGTTGAACGAGGTCTCGGTCGAGTACACATCGACCCGGTTGATGACACGGGTGCCCACCACCTGAAGTGCATCCAGGTTGACCACCCCGCCGCCGCCGGCCAGGTTGACCGTGGTGGTGCCGCCGACCGCCACGCTGACCGCGACCGGTTCGCCGAGCGCCTGCCCGTCGCGGCTGAGCTGCAGGCGATAGTCGCCGATCGGCAGCTGGCCAAGGCGATAGCTGCCGTCGGCGTTGACCGTCACTGTGCGGGTCAGGCCGGTGCCGGTGCTGATCACGGTGACCTGGTCACCGGCCGTGGCCCGGCCGGCCACCGCGCCGCTGACATTCTGTGCCGAGGCCAGGGTGGGCAGCAGGCTGCCCAGACAGACACCCAGTGCGGCATACAGCGCCGCCCGCTTCATACGATGTGCATTCATTCCCTGCTCTCTCCTGCAGATATGGAATCGTGGATACCGCCGTTTACCGCGTGGCCGCCAGTGGCACGATGCGCGACTGGAAGTCGTAGTTCCATTGGTCGAAGTACAGGTTGCCGCCGGACCATTCGGCCTCGCCCCGCTGCGAATCCACCGTGTCCGAACGGTCGTGCCGCTTGGCCGGCACCAGCGGCTGGGCGTAGTCGTCGTTGAAGGCGATGCGGTAGGCATCCAGCCCGCCCAGGTAGAAATCGCGCAGCGCCGGCTGCGCGCTGTCCAGGCGGCCGGTGGTCACATCCATCGGCACCCAGCCGTACGGCGCCAGGTACACCGCGCCCCAGTCGTGCAGGTTGTTGTAGCCCACCGCATCATCGGAATAGACCATGCCCGACTGCCAGCGCGCCGGAATGCCGTTCAGGCGCAGCAGGGCCATCAGCAGCAGCGTCTGCTGGCCGCAGTCGGCATGGCCGGCGTGCAGCGCGTAATCGCTGATGTTGGAGATAGTGGAGTACTCGCGCGCGCCGCCCCAGGGAATCTGGTCCACCGCGTCGAACAGCTTGGCCACGATTCGGTAGGGGTGGGTTTCATTGCCCACCACGCGCTGCGAGAACGCGCGCAGCGCCGGGGTGAACTGAATGTGCGGGGCGCGCTCGGCCAGATAGGACTGCAGCGCCGGGTCGTTCGGGGTGGGCAGCACCTTGGCCGGGTCGATCGGGATGTGCCGCGCGTACACGGTGAGCTGGTAGCGGACCTGGAACTGGGTCGGCGTGCCGGCCACCGCCTTGCGCTCCAGGTAGGCGGTGCGCTGCAGGGTGGCGTCCGGGGCGATGCGTGCGCCGGCCGGGGTGCTGGCGATCCACCGGATATCCTGCTGCTGGCCGGGGATGGCGCGCGGGTACGGAATCCAGGCGCGGATGGTTTCACCGGCCGGTACCGCGTCGGCCTTGACCACCAGCGACTGGGTCACTTCGACCCGGCGCGGCGCCACGCTGCTGCCACCACTGGCGCGCGCGGCCGCGACGATTTCTTCGTGGTGCGGGCCAAGATGTTCGTAGGGGCCGTCCTTCGGCAGCGGGGCATCGGGCGCGCGCCGCGCGCGGGCCTGGGCGCTGACCCGGAACAGATTGGACGGGGCGCGCTTGAAGTAGCGGCGCTGGCCATCGATATCCAGGCGTTCGATCAGGCCGGCGGCATCCCAGCGCGCGAATTCGTCCTCGCGCAGGTCCGGAATCTGCCGGCGCAGCTGCGCCTTGGCCGCCTCGGCATCCAGGCTGAAGTCCAGCCGCATGCGCCGCATGCGCTCGCGCTGGAAGGCGTAATCGCGCCGCGCGGCGTCATCCAGCGTGGGGTCCTGCAATGCCACGGCGATCTGCGCGTCGGCGACGGCGAAGTCACCGCGGTCGATCTGCGCGACCAGCGCCGGCAACGGCGTGGCCGCAGCGGCGCACAGCGGCGCCAACGCCAGCAGCAGGCAGGCTGCGGCGCGCCGATGGGCGGTAGGCAAGGAACGTGGTTTGCGTGCAGCAGGATCCACGGCGACACTTCCCAAGGTGCGGGTGGTAATCGCTGTGTAACACGGGCCTGAGAGCCGGTCAATAATTTATTCTTGCTTTCGCTGAAAAAAGGAATAAATATTCCTGACGCTTCCCGAGGAGGGTGACCGCTTGATGATCCTGGCTTCCCCCCACCGCCGTGCGCGGTCCCCGTGGCTGGCACGTGCGCTGCTGGGCGCGCTGCTGGCCGCCACCATGGCAGGCAGCTGGGCACGGACGCCGCCGGCGCCTGGCAACGCCGATGTCGGCGGGGTGATCGGCCTGCGCGAGGCCTACCTGGACCCGGCGTTCTGGGCCGCGCGGCTGCCCGAGCCGGACCGGGTGATCCTCGACCGCGCCGGCATCGCCGCGCAGAACGCGCGGATGCGCGCCGAGGACCGCTCCATCCACGACCTGCGCGCCCTGCCCGCACAGCTGCCGCGTGCGCAGGTGCTGGCGCAGATCCAGGCGCTGTCGACATGGCCGGACAAGGCCACGTTCGGCCAGGACGGTGCGCCGATCGCCCCGGCGCAACGCAGCGCGGCCATCGCCAACCTTGCCCTCGGCGCCGTCCCCGCGCAGCGGCCATTGCAGTACGGCCTGGTCACCCACCGCGCCGCGCTGCGCACCTTCCCCACCGCGCTGCGGGTGTTCACCAGCCGCGGCGACACCGATATCGACCGCTTCCAGGAATCGGCACTGTTCCCCGGCGATGCGGTGGCGGTGCTGCATGAAAGCGCGGATGGGCAATGGTGGTTCATTACCAGCGAGCGCTATTCGGCCTGGATCGAGAAACGCTTCGTCGGCATCGGCGATGCCGCCACCGTGCTGGGCTATGGCCAGCGCGGGCCGTACCGGGTGATCACCGGCGCCACCGCGCACACCGCCTACACCCCCGAGCAACCGCGCGTGTCGCGGCTGCAACTGGACATGGGCGTGCGCCTGCCGGTGCTGGCCGACTGGCCGGTGGAGCAGACCGTCAACGGCCAGCAGGCGCACGCCGGCTACGTGCTGCAGCTGCCGGTACGCAACGACGACGGCAGCCTGGCGCTGGTCCCGGCGCTGCTGCCGCGTTCGCAGGACAGCGCGGCCGACTACCTGCCGTTGACCCCGCGCAACCTGCTCGCCCAGGCCTTCAAGTTCCTCGGCGAACGCTATGGCTGGGGCCACGACTACGACACCCGCGACTGCAGCGGCTTCGTCTCGGAGATCTACCGCAGCTTCGGCGTGCTGATGCCGCGCAATACCAGCGCGCAGGCGGTCAGCCCGGCACTGGACCGGATCGCCTTCGCGCCGGAAGACGGCAAGGCCCGGCGCGACAGCGCGGTCGGGCAACTGCAGGTCGGCGACCTGGTCTATATCCCCGGCCATGTGATGGTGGCCATCGGCCATCTGGACGGCCGCACCTGGCTGATCCACGACACCGCCGGCGGCAGCTGGTCCGGCGCCGGCGGCAAGCGCGTCCAGGCCCACCTCAACGGCGTGTCGGTGACCCCGCTGGAGCCGATGATGGCCAGCGACACCGTCAGCTACATCGACCGCATCACCAACATCCAGCGCATCCGGCCACAGACCCCTGAATGAAGATCACCGACATCGAACTCGGCATGCTGCGCGTGCCGCTGAAAACCCCGTTCAAGACCGCGCTGCGCACCGTGGACACCGTCGAGGACGTGGTGGTGCTGGTACGCACCGACAGCGGCCACACCGGTTACGGCGAGGCCGCGGCCACCGCGGTGATCACCGGCGACACCCACGGCTCGATCATCGAAGCCATCGACGGCTTCATCAAACCCCGCCTGATCGGCCAGGACGTGGCCAACCTCAACCACCTCTGCGCGCTGATCCAGGGCTCGCTGGAGCGCAATACCAGCGCCAAGGCGGCGGTGGAGATCGCCGTCTACGACCTGTGGGCGCAGCTGCACAACGCCCCGCTGTACCGCATGCTCGGCGGTGGCGACCCGGTGATCACCACCGACATCACCATCAGCGTGGACTACATCGACAAGATGGTGGCCGACTCGCTGTCGGCGATCGACCGCGGCTTCGAGTCGCTGAAGATCAAGGTGGGCAAGGACATCGGGCTGGACATCGAGCGGGTCAAGGCCATCCACGCCGCCGTACAGGGCCGCGCCCTGCTGCGCCTGGACGCCAACCAGGGCTGGACCGCCAAGCAGGCCGTGCATGCCATGCGCGCGCTGGAGGAAGCCGGGGTAGTGCTGGAACTGCTGGAGCAGCCGGTCAAGGCCGCCGACATCAGCGGCCTGAAGTACGTCACCGACCGGGTCAACACCCCGGTGATGGCCGATGAAAGCGTGTTCAACCCCGGCCAGGTGTTCGACCTGATCCAGCAGCGCGCCGCGGACATCATCAACATCAAGCTGATGAAGACCGGCGGGCTGTCCAACGCCATCCGCATCGCCGACATCGCCGCCATCTACGGGGTGCCGTGCATGATCGGCTGCATGATCGAATCGAGCATCAGCGTGGCCGCCGCCGTGCATCTGGCGGTGGCCAAGAGCGATGTGATCACCAAGGTGGACCTGGACGGCCCGTCGCTGGGGCAGTTCAACCCGGTCACCGGGGGCGTGAACTTCAACGAGTCGGAAATCACCATCAGCGATGCGCCGGGGCTGGGCATCACCGAGGTACGCGGGTTGGAGATGATCAAGCCGCAGCGGTGGTGAGCGTTGTATCTGCCTCGCCGGTCGCCTACGGTAGCGCCACGCCATGCGTGGCTGCCGTTCGCGCAATCCCACCTGCCGCAGCCACCGATGGGGTGGCTCTACCGGACCTGATGCCCCCCCCATGCCGCCCCTGGTGAAAATCCGCTCCGAGCGTGACCACATGTCGGCGATCGAACGCCGCATCGCCGACTTCATCCTCGACAACGCCCACCTGCTGCGCGACTACTCGTCCCAGCAACTGGCCAGCGCGCTGGGCATCAGCCAGTCCAGCGTGGTCAAGTTCAGCCAGAAGCTCGGCTTCAAGGGCTACCCGGACCTCAAGTATTCCATCGGCGAAGCGGTCGCCCGCGCCGGCAACGACCCCGCCACGCGCCCGCCCACTCCGGCCGCGACCGACGACTACGCCCAGACCGCCGAGCGGCTGCGCCTGAGCAAGGCCGCCGCCGAGGAAGAAACCCGCCTGGCCAACCCGCAGGCCGACGTCGAAGCCATCGTCCAACTCATCGACAGCGCGCCCAAACTGTTCGTCTACGGGCTCGGCGATGACGGCCTGTATGCCCGCGAATTCGCCATGCGCCTGTCCCTGCTGGGCATGCTCACCGTGCACCACGCCGACCCGATCCTGATGATGGCCAACCTCTCGGCGGCGCGCCCCGGGGATGCGATGCTGGTGTTCTCCGAGTTCGGCAAGCTGCCGCAGCTGTTCCAGCTCTCCCGCCAGTTCCAGGACATGGGCGGCAAGGTGGTGTCGATCACCCGGCACAGCGCCAACCCGCTGCGCGCCCATGCCGATGCCAGCCTGGTGCTGTGCGCGCACGACCCGGCGCCGCACGTGGCGCAACTGCTGTACCGTTCTTCATTGCAGTCCCTGCTGGACTTCGTGTTCGTGCTGCTGTGCCACGCCAACCCGGACCGCCACCGCCAGCTCGGGGTGAACCTGGAACGGATCGAACACCTGATCGATACCTGATTGCCGGAGTAAACGATGCTGCCGTCGCTGCGTACCGCCCTCGCTGTCACCGCATTCGCTGCCGCGCTGCCCGCCGCTGCGCTCACTCCCCTGCCACCGATGGCAATCAGCCAGCAGGCCATCGTGGTGGTCACCGACAGCTGGGATGCCACCCAGGGCCGGCTGCAGGCCTATGAGCGCAAGGGCAGCGACGGAGCCTGGCGCCCGCACGGCCCCGCCTTCACCGTAGCCGTTGGGCGCAACGGCAGTGCCTGGGGCATCGGCCGTGCGTCGCTGCGCAACCAGGGGCCACAGAAGAAGGAAGGCGACGGGCGCAGCCCCGCCGGTATCTTCGAGATCGGTCCGGCGTTCGGGTACGCACCAAAGATCGCCAGTGCCATGCCCTACCAGCCGATGACGGCCTCCCACTACTGCATGGATGTACCCGGTTCGCGCTACTACAACCGCATCGTCGATGCCCAGGATGTCGGCGCCGCCGCAGTGAAAGGCTCCACCGAACCGATGCGGCTGGACCTGCACAACAAGGGCGATGTGCGCTATCGCGAGGGCTTTGTGATCGAGCACAACAGCAGCCACACCCCTGGCGCCGGCAGCTGCATCTTCGCCCACCTCTGGCGCACGCCGGGCGAGGCCACTGCCGGCTGCACGGCCATGCAGCCCCGGCACATGAAGGCCCTGCTGGCCTGGCTGAAGCCGGATACGCGCCCGGCATTCGTCCTGCTGCCGAAGGACGAGTACGAGCACCTGCAGTTCGCATGGCAGTTGCCGGCCCTGACCGGAGCGAAGCGTTGAGCGCCCCGCCCGAACCGCAACTGGAACGCGCAGTCAGCCGCTGGCAGATCGTCGGGTTGTCGATCAACGATGTGATCGGCAGCGGCATCTACCTGCTGCCGGCGGCCACGGTCGCCCTGCTCGGGCCTTTCAGCCTGTGGGGCGTGGTCGCCGCCGGCTTCGTGGTGGCGCTGCTGGTGCTGTGCTACGCACAGGCGGCCAGCTACTTCGACGAGCCCGGCGGCAGTTACCTGTATGCGCGCGAGGCGTTCGGGCGGTTCGCCGGCTTCGAGATCGGCTGGATGATCTGGCTGACCCGGATCAGCTCGGCGGCCGCACTCAGCAATGCGCTGGCCGATGCGGTGGCGCGGTTCTGGCCATGGGCCGGGCACGACATCGGCCGGGTCGCGATCATCGTGGTATCGCTGGGCTTCCTTACCGCGGTGAACGTGGCCGGGGTGCGCTCGGCTGCACGCACCGGGGTGATCCTGGTGATCGGCAAGCTGCTGCCGCTGCTGCTGTTCGTGGCGATCGGCGCGTTCTACGTGGACCTGGACCTGGCCTTCTCCGGGGTGCGCCCGGACCCGCACGACCTGCAGCGCATGGGCGAGGCGGCCCTACTGCTGCTGTACGCCTACGCCGGCTTCGAGAACATTCCCGCCGCCGCCGGCGAGTACAAGAACCCGCGCCGCGATATTCCCTTCGCGCTGATCACCATGATCATCACCGTCACCGTGATCTACGGCGCGGTGCAGTTCATCGCGCAGGGCACGCTGGCCGGGTTGGCCAGCTCGCCCACGCCGCTGGCCGACGCGGCCGCCAGTTTCGGCGGGGTCGCCCTGGCGCTGATCCTCACCGTGGGCGCCACCATCTCCATCCTGGGCACCAACAGCAACACCATGATGATGGGCCCGCGCTTCCTGTTTGCGTTGGCCCGCGATGGCTACGGGCCGAAGATTCTGGCGCACGTGCATCCGCGCTTCCGCACGCCGGCGGCGGCGATCGTCACCCAGGGCCTGATCGCGCTGGCGCTGGCGCTGTCGGGCTCGTTCGTGCAGCTGGCGCTGCTGTCGATGACCACGCGCCTGTTCGCCTATATCGGCACCGCCGCGGCGGTGATCGTGCTGGCGCGTCGCTTCGCCAACCGGCCCGGTGCGCTGAAACTGCCGGGCGGGCCGGTGATTCCGGTACTGGCGCTGCTGCTGTGCCTGGCGTTGTTCGCCAGTGCCAGCTGGCAGAACATCGCCGCCGCCGGCATTGCCTTCGCGGTGGGCGCGGTGATCTACCTGCTGCCGCGCAAGGACCAAGTGCGCTGACCGGCGCGCGGGTGGATGGCACTTGATGTGTCATTCACCCGGTCGGCCCGCCACGTTAACCGGTGCCTGATTACGGTGAAGCCTCACCCCACCGGAGCCAGCACATGAGCCCTGACTACCAGATTCCCGGCCGGGTGCCGGAAGACGGCGTACCGCGCCAGGCGGTATCGGACTATTGGCGCGAGCGCTTCCCCAGCGAACCCTACTACGACAACAGCCAGTTCTTCGATGACTACGAGCCGGCCTACCAGCTGGGCCACAACTCTCGCGCCGCCGAGATGATCCGCGCCTATGAAGAGGTGGAAGCCGAGTTGCAGACCCGCTGGGCCAGCGAGCGCGGCAACAGCCGGCTGGAGTGGGAACAGGCACGCAATGCGGTGCGCCGCGGCTGGGAGGAATCCACCGCGCTGCGCCAGGCGCACCTGGACAAAGGCGTGCCGCGCGGTACCTGAGGCACCGCGCGGCCGGCGGCGCGCTTACTCGCCGCTGGGCAGCGGCGGGATTTCACGCTCATCGGCGCCCGCGGCCAACAGGTCGCGGGTGTTCTTCTGTACGGCCACCGCGCCGAACAGGCTCAGGGCGAAGGCCATGCCGTAGAAGCCCTTCTCGCTGAGCAGCAGGGTGGCGTTCCACAGGCCCACCAGCAGCAGCAACAGTGCGGCCAGCAGCGCAAACCAGCACAGCGCGTAGTACAGGCCGCTGACCGGGATGGCCTCGACCCGGTCGCGCACGCTCTTCTGCAGCGACACCGCGGCAAACAGCCCAAACAGCAGCAGGGTCAGGTAATAGCCCTTCTCGTTGAGCGCCATCTCGGCGTTGAACAGGCCGACCAGGTAGGCCACCGCGCCCAGCAGCAATGCCGTCCACGAGGCGGCGATGAAGGCGGGGGACGGTTTGTGCACCTGTTGCTTCATTGTTCAATCTCCAGTTGAGGGCGGCAGTCCATGCAGGCCGCGCGCAGGCGGCGGCGCCAACGTTAGCCGATCCGGGCAGGCGCGCCTACCGTGGGTGACGTAAGGTCCACACTGCCGCGGCGGGCATGGTGTAAAACTCATGGCTGGCCATCGCATCCCCACCCGGAGATATCCCATGACCCGCAAGCTGCTGCTCTCACTCGCCGTCACCCTTACCCTGCCCCTGTTCGCCACCGCCTGCGTGGCGGCCGACAAGGCCGCCGCCCCGGTGGTGAAGAAAGCCCAGTGGCCATTTGCCGCCACCGAGGCCGGAACCTTCAAGGAACCGTGGGCGATGAGCTTCCTGCCCGATGGCAGCCTGCTGGTCAGTGAAAAGGCCGGCGCCCTCCTGCATGTGGACCTGAAAACCGGCAAACGCGCCGCCATCGGCGGCCTGCCCAAGGTGGCCTATGGCGGCCAGGGCGGCTTTGGCGACGTGCTGCCGCACCCCGGCTTTGCGAAGAACCAGCTGCTGTACGTGAGCTACGCCGAAGCCGGCGAAGGCGATACCCGCGGCGCCGCCGTGGGCCGCGCCCGCCTGGTGCTGGCCGCCGATGGCAGCGGCACCCTGCAGGACTTCAAGGTCATCTGGCGGCAGAGCCCCAAGGTGGAAGGCGGCGGCCACTACGGCCACCGGCTGGCGTTCGGCCCGGACGGCAAGCTGTGGATCACCTCCAGCGAACGGCAGAAGTTCGACCCGGCCCAGGACATGGGCGGCAACCTGGGCAAGATCATCCGCCTCAACGACGACGGCAGCGTGCCGGCCGACAATCCGTTCGCCTCGCAGGGCGGCGTGGCCGCGCAGGTGTGGTCGCTGGGCCATCGCAATGCGCTGGGCATCGCCTTCGATGCGCGCGGCAAGCTGTGGGTGCACGAGATGGGCCCGGCCGGCGGCGATGAGCTGAACCTGATCGAGCGCGGCGCCAATTACGGCTACCCGGTGGTGTCCAACGGCAACCATTACGATGGCCGCGACATTCCCGACCATGCCACCCGCCCGGAATTCGCCGCGCCCAAGGTGAGCTGGACCCCGGTGATTTCCCCGGCCGGTTTCATCATCTACAACGGCACGCAGTTCCCGCAGTGGCAGGGCAGCGGCTTCATCGGCGGGCTGTCGTCCAAGGCGCTGGTACGGGTGGCCTTCGATGGCGACAGCGCGCGCGAAGCCGAACGCTTCGACATGGGCGAGCGCATCCGTGAAGTGGAACAGGGCCCGGATGGTGCGATCTGGCTGCTGGAAGACGGCAGCAACGGGCGGTTGTTGAAGCTCACTCCGAAGGGGTGATGGGTGCCGGGGCGTACCGACCAACGGTCGGTACCTACCGCATGCCGGCTGACGGTCGGTGCCGGCCGCGTACCGACCAACGGTCGGTACCTACCGGATTGATGGCCGCCTTGGCGGCGACCATCAATCCTGCACGGTGATGACCTTGACGTCCGAACGCGTGCAGGCCTTGTCCAGGCATTTGCCGCCGATCCAGACCTGGCCCTTGCCGATCATCGCCCCTTCCCAGTTCACGAACAGCCCGTCGAAGGTCTGCGCGGCGATCGCCTTGGCGATGTCCGGGGTGATGATCTGCTGGTATTCGCGCTTGAAGGTGGCCGCGTCGGTGACCTGACGCTTCTTGCCGCCCACGTGCACCAGCAGCGGGTAGCGCATCAGCGCGGCGACGGCGTCGACGTCCTTGGCGGCCACGCTGCGCTGCAGGTCGTTGAACACGGCCTGGTACGCGTCGGCGTCGCCGAGCAGGCTTTCAATGCGCTGGCGCGCATCGCCCTGGCCTTCTTCGGCCTGGGTATCGATGGCATCGGATGCGTCGGGGCTGCCGTTGACCGGTGCCGGCGGGGCGGCGTCGGGGGCCGGTTCGGCGCCGGCATTCACGGCATCGGGGGACAGCCCGGCCGTCGGCACGGCGTCGCCGGGGGTGGCGGTGGTGGCCGGCGGCGCGGTAGCCGGCGCGGCGTTCGAATCGGCTGGCGGGGGCGCCGGCTGCGAGCACGCCGCCAGCATCAGGGTGGGAAGCAGGATCCGGGTCAGGCGCATGTGCAGCTCCAGAGTTTCGCAGGGGCGACAGCGTAACCGCCCCGGCGTCACCCGGCGATGACGGCCGGGCCGGCGCCAAGCCGGCCCAACCACGCGGCCGCCCTGTCAGCCGGCCAGCAGCTCGAAGCTCACCGGCTCGCCGCTGGCCGAAGAAGCGCAGACCCACAGCTCGAACTGGCCCGGCTCGGCGCCGAACACGCCATCGCGGCCGGTGAAGCCCAGTGCATGGCGGTCCAGGTGGAACTGCACCTGGGTGCTTTCACCGGGCTGCAGCGCGACCTTGCGGAAATCCTTGAGCTCGCGCACCGGCCGCACGCGGCTGGCGACGCGGTCGTGGATATACAACTGCACCACTTCCTCGCCGGCCACCGCGCCGGTATTGGTCAGCGTGGTGGTGATGGACAAGGTGTCGTCCCAGCCCAGCGTGGCGCTGCTCAGCTGCGGCACGCCATAGCTGAAGGTGGTGTAGCCCAGGCCATGGCCGAACGGATACAGCGCCGCGTTCGGAATCTCGCGCCAGCGCGCCTTGAACTCGGACATGGTCGGCAGCTCCGGGCGGCCGGTGCGCGGGTGGTTGTAGAAGAACGGCTGCTGGCCGGATACCTGCGGGAAGCTCACCGGCAGGCGGCCGGAGGGGTTGTAATCGCCGAACAGCACATCAGCCACCGCCGGCCCGGTCTGGGTGCCCAGGTACCAGGTCACCGCGATCGCCTGCGCGTTGCGCACCGCGCCCTGCAGCGCCAGCGCGCGGCCATTGCGCAGCAGCACCACCAGCGGCTTGCCGGTCATCGCCACCGCTTCGGCCAGCGCCTGCTGTGCGGCCGGCAGGGTGATTTCCACCCGCGACTGCGCTTCGCCGCTGTAACGCTGCGGCTCGCCCAGCGCCAGCACCACCACGTCGGCGCGCAAGGCAGCCGCCACGGCCTGCTCGATGCCGTCCTGCAGCGGCGCTTCCAGCGCGCAGCCGGGCACGATTTCCAGCAGCGACCTGTCGCCGATCGCCGCCGTCACGCCATCCTCGAGGGTGACGTAGCGCGACTTGTCGCCAAACAGCGTCCAGCAGCCTTCGATGTTGTCGCGGTCCTGCACGAACGGGCCGATCAGCGCGATCTTCTGCCCGGTCTTGCGCAGCGGCAGTACCGCATCGTCGTTCTTGAGCAGCACGATCGAGCGCCGCGCCGCATCGCGCGACAGCGCATCGTGCGCGGCCAGGTACGAAGTGTCGGCTTCGCGGGCCAGGTCCAGCGAACGGTAGGGGTCCTCGAACAGGCCGATGGCCTCCTTCAGGCGCAGGATGCGGCGCACCGATTCGTCCAGGGTGGCCATCGGCACTTCGCCGCTTTCCACCAGGCCCGGCAGGTGTTCGGCATAGAAGCCGCTCTGCATGCTCAGGTCCAGCCCGGCGGTGAACGCCTTGGCGGTGGCATCGCGGTCGTCGGCGGCGTAGCCGTGCGCGACCAGTTCCATGTCGGCGGTGTAGTCGGAGATCACCACGCCGGGGAAGTTCCATTCACCGCGCAGGATGTCGGTGAGCAGTTCGGCATTGGCGCTGGCGGGCACGCCGTTGATGTCGTTGAAGGACGACATCACGGTCAGCGCGCCGGCTTCGAACGCCGCCTTGAACGGCGGCAGGTGCACATCGCGCAGGGTCTGCGGGGAGATGTCGACCATGTTGTATTCCATCCCGGCCATCACCGCACCGTAGGCGGCAAAGTGCTTGGGGGTGGCCAGCAGTGCATCGGCCGCACGCAGGTCCGGGCCCTGGAAGCCGCGCACGCGGGCGGCGGCGAACGCGCAGCCCAGCACCACGTCTTCACCGGCGCCCTCGGCGCCCCGGCCCCAACGCTGGTCGCGGGCGATGTCCACCGCCGGCGCATAGGTCCAGTGCAGGCCGGCGGCGGTGGCTTCCACCGCGGTGGCGCGCGCGGTGCGCTCGGCCAGGTCCGGCTCGAAGCTGGCGGCCTCGCCCAGCGGGATCGGGAACACGGTGCGCATGCCATGGATGACATCGGCGGCCAGGATCACCGGGATGCCCAGCCGGCTCTCTTCCAGGGCAACCTGCTGGATACGGCGGCCGGCTTCCACGCCGACGCCGTTGAACAGCGACCCCACCTTGCCCTCGCGGATCTGCTGCAGCACCTGGTCGGCATTGCTGACATTGGCCTCGGGGTTCACGTCCGGGGCGAACGGCCGGACCATGTCGGCGAACACACCCAGCTGGCCGACTTTTTCTTCGACGGTCATCTGGGCAATGAGGGTTTCGATGCGATCGGCGGCCACCGGCTGTCCTTATGAAAACGTTTACAAGGCCGAGATTCTAGCGTTCCCGGGCCCGTTGTGAATGGTTTTTGCGTTCATTTTTCTTCCCCGGGGGAAAGAACCCCGCCGCCACGAGCATGGCGGCGGGCGCAGGCGAGCTTACTCCGCGGCGGCCAGGCGTTGCCGTCCGGCCATCAACATCGCATCGCTGGAGGCCTGGAACACGCGCAGCCCGAACGCCGGCAGGATCGCCAGCAGGTGGTCGAACACATCGGACTGGATGCCCTCGTACTCGCCCCAGGCGGTGGTGCGGGTGAAACAGTAGACCTCCAGCGGCAGGCCCTGGGTGGTGGGCTCCAGCTGCCGTACCAGCAGGGTCATGCCGGTATGGATGCCCGGATGCTGCTGCAGGTAGCGCTCCACGTAGGCGCGGAAGGTGCCCAGGTTGGTGACCCGGCGCGCGTTGACCGGCGCGGCGCCCCTGGCCAGCAGGCCCTGGTTCCACTGCTGCAGTTCGGCCTGCTTGTCGCGCAGGTAATCGCCCAGCAGCGCGAACTGCTGCAGCTCGGCCAGCATCGCCGCATCGACGAAGCCGACGCTGTGCTGGTCCAGGTACAGCGCGCGCTTGATCCTGCGCCCACCGGCCTCCTGCATGCCGCGCCAGTTCTTGAACGACTCGGTGACCAGCTTCTTGGTCGGGATGGTGGTGATGGTCTTGTCGAAGTTCTGTACGGTGATGGTGTGCAGGGCGATGTCGATGACATCGCCGTCGGCGTTCTGGCTGGGCATTTCGATCCAGTCGCCCAGCCGCACCCGGCCATCGCCGCTGATCTGCACGCTGGCCACCAGCGACAGGATGGTGTCCTGGAAAACCAGCATCAGCACCGCAGTGGCCGCGCCCAGGCCGGTGACCAGGTAGCGCAGGTCCACGCCGGCCAGGGTGGCCACGATCAACAGCCCGGCAATGACGAAGATGACGATCTTGCCAACCTGCAGGTAGCCCTTGATCGGCTTGTTGCGCGCGTCCGGGCGGCGCTCGTAGATGTCGTTGGCGGCATCCAGCGCATGCGCGATCGCCAGCGCCACGGTCAGGATGGCCCAGGCCTGGCAGGCACCGATGACGGAGGCGACCAGCGCCGGCGGCAGGTCGGGCACGATGCCGATGCCTGCGGCGATGACCTGGCTGGGCACCACGTTGGACAGGCGCGAGACCACCCGCATCACGTTGCTGCCGCGCCCGCCATTGGCGCTGCCGCCGGGCAGGCGGTTGATCAGCCCGCGCAGGCCGCGCAGCAGGACCTTCTTGGTGATGAAGTTGGCCAGCCAGGCGGCCAGGCCCAGGGCGGCCAGCACCAGCAGGGTGTAGGCCCAGGGCCAAAGTTCCAGGGTGTTCTGCAGGCCGTCCAGCCAGCGGGTTGCCACAACTGCATCCAACATCGTGTATCGATCTCCGTTCAGGGGGTTGCCGGGCCGTGCCCGGCACTGCTGCGCTCGATGATCACCCCGACCGCGCGCGCGCCGCGCACGGCGCCGGGCTTGCTGAGTTTCAGGCGCAGCCATTGCACGTTGAACTCGGCCAGCACGATCTCGGCAATGCGTTCGGCCAGGGTTTCGACCAGGCCGAAGTCCGAGTCGCGCACGAACTGCTCGATGCGCTTGCTCACCGCCTTGTAGTTGAGGGTATCGGCGATGTCGTCGCTGGCCGCAGGCCGGCGGTTGTCGAAGCCCATTTCCAGGTCGAAGCGCAGGGTCTGGCGGATCCGCCGTTCCCAGTCGTAGATCCCGATCAGGGCATCGATCTCCAGCCCTTCGATGAATACCTTGTCCATAGGAATGCCACGTGGAAGATGGCGACCATGGTAACGGGACGCTCCGGAACGTGCCGGGAACCGCGCCCCCGGACCAGCGGGCGCCGTTTGTTCCAGCGCGTCGCCACGCGCCCCTGTGTCGCCGCGCAGCCCTCGGCATGCTTCGTTCTTTGCCGTCGCTGCGCCCGCGCCCTGGGCGTCGCTTCGCCGCCATCCACCGCGTCGTACGGTTGCGCTGCACGCTCACCGCCGGCTGGATGTCCGGCCATGAAGCGGTCACTCCGCTGCTGCGCGATTGCCCGATCCGGGCCCGGCCAGCATTACACCGCCGGCAGCGTAGCCATGTCCCAGCGCGGGGTGACCTGCACCTGCGGCGGGTTGTGCTGGCCGGCCTGCAGCCGCAGTGCGCCGGCGAAGGCGATCATCGCGCCGTTGTCGGTGCACAGCGCCGGGCGCGGGAAGCAGGCGCGGCCGCCGCGGCGGGCGGCCATCTGCTGCAGCTTGGCGCGCAGGCGCTTGTTGGCGCCCACCCCGCCGGCCACCACGATCACCTCGGTGCCGGCCGCATCCAGCGCGCGCTCGCACTTGATGGCCAGGGTGTCGACCACCGCATCTTCAAAGCCACGGGCGATGTCGGCGCGGGTCTGCTCGCTCTGGTCGCTGTCGCGCCAGGCCAGCAGCACCTGGGTCTTCAGCCCGGAGAAGCTGAAGTCCAGCCCCGGACGGTCGGTCATCGGGCGGGTGAACCGGTACTTGCCCGGGGTGCCGCGCTCGGCCAGCGCGGCCAGCTGCGGGCCGCCCGGATAAGGCAGGCCCATCAGCTTGGCGGTCTTGTCGAAGGCCTCGCCAGCCGCATCGTCCAGGGTCTGCCCGAGCAGGCGGTACTGGCCGATCCGGTCCACCGCCACCAGCTGGGTATGCCCGCCGGATACCAGCAGGGCCACGAACGGCGCCTGCGGCGGGTCGTCCTCCATCAGCGGGGCCAGCAGGTGGCCTTCCATATGGTGGACCCCCACCGCCGGCACCTCCAGCGCCCAGGCCAGCGAACGGGCCACGCCGGCGCCCACCAGCAGCGCCCCGACCAGGCCCGGGCCGGCGGTATAGGCCACCCCGTCGATGTCGGCCACGGTCATGCCGGCCTCGGCCAGGGTCTGCCGGATCAGCGGCAGCAGCTTGCGCACGTGATCGCGGCTGGCCAGTTCAGGCACCACCCCACCGTACTCGGCGTGAAGGGCGATCTGGCTATAGACCGCATGGGCGCGCAGCGCGGCAACGCCGGACAGGGCGGTGTCGTACACCGCCACGCCGGTCTCATCGCAGGAAGATTCGATACCAAGGACTCGCATAACGCGTATTATGGACCGCTTGAGGCCCGGCAGAGGTACCGCCAGCCCATCCGACACCACCCGTGGCCAAGAAGTTCGCCGGGGTGGGTTGCAACTTCTTTTGTCGCCGCTATAATGTGCGGCTCTCACCGGGCGTGACCCGGTTCTACTGTGTCCCGGAGATTCCATGCCCAGCGTTAAAGTCCGCGAGAACGAGCCCTTCGAGTTTGCGCTCCGTCGCTTCAAGCGCACCTGCGAAAAGGCCGGCGTGCTGGCCGAAACCCGCAAGCGCGAGTTCTACGAAAAGCCGACCCAGGAGCGCAAGCGCAAAGCTGCCGCTGCTGTGAAGCGTCAGCTGCGCCGCTCGTCGCGCGACGTTACCAAGCGTCAGCGCCTGTACTGAGTCGGACGCAACTTCGATGCGACAGGCTTCGGCCTGTCGTGGCGGAGCCGAAGCCGGAACGCGCGAGCGTTGCCGGCTTTTTGCGTTCCAGCCGACTGGCGTCCCAACCCGCCCTTTCCGACCGAATACGAGGTGTTCCATGAGCCTGAAGCTGCAGCTCACCGATGACATGAAGACCGCCATGAAGAGCGGCGAAAAGCACCGCCTGGGCGTGATCCGCTTGATGCTGGCCGCCATCAAGCAGCGCGAAGTGGACGAGCGCATCGAGCTGGACGACGCCGCAGTGCTGGCCGTGCTGGAAAAGATGGTCAAGCAGCGCAAGGATTCGGTCAGCCAGTTCGAAGCGGCCAACCGCGAAGACCTGGCGGTGATCGAGCGCGAGGAAATCCTGGTGATCGACCAGTACCTGCCGGCCAAGCTGGGCGAAGCGGAGATCGTGGCCGCCATCCAGGCCGCCATCGCCGAAACCGGCGCCACCAGCCCGGCCGACATCGGCAAGCTGATGGGCGCGCTCAAGCCCAAGCTCGCCGGCCAGGCCGACATGGGCCTGGTGTCCAAGCTGGTCAAGCAGCAGCTGGCCGGCTGATCGGGCCCAGGTAGCGACCGTTGGTCGCTACCTGCCCGGCCGGATGCCCGACGTGCCGGTGACGCCGATGTTCCGGCATGCACCGGCGCGCACACGCTTCACCGTTTCTTCGTCCACCGCCTGCTAGAAAAGGCCCATGGTCGAACCCACCGCCTCCCCCGCCGACGACCGCCTCGACGGCGTCCCCGCTCCCCTGCGCAAATACGCGCGGCGCCTGCAGCGCAGCCTGCCGGCGGCGGTGGGCAAGCGTTTCATCGACATCGACGTGCTCACCCAGGCCGCGTCGGTATCCTTCTATGCCCTGCTGTCGATGGCGCCATTGCTGGTGCTGCTGCTGTGGCTGACCGCCTCGCTGTACCCGCCGGCGCAACAAGCGCTGATCGGGCAGATCGGCGATGTGGCCGGCGCCAGCGCGGCCAGCGTGGCGCAGACCGTACTCAGCAATGCCAACACCCAGCCCGACATCGGTTCGCTGGCCGGGGTATGGAGCACGCTGCTGCTGTTCATCGGCGCCACGGCGGTGTTCGCCCAGCTGCAGAATGCGCTGAACCGCATCTTCCACACCGACGCCCAGCGCCTGGACGGCCTGGCCGCCTGGCTGCGCAAGCGGGTGTTCTCGTTCGGGGTGGTGCTGGCGCTGGGCTTTGTGCTGCTGCTGTCGATGACCGCCACCACCGCGCTGCAGGTCGCCTTCGCGCGGCTGCCCTCGGTGCTGCCGGCGATCGGCTACCTGACCACCCTGCTGCTGTACGCGGTGGCCTTCGCCTTCCTCTACCACTACCTGCCCGACCGCCGCGTGGCCTGGCGCCAGGCCTTCATCGGCGGGGCCATCACCTCGGCGCTGTTCGCGCTGGGCCGCTATGCGATCGGGCTGTATATCGCCACGGTGGCCCCGGGCAGCGCATATGGGTCGATGGGCGCGCTGGTGATCCTGCTGGTCTGGATCTACTACGCCACGGTGACCTTCTTCGTGGGCGCGCTGATGACCGCGGTGATCGATGAGCGCCAGCGTGCCCGGCTGCAGCTGGCCCGGGCCGGGCTGGCCCCCGACTCCGCCCCGGCGGGCACGCTCTAGTACACTCAGCACCGTTCCCGAGAATCCTTGGCCGCGCACGCACCACGCGCGCGCGCCCGCTGCCATGGCCCGTATCCCCGACGCATTCATCGACGACCTGCTGGCCCGCTCCGACATCGTCGAGGTGGTGGGCAGCCGCGTGCCGCTCAAGCGCCAGGGCAAGGAGTACGCCGCACGCTGCCCGTTCCATGACGAACGCTCGGCCTCGTTCACGGTGTCGCCGACCAAGCAGTTCTACCACTGCTTTGGCTGCGGCGCGCACGGTACGGCGATCAGCTTCCTGATGAACTACGACCGCCTGGAGTTCCTCGACGCGGTCGATGAACTGGCCAAGCGGGTGGGCATGGAAGTGCCGCGCGACACCCAGCCGCGCAGCGCCCAGCAGCAGGACGACAGCCGCGAACTGTACTCGGCGCTGGATGCGGCCACGCGCTTCTTCCAGAAATCGCTGGAGGACAGCGACAAGGCCCGCGCCTACCTGGACCAGCGCGGCGTGGACGAGGAAAACCGCGCGCGCTTTGCGATCGGCTATGCACCGGACGGCTACAGCGCGCTGAAGGATGCCCTGGGCAAGGACGAGCGGCGGATGAAGCTGCTCGACCGCGCCGGGCTGTTCTCCAAGAACGACCGCGGCCACGTCTACGACAAGTTCCGCGACCGGGTGATGTTCCCGATCTTCGACCGCCGTGGCCGGGTGATCGCGTACGGCGGCCGGATCATGGGCCCTCCCGACGACGGCCGCGACGCCGGGCCGAAATACTTGAACTCGCCCGAAACCGCGCTGTTCCACAAGGGCCGCGAGCTGTACGGCCTGTGGCAGGTGCGCCAGGCCAACCAGAAGATCGAACGGTTGATCGTGGTGGAGGGCTACATGGACGTGGTCTCGCTGTTCCAGTTCGGGGTCACCCAGGCAGTGGCCACGCTGGGCACGGCGACCACCCCGGACCATGCCGAGCTGCTGTTCCGCAACGCGCCGGACGTGTTCTTCTGCTTCGACGGCGACGCCGCCGGCCGCCGTGCCGGCTGGCGCGCGCTGGAATCGGTGCTGCCGCGCATGAAGGACGGGCGCCAGGCGTTCTTCCTGTTCCTGCCCGACGGCGAAGACCCCGACACCATCGTGCGCAAGGAAGGCCGCGAGGGCTTCGATACCCGCCTGAAACAGGCCACGCCGCTGTCGCAGTTCTTCTTCGACGAGCTCACCCGCGAGGTCAACATGGCCACGCTGGACGGCAAGGCGCGCCTGGCCGAACGGGCCAGGCCGATGCTGGCGCAGATTCCCGACGGCGCCTTCGGCGACCTGATGAAGCAGCAGCTGGCCACGTTGACCGGGCTGGGTGCCAAGCCTGCCGCGTCTGCGCAGCCCACGCGCGCGCCCTCGCGTGCGGTGGCGCCCACCCAGCGGCGCAGCCTGGTGCGCGCGGCGATCGCCATCCTGCTGCAGCAGCCGTCGCTGGCGATGACCCTGGAAGGCCATCACTTCAACGGCCTGCGCCTGCCCGGCATCGACTTGCTGCTGGAACTGCTGAGCCTGGTCGAACAGCGCCCGGACATCAGCACCGGCGCACTGCTGGAGCATTTCGAAGGCCGCGAGGAACAGGAGTCGCTGCACAAGCTGGCCGCGCAGACCCTGCCCGGCGAGCAGGCGATGTGGACCCAGGAACTGCACGATGCGGTGGCCCAGCTGGAAAAACAGCTGCTGATGCAACGTCTGGACGAGCTTCAGGCAAAGCATCGGCAGCAGGGCCTGGACGATACTGACAAGTACGAACTGCGCGAGCTGCTCAAGGCCCGCGCCACCCTGCGCTGAGCCCCGAGGAGCCCGCTGACATGACCACCGCCACCCTCCAGCCTAGCGCTCCCCTGTTGGTCGGCCTGCTCCTGGCGGCGCTGTCGCTGCTGCCGCTGGCCGCCAGCGCCGGGGAGCTTCCGTTCGCACAGCCGCGCCCGCAGCTGTACAGCGCCGGCCAGCCCAGCGCCGCCCAGCTGCAGCAGGCCGCCGCCGCCGGCATCACCACCGTGATCGACCTGCGCCAGCCCGATGAAGACCGTGGCTTCGATGAAACCCGTGCCGCCGAGCGCCTGGGCCTGCGCTATGTGCGCATTCCGGTGGCCGGCGCCGCCGGGCTGACCGATGCCAATGCGCGCGCCCTTCACGCCGCGCTGGCGCAGAGCCAGGGCCCGGTGCTGGTGCACTGCGCCTCGGGCAACCGTGCCGGCGCGCTGCTGGCCCTGCTGCAGGCGCGCGACGGTGCCTCGATCGACCAGGCCCTGCAGTTCGGCCGCGACGCCGGCATGAGCTCGCTGGAAGCGCCCACCCGCGCCCTGCTCGAACAGCAGGACGAGCGGTGAGCACGGGCATGCCGCCGGTCACCCCCTGGTGGTCGCGGCTGCGGCCGGACAACTTCACCCTCGCCCTGCTGTGCACCGTGCTGCTGGCCTCCGTGCTGCCGATGCATGGCGCGGCGGCAATGGTGCTCGACGATGTCACCGACGTGGCCATCGCCGCGCTGTTCTTCCTGCATGGCGCGCGCCTGCCGCGCGAATCGATCGTGGCCGGCGTGCTGCACTGGCGCCTGCACCTGACCATCCTGGCCTGCACCTTCGTGCTGTTCCCGCTGCTGGGGCTGTTGTTCAAGCCGCTGGACGGCGGGCTGCTCACCCCGGAGCTGTATATCGGCGTGCTGTTCCTATGCGCGCTGCCGTCCACCGTGCAGTCCTCGATCGCGTTCACTTCGATGGCGCGCGGCAACGTACCGGCGGCGGTGTGCAGCGCCTCGCTGTCGAGCATCCTGGGCGTGTTCCTGACTCCCCTGCTGCTGGCCCTGCTGGCCGGTACCGCCGGCGGCATGCACAACCCGCTGCAGGCCATCGCCAGCATCATGCTGCAGCTGCTGGTGCCGTTCATGGCCGGCCACCTGCTGCGCCCGTGGATCGCCGGCTGGGTGGAGAAACAACGCGCGCTGCTGCGCTACACCGACCAGGGCACGATCCTGCTGGTGGTGTATTCGGCGTTCGGCGAGGCGGTCAGTGAGGGGCTGTGGAGCAAGACGCCGGTGCTGTCGCTGCTGACCGTGGCGGTGGTGGCGGCGGTGCTGCTGGGCATCGCCATGCCGACCATCGGCTTCATCGCGCGGCGGTTGGGCTTCAACCGCGCGGACCGCATCACCATCCTGTTCTGCGGCTCCAAGAAGAGCCTGGCCACCGGCGTACCGATCGCCAAGGTGCTGTTCGCCGGCGGCAGCCTGGGCGCGATCGTGCTGCCGATCATGATCTACCACCAGATCCAGCTGATCGTCTGCGCGATGATCGCCCAGCGGTATGCGCGCGATCCGGTGGAGCCTGCGCCGGTCATCCGGCAGGACTGAACGGCAGAAGCATTGCGCCAGCACGGTCATGCCCACCACCGGCCGCGGACACGGCATCGGAAGGCGGTCCCGGCATGATGCGCCCCCGGCAGCGCGTGCCCACCGCTCTGGTAGGGTCGTTTCCCAAACGACTGCCGATAACGATGATCGGCGCGATGTCGGCGTGACCCGCAACGCGGAAGGCCGTGCAGATGTCATGGCAAAAGCAGTCCGCCGAAGGTCATGCCACCACCGACCGCAGACACACCATCGGCGGGCGATCCCGGTAGGGTCGTTTCCCAAACGACTGCCGATAACAGTGATCGGCGCGATGTCGGCATGACCCGTAACGCGGAAGGCCGTGCAGATGTCATGGCGAAGCAGTCCGCCGCCGAAGGTCATGCCACCACCGGCCGCTGACACACCATCGGCAGTCGTCTGGCGAGCGACCCTACCAGCACGCCAGGCACGATGTGCGGCACCACGATCAACCATCGTGATCCACCGGCCTGGCAGGCACCGGCCCCGAATCCGCCTGTGGCCTACAACCAGGGCAGCATCCAGTGGTCCACCATCAGGAAGGCGAACAGCGCCATCAGGTAGACGATGGACCAGCCGAACATCTTCATCGAGAACAGCTCATCGGGTGGGTTCAACATGCGCCAGGCGTACCAGAGGAACACCGCGTTGAGCACCACCGCCCCGCCCAGGTAGAACATCCCGCTCATGCCCACCAGCACCGGCAGGAGGCTCACGATCGCCAGCACGATCGAATAGACCAGGATCGACTTGCGGGTGTACACCACGCCGTGGGTGACCGGCAGCATCGGGATGTCGGCCTTGGCGTAATCCTCGCGGCGGAAGATCGCCAGCGCCCAGAAATGCGGCGGGGTCCAGATGAAGATGATCAGCACCAGCAGCGAGGCGTACGCCCAGTCCGATGGGCCCTGCATACCGGTGATCGCCGCCCAGCCCAGCATCGGCGGGGTGGCGCCGGCCAGGCCGCCGATCACGATGTTCTGCGAGGTCGCGCGCTTGAGGTACACGGTGTAGATCACCGCATAGCCGATCAGCGAGGCGAAGGTCAGCACCGCGGTGATAGTGTTGACCCAGACGATCAGGATGGTCATCGACAACGCGATCAGGATCCCGGCAAACACCAGCACCTGCCACGGCTTGACCTTGCCTACCACCAGCGGGCGCCACGAGGTGCGCGCCATCTGCGCATCGATGCGCGCGTCCAGCAGCTGGTTGATCGCCGCCGCCGCCGAGGCGGCCAGCCAGATGCCAAAGAAACCGAGCGCGCCGTCGATGGCCTGCTGCGCGGTAGGCATGCCCGGGATGGCCAGGAACATGCCCACCAATGCGGTGAACACGATCAGGGCCACGACCTTGGGCTTGGTCAGGTCCCAGTACTGACGATAGTTGTTGAACATGTCCTCAGCCCACCACGCCGGTGCCGTCGGCCACTGGCCGCAGATCGGCATCCGGCGCGCGCAGGCGCGCCAGCAGCGTGACCAGCACGAACAACAGCGCCACTGCCCCACCGCTGTGGGCCACGGCCACTTCCAGCGGCACCGCCAGCTTCACGTTGAGGATGCCCAGGGTGATCTGCGCCACCACCAGCAGGCCCAGCGCACTGGCCCAGCCGCGCATGCTGGGCAGCTTGAACAGGCGCACCGACAGCCACAGCAGGTACACGGCGACCACGATCGCCATCATGCGGTGCGCCATCTGGATGGCAATGCGCGAGGCGCCATCGAGCACGCCGCCTTCGTAATCCACGCCGATACCGCGCCACAGGGTGAAGCCTTCCCTGAAGTCGTGCGGCGGCCACCACTGGCTGACGCAGCGCGGGAAGTTGTCCAGCGAGGCGCTGCCGCCGCCGCAGGCCAGCGCGGCATAGTTGGCGCTGACCCAGCCGCCCAGGGCGATCTGCAGCACCAGCACCGCCACGCCGGCGCGGATCAGCCAGGCCAGCTTCGGCGCTTCGGCCAGGGTGATCGGCATGTGCGTGGCGCGCCACGCCATCCATACCAGCAGGCCGAACATCAGCATGCCGCCGAGCAGATGGCCCATCACCACGATCGGCTTGAGCAGCAAGGTCACCGTCCACATGCCCAGCAAGGCCTGGAAGATCACCACCGCCAGGGTCAGCAGGGCAGCGCGCGCCAGGTCGATGTTGTTCCAGCGCAGCGCGGCGACCAGCAGGATCACCTCGCCGATGATCGCCAGGACGCTGGCCGGCACGTGCATGCCCATCATGTACAACGGGATGCCGGTGGCCACCAGCACACAGGCGGCGACCACTGCGGTGCTGCCCCAGCGGCGGCGGCGGGTGGCCAGCAGGGCCAGGGTCAGGATTTCGATGCCGAGCGCGCCGGCCAGGAAACGGTGCACCTGCTCGCGCCACGCCTTGTGGGTTTCCAGTGGGCGAATCGCGGTCGCCTCATGGCCGACCACCTCGGCAGCGTGCTGCGGCCAGGTAACCCGGCCATAGCAGGTCGGCCAGTCCGGGCAGCTCAGGCCGGCATCGGACAGGCGCACGAACGAACCGAACATGATCGTACTGGCGGTCATGATCAGCGCAAACCACGCCAGACGGTGGAAATTGCGGTGCAGCGCCGGGCGTGCGGAGGGGCTCATCTAAACGGAACTCACTTCAGTTTCAGCAGCGTTGCCAGGTCTTTGCGCAGACCGGCCATATCGAATCCCGGCGCATAGCGCATGATCACGAAACCGTTGGGATCGATCACATACACCGGCGTTCCGGCGGCGTCATCCACAGCGGGCAAAGCGGCACGCAGGTCCGGTTGGGCGCGCAGCGCGCGCAGTGCGGGCATGCCCTGGACCTCGGCCGGCGGCGTGCCCAGCCACAGGATCTCGACATTATCGGCGTTATGCCCGAACAGCTGCCACACCTTGCCCAATCCCTGCGACAAAGTGACGCACTCGCGCGTACAACCCGGTGCCGGGGCCACCAGGATGCGCCACGTGCGCGCCTTGGGGTTCCATGCATACACTTGGCCATCGGCCAGGGTTGGCGGCTGCGTGCGCAGATCCAGCGGTGGTTGCAGCAACTGCCCGCTGTTGCGGTGCGCGGCCGGCTGCCAGCCGGAAAAACGCAGCACGCCAGCCAGCGCCATGGCGCCGAAGAACACGCCGAACAGGGCGATCAGGGTCCAGCGGCCGCGTGAACGCGACGGCAGCCGATCCGAAGAGGTGGCATTCATGGGCGGTATTTTCTCATGTTGGGCCGGTCAGCGCCGGGAAGTAACCACAGGGCGGCGGCGTGAACGCAGTTCCAGCACCAGCGCGACCACCAGCACGGTCAACGCCAGCCCGAACCATTGCACCGCATAGCCCAGGTGGCGGCTGGGCGGCAGGGTGTTGGGCAGCAGGTCCAGATCGCGCGCATAGCCACCGGGCAGGGCCGGATCCAGCCGCAGCACGCGGCCGGGCAGGCTGCGCGGCGGCAGCGACAGCGTGCCGGCGAGCTGTTCGGGGTCCATCCGGCTGGCCAGCCAGAGCCCCGGCTGGGTGGTGGCCGACAACGCCGGCCCCAGTGCCAGGCCGGCCGCCGGCGGCGGCGCCAGCAGGCCGGCGATGCGGGCCGCGCCGGTGCGCGCGTGCAGCGCAGGCAAGGTGCGGTCGGCCGGCATCGGCAGCCAGCCCAGGTCGACCAGCACCAGCGCGCCGGCGTCGCTGCGGAACGGCTGGTAGAGCTTGATTCCGGCACGGCCGCCGCGGGTCTGGTTGTCCAGCGCGATGGTGCCGGGCAGGAACCGGCCGTGGTCGTCGACCCAGCGCAGGCGCGGCGGCACGGCCAGGGCCTGGTCCAGGCGCAGCGATTGCGCGCGCGCCGGCGCCTGCTGCGCCAGCAGCGCCTGTTTCTCATGCATGCGCTGCAGCTGCCAGCGGCCCAGCTGGCAGAACCCGGCGATCACCAGCAGCGCGGCCACCCAGCCGATCAGGCGCGTGTGCTTGCGCATCATGACAACGCCGGCAAAACGCGGTCAGATAGGCATACCCGCCCCGCCATCGAGCCGCGCATGAATGATTCGTTGAAGACCCTGCTGGTAATCGCGTTTCTGATCGTCATCGTCTGGAATCTGGGCGCCGGGCTGTACTACCTGCTGGTTGACCGCGGGCAGACCAAGCGCACCGTCAATGCGCTCACCCGCCGCATCGCGGTGTCGGTGGCGCTGATCGTGCTGGTCGTGGTCGGCATCTACAGCGGCTGGATCAAACCGCACGGCATCGGCGGCTGAAGCAGCGTGGCCAGGAGCCGCACCATCGACGGTGCGGCCCGGTCCCGACGCTACAGCACGTAGACGAACAGGAACAGCATCAGCCACACCACATCGACGAAGTGCCAGTACCACGCGGCCGCTTCGAAGCCGAAGTGGTTGTCGCGGGTGAAGTGGCCCTTGGCCGAGCGCAGCCACATCACCAGCAGCATGATCGTGCCCAGCAGCACGTGCGCGCCGTGGAAGCCGGTGAGCATGAAGAACGTCGAGCCGTAGATGCCCGAGCCCATGGTGAGGTTGAGTTCCTTGTAGGCGTGGATGTACTCCTCGGCCTGCAGGATCAGGAAGCCGATGCCCAGCAGCACGGTCAGGCCCAGCCACACCAGCAGCTGGCGGCGGTGGCCGGCCTTGAGCGCATGGTGGGCGATGGTCAGGGTCACCCCCGAGGTCAGCAGGATCAGGGTGTTGATCAGCGGCAGGCCCCAGGCCGGGATGGTCTGGAAGTGCCCACCGATCGCGCCCGGGCCGTTGGTCGGCCACGCCGCCGAATAGCCGCTCCACAGCAGTTCATTGGTCATCACCCGGTCGCCCTCGCCGCCCAGCCACGGCAGGCCCAGGTTGCGGGTGTAGAACAGCGCGCCGAAGAACGCACCGAAGAACATCACCTCGGAGAAGATGAACCACACCATGCCCATCCGGAACGAACCGTCGACCTGGTGGTTGTAATGGCCGGCCTGCGATTCGCGCACCACGTCGCTGAACCACCAGAACAGGGTCAGCACCAGCATCGCGATGCCGGCATAGAAGGTCCACTTGCCCCAACCGGAATCGTTGAGCCAACTGGCCACGCCGACCATGGTCACCATCATCGCAATGGAACCGATGAACGGCCATTTGCTGTGCGTGGGCACGAAGTACACATTGGCATCGGGGCTTTGCTGGGCCATGGTCTTGGGATCCGGTGCGTATCAGGGGGCGGCGTGTGCGCCGGCCGGTACCGCCGCGGCGGCAGGCAACTGCGCCGACAGCGCGTCGTTCTTGTAGAAGGTGTAGGACAGGGTGATGGTCTTGATGTTGGCCGGCAGGTCCGGGTCGACGATGAAGCGCACCGGCATGTCGCGCTTCTCGCCGGCCTGCAGGGTCTGGGCGGTGAAGCAGAAGCACTCGGTCTTGCTGAAGTATCCCGATGCCTTGGCCGGGGCCACCGACGGCACCGCGCTGCCGACCAGGGCACGGTCGCTGTCGTTGCGCGCGTAGTACAGCGCCTCGTTGAGCTCGCCGGGCACCACGTCCATGGTCAGCTGCTCGGGGTGGAAGGCCCATGGCAGCTTGGAATTGACCCCGCCATCGAACTCCACCCGCACGGTGCGCTTGCCGTTGCCGACCGCGCCGGTTGCGGCCGCGCCCGGGCCGCGCTCCAGGCGCACGCCGAACACCTTCTCGCAGGCGATCCGGTACAGCGGCACCAGCGAGAAGGTCAGCACGAACACCGCCACCGCCACCCCGATCAGGCGCGGCAGGCCCGCGTTGCGGGCGGCACCGGTGGGACGTGCCTGGCTCATCGCCCGATCACCCCGCTGAGGATGAAACCGGCATAGACGGCCAGCGCCACCAGCCCCACCTTCCACGCGGTGCGGTGGGCGCGGCGGCGCTGCAGGGCCTGGGTGTCGGGCGTGTGCGCGGGAGAATTCATGCCGGCCTCAATGAGTGACATCGTCGTGGGCCAGGTCGCCCGGGCGGATCGTCGGCGGCGTGGTGAAGGTATGCGCCGGTGCCGGCGACGGAATCGTCCACTCCAGCCCGCGCGCGCCCTCCCATACCCGGTCGGTGGCCTTCTCGCCATTGCGCAGCGAGGACCACAGGATCGCGGCCATCATGAACGGGGTGACGAACATGCCGAACGCGCCGATCGAACTGATCAGGTTCCAGTCGGCGAACGCCACGCTGTAATCGGGGATGCGCCGCGGCATGCCGGCCAGGCCGAGGAAGTGCTGCGGGAAGAACAGCAGGTTGACGAATACGATCGACCACCAGAAGTGCACCTTGGCCCAGGTTTCGCTGTACATGCGCCCGGTCCATTTGGGCCACCAGTAGTACACCGCGGCGATCAGCCCGAACACCGCACCGGTAACCAGCACGTAGTGGAAGTGGGCGACCACGAAGTAGGTGTCGTGGTACTGGAAGTCGGCGACCACGATGGCCAGCATCAGCCCGGAGAAACCGCCGATGGTGAACAGGATCACGAAGGCCACCGCCCACAGCATCGGCGCTTCGAAAGTGAGCGAGCCGCGCCACATGGTGCTGACCCAGTTGAACACCTTCACCCCGGTCGGGATGGAGATCAGCATGGTGGCGAACATGAAGTAGATTTCCCCGCCCAGCGGCATGCCCACGGTGAACATGTGGTGGGCCCAGACGATGAACGACAGGAAGGCGATCGCCGCCACCGCGTACACCATCGCCTGGTAGCCGAACAGCGGCTTGCGGCTGAAGGTGGGGATGATTTCGCTGACCACGCCGAACGCCGGCAGGATCATGATGTACACCTCCGGGTGGCCGAAGAACCAGAAGATGTGCTGGAACATCACCGGGTCGCCACCGCCGGCGGCATTGAAGAAGCTGGTGCCGAAGAACTTGTCGGTGAGCAGCATGGTCACCGCACCGGCCAGCACCGGCATCACCGCGATCAGCAGGAAGGCGGTGATCAGCCAGGCCCAGCAGAAGATCGGCATTTTCAGCAGGTCGATGCCCGGCGCGCGCATGTTCAACACGGTGGCGATGATGTTGATGGCGCCCATGATCGAACTGATGCCGGCCACGTGGATGGCAAACACGGTGAAGGCCACGTTGTAGCCGCCCTGCAGCGACAATGGCGGGTACAGCGTCCAGCCACCGGCCGGTGCGCCACCGGGCAGCAGGAAGGTCAGCAGCAGCAGGCTGAAGGCCACCGGCAGCAGCCAGAACGACCAGTTGTTCATGCGCGGCAGCGCCATGTCCGGCGCGCCGATCTGCAGCGGAATCATCCAGTTGGCCAGGCCGACGAAGGCCGGCATCACCCCGCCGAAGATCATCACCAGCGCATGCACGGTGGTGAGCTGGTTGAAGGTTTCCGGCTTGACGAACTGCAGGCCCGGTTGCATCAACTCGGCGCGGATGATCACGCTCATCGCCGCGCCGATGATGAACATGATGAAGCTGAAGAGCAGGTAGAGCGTGCCGATGTCCTTGTGGTTGGTCGAGAACAACCAACGCTCCACAAAGCTCTGCTGATGCCCGTGGTGCCCATCGTGGTCAACTGCGGAATGCGCCATCGCAACTACACCTCACTGGATCCGGTGGAACCCGCACCCGCCGGCTGGCGGACGCGGCTCGATTTCAGGCGTTGCCGTCTGCTGCGGCCGGTGCGGCCGGCGCCACCGGTTCGGTGGCCGGCGCGGGCGCGGCAGGCGCCGTTGCCGGTGCCGCAGCCGGAGCAGGCTCGGGTGCGGGCGCCGGCTTGCGCGAGGCCAGCCATTTCTGGAAGTCCTCCTTGGACACCGCCTCGACCACGATCGGCATGAACCCGTGGTCCTTGCCGCACAGTTCGGCGCACTGGCCGCGGTAGACGCCGGGCGTTTCGATGTTGGTCCAGGCCTCATTGATGAAGCCGGGAATGGCATCCTGCTTCCAGCCCAGCGCCGGTACCCACCAGGCATGGATCACATCGTCGGAGGTGATCACAAAGCGCACCTTGGTATCCACCGGCAGCACCAGGCGGTTGTCCACTTCCAGCAGGTAGTGCGGGTGCGATGCCAGCGTGGGCACCTTGCCGCTCTGCCGCACCCGGTCCGACTCACGGTCCAGGCGGCTGGTGAAGGTGACGTCCTGCCCCAGGTACTCGTACTTCCACATCCACTGGTAGCCGGTGACCTTGACGGTCATTTCCGAATCGCGGGTGTCGTAGAACTTGATCAGGTTGGCCGTGGCCGGCCACGCCATCACCACCAGGATGATCACCGGGATCACCGTCCAGATGATTTCGGCCTTGGTGTTGTGGCTGAAGGTGGCGGCCACCGCGCCCTTGGACTTGCGGAACTTGAAGATGGCGTAGAACAGCGCGCCGAACACCAGCACCCCGATCACCGTGCACACCCACAGCGAGAACATGTTGGATTCCCAGGCCAACCGCGCGCTCTGGGTGACCCCCTTGCCCATGTTCAACTGCCAGGGTTTGGGGTCGGCCGCCTGGGCCCACGCCATGGCCGGCGCCAGCAGCGCCACCCCACTCATTACCGTCTTGCCGAACGTGCTGCCCCACTTTCTGCGTTGCTTCATTGCCTAGACCCTTAGCGTCGTCGGTTGCAGCCATCGCTGGCCACGAGCAAGCCCTCTGGTTTTCCGGGCCGATGCCTGGCCCGGGCGGTCCTTCTCGTCACCGACGCAACGCCTTCCCCCATTCAGGGCGACGGCGCGTGCCGGTCACTACCCGGCGGCGGGGATGACCTCGCGCTCCGGGACCTTCAAACACAGCAAACAACTGAACAGACAGCGGTGACAACGAGCGCCGTGGGGGACGCCATTCCTGTCGCAGGAAACGTCTCGATGGTAGCCCTGCTTTCCAGCAGCTAGCAAGGGTCCATTCACACTGGGCCCGATGCTGCAATACAGCATCGGCACCGGCGGCACTTTTGCCGAATTCAGCACACTTATTGTGCCCGCGGCCGTCTGGCGCAATCCCGCTGTATGAAAGGCTATGGACGGGATGGGTTGGGTTTCCGGAATCGCTTTACGCGCCCGAAAAGCGATTAAAATGGTCAAGTTCTCCACGAGCCAACCGGCATGACCGCACCCTCCGCCCCGATTTCCAGCCCGGCCCCGTCCGGCGCCCCCCGCCCGCCGCTGCTGTCGCCCGAGCTGCCGACGCCGCCTCCTGCATTGCGCCAGGCGATCACCGACGCCTGGATGAAGGACGAGGCCAGCCACGTGCGCGAACTGCTCGAGCAGGCCCGCCTGCCGGCCGCCGAACAGGCACAGGTGCAGGCCACCGCCGCCGACCTGGTCAAGCGCGTGCGCGTGCGTGCCCAGGACCAGGGCGCGATCGAAGCCTTCATGCGCCAGTACGACCTGGGCAGCGAGGAAGGCGTGCTGCTGATGTGCGTGGCCGAAGCGCTGCTGCGCATTCCCGACCAGGACACCGCCGACAAGCTGATCCGCGACAAGCTCGGCGATGCGGACTGGAAGAAGCACATGGGCGGCAGCGATTCGGTGCTGGTCAACGCCTCCACCTGGGGCCTGATGCTGACCGGCCGCCTGGTGCAGATCAACGATGCCACCCGTGCCGACGTGCCCGGCGCCTTCAAGCGCCTGATCGGCCGCGTCGGCGAGCCGGTGATCCGCCTGGCCGTGCGCCAGGCGATGAAGATCATGGGCCATCAGTTCGTCATGGGCCGCAGCATCGACGAAGCCCTGTCGCGCTCGCACAAGGGCGACAACGCCAACTACCGCTATTCGTTCGACATGCTCGGCGAAGGCGCGCTGACCATGAAGGATGCCAAGCGCTACCTGGAAGACTACCGCCGCGCCATCCACGCCATCGGCGGCGACCACAAGGCACGTGGCGGGCGTGCCGATGGCGACGTCAATGCGGCGCCGGGCATCTCGATCAAGCTGTCGGCGCTGTATCCGCGCTACGAGCACGCCAAGCGCGCACGCGTGATGGCCGACCTGGTCCCGGGCGTGCTGGAACTGGCCCGGCTGGCCAAGTCCTACGGCATCGGCTGCACCGTCGACGCAGAGGAAACCGACCGCCTGGAACTGTCGCTGGACATCATCGAAGCGGTGGTCAGCGATGCCTCGCTGGCCGGTTGGGAAGGCTTCGGCGTGGTCGTGCAGGCCTACCAGAAGCGCACCCCGTACACGATCGACTACCTGGCCGACCTGGCCCGCCGGATCGGTCGCAGGCTGCAGGTGCGGCTGGTCAAGGGCGCCTACTGGGACGCGGAGATCAAGCGCGCGCAGATCGACGGGCTACCGGCCTACCCGGTGTTCACCCGCAAGCAGAACACCGACGTGTCCTACCTGGCGTGCACCAAGCGGCTGTTCTCGCATGCCGACGCGCTGTACCCGATGTTCGCCACCCACAACGCGCACACCATCGCTGCGGTGCAGGCGATCGCCAAGGGTGGACAGTACGAGCACCAGAAGCTGCACGGCATGGGCGATGATCTGTACGCCGAAGTGGTGCCGGCCGATCGGTTGAACGTGCCGTGCCGGGTGTACGCACCGGTGGGTTCGCATGAAGACCTGTTGCCCTACCTGGTGCGCCGCCTGCTCGAGAACGGCGCCAATTCCAGCTTCGTCAACCGCATCACCGACGACGCGGTGGCCATCGACGACCTGATCCGCGATCCGGTCGAGGCGGTGTCCTCGTTCGCGTCCATTCCCCACCCGAAAATCCCGCTGCCGGTCGACCTGCTGCGCAGCCAGAACCATGACAGGAAGAACTCCATGGGCGTCAACCTTGCCAACGACAACGACCTGCGCGCCCTGGCCGAGCAGCTCAACGCCGCCGTGAAGCCCTGGCACGCCGCGCCGCTGGTGCCCGGCGCCAGCCCGACCGGCGCACTGTTGAACGTGACCAACCCGGCCGACAACCGCCAGGTGGTGGGCCAGTGGCAGCCGGCCGACAGCGCGACGGTGGAAAAGGCGCTGGCCAATGCCGTGGCCGCGCAGCCGGCCTGGAACCGCACCCCGGCCGCAAGCCGCGCGGCGATCCTGGAACACGCCGCCGACCAGCTCGAAGCACGCCTGCCCGAGTTCATGGCGCTGTGCGTCAAGGAAGCCGGCAAGAGCCTGCCCGACGGCATCGCCGAAGTGCGCGAAGCGGTGGATTTCCTGCGTTACTACGCCAAGCAGGCGCGCGAGCAGTTCGGCCATGCCGAGAAGCTGCCCAGCCCGACCGGTGAATCCAACGAACTGCAGCTGCACGGCCGTGGCGTGTTCGTCTGCATCAGCCCGTGGAACTTCCCGCTGGCGATCTTCCTGGGCCAGGTCAGTGCCGCACTGGCGGCCGGCAACAGCGTGATCGCCAAGCCGGCCGAACAGACCAACCTGATCGGCTACTACGCGGTGAAGCTGCTGCTCGACGCCGGCGTGCCCGACGGCGTGCTGCAGTTCCTGCCCGGCGACGGCGCCACCGTCGGTGCCGCGCTCACCGCCGACCCGCGCGTGGCCGGCGTGGCCTTCACCGGCTCGACCGACACCGCCCGCGCGATCAACCGTGCAATGGCCGCACGCGATGCCGCCATCGGCGTGCTGATCGCCGAAACCGGCGGCCAGAACGCCTTCATCGCCGATTCCTCGGCACTGCCCGAGCAGCTGGTCAAGGACGCGATCGGTTCGGCCTTCACCTCCGCCGGCCAGCGTTGCTCGGCCGCGCGCGTGCTGTTCGTGCAGGACGACATCGCCGACAAGGTGATGACCATGCTGGCCGGCGCGATGGCCGAGCTGAAGGTCGGCGACCCGGGCCTGCTGTCCACCGACGTGGGCCCGGTGATCGATGCCGACGCCCTGCAGATCCTGCAGGACCACGCCGTGCGCATGGAGAAGGAAGCCCGCCTGATCGCCGCCGCCGAACTAAGCGAAGCGGCCGCGCATGGCTGTTTCTTCGCCCCGCGCGCCTATGAGCTCAAGGGCTTGGAGCAGCTGCACAAGGAAGTCTTCGGTCCGGTGCTGCACGTGATCCGCTGGAAGGGCGACCAACTCGATGCGGTGATCGACCAGATCAACGCCACCGGCTACGGCCTGACCCTGGGCGTGCATTCGCGCATCGATGAAACCATCGACCGCATCGCCTCGCGGGTCAACGTCGGCAATGTATACGTCAACCGCAACCAGATCGGCGCGGTGGTCGGCGTACAGCCGTTCGGCGGCCAGGGCCTGTCCGGTACCGGCCCCAAGGCCGGCGGCCCGCACTACCTGCTGCGGTTTGCCACCGAAAAGACCGTCACCGTGAACACCACCGCCGCCGGCGGCAACGCCTCGCTGCTGACCCTGGGCGACTGAGTCCAGGCGTGGTGAAGTGAAGAAAGCCCCGCGCAAGCGGGGTTTTTCTTTTGTCCGGCCGCCGCCGCGGTTTCGCCGCGCCCGGCCGCGCATGGCATGATCTGCCGATGCGAACCACCGTCCTGCTGCCCCTGCTGCTCTGCCTGCTCGCCCCTGCAACCGGCAGCGCCGCCGACGCTGTGCCGGCGCAACGCGTGCTGGTCTTCAGCCGCACCGAGCAGTTCCGCCACGATTCCATCCCCACCGCGGTGGCCACGTTGCAGGCGCTGGCAACCGGCGAGGACATGCTGGCCGACCACAGCGAGGATGCCGACGATTTCAGCCCGGCAAACCTGGCCCGCTACCGGGTGGTGGTATTTGCCAGCACCACCGGCAATATCCTCGATGCCGGCCAGCAGGCCGCGCTGGAGGGTTTCATCCGCGCCGGCGGCGGCTTCGTCGGCGTACATGCCGCGGCCGATACCGAATATCAGTGGCCGTGGTATGGGCAGCTGGTGGGCGCCTGGTTCAAGGCGCATCCACCGGGCCTGCAGGACACCCGCGTGCAACCCGAGCGTGATGGCCGCGCGCACGGCAAGGCCTGGGCGATCCGCGACGAGCTGTACAACTACCGCGACAATCCGCGCCCGCGCGTGCAGGTGGTGGCCACCGTGGACGAGCGCCTCTACCAGGGCGGCACGATGGGCCAGGACCACCCGATCACCTGGTGCCACGCCTTCGATGGCGGCCGCAGCTGGTACACCGGGCTGGGCCACGAGGAGGCGGTGTATCGCGATCCGAATTTCCTCGCCCAACTGCGGCAGGGGCTGCGTTATGCGGCGGGGCGTTCAGCGCAGTGCTGAGCGCAGCAGAAGCACCGTTTCGATACGGGCCGCTGCGTCAATGCACCCATCACCGTTATCGGCAGTCGTTTGGGAACCTACCCTACCAGCCCACTGCGGCGGGGCGGTGCGCCCTTGGTAGGGTCGCATCCCGATCGACTGCCGTTGCATGGTCAGCGCCCGATGATGGCATTGCAATCAGCGGGGAAGGCGCTGCACGGCAGAGGCACCGCTTCGATACGGGCCCCTGCGTCAATGCACCCATCACCGTTATCGGCAGTCGTTTGGGAACCGACCCTACCGATGGGGCCATACACGACCCGATTGTCGCCGCGCCGGCATGGTTCCCCGCGCTGGTAGGGTCGCATCCCGATCGACTGCCGTTGCACGGTCCGCGCCCGGTGATGGCGTTGCAATCAACCGGGAAGGCGCTGCCCGGCAGAAGCACCGTTTCGATACGGGCCGCTGCGTCAATGCACCCATCACCGTTATCGGCAGTCGTTTGGGAACCGACCCTACCAGTCCACTGCGGCGGGGCGGTGCGCCCCTGGTAGGGTCGCATCCCGATCGACTGCCTTTGCACGGTCCGCGCCCGGTGGTGGCGTTGCAATCAACGGGGAAGGCGCTGCACGGCAGAAGCACCGTTTCGATACGGGCCCCTGCGCCAATGCACCCGTCACCGTTATCGGCAGTCGTTTGGGAACCGACCCTACCGGCCCACTGCGGCGTGGCGGCGCGCCCCTGGTAGGGTCGCATCCCGATCGACTGCCTTTGCACGGTCCGCGCCCGGTGATGGCGTTGCAATCAGCGGGGAAGGCGCTGCACGGCAGAAGCACCGTTTCGATACGGCGCCATGCGTAATGCACCCATCACCGTTATCGGCAGTCGTTTGGGAACCGCCCCTACCTGTGCTGCGCCAGAGAACCAAAAGCAAAAGGCCCCGCTTGCGCGGGGCCTTCTGCATTCAAACAACCGTTACCGCTGGTTCGATCAGAACTTGTAGTTGAACGAAGCAGCCAGCACGTCGCCGCGGACCTTGTACTTGCCGTTCAGCGAATTGCCCTGGTTGTTGGTGGTACCGGCAATGTTCACGTCCGGATCCTTGGTGAACAGATGGGTATAACCGAAGTTGTACTCCATGTTCTCCGACGGGGTCCAGCCCACGCCGAACGACAGCCACTTGCGGCTGGTGTCGGGCACGCGCACGTCGCGGTGGGCGTTGGTGGTCGGGGTCTGGTCCAGCGCGATACCGCCGCGCAGGGTGACGGTGTCGCTCAGCTTGAAGTCGGCACCCAGCGAGACGAAGGTGGTGTCGCGGTAGGCGAACTCCAGCACCGAATCCGGCTGCGCCGAGCCGTAGTCGATGGTGACCTGGTCGAACGCGGTCGACCAGGCGGTACGGGTGACATCACCCATCACGGTCCAGCGGTCGTTGACGTTGTGGGTCACGCTCAGCGTGGCCGACGCCGGCAGGGTCAGCGTGGCCTTGCCCGAGGTGTTCACGAAGCGGCCCGGCTGGGCCTGGGCCAGCACGGCGGCAGCGGCGACCGGCACGTCGAAGGTGGCGTCGCCGCCGGTGATCTTGTGCTCGACCTTGGAACGGTAGCTGATGCCGATGTGGGTGTTCTCATCGGGGCTGAACAAGCCGCCGACGGTCCAACCCACCGCGTTGTTGTCGCCTTCCATGGTCAGCTTGCCGTCGGCGCTGCCCGGGGCGAAGCCCGGCACGCGCGACTGCGCCAGTGCGGTGCCGAAGTCGATGTTGTTGCTCAGTTCGATGGTCAGGTGCTCAACGAACACCGACGCGCCGAAGGACACGTACGGGTTGACGTCGTAGGAGGCGGCAAAGCCCAGGTCGATCGCCTTCATGTCGGTCTTCATGCCGCTGTAGCGGCCGACCCAGCCATTGTCGTAATCGGTCTTGAAGCCGAACGGTGCGGTCAGCGATACGCCGAAGTGGGCCTTTTCGCCGAGCGGCATGTGGAAGTACGCCGCCGGAACCGGGGCGATCATGCCGGCGTCGCCGCCGTCACCGCCGGTCTGCGGCTGGCCGGTCGGCTTGCGGCCGGTACCGCTGAACTTGGCCGAGAAGCTGATCGCGCTCAGGTCACCCTGGATCTGGGTGCCGTCCAGCTGGCGCATACCGGCCGGGTTGACGGCCATGATCGAGGCGTCGCCCTGGGCGCTGCCCGAGCCGGCGAAGGCGCGGCCGAGGCCCTTGGCGCTGTTTTCCTTGAGCTGGAAGGCGGCGGCGTTGACGTGGCCGACGGCCAGGACACCGGCAATGCCGACGGCCAGGGCGGTGACGCGGGCGAGCGTGGAAGCGGTATGCATGTTTGGTTCTCTCCGGAATTGCGGTGGTTTTTGGCAACGCGCGCCTGCGTCATCCCTGCCCTGGGGCGGGAACAACGCGCCGGATTCCCCTCCCGACATACGACGCCGTATTGGAGTATACCCAGACCGGTTAATGAAACAATAACGGCTGACGCCTTGTGGCTATTCAGCCTGAACGGTTGCTCTCCCCCCGTGACCACCGCCGCGCTAGGCTAGTGCCATCCATGTTCGTGTCGACCCCCTCCCGCAAAAAATCCGCCCTCCGCTGGGCCACTCCGCTGCTGTTTGCCGCGCTGTGGCTGGCCTTCCTGTGGTCGATCTCGCGCCCGGGCGATGCGCGGCGCAGCCTGTGGCTGGACTGGGGCGCGCTGTCCACCGGGCTGACCCAGCCACAGGACTGGTGGGCCACCCTGCAGGACGGCAGCGTGCTGCGCCTGTTCACCGCCTTGTTCCTGCACGCGGACTGGTCGCACCTGCTGGGCAACCTGGTGTTCCTGCTGATCTTCGGGTTGCCGGCCGAGCGGGTGCTGGGCCCGTGGCGGCTGATGCTGCTGTTCCTGCTCGGTGGGGCGATCTCCAACCTGACCGCGATCTACACCATGGGCAGCCCGGACCAGATCATCATCGGTGCCAGCGGGGCGGTGTCGGCCCTGATCGGCGCCTACCTGGCGCTGTTCCCCGGGGCCAGGCTGGGCGTGGTGATTCCGCTGGGGCTGTTCCTGGAATTCGTGCGCGCCCCGGCCTATCTGTTGATCGGGGTATGGGCGGCGCTGCAGGTGGTGTTTGCCTATATCGGCCCGAGCTTCGGCATGGTGGCCTGGTGGGCGCATATCGCCGGTTTCGTGTTCGGCCTGGCCTACGGCGTATATGTGCGCGCGGCGATCGCGCGGCGGCTGCGCAAGCGGCACGGGTTCTGACGGGGCCGCACCGACCAACGGTCGGGGCCTACCGCTGCGTGGCTGCGGGGGATCAGGTAGGTACCGACCGTTGGTCGGTACCCGGGCACCCGGTAGTGCCGGCCGCTGGCCGGCTCCTCGTAACGTCGGCTTCGTACGGTAATGCCGGCCGCTGGCCGGCTCTGCATCGGGCTGGATGCACGCAGAGCCGGCCAGCGGCCGGCACCACCGTCAGGGTTTGGTGGCTTCCGGTTTGGCTGCTTCCGGCTTCACCGCATCCGGCTTCTTCGCTTCGGTCGTCGCATCCGGCTTCTTCTGCGCGGCCGCCTTGGCCGCTTCGGCTTTCTGCTTGGCCAGTACCGAACCGGGCTGCTTCAGCTCGGCCAGCGCGTCATTGATCGGGCCATCGCCGGGCAAGACATCGCCGGCCGTGTAACCGTCGCTGCCTTCTTCGTCGCCACGCAGGTGGCCGGGCAGCGTGGCCTCGCTATAGTCGGTCAGGCTGGCCGGCAGCGCGTCTTCGCCGTCGCGCTTGTCCGGCTGCAGCACCACGTCGGGCACGATGCCGGTAGCCTGGATCGACTTGCCACTGGGGGTGAAGTAGCGCGCCGTGGTCAGCTTGACCGAGTCGCCGTTGTCCAGCGGCAGCACGGTCTGCACCGAGCCCTTGCCGAAGGTGCGGCTGCCGACCACGCGTGCGCGGCCGTTGTCGCGCAGTGCGCCGGCCAGCACTTCGGAGGCACTGGCCGAGCCGGCGTCGGTCAACACCACCACCGGGGCGCCCTTGAGCAGGTCGCCCGGGGTGGCATCGAAGCGCGCGTCGCTGATCGAAATGCGGCCGCGGGTGCTGACGATGTTGCCCTTGTCGAGCAGGTCGTCGGCCACCTGCACCGCGGCGGTCAACAGGCCGCCGGGGTTGCTGCGCAGGTCCAGCACCAGTCCCTTGAGCTTGCCGCCGGCCTGCTGCTGCAGTTGGGTGACCTGCTTCTGGAAATCGGCGCCGGTATCGGCCTGGAACGTGCTCAGGCGGATATAGCCATAGCCCGGTTCCAGCATGCGGCTGCGCACGCTGGTGACGCGGATGGTCTGGCGGGTGACGGTGACGTCGAAGGGCTTGGGCTTGCCTGCGCGCACCAGGGTCAGCACCACCTTGGTGCCGGCCTTGCCACGCAGCGGTTCGGTGGCTTCGATCGCACTGATCGGCTTGCCGTCGATGGCGATGATCAGATCGCCGGCGAGGATGCCCGCGCGCGCCGCCGGGGTGTCGTCGATCGGCGAGATTACTTTCAGGCTGCTGTTGTCGGGTTGCTGCTGCAGTTCCACGCCGATGCCTTCATAGGCACCGTTGGCCTGCTCATCGAAGGCTTCGGCGTCTTCCTTGTCGAAGTAGGTGCTGTGCGGGTCCAGGTCCAGCAGCAGGCCGCGGATGGCCGACTGCATCAGCTTCTTGTCGTCCACCGGATCCACGTAGGCGGCGCGTACCGCGTTGTAGACCGCCACGTAGCGGCGGATTTCTTCCAGCGGCACGCGCGATGTCACCGCCTCTTCGCTGGTGGCCGCATCGGTGCTGCGGGTGGGCGCCGGCCCGGTCTGCTGTGCCCAGGACACCGCCGGCAACAGGGCCAGCAGCAAGGTGGCGGATCGGGCTACGCGCATGAAGCACTCCAGGGTCGGCGGGGACGGTAACGCGCACAGGGTGCGTGGCCCGATTATGCGCGAAGCGGCGATAAATTCCCGTTGAACCGCCTGCCGCAGCGCGGTGCGGCAGTTGGCTGGCTTTCATGTGCGTGCCGCATGCGTGGGCGCGCACGCGGCCGGGCAGACCGATCAGCGGCGCTGCAGCCACGACCCCGGGTCGACCGGCTGGCCGTTGCGGCGCAGCTCGAAGTACAGCGCGGTCACGCCCTGTCCACCGGAATTGCCGACCTTGGCCACCGCATCGCCCTTTTTCACCGCCGCGCCGGCATCGCGCAGCAGGGTGTCGTTGTGCGCGTACAGGCTCATGTAGCCGTTGCCGTGGTCGACGATCAGGATCATGCCGTAGCCGGTCATCCAGTCGGAGAACACCACGGTACCGTCGGCCACCGCGGTGATCGTGCTGCCGGCCGGCGCCCCGATCAGCACGCCGCTGCTGGTGCGCCCATCGGGCAGCTTGCCGCCATAGCGCGCCAGCAGGTTGCCCGACAGCGGCCAGCCCAGCCCGCCGACCTTCGGCGGTGGCGCCGAAGCGACCACCGGCGGGGTCTTGCCCGGGCGCGGCGGCGGGCGCGTGCCGTTGGCGGCGGCGGCCTTCTCGGCCTTCGCTGCGGCCGCTTTCTCGGCAGCGGCACGGCGCGCGGCGGCACGCCGTTCGGCCTCGGCACGGGCGGCAGCTGCACGCAGGTTGGCCAGCAGGGTTTCCAGCGCCTTGGCGTCCTGGCCCAGCGCCTTCTCGCGTTCGCTGCGGTCCTTGTAGCGTTCGTCCAGGCTGGCCACGGTGGCCGCGCGCGCGCGGCGGTCGTCGGCCAGCGCCGCGGCCTGCTGCTTCTGCTGCTGGCGGGTGCCTTCCAGTGCCTGCCGGCGCTGCACGATCTCGGTCTCCACCGCCTGCAGTTCGGCCAGGTCGGTGGTCAGGGCCTGGATGCGGCGGGCGCGTTCGCGCTGCAGGTAGCGGTGGTAGGCCAGGCTGCGGTTGGCGTCGGCCACGCGGTCCTGCGACAGCAGCAGCTTGAGCGGCGCGTTGTTGCCGATCCGGTAGGCCGAGCGCAGCAGCGCGGCCAGTTCCTGCCGCTGTTTGCCCAGGCCGGCCTGCAGGTCGCTGCGCTTGCGCTGCAGTTCTTCCATGGCCCGGGTTTCGCGCTGCAGCGCGGTCTCGGTCTGGGCCAGCACCCGGCCGGTACGCGCGACCTTCTCGTCGGCATCGCGCAGCTGGCGCGAGGCCTGGCCACGCTGGCCTTCCAGGTTGCGCCGTTCCTGCGCCACGCCCTTGAGCTCGCTGCGCAGTTTCTGCAGCTTGCGCTCGGCCTCCTTGGGGTTCTGCGCCAGGGCCGGGCTCACCGCCAGCACCACCAAGGCCAGCAGCAAGCCCCGCAATGCATTCCGCAGGGCCGGTCCGCGGCGGCCTGCGGCCATCGGTTTGTTATTCCGGCGTGAGGAGAATGCGTTGGCGCGCAAGGGCTTTCCAGTGACTTCAGGCAGATGCGGATTGCAGCGATGCATGGTGACATTCCTGCAGGCGGCCTGCCAACCGCATACCGAACCACGAGGTCCCCCCGATGAAACGTTTCCCGCTCCCGCTGCTGTTGGCCCTGGTGCTGCCGTGCGCGCCGGCCCTGGCCAATGAGGGCATCAGCAAGGTCAACGGCAGCATCCATGCCGAGTCCGGCCAGGTCTATGGCGACCTGGATACCGTCAATGGCGGCATCAATGTCGATGCGGCGGCGGTCACCGGCGACATCGAGACCGTCAACGGCGGCATCCGGATCGGCGACAACGCCCGCACCGGCGGGGTGTCCACGGTCAACGGCAGCGTCCGCATCGGCCGCGAAGTGATTGCCGCCGGCGACGTCGAAACGGTGAACGGCAGCATCTTCATCGACCGCAGCAGCCAGGTCGAAGGCGAGCTGCAGACCGTCAACGGCAGCATCGGGCTGGTGGAGGCGCGGCTGGACGGCAGTATCGAGACGGTCAACGGCGACATCACGGTCGGGGTCGGCTCGCAGGTCAATGGCGGGATCCGGGTCAAGAAGCCCAGCTTCAGCCTGTCGCTGACGCCCGGGCGCAAGCCGCGGGTCATCGTTGGCCCCAACGCCGTGGTCAATGGCAGCTTGGTGTTCGACCGTGACGTGAGCTTGTATGTCCACCGCAGTGCCCGCATCGGGCCGGTCAGCGGCGCCCAGGCGCAGCCGTTCGACACCGACGCCGCGCCGCAGGATTGATACCCTCTTCCCGGTGCCCTCGGGCACTGGCCCTTTGTCTCCAGGAATCGATGATGCCCCGCAAACTTCTGTTGTGCCTCGCCGCCGCCGCCGCCCTGAGCGCGTGCAAGGGCGAAGCCACCGCACCCACCGCCCCCGCTGGCGACACCGCCCCGGCCGCCGCCGGCCATGCCTTCTCGGCCGATATCAACGCCGGCGACTTCGCCGAGCTGGTCAAGACCCTGGCCTCGGACGAGTTCGAAGGCCGCGCGCCGGGCAGCAAGGGTGAAGAACTCACCGTCAACTACATCCGCGACCAGATGCAGCGCATCGGCCTGCAGCCGGGCAATGGCGACAGCTGGTTCCAGGACGTGGCGATGACCGAAACCACCGCCGACGAATCGACCGTGCTCAACCTGGACCAGGGCGGCAAGACCCGCGCCCTGACGTTCGGTACCGACATGGTGATCGGCACCCGCAGCGGCCAGCCGGAGGTAAAGGTCGATGCCAGCGAGCTGGTGTTCGTCGGCTACGGCGTGGATGCGCCGGAGCAGAAGTGGAACGACTACGCCGGCCAGGACTGGAAGGGCAAGACGGTGGTGATGTTCGTCAACGACCCCGGCTTCCACGTCGACGATGCCAAGCTGTTCGATGGCAAGCGCATGACCTACTACGGGCGCTGGACCTACAAATTCGAGGAAGCCGCGCGCAAGGGCGCGGCCGCGGCGCTGATCGTGCACGACACCGCCGGCGCTTCCTATGGCTGGGATGTGGTCAAGAACTCCTGGGCCGGCCCGCAGTACGACCTGCCGGCCAAGGATGATGCCGATCCGCGCCTGCCCGCACAGGGCTGGCTGAGCGCCGAGGCGGCGCGCCAGTTGTTCGCCGATGCCGGGCTGGACCTGGACAAGGCCTACAAGGACGCCAGCAAGCGCGGCTTCAAGCCGGTATCGCTGAAGGCCAAGGTGTCCTTCGACCTGAAGAGCACCATTGCCGAGAAGAAGTCGCGCAACGTGGTCGGCGTCCTGCCGGGCAGCAAGCGTGCCGACGAGGCGGTGCTGTACATGGCCCATTGGGACCACCTGGGCAAGCATGAGGGTGAGCAGGGCGACAACATCTACAACGGCGCGGTGGACAACGCCACCGGCGTGGCCGGCATCCTGGAAGTGGCCGACGCGATGGCGCACCAGCAGCAGCCGCCGGAGCGTTCGGTGGTGTTCCTGGCGGTGACGTTGGAAGAGTCGGGCCTGCTCGGTTCCAAGTACTACGTCAGCCACCCGACCTTCCCGCTGGACAAGATCGCCGGGGTGATCAACATCGACGCGATGTCGGTGGCCGGGCGTGCCAAGGACATGACCGTCACCGGTTATGGCAGCTCGGAGTTGGAAGACATCCTCAAGCCGCTGGCCGCCAACCAGGGCCGCACCCTGCATGGCGAGACCGCGGTGCAGAGCGGCTTCTATTTCCGTTCGGACCACTTCAACTTCGCCAAGGCCGGTGTTCCGGCCCTGTATGCCGATGGCGGCGAAGACCTGCGCGACGGCGGCATCGACGCTGGCCGCAAGGCGGCCGAGGCCTATGGCCGCGATCGTTACCACGGCCCGAAGGACGAGTTCGACCTGGCCACCTGGAAGCTGGACGGCACGGTGGAAGACCTGCAGCTGCTGTACGGCGTGGGCAACGAACTGGCCGCTGGCGACCGCTGGCCGAACTGGTATGAAGGCAACCCGTTCAAGGCGGCGCGCGATGCGATGATGAAGCCGAAGGCGGCAGCGGCGGCGGCGACGCCCTGACCGGTCGGGTGTGATCCATGGAATGCAGAAGCGGCGCCCGGTGGGCGCCGTTTTTGTTTGGGGGATGGCGATGGGGATGGTGGGCTGGCCGGTAGGGTCGCATCCCGATCGACTGCCGTTGCACGGCCCGCGCCCGGTGATGGCATTGCAATCACCGGGGAGGGCTCTGTGTAGCTGGGGCACCGCTTCGATAGGGCTCCGGCGTCAAAGCATCCATCGCCGTTATCGGCAGTCGTTTGGGAACCGACCCCACCGAGGGCAGCCATGCGCAGACCGAATGCCGCCGCGCCGGCAGGGCCCCGCATTGGTAGGGTCGCATCCCGATCGACTGCCGTTGCACGGCCCGCGCCCGGTGATGGCATTGCAATCACCGGGGAGGGCTC
>NZ_JACWUO010000021.1 GCF_020857975.1 Stenotrophomonas rhizophila
CCCCGGTGGCATGTCCTCCGCAATGCCACAGCATTTGATGGGCTGTAGCCCCGGAGACGGGCGAAGAACCTTTTTTTATGCCCCGCGCCGACCAACGGTCGGCGCCTGCCGGTCAGCCCTTGTACCCGTTGCTGATCGGATAACGCCGCTCGCGCCCGAACGCGCGCCGCGAGACCTTCGGGCCCGGCGCGGCCTGGTGGCGCTTCCACTCGCTGGTGCGCACCAGGCGCAGCACCCGGTCGACCACCTCGGCGGCGTAGCCGGCGGCCACGATTTCCTCGCGCGACTGTTCCTGGTCCACAAAGCGGTACAGGATGCCGTCCAGCACATCGTAGGCCGGCAGCGAGTCCTGGTCGGTCTGGTTGTCGCGCAGCTCGGCCGACGGCGGCCGGCTGATCACCGCCGGCGGAATCACCGGGGCGCCACCAACGGTGTTGCGCCACTTGGACAGGCCGAACACCTCGGTCTTGTACAGGTCCTTCAGCGGCGCGTAGCCACCGCACATGTCGCCATAGATGGTGGCGTAGCCCACCGCATATTCGCTCTTGTTGCCGGTGGTCAGCAGCAGCCCGCCGAACTTGTTGGACAACGCCATCAGGATCACCCCGCGGCTGCGCGACTGCAGGTTCTCTTCGGTGACGTCGGCCGCCTGGCCCTCGAACATCGGGCCCAGCGCGCTCATCAGCCCCTCGAACACCGGCTCGATCGAGACCGCCTCCAGCTTCACCCCCAGCGCGCGGCACTGTTCGGCGGCCAGGTCGTTGGACATGTCGGCGGTATAGCGCGACGGCAGCCGCACCGCAGTGACGTTGTCCGCGCCCAGCGCGTCCACCGCCAGGGCCAGCACCAGGGCCGAATCGATGCCGCCGGACAGGCCCAGCCAGACCTTCTTGAAGCCGTTCTTGCGGCAGTAATCCTGGATGCCGCGGGTCACCGCGCGCCAGGCCAGCGCGTCCATGCTCTCATCGCCGTCATCGATCCATTCGCGCGGCAGGAAGCGGCGCGTGGGCGCGTCGTAGTCCACCACCAGCCACTGGTCGGTGAACGCCGCCGCGGCCGGGTGCACGGTGCCGTCGCCGTCGGCCACCACCGAGGCGCCATCGAATACCAGCGCGTCCTGGCCACCGACCACGTTGAGGTAGGCGATTGCCGCCCCGCTCTCGGCCGTACGTTCGGCCAGCAACGCGTCGCGCTGGGCGTGCTTGCCGCGCTCGTAGGGCGAGGCATTGGGCACCACCACCAGCTGCGCGCCCTGGCGCACGGTGTCGGCCAGCGGCTCGGCGAACCACAGGTCCTCGCAGACCAGCACGCCGACCGGCACGCCCTTCAGCTCGAACACACAGCTGCCGCCGTCGGGGTCGACATCGAAATAGCGGCGCTCGTCGAACACCGCATAGTTGGGCAGCTCGCGCTTGCGGTAGGTGTGCTCGATCTTGCCATCGCGCAGCACGCTGGCTGCGTTGTAGACCACCGAACCGGTGGCCTGCGGCCAACCCACCACGGCAGCGATGCCGGTAGTGGCCGCGGCGATGCGCTGCAGCGCCTGCGCGCAGTCCTGCAGGAAGCCCGGGCGCAGCAGCAGATCCTCCGGCGGGTAACCGCTGATCGCCAGCTCGGGGAACACCACCAGGTCGGCACCGTGTTCATCGCGCGCCTCGGCGATCATCGCGATGATGTTGTCGGTGTTCTGCGCCACTGCGCCAACCGGGAAATCGAACTGCGCCAGGGCAATGCGGAGCGAGGTCATGGGATTCCAGCCTGTGGTTGCAATACATGCATTGTAGTGCCGGCCGCTGGCCGGCAACCACGCATACGCCGGCAGCACCGGATGCTGCGAACGCAGAAGGCCGCCCGAGGGCGGCCTTCGCGTAGCCGAGCATGGCTCGGCCCTACCCGATCGACAGCCGCTTCGCGGCTGGCGGTCTTATTTCACCAGCTTGGCGATGGCCGCGCCCAGGTCGCCCGGCGAACGGACGGTGACCACGCCAGCAGCTTCCATCGCCGCGAACTTGCCTTCGGCGGTGCCCTTGCCGCCCGATGCGATCGCACCGGCGTGGCCCATGCGCTTGCCGGCCGGAGCCGACGCGCCGGCGATGAAGCCGACCACCGGCTTCTTCACGAACTGCTTGATGTACTCGGCACCGGCTTCCTCGGCGTCGCCGCCGATTTCGCCGACCATGATGATGCCTTCGGTCTGCGGATCTTCGTTGAACAGCTTCAGGCAGTCGACGAAGTTCAGGCCGTTGATCGGGTCGCCACCGATACCGATGCAGGTGGACTGGCCCAGGCCGACTTCGGTGGTCTGCTTGACCGCTTCATAGGTCAGGGTGCCCGAACGCGACACGATGCCGATCTTGCCCGGCTTGTGGATGTGACCCGGCATGATGCCGATCTTGCACTCGCCCGGGGTGATCACGCCCGGGCAGTTCGGCCCGATCAGCACGGTGTCCGGATGCGAGCGGGTCAGCACGTTCTTGACGCGCAGCATGTCCAGCACCGGAATGCCTTCGGTGATGCACACGATGACCTTGATGCCGGCGGCAGCGGCTTCCAGGATCGCATCGGCCGCGTACGGCGGCGGCACGTAGATCACCGACGCATTGGCGCCGGTGCTCTGCACGGCGTCGGCAACGGTGTTGAAGACCGGCAGGTCGATGTGGGTGGTGCCGCCCTTGCCGGGGGTCACGCCGCCAACCACCTGGGTGCCGTACTCGATCATCTGAGTGGCGTGGAAGGTGCCCTGCTGGCCGGTGAAGCCCTGCACGATCACCTTGGTGTTCTTGTTAATAAGTACAGACATTGGATTTCCTTCGGTGTCGGATCAGGCAGCGTTCTTGACAGCTTCGACGACCTTCTTGGCACCGTCGTTGATGTTGTCGGCCGGGATGATGGCCATGCCGCTGTCACGCAGCAGCTGCTTGCCTTCTTCCACGTTGGTGCCTTCCAGGCGCACCACGACCGGAACCTTGACGCCCACTTCCTTGACCGCGGCGATGATGCCTTCGGCGATCATGTCGCAACGGACGATGCCGCCGAAGATGTTGACGAAGATGCCTTCGACCTTGTCCGAGGACAGGATCAGCTTGAACGCTTCGATGACGCGCTGCTTGTTCGCACCGCCGCCCACGTCCAGGAAGTTGGCCGGCTCGCCGCCGTTGAGCTTGATCACGTCCATGGTGGCCATGGCCAGGCCGGCGCCGTTGACCATGCAGCCGATGTTGCCGTCCATGGTGACGTAGTTGATGTCCAGCTCCGAAGCGATCACTTCGGTCGGATCTTCCTGGGTCTTGTCGCGCATGGCGACCAGGGCCTTCTGACGGAACGCGGCGTTGTCGTCGCTGTCGAACTTGCCGTCCAGCGCGTACAGGTTGCCGTCGTCCAGGATGGCCAGCGGGTTGATTTCAACCAGGGCCAGGTCCTTTTCGTTGAACAGGCGGTACAGGTTCACCATGATGTTGGCGAACTGGCCGGCCTGCTTGGCGGTCAGGCCCAGCTTGAAGCCGAAATCGCGGCCGTGGTAGCCCTGCACGCCTTCGACGAAGTCGACGTTCAGCGAATGGATCAGTTCGGGGGTTTCAGCGGCAACCTGCTCGATCTCCACGCCGCCTTCCGAAGAAGCGATGTAGGTGATGGTCTTGGTGCCACGGTCGACCAGCACCGACAGGTACAGTTCCTTGACGATCTCACCGGCGGTGGTCACCAGCACCAGGTTGACCGGCAGCTCGACGCCGGCGGTCTGGTAGGTGGCCATCTTGGTGCCGAGCATCTTGGCCGCAGCGGCCTTCACATCGTCGGTGGTCTTGCAGAACTTGACGCCGCCAGCCTTGCCGCGGCCACCCGCGTGGATCTGCGCCTTGACCATCCAGGGGCCCTGGCCCAGGGCGTTGGCAGCTTCAACCGCCTCGTCCGGGGTCGCCGCGACCTTGCCGGCCGGGACGGGAATGCCGTACTCGGCAAGCAGCTGTTTTGACTGGTATTCGTGGAAATTCATGCGTCACCGTGGGAATAGGAACGACCGCACGCATCTCCAAGGCTCCCTCACGGGCACCGGCACGGACCGCGGCGGGCCCACTATTGTGGACGAGCCGGCGCGCAGGCGCAAAGACACCAGCGCCCCGCCCCTGGCGGCGGTCCATTTCCGGCGGTTTTTCAGTCAGTTGCGGGCCCCGCGGCGGTCGCCCCCGGCCGCCCCTGCAGCGGCACCGCGCAAACCCCGCGCCGGTGCCGGGGGCCCCGGCCGGTGGCATTGCCACCCCGCCCGCTGCCCCGCCGGCATCGGCCGAGCCCCCCATGCACGGCCACACCCTCTACACTGGCCGCATGCCTGAAGGGGAGTTCCGGCGTGTCACCCAGTGCTTCATTGATCGACCGCATCGAATCCATACCGAAGCGGGAGCTGTACTTCTTCGCCCTGTACCGGCTGCTGATTGCCGCGGTGATCGCCGCCCTGCTGTTCAGCCCGTTGAGCATGCTGGTCGGCAGCGCCGACCACCCGCGCCTGGCCGCGGTGGTCAGCGGCGCCTACCTGCTGCTGTCGCTGCTGATGCTGGTGATCGGCCGCAACGAACGCTGGCTGCGCCCGATCGTGGTCGGCGGGGTGGTGGTGGACATCATCGCCGCCACCCTGCTGGCCCATGCGCTGCCCGGCGCCAGTGCCGGGGTGTCGATGTCGCTGCTGTTCAACATCGCCGCCGCGGCCACCCTGCTGCCGCTGTCGATGGGCCTGGGCCTGGCGCTGACCGCCAGCGCCGCCACCGCCGGCGAATACGTCTGGAAGCTGCTCGAAGGCGGCGACCCCACCCGCACCCTGGCCGAACTGGCGATGTTCATCACCAGCTACCTGGCCCTGGCCTTCGTCAGCCACCAGGTCGGCAGCCGCGCGCGGCGCAACCAGCAGCTGGCCAATCAGCGCGGCGACGAGGTCGCCAACCTGTTTGAAATCAACGAACTGATCATCCGCCGCATGCGCACCGGGGTGCTGGTGGTGGACGGCGCCAACCGCATCACCCTGGCCAACGAAGCGGCCTCGACCCTGATCGGCGACGCCGAGGGCAACGGCGGCAGCGGCCGGCTGGAACTGGGCAGTGCCTCGCCGGACCTGAGCCGGCGCCTGCAACGTTGGCGCAATGGCTGGACCAACGAGGAAACCCCGCTGCAGCTGTCGCCGGACCAGCCCGAAGTGCAGCCGCGCTTTGCCCGCCTGCTGGCCGGCAGCGACCTGACCCTGGTGTTCCTGGACGACTCCAGCGTGGTCTCGCGCCGCGCCGAATCGTTGACGCTGTCGGCGATGGGGCGCTTTTCGGCCAGCCTGGCCCACGAGATCCGCAACCCGCTGGCGGCGATCAACTACGCCGCCCAGCTGCTGGAAGAATCCAGCGCGATCGGCGACACCGACCGCCGCCTGCTGCAGATCATCAACCAGCAGTGCCAGCGCACCAACGGCATCGTCGAAAGCGTGCTCGGCCTGGCCCGGCGCGAGCGCGCCAACCCGGAAAACCTGGACCTGGCCGCGTTCGTGCGCCGCTTCGTGCTGGAGTACAAACAGGGGCTGAGCCTGGAAACCGACAGCGTCGAGCCGATCATCACCGAGACCTCGGTGCATGCACTGATCGACCCCCGCCATCTGCACCAGATCCTCACCGTGCTGGTCCACAACGCACTCAAGTACGGGCGCATCGCCCAGGACCCGGCGCGGGTGCGCCTGCGCGTGGCGCGCCAGGAACGCGCGGCGGTGATCGACGTGATGGACCGCGGCCCGGGCATTCCCGAAACCGTGGCCAGCCAGCTGTTCCGCCCGTTCTTCACCACCTCCGAGCATGGCACCGGGCTGGGCCTGTATATCGCCCGCGAACTGTGCCGCGCCAACCAGGCCAGCCTGGAATATGTGTCGGTGCCCGCCGGCGGCGCCTGCTTCCGGCTGGTACTGCCCGGCCCGCACACGATGCTGCCGCAATGAGCCTGCCCCTTCCCTCCGTCAAACATTTGTCGGAATCGACCGCCCTCGGCTATCTTCCCATCATATGAACGACAACCGCAGCGCCCTCGTCGTCGACGACGAACGTGACATCCGCGAACTGCTGGTACTGACCCTGGGCCGGATGGGCCTGCGCATCAGTACCGCGGCCAACCTCGCCGAAGCCCGCGAGTTGCTCGCCAGCAACCCGTACGACCTGTGCATCACCGACATGCGCCTGCCCGACGGCAACGGCATCGAGCTGGTCACCGAAATCGCCCAGCACTATCCGCGCACGCCGGTGGCGATGATCACCGCGTTCGGCAGCATGGACTTGGCGGTGGAAGCGCTGAAGGCCGGCGCCTTCGACTTCGTCAGCAAGCCGGTGGACATCGCGGTGCTGCGCGGGCTGGTCAAACACGCGCTGGAACTCAACAACAGCGACCGCGCCGCGCCGCCGCCACTGCCCACCGACCAGGCGGCCCGCCTGCTCGGCGACTCGCCTGCGATGGACGTGCTGCGCACCACCATCGCCAAGGTCGCACGCAGCCAGGCGCCGGTCTACATCCTGGGCGAATCGGGGGTGGGCAAGGAACTGGTGGCACGCACCATCCATGCGCAGAGCGCACGCGCGCCCGGCGCCTTCGTGCCGGTCAACTGCGGCGCCATCCCCTCCGAGCTGATGGAAAGCGAGTTCTTCGGCCACAAGAAGGGCAGCTTCAGCGGCGCCCATGCCGACAAGCCCGGCCTGTTCCAGGCCGCGCATGGCGGCACCCTGTTCCTGGACGAAGTGGCCGAACTGCCGCTGCAGATGCAGGTCAAACTGCTGCGCGCGATCCAGGAAAAATCGATCCGCCCGGTCGGCGCGGCCACCGAAGTGCCGGTCGACGTGCGCATCCTGTCGGCCACCCACAAGGATCTGGGCGAGCTGGTCGAGGACGGCCGCTTCCGCCACGACCTGTACTACCGCATCAACGTGATCGAACTGCGCGTGCCGCCACTGCGCGAGCGTCGCAGCGACTTGCCGCAGCTGGCCGCCTCGATCCTGGCCAGGCTGGCGCGCACCCACCAGCGCCCCACCCCGCTGCTGGCGCCGTCGGCACTGGACGCCCTGGCCCAGTACCAGTTCCCCGGCAACGTGCGCGAACTGGAGAACATCCTCGAACGCGCCCTGGCCCTGGCCGAGGACGACAGCATCGGCGCGGCCGACCTGCGCCTGCCGCAGCACGGCGGCCACCGCCACGGCAGCGGCGCAGTGCATGAAGAAGCCGTGGTCGACCTGCCCGCCGGCAACGGCGCGCTGCCCACCTACATCGAGCAGATGGAGCGCACCGCGATCCAGAAGGCGCTGGAAGAGAACCGCTGGAACAAGACCCGCACCGCCGCCCAGCTGGGCATCACCTTCCGGGCGCTGCGTTACAAGCTGAAGAAGTTGGGGATGGATTGAGGGCGCGCGGACTGCTCCGTTCCACTGCGCGCGGTTCACCTGGTGGGCGGCTGCGCCATCTGCCCGCGCGCCATGACCGGCATGCGGCTGGCCACCTGAACCACGCGCGCCAACCCCGGTAGAGCCACCCCATGGGTGGCTGCTCTTCGACCCGCAACACGCGCGCGTCTTGCCCCGCAACAGCCAGGCATGGCCTGGCTCTACCCCATGCCGGTTGTTGTCCGCATATGAAAAAGCCCGCATCTGCGGGCCTCTCCGTGCAACCACATCAACCAGTCAATCCTTGGTGACCCGATTGATCTCGGCCAGACTGGTAGTACCGGCGGCCGCCTTGACCAGCGCCGACTGCCGCAGGTCGTTGACCCCGGCACGCTGCGCGGCTTCGGCGATCTGGATGGCGTTGCCGCCGCCCAGCACGATCACCGAGATCTCCTCGCTCATCGGCATCACCTGGTAGATACCGGTACGGCCCTTGTAGCCCTCGGTGCATTCTTCGCAGCCGACCGGTTCGTACAGCTTGATCCCCGCATCGATCTGGGCCTGGGTGAAGCCCTCGGCCAGCAGCGCATGCGCCGGTAGCTCGGTCGGCCGCTTGCAGTTGTTGCACAGCCGCCGCGCCAGGCGCTGGGCGATCACCAAGGTGACCGAGCTGGTGATGTTGAACGGCGCGATGCCCATGTTCATCAGGCGCGCGATGGTCTGCGGCGCATCGTTGGTATGCAGCGTGGACAGCACCATGTGGCCGGTCTGCGCGGCCTTGATCGCAATTTCGGCCGTTTCCAGGTCGCGGATTTCGCCGACCATGATGATGTCCGGATCCTGGCGCAGGAACGAGCGCAGCGCCGCGGCGAAGGTCATGCCGCGCTTGTTGTTCTGCTGCACCTGGTTGACCCCGGGCAGGCGGATTTCCACCGGGTCTTCGGCAGTGGAAATGTTGCGGGTTTCATCGTTGAGGATGCCCAGCGCGGTGTACAGCGACACTGTCTTGCCCGAGCCGGTGGGACCGGTCACCAGCACCATGCCGTAGGGCTTGTGGATGGCCTCCAGGAACAGGCGCTGCTGTTCGGGCTCGTAGCCGAGCTTGTCGATGCCCAGTTTAGCCGCGCTGCCATCCAGGATACGCAGCACGATCTTCTCGCCGAACAGGGTCGGCAGGGTGCTCACGCGGAAGTCGATCTGGCGAGTCTTGGACAGGTTGAGCTTGATCCGCCCATCCTGCGGCACGCGCTTTTCGGCGATGTCCAGCTGCGACATCACCTTCAGGCGCGCGGCGATGCGCTGGTTGAGCTTGACCGGGGCCTTGGCCACGTTCTTGAGCAGGCCGTCGATGCGGAAGCGCACCCGGTAGTCGTCTTCATAGGGTTCGAAGTGGATGTCCGATGCGCCCTTGCGGATCGCATCGACCAACACCTTGTTGACGAACTTCACCACCGGGGTGTCATCGCCCTTGGCGTCCACGCCGGTATCGCTGCTGCCGCCGTCCTCGTCGCCGCCGGACACGTCCAGGTTGGCCATGCCCTCGTCGTCGCCACCCAGCCCGCCACTGATGGTGTCGTGCTTGGACTGCCACTGCTCCAGCGTCCGCTTGATCTGATCCTCATCGACCAGGATCGGCTCGACCACCAGGTTGGTGTGGAACTTGATCTCATCCAGCGAATGGGTCGGGTCGCTGGTCCCGATGAACAGCTTGCCGCCGCGCTTGAACAGCGGCAGCACATGGTGCTTGCGCAGCAGTTCCTCGCTGACCAGGCTCATCGCGTTCTGGCTGCCGTCGAACACCGACACATCCAGCAGCGGCATACCGAACTCCAGCGCATTGGCGGCGGCCAGCTGCGCGGCGGTGACCAGCTTCTTCTCGGCAAACCACTGCGGCAACGGCTGCTTGGCCGCCCCCGCCTTGGCCATCGCATCCCGCGCGGCAGCCTCGTCCAGCGCGCCGTCCTGGACCAGGCGGCGGGCGATGCCGGTGATCCCGACGAGATTGGCGGTGATGACGGCGTTCATTGGATGCGGGCTCCCCATGTCATGGCGGAAGATTACTGCATTGCGGGATGGGCGGGGTCGTTCAGGTGCCCTGTCATGCGGTCCGGCTCACCTGGCCACCCCGCCAGCAGGGGCATCGGGGTAACATTGGCGCGGGGAAATCGGGGAAACAATGTGAAGAGCATCAGCATCATCCTACCGGCCAAGAACGAAGCAGAAGGCCTGCTCCGTACCTTGCCGGCATTGCGCCAGCTGTATCCGCACGCCGAGCTTATCGTGGTAGACGATGGCTCCACCGACAGCACCGCCGAGATCGGCCATGCCCATGGCGCCGTGGTTCTATCCAGCCCGTATTCGATGGGCAACGGCGCGGCCATCAAGCGTGGCGCCCGCGCCGCCAACGGCGAGATCCTGGTGTTCATGGACGCCGATGGCCAGCATGACCCGGCCCACATCCAGACCCTGCTGGGCAAGCTCGACCAGGGCTACGACATGGTCGTGGGTGCGCGCGACAGCAGCGGCCAGGCGAACGTCCATCGTGGCCTGGCCAACCGCTTCTACAACTGGCTGGCCAGCCGCATGACCGGGTTCAGGATCCTGGACCTCACCTCCGGGTTCCGCGCCGTCCGCGCGCGGCGTTTCCGCGAGTTTCTGCATCTGCTGCCGAACGGCTTCAGCTACCCCACTACCAGCACCATGGCGTTCTTCCGTAGCGCCTACCCCGTCGCCTACGTGCCGATCCCGGTTGCCAAGCGGGTCGGCAACGGCAGCCACATCCGTCCGATAAAAGACGGCATCCGCTTTCTGCTTATCATTTTCAAGATCGCCACCCTGTACTCGCCGCTGAAGCTGTTCGCGCCGATCGCGGTAGGCTTCTTCCTGCTCGGCCTGGGCTATTACGGCTATACATTCGCCACGATGCACCGCTTCACCAACATGAGTACCCTGCTGTTCAGCGCGTCGGTGATCATTTTCCTGATCGGGCTGATCTCCGAACAGATCACCGGGCTGACCTACTTGGCAGCGCGGGATGGGCGGGAATCGGAGTGAGTGGCACGGTCGCCGCCGACTCTGCTCAGCGGCGGCCGCGCCTGCTGGTGCTGGCGTCGACCTATCCGCGCTGGCACGGTGACCCCGAGCCGGGTTTCGTGCACGAGCTGAGCCAGCGCCTGGTCGCGGATTTCGATGTAAGGGTGCTCTGCCCGCACGCAGCCGGCGCGCTGCCGCGCGAGTGCATGGACGGGGTAGACGTCATCCGCTATCGCTATGCGCCGGCCCGCTGGGAACGACTGGTCAACGACGGTGGCATCGTCGGCAACCTTCGCCATCGTCCGTGGACCGCACTACTGCTGCCCAGCTTCCTGCTCGGCCAGCTGTGGTCCTTGCTCCGCATGCTGTGCACGGCTCGGCCGGATGTCATCCACGCACACTGGATTCTCCCCCAGGGCTTGATGGTGGCGCTACTGCAGATGGTCGGCATCCGCACGCCGCCCACCTTGGTGACCTCGCATGGGGCGGACCTGTTCTCCCTGCGCGGGCGGTTTCCCATGTGGATCAAACGACTGACCGTTCGCCGGATGCAGGCCAGCTCGGTGGTCAGCAGCGCCATGCTCGGGCCGATGCTGGCGCTCGGCGCCGACCCGGATTCGCTTGCAGTGGCGTCCATGGGGGTCGATCTGCAACACCGCTTCACACCCGATACGCAGATGCAGCGTGCCGGCCACGAACTGCTTTTCGTCGGGCGCCTGGTGGAGAAGAAGGGTCTGACCCATCTGCTCGATGCGCTACCCCTCGTCCTTCAACGTCATCCCCAGGCAAAGCTCAGCATCGCCGGCTTCGGCCCTGAGCTGGCACATTGCCAGCAGCAGGTCGAGAGGCTCGGGCTGCAGGAGCACGTGCGTTTTCTGGGTGCCCTGTCGCAGGATGCGCTTCCCAATCTCTACCGGCGCAGCAGCATGCTGATCACTCCCTTCGTGCAGGCTCGTTCGGGAGACCAGGAGGGCTTGGGGCTGGTGATGGTCGAGGCACTGGGATGCGGTTGCCCGGTGGTGACTACCCGGTTGCCTGCCATTCGCGAGCTGCGGGATGGCCAGTGGCCTCCATATCTGGCCGAGCCCGGCGACGCGTGCTCGCTGGCGGCACAGATCAACGCTCTGCTGGACGATCCGGCGGCTGGACAAACCTGGGTTCAACAGTTGCGTCCTTCATTGATGCGGCGTTTCGACCATGCCGCGGTGGCAGCCGGGTACTCGGCCCGCCTGGCGGCGCTGGCTGGTGCCGAGCGCACGCCGCAGAAGTCGGGCCATCCATGAAGTGGCGCCTGCCTATCGGGTCGCTGGCCCGTACGTCGCTGCAGGTGATGGTATGGCAGGGCGTGCGCCTGGTGTGCCTGGCGGCGTGGATCGTGGTGGCCGCACGCGGGCTGGGCGCACAGCATTACGGGATCTTCTCCGGTATCGCCGGCACCGCCTCGGCGCTGGCCGGCCTGGTCGGTCTTGGCAGCGGCATGTTGATGTATCAGTACAGCGCTTCGGACCCCTCACGGTTTTCCCCGTACTGGAAGCAGACTCTGGTGCTGTGTGCGCTCACCTCGCTGCCGTTGGCGGCGCTGCTGTTTCCCTCGGTGTTGGGCAGCGCATCGATCTCGTTGAGCGGCATCACCCTCATCGCTGCATCGGAGATCCTGGCCTACCCCTACGTCACCAACGCCGCTTTCGCGTTTGCCGCCCATGAGCGCATGGGCTGGGCGGCGGCGCTACCAGCCGCCAGTGCGCTGCTGCGCCTGATCGCAATCGTAGCGTTCAGCCTGCTGCCGATCCAGCGCGACCTGGACCACTACCTGCTCCTGCACCTGCTGGCTTCGCTGGGCGGAGCCGCCTTTGCACTGGTGGCGGTGAATCGCCTGCTCGCCCCGCAGCCCCAACGCTGGCAAATGCAGCCTGGCGATCTGCGGCATGGTGCAGCTCACGCAGCCAGCTGGACCTCAACAACGGCAGTGACTACCCTGGATAAATCGCTGGTACTACGCGCCGGCGGCGACACCATCACCGGGCTATACGCCGCCTGCTACCGCATCGCTGCGGTGGCCGCCATGCCGCTGGATGCGATGGTGATGTCGTCGATGCCACGCCTGTTCCGCGCGAACCAGGAGCAGGAACGCCATCGCCGTCTGGTGCTGGCCATGGCCGCAGCCGCGGCCGCTTACACCGGAATCATCGCAGCCCTGCTGTGGTGGGGGGCAGCCGTCCTGCCCCGCCTGCTGGGACCGGACTTTGCCCCTGCCGTGCCAGCCCTGCGCTGGATGGGGCTGTTCGTCCTGGGTTACAGCTTGCGCCAGATCGGTTGCAACGTTCTGGTGGGACGCGGCCTGAAGCTGCGCAAGACCCTGATCGAGGCCATCGGCCTGCTCACGATGGCACTTCTGAGTGCATGGCTGATCCCGCGACACGGGCTGACCGGCGCGGTCTGGATGGTGATCTGTGCGGAGATCGGCATGGCCTCGGCAGCGTGGGTCACGCTGTGGCTCAGCGTTGGAAAGAAGGCGGCACGCGCTCTTCCTTCGCAGTGAACACGCGTTCGTAGGCATCCACGGCACGATCGATGGAAAACTCGGCCGAACGGGCCAGCAACGCGTCCCGCTCTACCCGGAAGGAACCATCGAGGCTGCGCCGAAGCGCCACCGCCAATGCAGCCGCGTCACCCACCGCGACCAATTGCCCAAATCGCCCGTGATCGAGAATTTCGGCCGGGCCGCTGGGGCAATCGGTCGCAACTATTTGTGTAGCGCACTGCATCGCCTCCACCAACACATTGCCGAAACCTTCGTAGTCCGAAGGCAGAACCAGAATATCGCTGTTGGCGATCCAGGGCAGCACATCCTGCATCTGCCCCATCAAACGGCAATCGATCCCCACTCCGGCGTCCTGGCGCCATTGTTCAAGCTGAGCAGCGATCGGGCCGGCGCCCAGTACAAGCAGGCGGACCGGCAATGTCGCCCTGACCTGCATGAACGCCGCGAACAGCAAATCCAACCGCTTTTCCGGCGCCAGTCGCCCGACGAACACGAGCACTGGAACGCCGTCGCGTGGGAATGGCCACGCTTCAGGGCAAGGGAGGTCGGGAGCTGCGGCATCGGCAACCGCCACGATGGGATTGTGGATCACGTCGATCGATATGCCGTCCAGGCCGAGCTCGGCACGCATGTCCGCCGCCACCGCGGCTGACACTGCCACGATCGCATCCGCCGAAGGCAACAGGCGCGCCATTGCCCAACGGATGCAGGCCAACTTTACCCAACGTACACCCCGTGCAGCCAGACGCGGCCCCGAAATGGCCAGGTGCTGGGTGACGATCACCTCCGCATCCGCGTACAACCAGCGCCGCCATAACAGCACCCAGACAGCGACGTCGTTGGAGGTCGTCACGATGACAGCAGGACGGTTACGCCTTATCCATCCAAGCAATCTCCACAGGAACTGCCATGCGCCGGACGGCGCGATGAAGTGGACCTCATCCACACAGGGGGCAGCCCCCTCCAGGCGGCCTGCAACGATCCGTACCGAATGCCCCCGATCCACAAGCCCCCGGGCAAGGTTGAACTGCACACGCTCGAGTCCACCGGCTTCGACCCGACTCAGCAGCAACGCAATCATGCGCCGGTCAACCGCGCCCGAACCGTCGGGTCGGCCAAGCAGATGACGTCCTGGTACTCACCCAGCGCGTCAGCGCTGATGGGGACCAGTTGCCCCCGCGCCTCAAGGCGAAGAAACACATAGCCCAATGGAGCCAGCAGATCGAGGATGTCACGCCCTCGGTACCCCGCCATCCGTGCCGACCGCTCATGGACTTCCACCGCGATCACAGGAAGGAAGCGCGCGATGGTCTGAAGCGCGCCTTTCAGGCAGGCCAGCTCACCTCCCTCGACATCGACCTTCATGAAGTCCAGCCGGTGCAGCCCAAGCGTCGTAGCCAGGCCATCGAGCGTCTCGACATCGATCCGGCCAAGCACCCGGTGCGAGCCAGGGGCGCCATGCAGGCTTCCCAGTCCCCGGTTGGACTCGTCCGAATCGTCCTGCCCACAGGAAGCGTAGATATCGAACTGGCCAACCACATCGGCCAGGCCCTCTCGGCGCAGATTGACCACATCCTGCAATGCATTGACCTGGATATTGCGCTCCAGCTCGTCGGCAATCGCCGTGACCGGCTCGAAAGCGATTACGCGCCCGGCGGCGCCGACCCGGTTGGCACAAACCAGGCTGACCTCCCCGATGTTCGCCCCTACATCTACTACCACCATGCCCGACGCCAGCAGGCGATCCAACAGCGCCACCAGGCGCAGGTTGTAATATCCCATCCAGAAGATGCGCCGCTGCATATGCTCGGCCAGGTCCAGGTCGAGGGTGAGGTTGCCATCGAAATCGTGCACCCGCACGACAGCACGCGAGTGCCGGAACACGCGCCGCATAAGGGGCTGTAAAAGCTGGAAACGTTCACTGGACAGCGCGTTTGCGAGTCCCCTAAGTCGAAGCAATGGCTGCAAATTCCCCATCCTCATTTTGTGTAACACTATAGGTGGCCAACAGGGCCCTGGCCGAACACCCGCCCCGCTGGCGCAGAACGCTTGATGAATATACTCGTCCTCTGCAAACGCCAATACACAGCGCGTGACCTGCTGTCCGATCAGTACGGCCGCCTGTATGAAATCCCTGAAGGCATGGCCCGACTCGGTCATCGCGTGCATGGCCTTGCATCCAGTTATCGTCCGCGGAAGCGCCTGCCCCCCCATGTCAGCAAGGCGGGGGTAACGTGGCGATCCGCCAACGCCGTACCATGGGGGCCCTTCCACGCCAGCCGCAGCCTGGCTGACGCCATTGCGGACTGCCAGCCCGACGTCATATGGGCCAGTTCAGACGCGCTGCACGCGATCTGGGCGGTCGAGATCGGACGCGCCCTGCAGATCCCGGTCGTAATCGATCTATACGACAATTACGAGCATTTTGGCTTGGCTCGCCTTCCCGGCATATCACGGCGATACCGTGTAGCTTGCCAGGCAGCGGCGGGACTGACGATCGTCAGCCACTCCCTTGCACGCCATGTCCAGCAAAATTACTCCGCAGCGGGGCATTGCGGCGTAGTGGGCAATGGCGTCAACAGAGCCATGTTCCACCCGCGTGACCGGAACAACTGCCGGCGTGCGCTCGGCCTCCCTGAAAACGCAGCGATCATCGGCTGCGCCGGTGCAATCCAGGCCGACAGAGGCATCGAAGATCTGTTCGATGCCTTCGAAATCCTCGCACGGGCGGATCCTACTCTCCACTTGGCATTCGCCGGACCGCGCGATGGTACGCCTTCGCGATACCAGCATCCCCGCATTATCGACCTGGGCATCTTGGACTGGCGACAAGTTCCCCTGCTCATCAACGCACTGGACGTTGCGGTCGTCTGCAACCGCGACTCCAGCTTCGGCCGTTACTGCTTCCCGCTAAAACTTGCCGAGTCCCTCGCTTGCGGCGTACCGGTGGTTGCTGCTGCAGTGGGCGATGTCAATGATCTCCTGAGTGATCCTTCGCAACGCTACCAACCGGGAAATGCTAACGAGCTGGCGCTCAAACTGCGCCAGCAACTGTCTGAGCCAATACTCGGGGAGGCTGCAGCGAACGCTGTACGCGACTGGCACGCGCTGGCGGGCGATACCGTTGACCTGTTGGCGATGTGTCTTTCACGCCCTTTCAACTGATCGAGGAGGCAGAAGAGGTCGGCCGCTGCCCGGTCGGGGGACAACGAGCAGGGTTATTTCGTTCCCACCGACGCTGCTCCGGCACGATCGGCAAGCAGGCCCAGTTCGAGGGCCCTTGCGCGCGCCAGTTCGGCTTGACGGTGCCACCCCTTGCGATCGAGTGTATCGATCACCTTACGCGCGTATTGGGGATCGGCAACGCTGTTGTTGATCGCTTGAACGAACATTTCATCGGCAAATACCTCATCGTGCGCGTGCACCTTTGCATAGTCGCCCACCTGAGCGTAGCTGTAAGGGGGAAGTGCGGTGCGTTCGAACAGTGCGCGGAACGCCTGGGCAAGCCGCTGATCGTCCAGTACCACGTCCTTGTAACGATTTTCCAGCAATGAGAACAAGGCACCCGTGGTCTCCGGACTCAAGGTCCCGGTCTGAACCTTGGACACCAGCCGATCCCACCAGATCGATGGCACCTCGCGCCCACTCTGGGCCGCCGTCAGAATCAACCCTTGATCGCTAATGATCGATGCGCCAGGAAGCCGTGATCCACGCTCGAACTCGCCGATGGCCATGTCGATGAATGGAGAGTTCGCATAGCCGTCGGACATCCCAAAGTACATGGCCCCAAGATCCGCACTGGCACGTGCCGAGCCCGGATTTTCGACAACCAATTCCGTGGCCAGCAACAGCGGGTCACCCCATGTCGCGGATCGGATGAGGGTCAATCCAGCGGATCCGACCAGAACGGCCACGACCGCGACCGGCAACACCACTTGGCGCGCCGCAACCGGGGCGCGGAGAATGAGGTCACAGGCCACGAGCAGCACGCCCAGCAGGGCTAGGTAGTTTCTATGTTCGAAGGCGAGCTCAAGCCCTACCACATTGCTGGTGAGCAGGTGCGACACGAAAAACCAAAGGATTCCCAGCGCAACCAGCGGTGCCCGCCAGCGGGTCCAGACCGCAGTCGCCAGCAGGCCCAGCAACAGCAAGCCCCCCAGCAACGTGGACATGGGCTGCAGCAATCCACGCGACGGCAGAACGTGATCGTAATAGAACGTGAGATTGCCCGGCGTGGGCAGAAGTATTTGCAGCAGATACATGGGCAGCACCCGCAGCTGGGTCAGTAGCCGCTCCCAGGTACCGAAGTTGCGCGCCATGTAGTGATTGGACCAGTAATGGGGCACCACGACCACGACGAAAACGACGAGCGCGGCGAACACACCAAGTCCGTAGAGCATGCGCCAGCGCCGCCCGCTCGACGGATTGGAAGCAGCGAACCGAAGCACTGTGAGTTCGATTGCCAACGCATACACCGGCACCAGTACGGCTGTCTCCTTTGATAGCAAACCGATCAAGGTCAGAAGTACCGCCGCCAGGAGCCATGGCCAACCCGAACCGAGTCCGATTTGACACAAGCGCCCGCGCACGTAGCAGATCAATGCCGCCAGCATGAAGGTGGCCGCAAGTGTCTCCATGCGCTGCACCACGTACAAAACGCTGGAGACCTGGATGGGATGAATTGCCCAGAGCAGCACAACCCCCAATACAGCAACCCGCCGCACGCTGGCCTGCACCACCACGGTGGTGGTCCGCACGCCGAGCAGGATGTTGACCAGCGCCCACACCAGCAAGGTGTTGCACAGGTGCACGATCAAGCCGGTGAGCTTATAGCCCCAGGGATCCAATCCACCCAAAGCGTGGTTGACCGCCAGGGTAGCCATCGCCAAGGGACGAGCCCCGAATGTTCCCCCCGGATCGAAGGAGATTGCCGCCTGCCAGATCAACGACGGCCGCAGCACATCCACGTGCAACCGCGTGTTGTCCACGATCGTGCTGTAGTCATCGAAGATGAACGCACCCGCTAGGCCTGGCCAATAAATGGCCAGCACGAAGAGAACAAGTAGGGCTAGCCCTGCCCAGTGCGGCCAACGACGCATCGTGTACTTACCGTTCAACAACACCATCTCCCTCGGCTACAGACGATCAGCTGCAGCCAGCCGGCAACAGCTTTGCATCAAGCGACGCATCGGCCTTGCACCGCCATTCACCTGACCGGCTGCGTGCGATCTCGATGGTCTTGTTGGCCACGGTCGGGCTGCCGCGCAGTGTGCAGCGGATGTATCCCTCATCGGTGGGCGACATGCTCAACCGGCAACGTGCGGTACTGCTCGGCAACCCAATGTCAGCCAGATTGAAGGTGGTGACGTTATTGGCCAGCACCTGCGATTCGAACATGGTGCGGCCGCCGGTCACTTCGGCCAGGCCTGCCGTCAACTGCGACTTGGCCACGTAATTCTGATAAGCCGGTAGCGCGATAGCTGCCAGGATAGCGATGACCGCGACCACGATCATCAATTCGATCAACGTAAAACCACGCTCCCCGCGCATGGCGCCCCCCATAGGATGCTGTCCGGTTGCACTTCAAAAGAAAAGGGGGCGAAACCGCCCCCCTTTCCTCAATCAAACATGGCGCTGATGATTAGCAGCCAGCCGGCTTGTAATCAGCCAGTTCGGACGCGGCGGTGCAGTTCCAAGCGCCCGAGCCGTTGCGCTCCAGCTCAATGGTCTTGCCAGCGACCTTCGGGTTGCCCTTCAGGGTGCAGGTGATCTTCTGCCCGGAAGCCGCTTCCCAGTTGCCCGACGGAGCAATGGCGCAACGCGGGGTGCTGGAAGCCAGACCCAGGTCAGCGACACTGGCAGCACCAGTCTTGGTACCGGACTGGATGCCTTCTTCAAACGCGGTCACGCCGCCACGGATGTCAGCCAGGCCGGCGGTGACCTGCGACTTGGCAACGTAGTTCTGGTATGCCGGCAGCGCAATGGCGGCCAGGATGGCGATAATCGCCACGACGATCATCAGTTCGATGAGGGTAAAGCCCTGCTGCTTCTTCATGCGTACATCCCCTAGAGGTAGGTAGAAAGTGAACACTGGGTCGCGGCCTGGCCGGCGGACCGGCTGAGCAAGGCGAGCGCCCGTGCGTGATGGATCAAAGCAGGTTGCGTGCCAACTTTTCGACAATGCTCCCCAGCATTCCCCGGCGCAATGATGGCAGCAATCCCCGGGATTGGAACCCCCTTCACGGTATTCTGCGACCAACTATGCAATGTGACGTGTTGCGTCACCTTTTGACCCGGGCGGTCCGGGCCTCTGGTCACGGTCCAACCGCCCATAGGGATGCCACACCCCCCCGGAACCGGCTACCATGCCGCTCAGATAGCCCGCCTGGGGATGGCGTGGCTGGGGAGCCTGTATGTCTGTGAGCCGTAGCGCAATCAAGAAAGAACCGGTGAACCGCAGCACAACCGAGCTGCAACCGTTTGTCTGGGAGGGGACCGACAAGCGGGGTGTGAAGATGAAGGGCGAACAGCCCGCCAAGAACGTCAACCTGCTGCGCGCCGAGCTGCGCCGCCAGGGCATTACGCCGAGCGTGGTCAAGCCCAAGCCCAAGCCGTTGTTCGGCGCGGCCGGCAGCAAAATCAGCGCCAAGGACATCGCCTTCTTCAGTCGCCAGATGGCGACCATGATGAAGTCCGGCGTGCCCATCGTGGGCTCGCTGGACATCATTGCCAGCGGGCACAAAAACCCGCGCATGAAGAAGATGGTTGATACCGTCCGCCAGGACATCGAGGGCGGTTCGTCGCTGTACGAGGCAATCAGCCGGCATCCGGTGCAGTTCGACGAGCTGTACCGCAACCTGGTCAAGGCCGGCGAAGGCGCCGGCGTACTGGAGACCGTGCTGGAAACGGTGGCCAGCTACAAAGAGAACATCGAAGCGCTGAAGGGCAAGATCAAGAAGGCCTTGTTCTACCCGATCATGGTGTTCGTGGTGGCGATGCTGGTCAGCAGCATCCTGCTGGTCTGGGTGGTGCCGCAGTTCGAGGACGTGTTCAAGGGGTTCGGTGCCGAGCTGCCAGCCTTCACCCAGATGATCGTGAACCTGTCGCGATTCATGGTGGCTTGGTGGCTACCTATCCTGATAGCAATTGTCGGCAGCGTGGCCGGGTTCATCTATGCCTACAAACGCTCGCCGTCGATGCAGCACACCATGGACCGCCTGATCCTGAAGGCACCGGTGATCGGCCAGCTGATGCACAACAGCGCGATCGCCCGCTTCGCCCGTACCACCGCAGTCACCTTCAAGGCCGGCGTGCCCCTGGTGGAGGCGCTGGGGATCGTGGCCGGCGCCACCGGCAACAAGGTCTATGAAGAAGCGGTGCTGCGCATGCGCGACGACGTGTCGGTCGGTTACCCGGTCAACATGGCCATGAAGCAGACCAACCTGTTCCCGCACATGGTGATCCAGATGACCGCCATCGGCGAAGAGGCCGGCGCCCTGGACGCGATGCTGTTCAAGGTGGCCGAGTACTTCGAACAGGAGGTCAACAACGCCGTGGACGCGCTGGCGAGCCTGCTGGAACCAATTGTGATGGTGGTTATTGGTACCATCGTCGGCGGCATGGTGATCGGCATGTACCTGCCCATCTTCAAGCTCGCCTCGGTGGTTGGATAACAGACAATGGCATTTCTCGACCAGCATCCCGGCCTCGGCTACCCGGCCGCGGCCTGCCTGGGGCTGCTGCTGGGCAGTTTCCTCAATGTGGTGATCCTGCGCCTGCCCAAGCGGCTGGACTGGCAGTGGAAGCGCGACGCGCGCGAAGTGCTGGAAGAGCCGGACATCTACGAGCCACCACCACCAGGCATCGTGGTGGAGCCCTCGCACTGCCCGCATTGCAAGCATAAGCTGTCCTGGTACGAGAACATCCCGCTGTTCAGCTGGTTGGCGCTGCGCGGCAAGTGCCGGCATTGCCATGCGCCGATCTCGATCCAGTACCCGCTGGTGGAGCTGGTCACCGCCCTGCTGGTGCTGGCCGGCGTGTGGCAGTTCGGTTTTGGCTGGCAGGGCTTCGGCGCGATCGTGCTGAGCTGCTTCCTGGTTGCCCTGTCCGGGATCGACCTGCGCACCCAGTTGCTGCCCGACCAGTTGACCCTGCCCCTGATGTGGCTGGGCTTGATAGCGGCCAGCGACAACCTGTACATGCCGGCCAAGCCGGCCTTGCTGGGCGCGCTGGCCGGCTATCTGTCGCTGTGGTCGGTGTGGTGGCTGTTCAAGCAGATCACCGGCAAGGAAGGCATGGGCCACGGCGATTTCAAGCTGCTGGCCGCATTGGGCGCCTGGTGCGGGCTCAAGGGCATCCTGCCAATCATCCTGCTGTCTTCGGTCATCGGCGCCCTGCTCGGCTCGGCCTGGCTGTATGCGCGCGGCCGCGACCGCGCCACTCCGATTCCGTTCGGCCCCTACCTGGCGATCGCCGGCTGGATCGTGTTCATGTGGGGCGAGCAGCTGATCAACGCCTACCTGGGCTTTGCCGGGCTGCGCTGAGGGCCGGCCGGTGAGCGACTGCATTATCGGCCTGACCGGCGGCATCGCCGCCGGCAAGAGCGAACTGAGCCGCCGCTTCGAGGCCCTGGGCGTCACCGTGGCCGATGCCGACATCGCCGCGCGCGCCGTGGTCGCGCCCGGCAGCGAGGGCCTGGCCCGGATCGCGGCGCGGTTCGGGCCGGGGATCCTGCTCGCCGACGGCCAGCTCGACCGTGCCGCCCTGCGCCAGCGCATCTTCGCCTCGGCGCAGGAGCGCCAGGCACTGGAAGCCATCACCCACCCGGCCATCCGCCAGTTGCTGCGGCAGACCTGCGAGCAGGCCGACGGGCCGTATGCGATCGCGGCGATTCCGCTGCTGGCCGAGGCCGGCGGCCGGCAGCAGTACCCGTGGCTGGACCGCGTGCTGGTGGTGGATGTGCCGGTGGCGGTACAGCATGCACGGCTGATGCAGCGCGACGGCATCACCGCCGAACTGGCCGAGCGCATGATCGCCGCGCAGGCCAGCCGGGAGGCACGGCTGGCACTGGCCGATGACGTAGTGGTCAATGACGGCGACCCGGCACAGCTGCAGGCGCATGTGGAGCGGCTGGACCGGTGCTACCGGGAACTGGCCGCCAGGCGCTGACCCCGCAATAGCGCCGGCCCCTGCCCGGCTGCCGTACAGAGGCCCTTCGTCCAATCGCGCGAACAGCAGCCGGGCAGAGCCCGGCGCTACGTGGCTGGTGAGAAGGTCAGCGTCGCGACCACGCCACGTTCGGTGCCGGGCCGTACGCTGACCTGCCAGCCGTACAGATCGCACAGGCGGCTGACGATCGACAGGCCGATCCCGCCGCCCTGCGAATGGCCGGCGTGGGTGCCGCGATAGCCGCGCTGGAACAGCTTGGCCGCATCTTCGGCGCTCAGGCCCGGGCCGCTGTCGATCACATCGACCCGGTTGCCGGTGACCACCACCCGGACCGAGCCTTCCTGCGAATACTTGACTGCATTGCCGATCAGGTTACCCAACGCCACCGACAAGGCCGATTCGGGGGCGTCGATGACCAGCTCGCGCTCGCCTTCCAACACCAGTTCCAGCGGCTTGCCGCCCAGCTGCGCGCGGTGCGCATCGAGCAGCTGCTCGGCCACCCGGGCCACATTGCTGCTGCCCTGGCCGCGCTCGTTGCGCGACAGCAGCAGCAGCGAGCCGATCAGGTCGGTGCACTGCTGCTCGGCGCGCTGGATGCGCTGCAGGCGCTGCAGCACCTTTTCGTCCAGGCCCGGACGGGCCAGCAGCAGCTCGGTGGCGCCACGAATCACCGCCAGCGGCGTGCGCAGCTCGTGGCTGACGTCGGCATTGAATTCGCGGTCGCGCTGCACCACTTCGGTCAACCGCGAGGAATAGTCGTCCAGGGCCTGGGCCAGCTGGCCGACCTCGTCGTCGGGGAAACGCGGCGCCAGCGGCGCCGGCTCGCTGGTGCCGCCGCGGTAGGCGCGCAGGCGTGCGGCCAGGTCCGAGACCGGCTTCATCACCTTGGATGCCGACCACCAGCCCAGCACCAGCGACAGCAGGCTGAACACCAGGACAGATAGAATCAGCGCGCGGTTGAGCTGGGCCTCGCCACGGATGCTTTCGGTGGTGTCGTAGGCCAGGAAGAACCAGGCATCGGGCGTCTTGCGCACGGCCAGCTTGTAGGAATACGGCTGGCCACGCTCATCCACGCCACTGAGGCTGTGGTTGCCGTTGCCGAACTCGTACCAGTCCGGCTCTTCCTCGCGCAACGCTTCGAACTTGTCCGGCCGCACCAGGCGTGCGCGCATCTGCTGCACTGGCAGGTCGGGACTGCGGGTGGGGTCGAGCGCGTAGCGGTGCGCGTACTCGTCGATGTTGCGGTTGAGCACGTCCTCGACCAGCTGGTTCTCCACGCGCATGCGTGCCCAGTTGGTCGCGAACGCGAACAGCGTGGTCAGGCAGAAGCCCAACAGCACGAACGACACGATGATGCGGCTGCGCAACCGGCGCCGGTAAGGCCCGCGCCGGCGCTCCCCCTTGGCACTCACCGGATCAGGCTTCCGGCGCGGCGATGCGGTATCCGATGCCATGGCGGGTCTGAATCAACGGTATCTCGAACGGCTTGTCCACTACCGCACGCAGGCCGTGGATGTGCACGCGCAGCGAATCCGAATCGGGCAGTTCCTCGCCCCATACGCGGGTTTCCAGCTCCTGCCGGGTAACCACCGCCGGGGCGGCTTCCATCAGTGCCTGCAGGATCTTCAGCGCGGTCGGGTTGAGCTGCAGCAGCTTGCCCTGGCGGCGGACTTCCAGCGTATCCAGGTTGTACTCCAGGTCGCCGGTTTCCAGCACCCGGGTCTGCACGCCCTTGCCGCGGCGCGACAGCGCGTTCAGGCGCACTTCCACTTCCTGCAGCGCGAACGGCTTGATCAGGTAGTCGTCGGCGCCGGAATCGAAACCGGCCAGCTTGTTGTCCAGCGAATCGCGTGCGGTCAACATCAGCACCGGGGTCTGCTTGCGCGCTTCATTGCGCAGCTTGCGGCAGACTTCAATGCCGTCCATGCCGGGCAGGTTGAGGTCCAGCACGATCGCGTCGAACTCGTGCACCACCGCCAGGTGCAGGCCGGTCACGCCGTCGGCGGCGAAGTCCACGGTATGCCCGCGGTCTTCGAGGTAGTCGCCCAGGTTGGCGGCGATGTCGCTGTTGTCTTCAATTACAAGAATTCGCACTGTGACCTCTAGTTGGCAAATTTGCCGACGCGCTGCGCTGCGCCCATGTCCTTCTGCGCTTTGTCTTTCATACGCTGGCGCTGGGCAACGGTCATGCATTGGGTAGTGGCCATGTTGGATCCGATGGCCTTCTCACGACGGCATATTAGACGGCTATCTTCGCGAGCCTGTGTCAAAACCGTGTTCACTACCTGCTGGTCGTTGTACAGCTCGGTCTTGGCAGCGTCCGGAAGGGTGGCTTGGTTGGGGTGCTGTTCCAGGGTGCCACGCATACGCCCCAAGGCTTCGCGGACCTGGCTGCGCTGTTCGAGCTTGAGCTCGGCGTAGGTCTCGCCGTCGTTCAACTCGGTTTCAATGCGTGCGATCTGTTCAGACAAGGACTTGCCCGGCACGAACACTTCCCCCTTGGCCGCGGCGTGGGCCGTCCCCATCGACAGCAGCAGAACACCCGCAGCAACAACCAGCTTCACTCGCTTCATGGCAACCAATCCTTAGTCTGTGTCAATGGAACGCCGACTGTATCGCTGTCTCCTTCACATCAGCAAGTGAGCCATGGCAGGGCCAGAAAAAGGCCCAGGCGGAAGCCGCCTGGGCCTGAAGTGTGTTTCCCGATTACCGATCCTGCTGAGGAGGGCAGAGCTGCGGTTCGTCGAAGCCTACGCCGGGCCCGATTAAAGCCTCGTTAAAACCGCGGGTGGCCCTCCCCATTAATATTCAAGTTTTTGAAATAGAAGGTTTTTTCATTGACGCCACATGGTCGATGATGCGCCCGGCCAGGTCGGCTTGGCAGATGGCCTCGATCCCTTCCAGACCGGGCGTGGAGTTGACCTCCAGCACCAGCGGGCCCCGGCTGGAGCGGATCAGGTCGACCCCGGCCACGCTCAGGCCCAGCGCCTTGGCCGAGCGCACCGCCACCTGCTGTTCGGCGCGGCTGGCCTTGGCCGCGCGGGCGCTGCCGCCGGCATGCAGGTTGGAGCGGAAGTCGCCGTCGGGGGCCTGGCGCTGCATCGCCCCCACCACTTGGTCGCCCACCACTAGGCAGCGCAGGTCCGCGCCCTGGGCCTCGCCGATGAATTCCTGCATCAGGAAGTTGGCATACAGCCCGCGCAGTGCCTCAACGATGCCGCGCGAGGCGCTGGCCTTTTCGGTCAGGATCACCCCGCGGCCCTGGGTACCTTCGTTGAGCTTCACCACATGCGGCGGCGGCCCCAGCATCGACAACAGGTCCACGGTGTCGTCGGGGTTGTCGCCGAACACCGTAACCGGCATGTCGATGCCCTTGGACGCCAGGATCTGGTGCGCGCGCAATTTGTCGCGCGCACGCAGGATGGCGTCGGAGGGGTTGGGGGTGCGTGCGCCCATCATTTCGAACTGGCGCAGCACCGCGGTGCCGTAACGGGTGACCGAGGCGCCGATGCGCGGGATCACCGCATCCACCCCGGTGATCGGCCGCCCCTTGTAATGCATGCTGAAACCATCGGCGGCGATGCGCATGTAGCAGCGCAGTGGATCCAGCACGCGCACGGTATGCCCGCGCGACCGCGCAGCCTCCACCAGCCGGCGCGTGGAGTACAGCTTGCTGTTGCGGGACAGGATGGCCAGTTTCATCGCGGTGCGTGCAGGGGCGGGAAAGCGCGCAGCATAGCCTGCGGCGGGTACGCCGCGATGACGGGGAGCCCGCCCGGCCCGAACCGCGGCCCGGGTGTTGTCATAGGGCGCGCGGTGACCCGGCAGCGTCTGTCAGCCGGTGGTGGATCGGCCCCGCGCGCCCCGGCCGGGACAACGGCACGCCGCAGCACGCGGCGACGGCCGCACGATGCACGCCGTCGCCGCGCGATGGTGCGACCCTTCAACGGATGTAGATGTCCGTGCTCAAGGTGTTGAACGGCGCGTTGATCGAGGTGTTCTGGTAGTGGAAGTTGCCTTCCTGCGACCCGTCCAGCTGGTAATAGCGGAGCCAGGCAGCATAGGTCTGCCCGATGCTGCAGGGGGTGTAATCGCCGCCGTTGAGGCACAGCGGCTCGGTCTTGTACTCGGCCGACCGTGGCAGCAGCGCACCGTTCATGCTGGCGCTGGGCGAGCCACCGTAGCCCACCTCCATGATCACCACGCTCAACTCCGCCCCGCCATGGTCCTGCACGGTCGACAGCTGGCCCGGCGTGGTCATGTACTCCCAGCCTCCGGCCTGGCTGGAACCGACTCCCACCACCACCACCCGCGACAGCGGCGCGGCCGGCGCCCGTGCACTGCCCTGCACCGCAGGGGCCAGGGCCGGGTCATGCCCGCCACTGATCCGCGTGCCGGTCGGCACCTGCAGGGGCGGCAACGCGCTGCCAGCCAGCGCCAGTTCGGCGGCCAGCGCCGGCAACGGCAGGCTGGCCAACATCAACAACATCCCCTTCATTCCCATGTTCATCTGCATCTTCCCTGGAAGCAGCCGATTGCTGCGTACCCATGCTGCGGGAAAGATGCCGCCGGTTCTGGCGACCGGGTCAACCTCTGCAGCGCGGCCTGATTGATATTCCGGATCAAACAAGCCTATGCATAAGAACGTCTCCAATTCAGCCGCGCATCTGGCTTGGCGTGGCATCCCGTTGCCTGCGCAGCAGCCGCCGCAACGATGCGGCATCGCCCAGCCTCAACCGCGCGGCAACCACTCTCGATGCCACGCGCCGCCCCATTGGTCCCTCCACAGCCACCACCGGTCACTTTTCCCCGGCACGCTGGCCCTGTCGCGTGGCAAGCGGCAGGCGTGGCAAGCACGCTGCACGGCCCTCACCGCAACCTGCCGGCATGACCCGACGACACGATATCGACGCCCTGCGCGTGTTCGCCTTCGCCCTGCTCATCCTCTACCACCTGGGCATGGCCTACGTGGACGGATGGGGGTTCCACCTCAAGAGCGTGCACACCACCGCCGGCCTGCAGTGGCCGATGCGCCTGGTCAACGGTTGGCGCATGTCGCTGCTGTTCCTGATCTCCGGCGTTGCCATCGCCCTGCTCGGGCCAGGCCTGCGCCGCGGCCGCTTCGCGCTGATGCGCAGTTGGCGGTTGCTGCTGCCCCTGCTGTTCGGCATGTTCGTGGTGGTTCCCATCCAACCGTACTGCGAAGCGGTCAGCAATGGGCACGCCGGGCCGGGGTTCTGGTCGTTCCTGCTGCGCTACTGGCAGGTGCAGCCATGGCCGCAGGGCAGCTTTGCTGGCGCGGAATTCGGCATCACCTGGAACCACCTGTGGTATCTGGCCTACCTGTGGTGCTACAGCATGCTTCTGATCGTGGCCAAGCCGCTGCTCGATGCCGCGCCGATGCGCAGGGCCACCGGCCGCCTGGCCCGGGCACCAGCCTGGGTGCTGATCGGCCTGCCGGCAGCGGTGCTGCTGCTCTGGCTGGCCTGGCTTGCTCCCACCCACCCGGCCACCAACACGCTGGTCAACGACCGGTACCAGCATGCCAAGTACCTCACCGTGTTCCTGATCGGCTACCTGCTCGGGCGCGAGCCGGCATTCTGGGAGCGCGTGATGCGCCTGCGCTGGACCAGCCTGGTTGCCGTGCTTGCGGCGGTCAGCTGGTATTTCCTGCTGGAAGCACTGGGCGCATGGCTGCCTGCCGACTCGCGCCTGCGCACGTGGCCCGAACCGTTCTGGGAGCTGCAGTCGAAGTTCTGCGAAATGCTCTACGTGTGGGGCATGCTGCTGGCCCTGCTGGGCTGGGCCAGGCGCTACCTGGACCGCCCCTTCCACTGGCTGCCGTACTGCACCGAGGCGGTCTTCCCCTGGTACATCCTGCACCAGAGCCTGTTGATCGCCGCGCTGTTCTGGCTCAAACCGCTGCAGTTGGGCCCGGTGTGGGAACCGCTGCTGGTACTGATCGCCACGGTGGCCGGCTGCCTGCTGCTGCACGAATACCTGATCCGCCGCGTGCGCTGGTTGCGTCCCTTGTTCGGGCTGAAGGCGGCCACTGGCGTTCGCCCTTCCCGCCACCGCATCGGTACGGGATGAGGCGCACAGGTTCGGGGGAGGAAAGCGATAGGCGGGCTTGCGACCTGCCAAGCCCCACCCTCTGTGGGTGGACAGCAGGACGGGGGGCAACGGGCAGTGCCGGTCTGGAACGAAACTGCCATTCGCGCGCCGCCGGCCGCCCGCGGGTGGACCAGCGTTCCAATACCGATGTGCTGCTGGTTGGGCACTTCCATCAGGGCTACGAGACTTGTGTCACATATCGACGTAACGGTTTCTCATAAGCTCGTGCTGCCCATCCGGGCTGACAACAGCGGAGACAAGCATGAAAAGGACGATTCGGCTTTCTATTGCAGCGTTGATTTCCACCTTGGCACTTGGTTCTATCGCCAGTGCCGACCCGATCTACTGCAACGCCGGTCGGGTTGAGTGTAACCGGGTGTATACCGCGTGCATCGCCGAAGGGCACAGCGTTCCGGTATGCGTGCAACTGCGCGACGAGTGCTATCTGGACTTCTGCCAGTAACTCCTGGACACCAGGGTCGGCTGGCGGCGAGTTCCCGCCGCCAGCCTTGAAACTTCGCTACTTCGTTCGTCAGAACGCCTTGATGGCCCAATCGCCCTCATTCTTCCCGGGCTTGGCGCGCACGACCAAGCAACGGAACAGGTTGTTGGTCCGCGCTGATCTTGACCTTGACTTGGTTGGCGTCGCCCACCCATATCCGCTGACCTCATGCAGTGAAGCGGCATTGCGGAGCCGTACGGATATTGCGGAGCGGGCCACTTCCCTGAAACCGCTATGGGATATGGAGCGGGTGAAGGGAATCGAACCCTCGTCAGTAGCTTGGGAAGCTACAGCTCTACCATTGAGCTACACCCGCATGGTGCCGGGCAAGTTTATGCGGCGCGGCGGTCAAAAGGCAACGGGCGGCACCTGGCCGCCCGTTGCATCAGGCTTTCGCCTGCCGTGCGCGGCGCCCCGGGCGGGGCGCTGCGCGCGGTGGATCAGAAGCTGCCGCTGAAGCTGGCAAACAGCGACACGTCGCGGGCACGCTTCTGCGCGGTGGTGGTGCTCATGCCGATGTTGCTGTTCAGGCCCCACAGGTTCAGGCGCGCACCCAGTACGGCGGTGGCGTAGTTTTTGTCGAACTCCAGGCCCGGCACCTTGTACATGCCCACGTCCGGCATGCTCTGCAGCCAGGCGCTGGCCTGCTGGCCGTCCTCGAACTCGTGGTCGTAGGTGACCTGCACGTACGGCTTGATGCTGCCGCCGTCGAAGCGCGCCTGCCAGCCGACGCGGCCGACGGTGGAATCCACATCCTGGCTGGCATAGCCCAGCGCGGTGGCGCTGGCGTTGCTTTCGGCGTAACCGTCCAGCTTGACCTTCTGCCAGATCACCGCGGCGACCGGACCGTGGCGGAAACCGCCTTCGGTGCCGAACTCGTAGCCGGCGTTCAACGCGGCGGTAAGGTTGCTGCCTTCGGGCGAACCGGTGTGCTCGCGGGTGGCCGGGCCGAGCTGGACCTTGCGGGTCACGTCATAGTCCAGCCAGCTGTAGCTGACCTGGCCGTTGACCCAGGCGCGCTCGCCATACCAGCCGGCGAACAGGCCCAGGGTGGTGTCGGACTGGGTGAAATCGCCCTTGCTGTTGCCGAAATCGGCATCCATGCGGCCATAGCCGGCAAAGCCGCCGGCGACCATGCCGTCGCGCGCCCAATCCACGCCGAACAGGCCGGCCGGGGCCATGCCGTCGTACAGGTCGGCATGGGCGTAACGCTGCATGTCGCCACGCAGGCTGCCCCACCAGCTCAGGCCATCGGCCGGGCGGCCGGCCAGGTGCCAGCTGACCTGGTCGGCGCGCGAACGGCCGACGGTCTGCGCCGAATGGGTCAGGATCTGCTGGTTGCGCGGGGCTTCCAGGATCGACAGGGTGTACTGGCCCAGCATTTCATGGGTGGCGCTGGTGGGGTGCACGCCGTCGGCGAAGACGTAGCTGTTGGCGGCGTTGGGGGTCACATAGCTGAGCGGGCTGCAGGTCAGCGAGCTGGCGTCGGTGCAGGCCGGGCTGGTGACGTTGGTGAAGCCATAGGTACCGGGGCTGGCGACGATTTCCTGCAGGATGTGGAAGGTATCGACCGGGATCACCTGCAGGCCGGCGGCCTTCAGGCCGCCGAACAGCGCATCGTTGTAGGCCTTGGCCAACGCGGTGCCGGCGGCCATCGCCGCCGGGCCGCCGGCGCGGGCGCCCGGGGTCAGGCCGATGTCGGGAATGGTCGGTACTACCACGTACTGCGCGCCGGCGCCCTTGAGGGTGGCCACGATGCCGACCTGGTCGGTGACCGCGCCGACCAGGGTGGCCTGCAGCGGCGCGCCACGCTGGATCGCGAACAGATCGTTGGCGCCGCCCCACACGCTGTACAGCGCGTTGGCGTCGGCCTTGCCGCCGTTGGCTGCCAGGTACTGCGCGGTCTGGGTCTTCATCGAGTAGACCGGCACTGCCGGCAGGCGCGGGTCCAGCACCAGGCTGGTGTCCACGCCGACGCGGGCGCCGCCGATGGCGTAGTTGTCACCGCCCTGGCCGTTGCCGTTCGCCGCTCCGTTGACGCCGTAGTAGTGGGCCACGTGCTGGGCCCAGGTCCAGCCCGGGTTGGTGGTGAACTGGCCGATCACCGGGCGCGAGGCGGCCGGCAGCAGCGGACGGAAGTAACCGGCATCGCTGACGCTGTCGCCGATGACCACGGACTTGGAATAAGGCGATTGCGCCATGGCCGGCGCGGCGGCCAGGGCGATGGCGACGGCCATCAGGGAACGCAGCGGTCGCTTGCTGATCTGCATGTAAAGCTCCTTGGGAAGGGGGACGGCCGACGTACGCCGGCGCACGGTGCCATGGTTTCACTGGCCCCGGGCCAATTCACGCTGCGCTGCGGCATGAACTCCGACACGAACGGCGCCGGCCCTGTCGCACCGGGCCCGGCAGGTGATCCAGGGGGCTCCAAGGGTACGCAGCGCAGCAGCATTCAGGGACAATGGCGACATGAACATCGTGCTCAACGGCGACACCCGCCAGCTTCCGCAAAGCGCCACCGTCCACGACCTGTTGCTGCAGGAGCAGTTGCTCGAGCGCCGGGTCGCGGTGGAGGTCAATGGCCAGATCATCACCCGCAGCCAGCATGCCACCCACCCGCTGCGCGACGGCGACGTGGTCGAGATCGTGCACGCGCTGGGTGGCGGCTGACATCGCGCCGGTCCTGCCGGGTGTGCGTCGCGCCATCGGCGCAACCGCCGCAGCGGTGCCGGTGGCCAGAGCCGTGGGTGGCCGGGTTTCCCGCGCCCACGGCAGCGTGCGCATGGCACTGGCAGCGCGACGGCGGCCTGCGCGAACGCGCAGCACCGTGACGCGCGATAGGCGATAATTCCGCCCATGAATGCACATGCCCCCACTGATTCGCTGGTGATCGCCGGCAAGACTTACGATTCCCGGCTGTTGACCGGGACCGGCAAGTTCAAGGACCTGGAAGAAACCCGCCTGGCCACCGAAGCGGCCGGGGCCCGGATCGTCACCGTGGCGATCCGCCGCACGAACATCGGGCAGAACCCGGGCGAGCCGAACCTGCTGGACGTGTTGCCGCCGGACCGCTACACCATCCTGCCCAATACCGCCGGCTGCTACACCGCCGACGATGCGGTGCGCACCTGCCGGCTGGCCCGCGAGCTGCTGGACGGGCACAACCTGACCAAGCTGGAAGTGCTGGGCGACCGGAAGACCCTGTACCCGGACGTGGTGCAGACCCTCAAGGCCGCCGAACAGCTGGTCAAGGACGGTTTCGAGGTGATGGTCTATACCTCCGACGACCCGATCCTGGCCAAGCGCCTGGAGGAGATCGGCTGCGTGGCGGTGATGCCGCTGGCCGCGCCGATCGGCTCGGGGCTGGGCATCCAGAACAAGTACAACCTGCTGCAGATCATCGAGGACGCCAAGGTGCCGATCATCGTCGACGCCGGCGTGGGCACTGCTTCCGATGCAGCCATCGCGATGGAACTGGGCTGCGACGGCGTACTGATGAATACCGCCATCGCCGGCGCGCGCAACCCCGTGCTGATGGCCAGCGCGATGCGCAAGGCCGTGGAAGCGGGCCGCGAAGCCTTCCTGGCCGGGCGCATTCCGCGCAAACGCTATGCCAGTGCGTCCTCGCCGGTGGACGGGTTGATCGGCTGATGACCAATCCCTTCGACAGCGCCGGCGCCAAGGCCCCGGCCAAGCCGTTCACCATCACCGAAGGCCGCCGCGAGGTGCGCAGCTTCGTGCTGCGCCAGGGCCGCTTCACCCCCGCCCAGCAGCGCGCGTTCGACGACCGCTGGCCGCGCTTCGGCCTGGATTTCACCGGGCAGCGGCGCGACCTGGACGCCACCTTCGGGCGCACCGCGCCCAAGGTGCTGGAAATCGGCTTCGGCAACGGGGCCGCGCTGCGCTTTGCCGCCCAGCACGATCCCGGCCGCGACTATATCGGCATCGAAGTGCACGCCCCGGGCGTGGGCCGCCTGCTCAATGCGCTGGCCGACGACAATGCCGACCACGTGCGCCTGTACCACCACGACGCGGTGGAAGTACTGGAGCAGGAAATCGCCGATGGCGCGCTGGACGAAGTGCGCATCTACTTTCCCGATCCGTGGCACAAGAAGCGCCACAACAAGCGCCGCCTGATCCAGCCCGGCTTTGCCGAGCTGCTGGTGCGCAAGCTGCGCGTCGGTGGCCGCCTGCACTGCGCCACCGATTGGGAAGATTATGCCGAGCAGATGTGGGAGGTGCTCGACGCCACCGCCGGGTTGAGCAACCGCGCCGGTCCGCGCGGCCAGGTGGAACGCCCGGCGTGGCGCCCGCAGACCCACTTCGAAACCCGTGGCCAGAAGCTCGGCCATGGCGTGTGGGACCTGTTGTACGACCGTACCTGATCCCTTACCAAGGAACCGCGCCACCCCATGGATACCGCGCTGACGCTGACCACCGATATGAAGCTCGTGCTCGGGCTGGTCGGCTTCACGATGGCGATGTTCCTGTTCGAGCGCATCCGCGCCGACGTGGTGGCGCTGGTGGTGCTGGTGGTGCTGGGCGTGACCGGGTTGATCGCCCCGGAAGAAATCTTCGGCGGCTTCTCGGGCAACGCGGTGATGAGCATCATCGCCACCACCATCCTCGGCGCGGGCCTGGACCGCACCGGGGCGTTGAACCGGCTGGCGGCCTGGCTGCTGCGGCGCGGGCATGGGGTGGAAACCCGCCTGCTGATGATGACCACCGCGATCGCCGGCCTGAATTCCTCGTTCATGCAGAACCCGTCGGTGATGGCGCTGTACCTGCCGGTGGCCTCGCGGCTGGCCGCGCGCACCGGGCTTACCCTGCAGCGGCTGCTGCTGCCGATCGCCGCGGCGATCGTGATGGGCGGCGCGCTGACCATGGTCGGCAATTCGCCGCTGATCCTGTTGAACGATCTGCTGGCCTCGGCCAACAACAACCTGCCCTCGGGCCTGGCCACGATCGAGCCGCTGCGCATGTTCGCGCCGCTGCCGATCGGCCTGGCGCTGCTGGCTGCCTCCCTGCTGTACTTCCGCTACTTCGGCGACCGCAAACTGGTCGAAGAAGAAACCCTGGCCAACGACGGGGTCACCCCGGCGCGCACCGAGAGCTACTTCGCCAAGACCTACGGCATCGAAGGCGATGTCTTCGAACTGGTGGTCAGCGCCGAGAGCCCGCTGGTCGGGATGACCCTGGGCGAGGCCGAGAACGTGCACGATGCGCCGCTGCTGCTGGCCCTGAAGACCGGCAACGATACCCGGCTGGCGCCGCCGGCGGAGATGCGCATCTGGGTGGGCAGCGTGCTCGGGGTGATGGGCGCGCGCCAGCAGGTCAGCGATTTCGCGCAGAACCAGTTCCTGCGCATGTCCTCGCGGCTGAAGCACCTGGGCGACCTGTTCAACCCCAGCCGCGCCGGCATTTCCGAGGCGGTGGTGCCGCCGACCTCGGACGTGATCGGCAAGACCGCATCCGAACTGCGCCTGCGCAAGCAGCGCGGCATCAGCCTGCTGGCGATCAACCGCGACAAGCAGGTGATCCGCGAGGACGTGCGCAACGTGGCGCTGCGCGCCGGCGACATGCTGGTGTTCCACAGCATCTGGACCGACCTGGCGCAGGCGGCCAAGAGCCGTGACTTCGTGGTGGTCACCGACTACCCCAAGGGCGAGCAGCGCCCGCACAAGTTCAAGATCGCGATGAGCATCTTCGCCATCACCATCCTGATCGCGCTGACCTCCAAGCTGCCGGTGGCGCTGACCCTGATGACCGGCGTGGCCGGCATGCTGCTCACCGGGGTGCTGCGCATGGACGAGGCGTATGCATCGATCAACTGGAAGACCATCTTCATGATGGCCGGGCTGATTCCGCTGGGCTGGGCGATGGACAGCAGCGGTGCGGCGGCCTGGGTGGCCGGGCACACCATCGACCGCCTGCCCACCGGCATTCCGGTGTGGGTGCTGGAGATCGCGCTGGCGCTGCTGACCACGGTCTTCTCGCTGGTGATCAGCCACGTCGGGGCGACCATCGTGATGGTGCCGATCGCGGTCAACCTGGCCCTGGCGGTGGGCGGCAACCCGACCGCGTTCGCGCTGATCGTGGCCTTGTCGGCGTCCAACAACCTGATGACCGCGTCCAACCCGGTGATCTCGATGATCACCGGCCCGGCCAACTACACCCCGCGCGAACTGTGGCGGGTGGGCGCGCCGCTGTCGCTGGTCTACACCGCCGTGGTGGTGTTGATGATCAACCTGATGTTCTGAGGCGACGGAACCGTCCATAGCGAACCTGCAATGAACGGTAGTGCCGGCCGCTGGCCGGATCCTCATGAAGCCTAAACAGGATCAAGAGCTTTCGTGCCCCTTCGGGGCGCGAGTCACTTTCTTGCTCGTGCAAGAAAGTAACCAAAGAACACGCCCGCGCCTTCGTAACAGCGAATCTCCGTAGTGAAGAACGCGTCGCCACGCGCCTATCTCCTGACGTATGCCGCTGCGATGCTCGGCTCGCTCCAAGGGGTCGGTGGATCAACATCAACATCATGAGCAACGGCAACGGCAACGACAGCCGGCCAACGGCCGGCACTACCGACCATGCATCTGGTGCAGAACCCCTTTAGTCAGGGGGCGGCATCCAGCCACACCTGCCCATCGCGCACCTGCAGCGGCACCGCGCGCAGGCGGTCGCCCTTGCATGGGCCGGCCACGCAGTTGCCGTCATCCAGCGCGAACGAGGCACCATGCGCGGCGCAGACCAGGTGGCCCTCGCGGCTCTTGAGGAACTGCCCCGGCGCCCAGTCCAGCCGGCGCCCGGCATGCGGGCAGATGTTCAGCCAGCCACGTACCTGCCCGCCGTTGCGGTACAGCACCACCGATTCGCTGTCGCCGTCCACGGTTGCTTCGACCTCGGCGAAACCCTGGTCGGCAATGGCCTCCAGCGCGATCAACGGGGCGGCAGCGGTATCGGAAACGGACATGTCGGCACACGGATTCAACGGGCCGGCATTCTCTCACGCCCTCACGTGGCTGGCCCTGCGATGAACACAAGTCATTGATTTGAAATGAACGGCAGCGACATTTAACGAGTTTTTCACTCAATGACAGAGGCCACCCCGGATACTCATGGCTCGCTGACTTCAGCCAAGCCACCACCATGTACAGCCGCTACTTCCAGTTCAACACGTTCCGTACCCTGTTCGCGCCGCGCAAGCCGCGCCATCCGCTGGTGCGCGTTGCAGTGGGCCTGCTGGGCCTGGCGATCCTGGCCGCGCTGGTGTTCGTGGGGGTGTTCGTGGGCGCGGCGATGATCATTGCCGGGCTGGCCTGGAAGCTGCTGGCCCAGCGCAAGCAGGCCGGCCGCCAGAGCGATCCGCAGGTGGTCGACGCCGAGTACCGCGTGGTGCGCAAGCAAGCCTTGCCGCTGTCGCGTTGAATTCGCGCCGCGCTGCTGCGCGGCCCTTCGCCCGCATGCTTTTCCGTACCCGGTAACGCCACGCCGGCGTGGCACCGCGCGCACGCTCGTTCTAGACTGCCTGCGACCTTACGTGACAGGACGCGAGCATGACCGATGTAATCCCCACTCCCGCGCAACCGCGCATTCCGGTTGCCGGCGGCGGCACCTTCCCGGTGCGCCGCATTTACTGCGTCGGGCGCAATTTCGCCGACCATGCGCGCGAGATGGGGGCCGCGGTGCCGGCGGCCGATGACCGCGGCCGGCCGATGTTCTTCAGCAAGCCGGCCGATGCGATCGTGGTCGGGCACGACGATGTGATTCCCTATCCTTCGGCCACCCACGAGCTGCACCACGAAGTGGAACTGGTGGTGGCGATCGGCTGCGATGCCCCGGCCGGCGTGCTGCCGGTCGAACAGGCCGAGGCGCTGGTGTTCGGCTATGGCGTCGGCCTGGACCTGACCCGCCGCGACCTGCAGGCCGCGGCCAAGGCCAAGGGCCATCCGTGGGATCCGGCCAAGGGCTTCGATCACTCCGCGCCGGTCAGCGAGCTGGTCCCGGCCGGCGAAGTGGGCGACCTGGCCGCGCTCAACCTGTCGCTGGAAATCAACGGGCAGGTCCGCCAGCAGTCGCTGCTGGACCAGATGATCTGGAACGTGCCGGAGATCCTGCACGAGCTGTCCAAGCTGTGGGCGCTGCGCGCCGGCGACCTGGTGTTCATGGGCACCCCGGCCGGGGTGGCCGCGCTGCAGCCGGGCGACCGTTTCAGCGCGCGGCTGGAGAATGTCGCCGAACGCCACGGCATCATCGCTGGATGACAAGCGCTGGGTTACGCTGCGCAGCCCTTTAATTACCCGCCACAGGAGACTCCGATGGGAGTGCTTACCGAGTTCAAGGAATTTGCCATGCGTGGCAACGTCATCGACCTGGCGGTCGGTGTCGTCATCGGTGCCGCGTTCGGCAAGATCGTCACCGCCCTGGTCGACAAGATCATCATGCCGCCGCTGGGCTGGCTGATCGGTCGGGTCGATTTCTCGCAGCTGGCCTGGACCCTGGCCCCGGCGCGGCCGGGGGCCGACGGCAAGGAGATCCCGGCGGTGGTGATCGGCTACGGCGATTTCCTCAACACCCTGGTGCAGTTCGTCATCGTGGCGTTTGCGATCTTCCTGGTGATCAAGGTGATCAACCGCCTGGCCCGCAAGAAGGACGCCGCACCGGCCGCGCCGGCCGAGGAAGTGCTGCTGCTGCGCGAGATCCGCGACAACCTCAAGCGCTGAGGTGATCGGGTCCGGGTAGTGCCGGCCGCTGGCCGGCTCTGCATAAACCCAGCATCGCCTGGAGCCGGCCAGCGGCCGGCACTACCGGTCCATGCACATTCGAAAGCCCCGCCCTGGCGGGGCTTTCGCCTATGGAAAACAGCATTCACCGGAGCATGACCTACCGGCCATGTGCGATAGGCACGGACTGTTAAGCTCTGGGGCTTACGCCCTGCCTACCGGAGTTGCCATGCGTGCCCGCGTTGTTGCCCTCGCATCCGCCCTTGCCCTGCTGGCGTCGCCGGCGTTCGCCGCACCGGCGGCCACCACCCTGCCGCCGGCCTCGCTGGGCACTGCTGCGCAGCTGCGCGAGCAGGCGCTCAAGGACGACACCGGCTGGAAGGTGGTCGAATCGTTGACCACCGAGATCGGCCCGCGCATCGCCGGTGGCGAGGCCGATGCCCGCGCCGTGGCCTGGGCCGTGGCCAAGTTCAAGGCACTGGGGTTTGACAAGGTCTGGACCGAGCCGGTGACCTTCCCCAAGTGGGAGCGCCGCAGCGAACACGCCCAGGTCACCGGCAGGCATGCCCAGCCGCTGAGCATCACCGCCCTGGGCGGCAGCCCGGGCGGCACGGTCGAGGCCGAGGTGGTGCGCTTTGCCGACCTGGCCGCGCTGCAGGCCGCGCCGGCCGGTTCGCTGCAGGGCAAGATCGCCTTCGTCGATTACCAGATGACCGCCTACCGCGACGGCCGCGACTACGGCAATGGCGGCGCGGTGCGCAGCAAGGGTCCGTCCGAGGCGATCCGCAAGGGCGCGGTGGGCTTTGTGATGCGCTCGGCCGGTACCGACTCGCACCGCGTGCCGCACACCGGCATCACCCGCTTCGACGATGGCCTGACCCCGGTGCCGTCGGCGGCGCTGTCGGTGCCCGACGCCAACCAGCTGGCACGCCTGGTCGCCCTCGGCAGCACCACGCTCAAGCTCAGCCTGGATTGCGGCTGGGACGGCACGGCCACCTCCTACAACGTGATCGGGCAGATCAACGGGCGCAGCCTGCCCAAGGAAGTGGTGGTGATCGGCGGCCACCTCGATTCCTGGGACCTGGGCACCGGTGCGGTCGATGACGGCGCCGGCGTGGCCATCACCATGGCCGCCGGCCACCTGATCGGCCAACTCAAGCAGGCGCCCAAGCGCAGCATCCGCGTGGTGGCCTTCGCCAACGAGGAACAGGGCCTCTACGGCGGCAAGGCCTATGCCGAGGCGCATGCCAAGGACGTGGCGCTGCACCAACTGGCCGCCGAAAGCGACTTCGGTGCCGGCCGCATCTATGCCTTCAACACCGGCTCGCCCAATCCGGCCGGCTCGCGCGAGGCCACCCGGCAGATCGCCGAGGTGCTCAAGCCGCTGGGCATCGATTACGCGCCGGACAAGGGCGGCCCGGGCCCGGATGTCGGCCCGCTGGCGGCCAAGGGCGGCGCCTGGGCGTGGCTGGCGCAGGATGGCAGCGACTACTTCCACCTGCACCACACCGCCGACGACACCCTGGACAAGATCGACCCGGCGGCGCTGGCGCAGAACGTGGCCGCCTATACCGTGTTCGCCTACCTGGCTGCCGAGGCCGAGGGCAGCTTCGGCAGCGAAGCCAAGCCGACCACCCCGCCCAACGAGTGAACCATGCACCGGGCGCGGCCGGCGGGGCCGCGCCCGGTGACGCCGGTTACTTCGCCTCGGCGCGGGCGGCGGCGATGTCGGCCCAGATCGGCGCATTGTGTATGCCGATCCGCTCCGGATCGAAGCACGGGTCCAGCCCACGCGCACGCGCGCCGTCGTAGTCGCGCAACGCGGCCAGCGCCGGCCTGTGCAGCAGGATCAGCGCGATGATGTTCAACCAGGCCATCATCCCCACCCCGATATCGCCCAGCGACCAGGCCACCGTGGCCGTGTTCAACGCCGAATAGGTCACCCCGCCAAGGAAGGCCAGCCTGAACGCCAGCAGCAGCCGGGGCGAACGCCGGCTGCGGCGCAGGTAGACCAGGTTGGTTTCGGCGATGTAGTACAGCGCCAGGATCGTGGTGAACGCGAACGGCAGGATCGCCAGCGCGATGAACGACGAGCCGAAGCCGGGCAGCACCGATTCCACCGCGTGCTGCACGAAGCTGGGCCCGGCCTCCAGTGCCGGCACATTGGCCACGATCATCCGCGCCGCCTCGCCGGCAACGGCCGGGCTGGGGTCGTGCACGTTGTAGGCGCCGGTGGACAGGATCAGGAAGGCGGTGGCGCTGCATACCACCAGGGTGTCGATGTAGATCGAGAACGACTGCACCAGGCCCTGCTTGACCGGGTGGCTGACCTCGGCCGCCGCGGCCGGATGCGCACCGCTGCCCATGCCGGCCTCGTTGGACAGCACGCCACGGCGCACGCCCCACTGGATCGCCGCACCGATCATTCCGCCGAACGCAGCGTCGGTACCGAATGCGCTGCGCACGATCAGCATGAACATCTCCGGCACCGCCGGCAGGTTCAGCACCACCACGATCGCCGCCACCAGCAGGTAGCCCAGCGCCATGAACGGCACCACCACCTGGGTGACATGGGCGATGCGGCGCACGCCGCCGAAGATCACCAGCGCCAGCAGGGCGACCACACCGGCCGCCGCGCCCCAGGCCGGCACGCCCCAGGCATGGTCGAGCGCAGCGGCGATCGCGTTGGACTGGGTTCCGGGCAGGAACAGCCCGCCGCCGACGATCGTGCTCACCGCGAACAGGCAACCATACCAGCGCTGGCCCAGGCCTTTTTCGATGTAGTAGGCCGGGCCGCCGCGGTACAGGCCGTCGGCATCGCGGTCCTTGTAGATCTGCGCCAGGGTCGATTCGATGAAGGCGCTGGAGGCGCCGAAGAACGCCACCGCCCACATCCAGAAGATCGCACCCGGGCCACCGAAGGCGATCGCCATCGCCACCCCGGCGATGTTGCCCACCCCGACCCGGCTGGACAGCGAAATGCTCAAGGCCTGGAACGAAGACAGCCCGGCCACCGAACTGGGCGAACGGAACATCAGGCGCAGCATGTCCGGCAGCCCGCGCAACTGGATGAAGCGGGTACGCACGCTGAAATACAGCCCGGCCAACAGGCACAGCCCCACCAAGGCCGGGCTCCAGACCACCGCCAGGATCCAGCCAATGACAGCTTCCACGTTCATGTCACACTCCTTGTTACCGAGAAACCGGCGCCACCCTGCAGCGCCGGAACAGGCCACCGCTGGCGGCTCAGAAGAACATCCCCAGTGCGACCTGCGGGCTGACGAAGTGGCCGCTGTTGCGCCCGGCCACGCTGAATTCCACCCCCGCGATCAGGCCGATGCTGGGGCTGAAGTGGTATTCGATCGCCGGTGCCAGGGTGATGCTGCTGCTGGACGGGCGCCGCTCATCGATGCGCCGGGCCACGCCATCGGCGTCGGGCGCATAGCCGGTGAGTTGCCGTTGCGATTCGCGGCTGGCGGAAAACTCCATCACCCCGACCCAGCGCGGATTGAAGCTGTATTCGGCTGCCGCCGATACGCCCAGCAAGGAGCCGCGCGCGATGCTGCCGCGGAAGCCGTCCGGCGTGCCGTACACGCTGCTGCCATGCAGGGCCACCCGCGACGGTGCCGGGCTGGCGGTGAGCTGGCCGCGCCAGCGCAGCGGGCGGTCGTTGGGCATCCACACCACCTGTTGGGCAGCCAGCGACAGGCTGGTGCGCTGCACGCCGTCGCCCTGCGCGTTCAGCGGATTGCCGGCGATGCGGTCATAGCTGCCGGTGGCATAGCGCTGGCTCAAGGCCACCGACACCGCCGGGCGGGTGCCATCGGCGCTGGGCGCCTGCAGCAGGTATTGCAGCTTGGCGGTGGTATCGCCGGCGCGGAAGCCGCTGCTGCGCGCGCGCCCGGACTCGGCGGTGGACGCGCTGAGATTGACCTGGCCGGTGACGCGCTCGCTGAAGCCGTAGATGAAGGGCACCACGGTAACCCACGCACCGCTGTCCTCGTCACTGCGGCGGCGTTGGCCGCTGCCGTCGTAGTAGGCACTACTGTCGACGCGCACCAGGTACGGTTCGATGTACCAATGGCCTTTCGGCAGGCCGGCCGGATTGGGCGTGATCAGCGGGCCGGTGAAGTTGACGCCGTCCAGCGTGCGCTGCTGGGCACTGGCCGATGGCGGGAAGAAACCGCAGAAGGCTACGGCAGCGGCGAGGGGAACCACACGGATGGAACGCAATGGATGCAGGGTCATGGACTGTCTCCCAGAAGATTGCGGGCAGCGGTATCGATTACACCGCGGCGACAATCTGCGCCTGCATCCGGGCGCGGGAGAATATCCAGAATCGTGAAAAGTGCGGATCTGTGAACGACCACACGGACTTGGTTTTACACCCTTCGCGATGGCGTTGAAAAACCCAATGCGCTGCAAATGGCCGGCGGATTATCGATTTCCATTTGCAATGCAAGTCCGATCATGGGCCGCACCTATCCGGTCACCGCCACCGCGGAGAACGCTGCGCTGCAACGACACCGACGACTGCGGCATCCGGCTGGGATCCAGCAACAAAAAAACCCGGCCGCACGGCGACCGGGTTACCGGGATTCGACACACCCCACGCGGTGAGTGCCACAGATGACACTGCGGTCCGGACAACGGCACCGCGCTGGGTGGGTGTCTCTCCTCACCTACGCAGCACAGCGCCATCGCACTGTGCGCGGGGTCACGCCCGTGCACTATGCGAAAAATCCGAATCGCGTGTAGTCACGATGCGATCAGTGACTCGTACCACACTCCGCGCGGGGCGGGCGCGCCTGCGCGCTGCCCGAAAACCACGGCCTCAGCGGGCCTTCTGCCCGTACCAGTGCGCCAGCAGCACCGCCGTGGCCGAGGCCACGTTCAGGCTCTCCACCGCCCCGCTGCCGGGGATCGACAGCTGCTGGTCGCAGTCCTGCGCCAGCTCGCGGTCCATGCCTTCGCCTTCGGCGCCCATTACATACACCAGGCGGGTCGGCAAGGTGCTGGCGAACAGATTGTCGCCGCCCTCGACCAGGGTCGCCGCCAGGCCGAAACCGGCCGCACGCAGCTGCGCCATCGCCTGCGGCAGTGCCGGCAGACGCACCAGCGGCACCGCTTCGGCACCGCCCTCGGCCACCCGCGCGGCCGCCCCGGACAACGCCAGCGTCGCCCCCGGCGGCAGCAACAGGCCGGCCACGCCGAAATGCGCGGCCGAGCGCAGGATCGCGCCGAAGTTGTGCGGGTTGCCCACCCCGTCCAGCCACAGCGCCAGCACCGGCTGGCCGGCCGGCAGGCCGTCCAGCCAGTCGCCCAGCTCCAGCATCGGCGCGCGCAATACGTCGGCTACCACGCCTTCGTGGTGGGTGGTGGCGGCCAGCTTGTTGAGGTCGCCCTCCTCCACCACCCGGTAGCCCACCCGGTTGGCCACGCACCACTTCAGCAACGGCTGCAGGCGCGGGATCAGTTCCTCCACCAGGTACAGCTTGCGCAGGGCCTGCGGGCGCTTGTCGAACAGCGCCTGCACGGCGTTCCAGCCGTACAGCCGCAGTTCGTCGTTGCCGCGCCCCGGCGGCGGGGCCGTCGCGCCCTCGCGCGGCGGCAACGGGGTGGCCCGCGGCGGTCGCGCCGACGGGCGGCGGGCATTCTTCCAGGGATCATTCACTACGGGACGGCTCCAGCTTGCGGTGACGCCAGAAATCGGCGTTCTTGATGCCCAGGGCATCGGGGTCGAAGGTCGGATCCAGGCCGAGCTTCTTCTGTCTCTCGTAATCGCGCAGCGCCAGCAACGCCGGCTTCTGCACGATCAGGATGGCGATGATGTTCAGCCACGCCATCAGGCCCACGCCGATGTCGCCCAGCGCCCAGGCCATCTTGGCGTTGTGGAACGCACCGAACACCACCATGCCGATGATGCCCAGGCGCAGCAGCAGCACGGTCAGCGGGCGCTTGCGGTTGTGGTTGATGTAGCTGAGGTTGGTTTCGGCCATGTAGTAATAGGCCATGATCGTGGTGAAGGCGAAGAAGAAGATCGCGATCGCCACGAACGCCGAACCCCAGCCCGGCAACACGGTCTCGACGGCCGCCTGCGCGTAACCGGCGCCTTCGGAAACGCCGGCCAGGCCGGCGAACACCGGTGCGCCGCCGGCCACCGGCGAGTACACGTTGTAGGTGCCCGCGGCCAGGATCAGGAAGGCGGTGGAGGTGCACACCAGCATGGTGTCGAAGTAGATCGCGAACGCCTGCACGTAGCCCTGCTTGGCCGGGTGCGAGACCTCCGAGGCGGCCGCCGCGTGCGGGCCGGTACCCTGCCCGGCTTCGTTGGCGTAGATGCCGCGCTTGACCCCCCACTCCACGGCCAGGCCCATCATCGCGCCGAACGCGGCGTGCGCGCCGAAGGCGCTGCTGAACACCGTGCGGAACATGTCCGGCACGCGGTCGTAGTTGATGATCATGATGACGATGGCCATCAGGATGAAGGCGGCGGCCATGAACGGCACCACCACTTCGGCGAAGTTGGCGATGCGCTTGACCCCGCCGAAGATGACCACGCCCAGCAGCAGCGCCACCACGGTGCCGATGCCCAGCTTGAGCGCCTGCTCCGATGCCATGCCCATGAACTGGCCGTCCAGCGGCCCGCACAGGGTTCCGCCGCGGCAGGCATTGATGATGCTGTCGGCGATCGCATTGGCCTGCACGCCGGGCATCAGGAAGCCGGCCGCGGCGATGGTGGCCACCGCGAAGGCCAGCGCATACCACTTCAGGCCCATCGCCTTTTCGATGTAGTACGCCGGGCCGCCGCGGTAGCGGCCTTCGGCGTCCTTGGTCTTGTAGATCTGCGCCAGGGTGGATTCCACGTACGAGGTGGAAGCACCGAGGAAGCCCATGATCCACATCCAGAAGATCGCGCCGGGGCCGCCGAAGGCGATCGCGGTGGCCACCCCGGCGATGTTGCCGATGCCCATGCGCCCGGCCATCGACATGGCCAGGGCCTGGAACGAAGACACCCCGGCCTCGGACTTTTCGCCCTGCACGGTGAGCCGGCACATTTCGAAGAAACCGCGGATCTGCATGAAGCGGGTGCGGGCGCTGAAGTACAGGCCGGCGGCCAGGCACAGGAAGATCAGTGCCTTGCTCCAGATGATGCTGTTGATGAACTCTACGGCTGCTTCCACTTACTCTCTCCAGTCGGCGGAAAATGAAGGACGTCCCGACGGCTGGAGGGGACCGGTTCGATTCTCCCTGATCGCGGCCGCCACGGGTAGCGCCGATTGCGCCTTGCCGGGCCGGCCGCCGGATCAGGCCGGCCGGCCTGGCCTGGACCGGCCCGGGGTGGGGCCCGCCGGCCGCTCAGGGCAGCCGATGGCCGCCGCGGGCCAGGCCGCGCGGCGCCGGCTCAGGCATGCCCGCCCACCGACGGGGTCTGTTGTTCCTGCCGCTCCAGCTCGCGCGCCACCGTTTCAGGCGACTGCGTGTACGGGGCCAGCAGCGCATAGAACGCCGGCACCACGAACAGCGACAGGAAGGTGGACACCGCGACGCCGAAGATCACCACGATGCCGATCGTGCCGCGGCTGGCCGAGCCGGGGCCGCCGGCGACCACCAGCGGCACCGCACCGACCACCGTGGCGATCGAGGTCATCAGGATCGGGCGCAGCCGCACCATCGCCGATTCGACGATGGCCTGGTGCACAGTGCGGCCCTCATCGCGCAGCTGGTTGGCGAATTCCACGATCAGGATGCCGTTCTTGGCCGCCAGGCCGACCAGCATCACGATCCCGATCTGGCTGAACAGATTGATGCTGCCGCCGCTGACATACAGCCCCAGCAGCGCGCCGAGCACGCCCAGCGGCACGGTCAGCATGATCACCAGCGGGTGGATGAAGCTCTCGAACTGCGCGGCCAGCACCAGAAACACCACCAGCAGCGCCATCGCGAAGGTCAGCAGCACCGCGCCGCCGGCGTTCTGGTATTCGCGCGACTCGCCCTTCCAGTCGAGCTGGGCGTGCTGGGGCAGCTCTTCGCGGGCGGTCTGCTGCGCCCAGGCGATCGCCTCGCCGAGCGGATAGCCCGGGGCCAGGCCGGCGCTGATGGTGATCGAACGCAGCCGGTTGAAGCGGTTCAGCGAACCGGCTTCGGCCACTTCGCTGAGGGTGACCAGGTTGGACAACGGCACCAGTTCACCGCTGCTGGCGCGCACCCGGATCGCGGCCAGGTCGGCTGGCGAGGCGCGGCCGTCGCGCCCGGCCTGGACCAGCACGTCGTATTCCTCGCCGTTGTCGACGAAGGTGGTGACCCGGCGCGAGCCCATCATGGTTTCCAGCGCGCTGCCGATCGCGGTGACCGACACGCCCAGGTCGGCCGCGCGCTGGCGGTCGATGTTGACCCGCATCTGCGGCCGGGTTTCCTTGTAGTCCGAATCGGCGCCGACCAGGCCGGGGTTGTCGGCCATGCGTTGCAGCAGGCGGTCGCGCCACTGCGCGATCTCGGCGTACTCCGGGCCGCCCAGCACGATCTGGAACGGCTGGCCCTGGCTGCGCACCAGGCCGCCACCGACCTGGGTGCGCACGCGCACGCCGCGCAGATCGTTCAAATGCGTCTGCAGCTCGGCGGCCACCTCCGGGGTGCCGATCGCGCGCTGCCGCCACGGCTGCAGGAACACGCTGATGCGACCGGTATGCATTTCCTCGCTGGCACCGAAGCCCCCGGGCACGCGCGGGTTGGCGCGCACGATCGGCTTGTCGTCGCCGACGAAACCGGCCACCACCTTCTCCACCTGCTGCACCTGGGCCACGGTGTAGTCGTAGCCGGCGCCCTCGGGGCCATCGATCATGATCTGGAACGAGCCGCGGTCTTCGGCCGGCGCCAGTTCGGAGGGCAGCACCATGAGCAGCAGGCCGCTGGCCAGCAACGACAGCACCATCACCACCACGTAGATCCAGGTGCGCCCCACGTGCGCATCGAGCACGCGCCCGTAGGCGGCCGAAACCCGGTCCAGGTTGCGGTTGATCACCCCGTGCAGGCCGCGCGGCGCTTTGCCGGTATGCGGCTTGAGCAGCTTGGAGGCCATCATCGGGGTCAGCGTCAGCGACACGAACGCCGACAACGCCACCGCCGCGGCCAGGGCGACGGCCAGTTCGCGGAACAGGCGCCCGGTATTGCCTTCCAGGAAGCCGACCGGCAGGAACACCGCCACCAGCACCGCCGTGGTGGCGATCACCGCAAAGGCGACCTGCGCGCTGCCGCGCTTGGAGGCCACCAGCGGCGGCTCGCCCAGGTCGATGCGGCGCTGCACGTTCTCCACCACCACGATCGCATCATCGACCACCAGCCCGATGCACAGCACCAACGCCAGCAACGTCAGCAGGTTGATCGAGAAGCCGAACGCATACAGTGCGATGAACGCGGCGACCAGGCACACCGGCACGGTCACCGCCGGAATCAAGGCGGCGCGGAAACTGCCCAGGAACAGCCAGATCACCACCAGCACCAGCAGCATGGCTTCCACCAGCGTGGCGTACACGCGGTCCACGGCCGCCTCGATGAAGGTGGTGTTGTCGAAGGCCACGAAGATGTGGGTGCCTTCGGGCAGGGTCAGCCCGACCCGCTCGGCTTCGGCGCGCGCGGTGCGGGCCACGTCCAGCGAGTTGGCCGTGGAAGTCTTGACGATGCCCAGGCCGATGCCCGGCTCGCCATTGCTGCGGTAATAGGCGCGGCGCTCGGAGGAGGCCAGCTCGATCTTGGCCACATCGCCCATGCGGACCACGTAGCCATCGGCGCCCTTGCCCAGCGGAATGGTGGCGAAGTCCTCGGGCTTGACGTAGTTGCGCTCCACCCGCAGGGTGAAATCGCGGTCGGTCGATTCGATCCGGCCGGCCGGCAGTTCGACGTTTTCGTTGCGCAGCGCGGTTTCCACGTCGCCCACGGTGAAGCCGCGCGCGGCCAACTGGTCGCGGTCCAGCCAGATCCGCATGGCGTAACGCTGGCGGCCGCCGATGCGTACCTGGGCTACCCCGTCCAGGCTGGAGAAACGGTCGACCACGTAGCGGTCGGCGTAGTCGCTCAACTCCAGCGTGTCCATGCTGGAGGAGGTCATGTTGAACCAGATGATCGGGTCGGCGTCGCTTTCGACCTTGGCGATCTCCGGCGGGCGCGCCTCTTCGGGCATGCGGTCGGCGACCCGGCTGACCGCATCGCGCACGTCGTTGGCCGCCGCTTCGATATCGCGGTTGGAATTGAACTCGATGCTGACCTGGGCGCGGCCGTTGGAGCTGCGCGCGTTGATGGTGTCGATGCCTTCGATGCCGGCCAGCGCGTCTTCCAGCACCTGGGTGATGCGGCTTTCGATCACCGCGGCCGAGGCGCCGGTGTAGTCCACCGACACCGAGACGATCGGCGGGTCGATGGCCGGCAGCTCGCGCAGGGTCAGCCGGGTGAACGACATGATGCCCAGCACCACCAGCAGCAGGCTCATCACCACGGCAAACACCGGGCGCTGGATGGAGACGTCGGAGAGTTTCATCCGGCGGCGCCGCTGGACTTGGTTGCCGCCACGGCGGGATCGGGACGGTCATCCACCTTCAGGCCCGGGCGCAGCTTGCCGGTACCGTCGACCACGATGCGGTCGCCGGCCTTGAGCCCGCTGCGGATTTCGACCACGCCGGCGCGGCGCGCACCGCTGCTGATGTCGATGCGTTCGACGCTGTGGTCGGCCTTGACCCGGTACACGAACGAATCGCGGCCCACCTGGACCACGGCGATTTCGGGGATGACCAGGGCCTGGCGCTCGGGGCGGAACATGCGCACATCCAGCAGCATGCCCGGGCGCAGCGCGTGGTCGGTGTTGATGAAGTCGGCGCGCACGGTCACCGCGCGCGTGCCCGGGTCGACCCGGGTATCGATGGTGGCCACCACCCCGTCGAACTGCCGGCCGGGATAGGCCACGCTGGTGGCGCTGACCTTGTCGCCCTGCGACAGCGTGGCCAGTTCGGCTTCGGGCACCTGGAAGTCGACATGCATGCGCTCGATGTCGTCGAGCGTGGCGATCGTGGTGGCCGGGGTCAGCAGCGAACCGGCGCTGACCTGGCGGATACCGAGCACGCCGGCAAACGGCGCGCGCACCCGGCGGTCGCCGATGTCCGACTGCATTTCACGTACGCGCGCGGCGGCCGCATCGCGGATCGCGCGCTGGGTATCCAGGGTGGCGCTGGCCACCAGTTGCTGGGCGGCCAGTTCGCGCTGGCGCCTGTACAGTTGGTCGGCCTCGGCGAAGGTCGCCTGGGCCTGCAGCAGGGCCGCTTCCTGGGCCTGCCCGCGCAGGGTGACCAGCGGCGTGCCGGCGGCAACCTGCTGGCCGCTTTCGAAGTGCACGGTCTCGATGATTTCGCTGACCTTGGCGGTGATGGTCACCGACTCGCGGGCCTTGGCGGTACCCAGCGCCTGCAGGGTGTCGCTCCATGCGGAGGGCTGCACCACCTGGGTGGTGACCGGCACGACCTCGGCCGGCCCACGCGCGGCCTGGTCCTTGCTGCCGCACCCGGCCAGCAGGGCCAGGGCCAGGCCAGCGGCGAAGCGCCCTGTATTGCGTCCCAACATGAAAAACAATCCCGGTTGTTGCACGACCGCCGAGTGTACGGGCCGGGGCCATCCGGGCATATGTGCCAAGCGTTTACCGGCACCGGGTGACGGCCGCAACCCCTTTCGTGCTGGGGCCGCCGGCTGTGTGTCAACGTGTATCGGCGGGTGTCGGCCGACGCCGGGCGGGCCACGGTGGCGCCGGGCCCTGCCCGGCGCCACCTGGCAGGTCAGTAGCGGTAATTCACCTTCATCCACGCGGTGCGGCCCGGCTCGTTGATCCGCACCGGGTCGGCCGGGAAGCCGAAATCGGCACTGCCGGCCAGATTCAGGTGTTCGCTGTAGGCGCGGTCGAACAGGTTGTCGATTCCGGCACTGAGCAGCAGCCCCTCACCGAGCCGATAGCTGGCATTGAGCGCCAGGGTGGCAAAACCTGCGCTGGGCCCCAGGTCGCGCGCCACCACGTTGCCCTGGCCATCGGCGACGCGGTGCTGGCGGGCCACGGCGCGGCCGAGGGCGCCCAGGGTCCAGCGCTGGCCCTCCCAGCTCGCGCTGAGGCGGGCGTCCAGCGGTGGCATCTGCGGCAGCGGGCCGCCGCTGCTGCGGTTCTCGCCCCAGGCATAGGCGAGCGTGCCGCCGAGTTTCCAGTGCTGGCCCAGGCGCAGGTCGGCGCCGGCTTCGGCGCCGGCGATGCGCGCATCGACGTTGCTGGCCTGGCTCATGCTGCCCATCATGCCGCCGTCCCGGTAGGTGAACAGAATGTAGTCCTGCAGGCGCCCGGCATAGGCCGATACCCAGGCGTTGAGGCGCTCGCTGCGGTACTGCAGGCCAAGATCGAGCTGGGTGGTTTTCTCCGGCGCGATGGCGGAAAACGCGTTGACCGTGCCGACCGGCCCCCGGTCGGGGGAGAACAGTTCCCAGTAGTCGGGCATGCGTTCGCTGTGGCCGATGCCGGCATACCAGGTCAGCGCCGGCGCGATGTCGCGTTCCATGCGCAGGAAGCCGCTGCCGAGGTTTTCGCGGCGCCGCTGGCCGGCGCTGGGATTGGGCATGGCCATCATGCCGGTGCTGGCGCGCTGGTCGGTGACCTCGGCGCGGTCGATACGCAGGCCGCCCACCCAGCGCCGGGCGGTGCCCTCGCCCAGGGTGATTTCGGTGAAGGCGCCCAGGTTTTCGAAGCGTGCGTCGGTCTCCCAGGGTTGCTGGCGGTAGGTGTTGCGGCCCATGCCGTTGCGGCTGCGGTGGCGGCTGTCCTGCGCGTCGACGCCGGCCACGATCGCGATGCCCTGCCAGCGCCATTCCGAGGCGATGCGGCCACCGCGGGTGCGCCGGTCCACGTTGGCGGCCATCGGCATCGGCATGCTGCTGGCCGGGTTGGGGGTGCGCAGGGTGTAGTTGTCCATCAGGTGGTCGGCGTCGTTGTAGTAGACGTTGGCCAGCAGCTTGTCCCAGGCGCCGGGCAGGTTGTCCCTCTCGAAGCGGGCGGCGTAACTGGTGCGCTTGAACGCGGCACCATCCATGCCACGCCCGGCATAGCGGGCAATGGCATCACCGCTGCCGGCCGACAGTTCCAGCACGGTGTCGGCATCGGGGGTCCAGCCGACGGCCACGTCGCTGTTCCACTTGCGCCACTTCGATGGCACCACCTCGCCGTTGCCGTCGGTGTAGTCGTCGGCTTCGGAACGGTTGCCGTTGACCCGCACATAGCCCTGCGCTGCGCCGGCGGTGAGGTCCAGCACCTGGTCGTTGCGGTTGCGCGAGCCGACCAGGGCGCTGGCGTTGAGGTCGATGCCGGGGGCATCGAAATGCGGGGTGTCGCGTTCGAAGCGCACCGTGCCGGCCGACGCACCGGCACCCCAGCGCACGCTTTGCGGGCCCTTGATGATGGTCAGCCGGTCGAAGGTTTCCGGGGCGATATAGGACAGCGGGTTGTCCATCCGCGACGGGCAGGCGCCGATCAGGTTGCCCTCGTTGCTGACGATGTTCAGCCGCGAACCGAACATGCCACGCAGCACGGGGTCGCCGTTGGTGCCGCCGTTACGGACCGCCGAGAAGCCAGGCACGGTCTTGAGGTAGTCGGCGCCATCGCTGGCCGGCACCGGTTGGCGCGGCAGCCGCGGGTCGGTGACCCAGTGCAGCGGCGAGGACGGCGCGGTGGCGGTGACGACCAAGGTGTCCAGGGTCTGCGCGGTGTCGCGCTCGGCAGCCTGCAACGGCAATGCGGCCAGTACCAGGGACAGGGAAACAGACAGGCGCGTCGATGCGCCCGCGCTGCGGGAACGAATATTCATGATGGAACTCCGGAAAACGCACAGGCGCGCGGCGCCATCACGGCGTCGCGCAACAGGAAGGAGATGACGGTTTCAGGCGTGCAGCGGCGGGCCGCGGGCGGCGTGTGCGGGCCAGCGCAGGCTGCGTGGCGTGGCCACCGCGCGCGGCACGCGGGGTGCGATCACCGGCAGCGCCGGCAGCAGCAGGATCAATACCGCCAGCCACGGCATCAGCCGCGAGGCCATCATGCAGTACTCGCAGGCCTCGCCGTGGCCGGCGTGTTCGCTCAGCGGCGGCGTGGGTGCGGGGGTGTCATCCGGTGCGGCATCGCTGTGCATCGTGTGTGCCGGCAGCGCGTGCGCAGGCGTGCCATGCCCGGCCATGTGGTGGCCGGCATGCGGGTCGGCGGTTGGCGCCGGCGCGGGCATCGGGTGGTCCATGCCGGGCATCGCCATGCCCATCGGCATCAGCATCAGCGGCGCCTCGGCATGCGCCTGCCGCCAGCGGCTGACCAGCGGCGCCAGCGCCATCAGCAGCGTCGCCACGAAGGCAAGCTGCAGAAAGACGGCATACGGGCGACGGCGGACGTTCACCCCGTCATGGTAGCGCCCGACCGTTGGTCGGGCAGCCCAAAGCCCTGCGACCAACCGTCGCAGCGGCCTCTGCAAAGCCCCGGCCGATTCCCTCACCCCGTCTGGAGAAAAGCCCCCTTCTGTTGAAGGGGGCGCGCCAAAGGCGCGGGGTAGAGGAAGCATGCGCGGCCATCACCGTCGCTTCTCAGACGGTGATGGTCTGCGTCAGCGATTCCCAGGTCGGCGGCAACGGCCAGTTGGCTTCCTGGTTGCCGTCGATCACCCGGCGCAGGTCGCGCGTATCGATCTGCGGCGCCAGCACGTGCACCAGTTCCAGCGCGTAGTCGCGCAGCACCCGGTCGCGCGGCAGCACCGCCCAGGCGATGCACTCGTCGATCGGGGCCGGCGCCGGCCAGGCGCGCAGGTCTTCGTCGCCGGCATTGACCGCCATTTCCGCCAGCAGGCCCACGCCCAGGCCGGTGCGTACATAGGTCTTGATCAGGTCCGCATCCAGCGCGGTCAGGGCGATGTCCGGGGTCAGCCCGGCACTGGCGAAGGCACGCTGCAACGAAGAGCTGCCGCGGGTGGAGGATTCGTAGCTGATCAGCGGATGGCCGGCCAGCGCCTGCAGGTCCGGCGCCGCGCCGGGGCGGTCCAGTGCATGGCCGCGCGGCACCAGCACCAGCCGGCGCCAGCGGTACAGCGGAATGGCGATGCCGGCACCGGGTTCGGCGCCAGCGGTGGAGATGATGGCGATGTCTGCATCGCCCTGGCTGAGCAGGTCCAGCGCATCGCTTTCGGCGGCCTGCTGCAGATGCACGCTGACCTGCGGATAGGCCTGCTTGATCCGCGCCACCGCCGGCGGCAGCACGAACCGCGCCTGGGTATGGGTGGTGGTCAGCACCAGCTGGCCCTGGCTTTCGCGGCGCTGGTTGGCGGCATAGGTACGGATATTGTTGGCTTCGCCCAGCACCGCACGGGCACGGCCGATCACTTCCACCCCGGCCGGGGTCACCGCTTCCAGGCTGCGGCCCTTGCGCACGAACAGCAGGAAGCCCAGCTCGTCTTCCAGCTGCTTGAGCTGCTTGGACAGGCCGGGCTGGGTGGCATGAACGCGCGAGGCGGCCAGCGTGATGTTCAGCTCGGCGTCGGCGATGGCCACCAGATAACGGAGTTGGGTCAGCGTCATGGGCGTGCGGCACGGCAGGCGAAGGGAGGGCAATCCGACTGTAGGGCAATTGCCGTCACCAGCTTATAACCAAATGTTGTTTAAGAAGGTAATCAGGTCATTTCGCGCGGTCATATGCCGGCGCTACGGTCTGATCGATCCCGGCCGGGCCGGCACCGGCCCTTCCTGCGCGCCGCCGCCCCGATGCGGCGGCCGGACCTACCTCGGAGCAACCCATGGCCCTGTACAACTCGATCCTGGACACCATCGGCAACACCCCGGTGGTGCGCCTGAACCGCCTCGCCCCGGCGCACGTCACCGTGTATGCCAAGGTCGAGTCGTTCAACCCCGGCGGCTCGGTCAAGGACCGGCTGGCGCTGGCGATCATCCTCGACGCCGAGGCCCGCGGCGTGCTCAAGCCCGGCGATACCATCGTCGAAGCGACCTCGGGCAACACCGGCGTGGCGCTGGCGATGGTGGCCGCCGCGCGCGGTTACAAGTTCGTGGCCACCATGGTGGAAACCTTCTCGATCGAGCGCCGCAAGCTGATGCGCGCCTACGGTGCCAAGGTGATCCTGACCCCGGCCGCCGAGCGCGGCTCGGGCATGGTGCGCCGCGCGAAGGAGCTGGCCGACGAGCACGGCTGGTTCCTGGCCAGCCAGTTCGCCAACCCGGCCAATCCGGCCTACCACCGCAATACCACCGCCCCGGAGATCCTGCGCGACTTCGCCGGCAGGCGGCTGGACTACTTCGTGACCGGCTGGGGCACCGGCGGCACCCTGACCGGGGTGGGCGAAGTGCTCAAGGTGGCGCGCCCGGACACCCGTATCGTGGCCACCGAACCCACCGGCGCGGCCCTGCTCAAGGGCGAGGAATGGAAGCCGCACAAGATCCAGGGCTGGACCCCGGACTTCGTGCCGGAGGTGCTCAACCGCAGCGTCTACGACGAACTGCTGAGCATCGACGATACCCGCGCGATCGAGACCTCGCGCCGGCTGGCCGCCGAGGAAGGCATCTTCGTCGGCATCTCGGCCGGCGCCACCGTGGCCAGTGCGCTGGACATCGCCGAGCGCGCCGCGCCGGGCAGCGTGATCCTGGCGATGCTGCCCGACACCGGCGAGCGTTACTTCTCCACGCCGTTGTTTGCCGACATCAATGACGGCTCCGACGACGACTGGCTGGCCGGTCTGCCCTGATCCCCGCGTTGTCCTGCATATCCCACCGACGCCCACCTCCTGGTGGGCGTGTTCGTATTCAGGTCGCGTTGCCGCCTTCATCTGCGGTGAAGGCAGCGCCCCCCATCGTATGAATGCGGGGCAGTGCACGCCGGGTCGCACTGCTTGAGACGACGATGACGCAGCCTGGACGTCCTGCCCGGTAACGTGCAGGCGTCGAGGTGGCATCCCGTTGCATGGACCCGGTTTCAGTCAGGAGTGGTACGCATGAAGATCGAAGTGTGGCAGGGCGACATCACGACCCTGGCGGTGGATGCGATCGTCAACGCGGCCAATGAGTCCCTGCTCGGCGGCGGCGGCGTGGACGGCGCGATCCACCGCGCGGCGGGTCCGCAACTGCTGGCCGAATGCCGGGCGCTGGCCGAAATCCGCCCGGGCATCCGCTGCACCACCGGCGAGGTCCGCGCCACGGCGGCCTACCAGCTGCCGGCACGATATGTCTTCCATACCGTCGGCCCGGTCTGGCAGGACGGCCAGCGCGACGAACCGGCGCTGCTGGCCAACTGCTACTGGAAATCGCTGCAGCTGGCCGAAAAGCTGGACGTGCAGTCGATCGCGTTCCCGGCGATCAGCTGCGGGGTGTTCGGCTACCCGCTGCACCAGGCCGCGCAGATCGCCGCCACCGAGATCCTGACCTGGCAGCGCTCGCACCAGCAGCCGCGGCGGATCATCCTGGTGGCCTACAACGCGGCCACCTTCAAGGCCTACCAGTCGGCGTTGGCCGCCCAGGGCCAGCCGATCGATGCCCCGCCCGCGCCGCTGCTGCCGTCGCTGGAGCTCGGCCTGCCACCGGCGGCGGCGCACTGAGCCAGCCAGCGGGGCCGGTTACCGCGCCGCTGCCGCCGCGGCGTAGACCCACTGCGCGAAGAACGGCTGCAGCGAACGTCCAGCGGCCTTCTCCATGGCCCGCTGGAAATCGGCGGTGACCACCGAGCGGCCGTCGTTGGCGCGGGTGTAGTCGCCGATACCGTGCCAGAACACCTCCTCGCCCAGTTCGCTGCGCAGCAGGTGCAGCACGTAGGCTCCCTTCTGGTAGACCACCGTGCGGTCGTCGCCGCTGGGCGAATCCCAGTTCGCATAGACCAGCGCATGGTCGGCGCCCTTCGCACGCACGGCCTCCCAGCGCGTGCGCCAGCGCTGCACCTGCGATTGATAGGCGGCCTCGCCCTGCGCCTGCTGCAGGTAGGCGGCGGTCATGAAGTTGGCGAATCCTTCATTGAGCCAGAAATGCTGCCAGCTGGCGCAGGTCACCCGGTTGCCCCACCACTGGTGCGCGGCCTCATGGGCCATCAACGCGGTCTGGCTGGGATCGGCAAGCACATCCTGCCCGTAGGCCTCGGACATCAACGACACCCCCGCCATTTCCTGCCCGATGGTGCTGGCCACGAGTGCCTGCTGGTAATCACCGCGATACGGCAGGCCGGCGCGCGCGGCGAAGAAGTCGAGCATGTCGCCGGTGCGCGCGAACACGCTACGCAACTGGGCCGGCGTACGGTCCACGGAAAGGAAACGCAGCTGGACCGCCCCATGCTGTTGCGTGGCCTGCTGGTAGCGGCCTGCCGCGAAGCCATACACATAGCCGGGCATCGGCGTATCCAGCCGCCAGCGATGTTCATGGCGGCCATCGGCCAGCGTACGCGTGGGCAGCGCGCGCCCGGTGCCGGTGGCCAGCAGCGCCGGCGGCAGCGTCACCGACAGGTCGAGCGTGGCGCGCTCGTCCGGTGCGTCCACCGAGGGCATCCACTGGCGGGTGGAGAAGATCGTATAGACCTCGTCGCGTGCGGGGTCGAATTCCAGGCCGAACGTCGGCGCGCCCTGGTAGAGGATGCGCAGCTCGGCCACGGCGCCGCGTTTGAGCGGCGTGGGCAAGCGGATGCGCAGCTGCTGGTCGCCCTGTTCGAAGGCCAGCACGCGATTGCCCTGCATCACTGCGGTCACCTCAAGCTCGCCCACATCCAGGGTGAGCGTGGGCAGCGGCTGCCCGGCCCTGAAGCGGAGGGTCTGCTGGCCCTGTACGCGCTTGGCGGCGATGTCGGGCACCAGCGCGACCGCGTAGTGCAGCACATCGAATCCGCGCGACGGCGCGGCCTGCGCGACGGTGCAGGCAAGGAGCAGTGGTAACAGCAGCAGTGCACAGGCACGCACGATCATCGGGTCGATCCAGGCAAACGATGGATCGCATCGTGACAGAGCACCGGGGGGTTGGCCAAAGGGTTCTTCGCCCAGGTCCAGGGCTGCCGTCCAAAGGTCGTTGGCAGGGTAGAGAGGTTGGTGATGCCGGCCGTTGGATGCTGTTGCTTTTCCGCTTCGCGGATGACGTCAACGTCGAAAGCGTTTCGTGCCCCTTCGGGACGCGAGTCACTTTCTTGCTCGTGCAAGAAAGTAACCAAAGAACACGCCCCCGTCCGCTCGCCAGCGGGCTGCGCCCGCCGGTTCCCTGCGCTTCTCGCGTCATCGGGGGACGGCGCGGAACTCGCTTCGCTCGCGCCCCCAGACCAGCGGGCGCCGGTCGCTCCAACGCGTCGCCACGCGCCCATGTGTTGCCGCGCATCCCTTAGCACGCTTCATGCTTGGCCCGCGCCTCTTCGCCCCCACTGCCGCTGCGATGCTCGGCTCGCTCCAAGGGGGAGGTAAATCAAGGTCAAGATCACCAGCGACAGCAACAGCAACGACAACGGCAACGGCGTCCAACCATCGGTGGGCCCTACTGCTCCAATTCCTGGCAACCCCATCGGGGGTAGGTCCGACCCGTGATTGGACACACTTCGTCTCGGCATCACGTTGTCCAAGCTTGGCTTGGACCTACGCTTTCCCATGCGTACCAGCCATGTGTGGAGGGTTGGCGTGGGTGGGTTGGCGGGACTGTCGAAAACATGGATGTTTTCGCCAAGCCCCCATGGGTGAAGGCGCATTGCTTGCGAGGCACTGCCTCGCATGCGACTGAACGCTCAGCCGCCGGCGGCTGGGCCGGGCCGCGGAGCGGGGTTCACGGCGTGTCCCGCCAACCCACCCGCGCCAGCCCAATCAGCGCATACCGGTCACTGCCGTTGATCTGAGGCTGTAGCTCGCAGGTGAGTTCGCGCAAATCGACGAAGAACCCAAAAAAACGCCGGCGCGAGGCCGGCGTTTCTTCATTCGCGGTCAGGCCGGTATCAGCCGTTCCACTTGCCCTGTGCGGCCAGGCCGTTTTCCTTGGCGCGGTCGTACACGGTCTGCTGGGCCTTGGCGATGTTGGCTTTGGTGTCCTTGGCCCACAGCTTCAGCGCGGCCTGCTGCATGGCGCGGCCGTAGGAGAAGCTCAGCGGCCACGGCAGGTTGCCCATCTGGTTCATGGCATCCAGGTGCGCGGTGGACTGTTCGTCGGTCTGGCCGCCGGACAGGAACACCACGCCCGGCAGGATCGCCGGCACGGTGCTCTTGAGGCACATCACGGTCGACTCGGCCACTTCCTCGACGTCGGCCTGCTCTTCGCAGCCCTTGCCCGAGATGACCATCGAGGCCTTCAGGATGGTGCCTTCCAGCAGCACGTTCTGCTGGTACAGCGCGTCGAACAGCGAACGCAGGGTGGCCTCGGTGACTTCGTAGCAGGTCTCGATGTCGTGGTCGCCGTCCATGATCACTTCCGGCTCGACCATCGGCACCAGGCCGCATTCCTGGCACAGCGCCGCATAACGGGCCAGCGCATGCGCGTTGGACTCGATGCAGGTGCCCGACGGGATGCTCTCGCCGATGTTGATCACCGCACGCCACTTGGCAAAACGCGCACCCAGCTTGTAGTACTCCTGCAGGCGCTCGCGCAGGCCGTCCAGGCCTTCGGTCACCAGCTCACCGGGGCAGCCGGCCAGCGCGTGGGCGCCCTTGTCGACCTTGATGCCCGGGATGATGCCGTGGTCGGCCATGTACTTGGCGAACGGCACGCCGTCCTTGGTGGACTGACGGATGGTTTCGTCGTACAGGATCGCGCCGGAGATATGCTCGTTCAGCTTCGGCGTGGTCAGCAGCATTTCGCGGTAGGCGCGACGGTTCTCTTCGGTGTTTTCCAGGCCGACGCTGGCGAAGCGCTTGCCGATGGTGCCGGTGGATTCGTCGATTGCGATGATGCCCTTGCCCGGGGCGACCATGGCCTGGGCGGTTTCAGCCAGCTGTTCGATGCTCATGTATTTCCTGTGGCGGGTGCGGGAAAACCCCAATTATAGCGGGCCGCCCCCGTGAACTGGCTGTACACGCGATCTGGAAACGCTTTCAGCTTGCCCGGCGTGACGGCGCGCCATGCCGGCGCGCCGCCCTCGCATCCTCTTACAGCTCGCCCAGGCCGCTGGCGCGGCCGTCTTCGCCCACTTCCAGCAGGCGCAGGGTGTTGGTGGCGCCATGGGTTTCCATGTGCTCACCGCTGGTGAACACCACCCGGTCGCCGGCCTGCAGCTGGTTGGCTTCCACCAGCAGGCGGATGCTGCCGCGGGCCGCTTCGCGCGGGGTGAAGCCGCGGCTGTCGAAGTTGATCGGGAACACATCGCGCATCAGCGCCATCTGCCGGCGCGCGCCGTCGTGGCGGGTCACCGCGAACACCGGCGCCGAGGCACGGAAGCGCGACAGGTAACGCGCGGTGCCACCGGATTCGGTCATCGCCACGATCGCGCGCACGCCCACGTGCTGGGACAGGAACATGGTGGCCATGGCGATGGCCTGGTCGGCACGCTCCAGCCCGCGCGGCGAGGCGCCGAAGTCGGTCTCGGTCTGGAACTGGCGCTCGGCGCCCAGGCAGATCCGCGCCATCGCTTCAACCGCCTTGACCGGATACGCACCGGCGGCGGTTTCGGCCGACAGCATCACCGCATCGGTACCGTCGATGACCGAGTTGGCCACGTCCAGTACTTCGGCGCGGGTCGGGATCGGGCTTTCCACCATCGACTGCAGCATCTGGGTGGCGGTGATCACCACCTTGTTCTGCGCCAGCGAGGCCTTGATGATCTTCTTCTGCAGGCCCGGCAGTTCGGCATCGCCGATTTCCACGCCCAGGTCGCCACGGGCCACCATCACCACGTCGCTGGCGTCGATGATCTCTTCCAGGTTCTCGATCGCTTCGGTGCGCTCGATCTTGGACACCAGCGCCGCAAAGCAGCCGTGCGATTCAGCGATCTCGCGGGCGTCGTTCATGTCCTGCGCATTGCGGCAGAACGAGACGGCGATGAAGTCCACCCCGATCTTGGCCACGATGCCGATCAGTTCCTTGTCGCGCTCGGTCAGCGCGCCCAGCGACAGGCCGCCGCCCTGCTTGTTCAGGCCCTTGCGGTCGGACAGCACGCCGTCGTTGAGCACGGTGTTGATGATGCGCTCGCCCTGCACTTCGAGCACCTGCAGCTGCATCAGGCCATCGTCGAGCAGCAGCACGTCGCCGGCCACCACGTCCTGCGGCAGGCCCAGGTAGCTCACGCCCACCTGGGTGGTGTCGCCCGGCGGCGGGGTGGCCGAGGCCACCAGGTCGAAGCGGTCGCCGGCCTTGAGCTTGATCTTGCCTTCGGTGAAACGCTCGATGCGGATCTTCGGGCCCGGCAGGTCGGCCAGGATGCCCACTTCCACGCCCACGCGCTGCGCGGCGGCGCGCACGTCGGCGGCGCGCTTGGCCTGGCCGGACGGATCGCCGTGGCTGAAGTTCAAACGCACCACGTTCACGCCGGCGCGGAACAGATCCTCCAGCACGCCCGGCGGGTCGGTCGCCGGTCCGAGGGTGGCGAGGATCTTGGTGCGGCGCTGACGCTCAATCATGGTAAATGGGCTCCCGGGAAAGAACTGAAATTAGCACACCCTTCACGTCCCATGAATACGTTTACAGCCTTGGCGTAGCTGGTTCTTGCCGATGTCCTGCAGACAGCGGCGGACCGCCGGGCGGACATCGGTCGACCGCGATACCGCAGCAAGCCCCGACCCGGCTGGCTTTGCGCGCGACATGCGGCAGCGTACGGGACGCCGCCGGATGGCTCAGGCGAGCACGGACAGCAGCTCATCCGGGGCACTTACCACGTGCTGGGCGCCGGCCGATTGCAGCTCCTGGGCGCCGCCAAATCCCCACAACACGCCGATATTGCGCATGCCGTGATGGCGCGCGCCGGCGATATCCATGCGCCGGTCGCCGATCATCCAGCACTGTTCGGGCGTCAATGACAGCCGCTGCAGCGCCTCGGCGACCAGTTGCGGCTTCTCGCTGCGGCTGCCGTCGATGGTCGCCCCGATCACGTCCTCGAAGCACCCGCCGAACGGCAGGTGCGCGATGATGCGGCGTGCGTGCGGTTCGTTCTTGGCGGTGACGATGGCCAGCCGGTGGCCGCGGTCGTGCAGGTCCCGCACCACCTCGCCGATCCGCGGGTACACCTCATGCTCGCGCCAGCCGACCACGTCGAAGCGTTCGCGGTAGTAGGTGACCGCCTGCTCCACATCGGCCGGGTCATCGAACAGCGGCGCGAAGCTGGTGCGCAGCGACGGCCCGATCCAGTGCCGCAGTTCTTCCAGCGGCGGCACCGGCTTGCCCATCCGGGTCAGCGCATGCGCCACGCATTGGGTGATGCCCACGGCCGAATCGATCAGCGTCCCGTCGAGGTCGAAGAACAGCGCTGCGCGCTGTTCTTCGGAATGACGACCAACGGTCGTCATCCACCGGGCGTCGCCCGTCACCGACCGCTCCTCGGCCATCACGCGCCCCGGGCGTCGAGTGCGGCCACCGCCGGCAGGGTCTTGCCTTCCAGGAACTCCAGGAACGCGCCACCACCGGTGGAGATGTAGCTCACCTCGCCGGCGATGCCGTACTTGTCGACTGCGGCCAGGGTGTCGCCGCCACCGGCGATCGAGAATGCCGGCGAGGCCGCGATCGCACGGGCCAGCGCCTCGGTACCATGGCTGAAGGCCTCGAATTCAAACACGCCGACCGGGCCGTTCCAGACCACGGTGCCGGCCTTGGCGATCAGGCCCGCATAGCGCTGGGCGGTGTCCGGACCGATGTCCAGGATCAGGTCGTCCTCGGCCACGTCGGCGACGGCCTTCACCGTGGCTTCTGCGCCGGGCAGGAACTGCTTGGCCACCACCACGTCGGTGGGCAGCGGGATGTCGGCACCGCGCGCCTTGGCATCGGCCACGATCTTCTTCGCGGTCTCCAGCAGGTCCGGCTCGTACAGCGACTTGCCGACCGGATGGCCGGCCGCGGCGATGAAGGTATTGGCGATGCCGCCACCGACGATCAGCTGGTCGACCTTGCCGACCAGGCTGGACAGCAGTTCCAGCTTGGTGCTGACCTTGCTGCCGGCGACGATCGCCAGCAGCGGCGGTGCGGGCGCCAGCAGGGCCTTGGCCAGCGCGTCCAGCTCGGCCATCAGCAGCGGGCCACCGGCCGCCACCGGGGCGAAGCGGATCACCCCGTGGGTGGACGCCTGGGCACGGTGCGCGGTGCCGAAGGCATCCATCACGAACACATCGCACAGCGCGGCGTACTTCTTCGCCAGCGCTTCATCGTCCTTGGCTTCGCCCACGTTCATGCGGCAGTTTTCCAGCAGCACGATCGATCCCGGCGCCACCGCCACGCCATCGACCCAGTCGCGCACCAGCGGCACGTCCACGCCAAGCAGGGCCGACAGGCGCAGCGCCACTGGCGCCAGCGAATCGGCTTCGCTCCATACCCCTTCCTTCGGCCGCCCCAGGTGCGAGGTGACCATCACCGCCGCGCCCTTCTCCAGGGCCAGCTTCAACGTCGGCAACGATGCGCTGATGCGCTGCTCGGAGGTGATGCGGCCGTCTTCGATCGGCACGTTCAGGTCTTGCCTGATCAACACGCGCTTGCCGGAGAGATCGAGGTCGGTCATGCGAACGATGGACATGGGGCAACTCTTTGGCGGGAAAGGAAAGGGCGCCGCGCACGGCGCGCATGCCCATTGTCCCGGCTGCGCCGGTGCATCGCAAATGGGCCGGCGATGACCGCGTTTTCATCGCTTGCCTGTAACGAGCAACGGTCCAACCGGTGTACCGCCCCAACGGTCCAACCGATCTACCGACCAACGGTCCAACCGATGTACCGACCAACGGTCGGTACCTACCCCCGCCGCGGTAGGCGATGACCGTTGGTCATCGCCGGCGGTCGCGCATTACGCCGGATCGGCCGGCTTCTGCCGCAGCAGGCTCAGCGCGAATCCGCCGACGATCAGCACGCCCAGCACCAGCAGGCCCCATAGCAGCCACTGCTTCCAGTCGCGCGGCGCCGTCAGTGCAGCATCGCCGGCCAGCACCTGTGCTGGTCCCTGCACGGTGGCCAACGCCGGTTGCCACTGCGCGCCCTGCTGCTGGCGCAGCTGCGCGATCACCGTGCCCACCGGGGCGTCGCTGCGCGCGGCCCGCACGCTGCCGGCGGCCACGCTGTAGGGCGGCGCTCCCTGGCTGAGGAACACCAGCGCCTCGGGCTGGTAACCCAGCTTCAGGGTCGGCGCCTGGCTCGGCTGCGCCTGGGCGGCCATCAGCTTCCAGTAGCGGTCGCGGCTGGCCACCGCCAGCGGCTGGGTCTGCGATTGGCGGCGCTGCGCGGCATCCTGCAGCTGGTAGGCCACCCACGGCCCGGCGCGTACCTGCCAGGGCTGTTCGGGATCGTCGCGGCTGAGCAGGGTCCACTGCACCACGCTGTTGTCGGCGGTGGCGATATCGGCCTGCGCGATCGGGAAGCGGCCGTCGAGCCGGTACTCGAACTCGCCCGGCTTGCCGGCACGGCCGGCCAGCGACTGCCAGCGCCAGTCCACCGACTGCGCGGCCGGCGCCAGTTCAGCCTGCACCGCCAATAGCGTCGGCAGGGCCTGCGCGCCCAGCGGCAGGATGCGGTAGTAGCGCGCCTTGCGCCCGATCCCGATGCGTCGCTGCTGCAGCCGGCGGCCGTCGTGCTGCAGGTCCACCAGCGCCACCTCATCGGCGATGCGGCTCCAGTCGCGCAGGTCGTCGCTGGCCTCCACCCGCACACTCGCCTGCACGGCGGCCTGGGTCTGCCAGTCCAGGCGCAGCGCCTGCACCTCGACCCGCAAGGCAGCGGCATCGATCAACCACCCGGCCGGCTGCGCGCTTGCGCCGCCACTGCCCAACCGCGCCTCGACCCGGCGCACGCTGCCATCGGTATTGCGCTCGGCCAGCAGGTGCAGGTCATCGGCGGCCGAACCGCGCAGTGCCGGCAGCGGGAACCACGGCAGGCTTTGCCACTGCGCGGCCTGCGCCAGGGGTTGGTCGGCGGCCAGCAGCGCCGACGGCAGGGCCTGGCCCTGCGCGTTGAACACCTGCACATCGGCCAGCCGCGGCGATACCGCGCTGCGGTACACGGCCTCGTCCAGCATTAGCCGGTAGGCCCCGGCCTGCGGCTGGGACAGCTGCAACGGCCATTGCTGGCGATAGTCCTGGCGCGCGTCGGCGGCCAGCACCAGGGCCGGTGCGGCCGCCAGCGCCAGAGCCGCGATCAGGGTACGCAGAGGGTTCACGGCTGTTGCTCCAGGTCGGCATCGGGCGCGCGCGGCGGAGCCGGCGCCAGGTAACCCACGACCGTGCACAGCAGGCCGTAGGCGATGAAGGAAGAAATACCCAGCAGGTTGCCCAGGTGCTGGCGGTCGATCAGCACCAGCTTGGCCAGCACCACGCCCATCAGCACCGCACCGACCAGCCACAACGTGCGCTGGCCACGGCGCGAGCCCCACACCCAGCTGATCACCCCGAGCACGCTCCAGACCACGGTCAGGCTGGTCTGGGCCAGGGTCGAGGACCACAGCCGGTCGTTCCACGGCACCGCGCCCCAGTGGTGCACGGTGTGCAGGGTAGTGCTGGTGAGCAGGATGAAACCGGCAATGGCCAGCAACGGCACGCGCCTGCCGCCCAGTACCCGCGGCGCCTGCACCGACCACAGCCAGCGCACCGCCAGGGCCAGCACGGCCAGCTGGGCCAGTTCCATCGGATTGAGCAGCGGCAGCCACGGCAGCGGCACGGCCGATGCCGGCGCGAACAACAGGCACAGCCAACTCACGCCCAGCACCACGAACACGGTGGCGGTCAGCACCTGGCGCAGCACATCGAAGCGCGCGCCCAGCGGCACCGCCAGCCACGGCCAGCGCAGCAGGGCGACGCCGGCCAGCAGCAACCAGGGCAGCAACGCCAATGCCACCGACCAGCCCTGGGCCAGGCCGAAGCGGTCGGCCAGCCACATGCAGGCCAGCGACAGCACCGTCGGCCACAGCAGCCACCAGCTGAACTGCGCCGCCAGCGCCGCCCGGTCCTGTCCATCGCGCAGGCACCACAGGCTGCGCACGCCCAGCGCGGCGAATACCGCCCAGGCCAGCGCGCCGTAACCGGCGAACGGCTGCTGGTGCACATCGGCCTGCCACAGCGCCAACGGGAACGCACTCAACAGCATCGCCAGGGTGGTCAGCGCCAACGCACGCGCGGGCGCCCGCCGATGCACTTCGGCGGCGATCCAAGCGGTGACCGCCACCGCGATCAGCAACGCATCGGGGCGGCTGTCGTGCACGACAAAGCGGCCGACTTCATGCACCGCCCCGCCCAGCCACCACAGCAGGCCCCAGAGGTAATACACCAGCGCCGGCGCATCCTGCCGCGCACGCCGGTAGCTCCATGCCGAAGCGAACCCGGCCACCGCCAGCAGCAGGCCGCTCATGAAGGTCGGGTTGGCGATCGCGTTGGCGTCGTTGTGCCAGTAATCGGCACCGACCACGAAGCCGAACGCCGCGCCCAGCTGCAGCAAGGCCGCGGCGATCTGCGGCAACCAGCGGCGCTGGCGCAGGCCCAGCCATGCCAGTGCCGCGCCTTCCAGCGCGAACACGCCGGCGGTGGCCCGTGCCGACAGCGCCAGCGGTACCGCCAGCGTGGCAAACCCCACCGCCAGCACCGCATGCGACTGGCCCAGCGCGGCATAGCGCGGGCGCCGGATCAGCGCCCAGCCCAGTGCGGCATACAGCGTGGCCAGGGCCAGCGCGCACAGCGCCAGCAGCAGGCGGTCCTGGTGCAGCATGCCGGCCTGCAGCGAGAACGCGATCAGCGGGGTGCCGAATACCAGGCTGCCATCGACCAGGTCGCGCTTCTCGGCCGGCTGGCGGCGCGCGTACAGGATCGGGATCAGCAGGTAGAAGGCGAAGAACAGCAGCAGGAACGGTTCGGTACTGGCGAACTTGTCGGCCTGGTACTGCAGCACGCCCCAGGCCGTTCCAATGCCGAAGGTGAAGGCAAAGCCCAGCAGGTTGAGTACCCGCCACGGCCGCCACCAGGCAATGGCCAGGATGGCGCCATTGAGTACGGCGTAGTACGAGAACAGCGCGACATGGTTGCCACTGCCGGTGGACAGCCAGATCGGCGCCATGAACCCGGCCAGGATGCCCAGCACCGCAAGCGTGCGCGAGTTCTGCAGCACGGCCAGCACGCCAATCCCGGCGATCAGCAGCACGCTCATCGCAAAGGCCGGCAGCGCATCGATCAGGTCGTAGCGTTTGAAGGCGGCGAAGATGGTCAGCAGCAGGATGCCGATCGTCCCGCCCTGCAGCGCCAGCGCGAACAGGCGGCGGCGGTCGCGCTGGATCCAGCCGAACACCAGCCCGCCCAGCGCACCGGCCGCGATCGCGGCCAGGCGCAGTTCGATCGGCGCGTTCAACCAGCCCTGGTCGCTGGCGTACTTGAGCAGCGCGGCCACACCGGCCAACAGCACCAGCATGCCGATCTTGACCGGCACATTGCCCTCGGTGAACCACTGTTTGACCGTGCCCAGCAGACGCTCGGCCAGGCCGGGGCCGGCCGGCGGCGGAGGTGGCGCCACCGCAGCGGCGGCCGGCGGTGCCAGGGGCGGCAAGGGTGGCGGCAGGTCGACGGCCCCGACCGTGGTGGCCGCTGCGACAGCCGGCACGGCAACCGGTGCGGTAGGAGCCGCCGGCCGATACGGTTGTTCGGTCCGGGCCAGCGGCTGTGCTGTCGGGATCGGCGTCTCGGGCCAGGCCGCCGTCGCGTCCAGGCGCTGCTGTTCCAGGGCCGCCACCCGCCGGCGCAGCCCGGAAATCATCACCAGGGCCACCACCAGCAGCACCGGAACCAGCAGCAGGACCAGCACCACCAGGGCAATCAGAGCTTCCATTCCACGCCATCCTCGAAAGAGGCCCCGGCGCCCGCCAGACCGCGCGGTACCGAGGCACGCGGCCATGCTAACTGAATCAGGGCCGGGCAAAAAAAAACGGCGGACCCTGCGGTCCGCCGTTGTTGCCTCGAGGCATTGGCCGGCCGATATTACGCGGCGACGACCTTGACCATTTCCAGGCACTTGTTGGAATAGCCCCACTCGTTGTCGTACCAGGACACCAGCTTGACGAAGGTGCTGTCCAACGCGATGCCGGCATCGGCGTCGAACACCGAGGTGTGGGTCTCGCCGCGGAAATCGGTGGCCACCACCTTGTCTTCGGTGTAGCCGAGGATGCCCTTCAGCGCGCCTTCGCTCTGTGCCTTCACTTCGGCGCAGATCTCGGCGTAGGTGGCTTCCTTTTCCAGCTCGACGGTCAGATCAACCACCGACACGTCCGAGGTCGGCACGCGGAAGCTCATGCCGGTCAGCTTCTTGTTCAGCTCCGGGATCACCACGCCGACAGCCTTGGCCGCACCGGTGGAGGACGGAATGATGTTCTCCAGGATGCCGCGGCCGCCGCGCCAATCCTTGTTGGACGGGCCATCGACGGTCTTCTGGGTGGCGGTGGCCGCATGCACGGTGGTCATCAGACCGCGCTTGATGCCCCACTTGTCGTTGATCACCTTGGCCAACGGCGCCAGGCAGTTGGTGGTGCACGACGCATTGGAGATGATCGCCTGGCCGGCGTAGGTCTTGTCGTTCACGCCGAACACGAACATCGGGGTGTCGTCCTTGGACGGCGCCGAAAGGATCACCTTCTTGGCGCCGGCATCGATGTGCTTCTGCGCGGTGTCCTTGGTCAGGAACAGGCCGGTGGATTCGATCACCACGTCCACGCCCACTTCGTCCCACTTCAGGTTGGCCGGATCGCGTTCCTGGGTCAGGCGGATCTTCTTGCCATTGACCAGCAGGTCGTTGCCCGACACCGACACATCGGCCTTGAAGCGGCCGTGCACCGAGTCGTACTTCAGCATGTAGGCCAGGTAGTCCGGCTCCAGCAGATCGTTGATGGCGACGATTTCGATGTCATTGCCGAAGTTCAGCACGGCCGAACGCAGCACGTTGCGCCCGATGCGACCGAAACCGTTGATGCCAACCTTGATTGCCATGTTCACAAGCTCCTGCAGCCGCGACGGTGCGGCGCCGATGGAAAGGGGCGTTCATTCTAGCAGGGCCGGACCGGGCCCGGCCCCCCGGAACCGGATGGGAAGCGGTTACAGACGCAATCGCATGGATTGATCCGGATCAAGGCGCAGCGGGGCCGGGACGGCAAAACTGGCCCCATTCCACCCCGCAACGAGACACGCCCATGCGCAAGCCCTCCCCCCTCCTGCTCTCCAGCCTGGCCGCCGCGCTGGCCCTGGCCGCCGCCCCGGCCATGGCCCAGTCCAAGGGCGACTGGACCATCGGTGCCGGTGTGCACCAGGTCGCCCCGAAGTCCAACAACGGTTCTTTGGCCGGCGGCACCCTGAAGGTCGACGTCGACAACGACATCAAACCGACCATCACCGGCGAGTACTTCATCGCCGACAACCTGGGCATCGAGATCCTGGCCGCGCTGCCGTTCAAGCACGACATCAGCATCGACGGCCTGGGCGGCGTGGGCAGCACCAAGCACCTGCCGCCGGTGGTCTCGCTGCAGTACCACTTCAACAGCAAGGGCAAGGTCTCCCCGTTCGTCGGCGCCGGCATCAACTACACCACCTTCTTCAGCGAGAAGACCGGCGGCGCGCTGGCCGGCAACACGCTGAAGATGGAAGACTCCTGGGGCCTGGCCGCGCACGCGGGCCTGGACTTTGCCATCAACGACAAGGGCTCGCTGCGCGTGGACGTGCGCTGGATCGACATCGACAGCAAGGTCAAGCTCAACGGCGAAAAAATCGGCACGGTCAACATCGACCCGCTGGCCTACGGCGTGTCCTACGTGTTCAAGTTCTGATCGGCGGGCTCTGATCGGCTTATCAGGTCGTACCAGCGCAACACCCTCGCAGCAACGCTTTCCCCGGCCTCGGCCGGGGATTTTTTTCGGTTCTTCACCGATTTGCGGGGAGTAAGTTGTGTACTAAAGCCTCAGATCAAAGGCAATGACCGACATATGCGCTGA
>NZ_JACWUO010000022.1 GCF_020857975.1 Stenotrophomonas rhizophila
TGGTGCGCCCGGAGAGATTCGAACTCCCGACCGCCTGGTTCGTAGCCAGGTACTCTATCCAACTGAGCTACGGGCGCGTCAACAGGAGCGGAATTATGCGGATGCAGGCCGCATTCGTCAACGCTTTTGTGAAGGCCTTCACTCCAATGAATGAAAAAGCAGGTCGGCCACGGCCTGCGGGGACTTCATCCAGGCGAAGTGATCGGCGCGCGTGCCAAGGGCGGCAGCCGACAGCACGGCCAGCGTAGCGTCGACCTGGGGCAGCTTGGCCAGCAGGCCCTGCATCGAGCCCTTCGGGGCCAGCCAATCGTCTGCCATCACCACCGCAGTGGCGCGCCCGCGCAGCCGGCGCAGGCCGGCTTCCAGGTCCTGCGCAATGCCGGCGCCCGCGTAATGGTTGTTCAGCCCCACCTTGGCCCAGTCGCCGATCAGCCCGCGCGCTTCGGTGCCGCCGAAGCCGAGCCGGCGACCGTGCAGTACGCCCTGGCGTTGCGCCAGCCATGGCAGGAAGCGGTAGATCAGCGGCAGCGTCCAGCCGCGCGGGGCCGGGAAGGTGCGCCAGTAGGGCGTGCCGCTGGCAACCAGCCACAGCCGCTGGACCTGCGCGGGATGCTGGCCGGCCAGACAGCAGGCCAGCTGCCCGCCGAGGCTGTGGCCGCCGAGGATGGTGTCGGCGGCGGCGCTACCTTGCAGCGCGGCCAGGCTGGCCGGAAGGTCCGTTTGCAGGATCTCCCGATAGCCCCAGTCCTGCGTGCGCGACGGGCGCAGGCTGCTGCTGCCGTTGCCGCGCCACTCGTGCAGGTACACCGCCACGCCGTGCGCGGCCAGCGCCTCGGCCAGCGGCAGGTAATGGCGCGCGGCCACGCCCAGTGCCGGCAACCACAACAGTCGCGCGCGCGGCCGTGCCGGCACCCGGGCCAGCAATTCGAAGCGATGGCCATCGGTGGCGGTGACCGGCAGGGCGTGCGCATCGATCATGCCTGGCGCGCCGCGCCGAAGTGGTCGATCACCAGTACCTCGCTGCGGCCCGGGTAATAACCAGCGTGCAGGCCACGAGCGACGTAGTCGATCGCCGCCTCGCAGGCGTTGGGCAGCGACAGTCCCTGGCACAGCTGTGCGGCGATGGCCGAGGCCAGCGTGCAGCCGGTGCCGTGCGCATCCACCGGCAGCCGCGTGTGGATGAATTCTTCGCGGGTCACACCGTCGAAGTAGCGGTCGATCACGCGGCTGCCTTCGTCCAGATGACCGCCCTTGAGCAGTACTGCGCCGGCCCCCAGCTCGAGCAGGGCGTCGGCGGCGTCCTCCGCATCCTCGGCGGTGACGATGCGGCGGCCAAGCAGCAGCTCGGCTTCCGGGATGTTGGGCGTGAGCAGGGTCGCCAGCGGGATCAGGCGCGCGCGCATCGCCTCCAGTGCGTTTTCCTCCAGCAGCCTGGCGCCGCTGGTGGCGACCATCACCGGATCGAGCACCACGTGGGGTGGGCGGTGCTTTTCCAGTGCGTCGGCGACCAGGTCGATCACCTCGGCGTTGGCCAGCATGCCCAGCTTCACCGCATGGATATCAAAGTCGGCGAAACAGGCATCGATCTGCGCCTGCAGGAAGTCCAGTGGCGGCACGTGCACGGCGGTGACGCCACCGGTGTTCTGCGCGGTCAGCGCGGCGATCGCGGACAGGCCATGCACGCGATGGGCGGCGAAGGCCTTCAGGTCGGCCTGGATGCCGGCGCCACCGCCGGAATCGGAGCCGGCGATGGTCAGGGCGGAAACGGGGCTGGAAGGTGTCATGCCTCGATTGTGCAATGTTTGCCGCGGCATTGCTGCCGCGCCCTCAGTGCGCCCGCAGCAGGGCCCATTGGCGGTACAGCACATAGCCCAGGCCGGTGCCGCCGGTCAGCAGGGCGGGGGCGAGCAGGGCATCATAGCCGAAGCGCAAAAACAGCCCGGCGCCGATCACGCCGCCGGCCAGGAAGCCGCTGACGATCAGCCCGCTCAGGGTCAGCCGTCGGACCGGCAGCGGCAGGCCGCGCAGCAGGTGGCCCAGGCCGATGCCCAGGTCGGTGAACATGCCGCTGAGATGGGTGGTGCGTACCACCGCGCCGCTGAAGGTGGTCGCCATGGCGTTCTGCAGGCCGCAGGCCATCGCCGCGGCCAGTGCGCCCCATATCTGCTGCTGCTTGAACAACGGGATCGCGACCAGCAGCAACAGCGATTCCAGCGCTAGTACCACGCCATAGCGCCGGCCCAGTTGCAGGCCGCTGTCCTGGATGATGACCCCGCTGAGCGTGGCGCCCGCGCAGAACGCGATCAGCAGCCCCCACAGATGGCCGACCACGCGCCAGTCGCGCTGGGCGAGCGCCATGCCGAGCTGGCTGGTGGTGCCGGTCATGTGGCTGACCGCCTGGTGCTCGAACCCCAGGAAGCCGACCACGTTGACCATCCCGGCCACGCACGACAAGGCGATGGCGCCGATCCAGACCCAGGTGGGCAGGCGGATGCTCATCGGGCTGGCACGGGCGTGGCCACGGCCGGTCAGGGGCCGTCGATGGCGCCGTTGAACCGCACGTCGGTGAACTGCGCACTGGCCGGATCGAACACCGCGCCCCAGAACTGCGCGCCACCATCGCAGACCCGGATCGCTTCGCGGGCCGGATCGATGTCGGCGTCATCGGGTAGATGGAAGGCATTGAGGTAGATCAGCTTGCGTCCGCTCATTTCGATGCCGACGTACTGGCGGTCGAAATCGGCGGCTTTGGGCACCTGCGCCTCCAATGTCGGCAACGCGGCCTCCAGCTGTTCAACTTCCTTGCGGCTGGGCGCCCAGTAGCCGGTCACGCGCCCGGCCTCGCGGCCGGGACTGTCGCGCGAGCAGGTATCCAGGACCTGGGCGGCGACCAGCGGTCGCGTCACCACCCAGGACTGGCCGGTCTTGATCGCGGTCGGGACGCTGGCGCCCGGCCGCGTATTGGCGGGCGTGCAGGCCGCCGCCAGCGCGGCGAGCGCCAGCGGCAGGACGGCACGTAACAGGGAACGGTTCACAACACCTCCGACGCGTAATCGGCCAGGCGCGAGCGTTCGCCACGGCGCAGCGTGACATGCGCGCTGTGCGGCCAGTTCTTGAAACGGTCCACCGCGTAGGTCAGGCCCGAGGTGGTCTCGGTCAGGTACGGGGTGTCGATCTGTTCCACGTTGCCCAGGCAGACGATCTTGGTGCCGGGGCCGGCACGGGTGATCAGGGTCTTCATCTGCTTGGGGGTGAGGTTCTGCGCTTCATCCAGGATCAGGTAACGCGACAGGAAGGTACGCCCGCGCATGAAGTTCAACGAGCGGATCTTGATCCGGCTGGCGATCAGGTCGTTGGTCGCCGCACGGCCCCACGCGCCGCCTTCCTGGGTATGGGTGAGCACTTCCAGGTTGTCGGTCAGCGCGCCCATCCACGGCGTCATCTTTTCTTCTTCGGTACCGGGCAGGAAGCCGATGTCCTCGCCGACGCTGACCGTGGCGCGGGTCATGATGATTTCCCGGTAGCGTTGCTGATCCATGGTCTGGGCCAGGCCGGCAGCGAGCGCGAGCAGGGTCTTGCCGGTGCCGGCGGTGCCGAGCAGGGTGACAAAGTCGATCTCCGGGTCCATCAGCGCGTTGAGCGCGAAGTTCTGCTCGCGGTTGCGCGCGCTGATGCCCCACACCGCATGGCTGCCGTGGCGGAAGTCGTTGACCAGGGCCAGGGTGACCTTGTCGCCCTCGACCTTGGCCACGCGCAGTTCCACTTCATCCTCGCCGGGCAGGTAGGCGTACTGGTTGGGGTGCCAGTCCTCGTCTTCGCTGGCGATGATTTCGTAACTGGTACGGCCCTTGTCGCTCCAGCTGCGCAGGTTGTCGGTGTGCTTCTTCCAGAAGTCTTCCGGCAGCTCGGTGGCGCCGGTGTAGAGCAGGCTGAAATCGTCGAGCGCGCGGTCGTTCTCGTAGTCTTCCGACACGATGCCGGCGATCGCCGCCTTGATCCGCAGGTTGATGTCCTTGGACACGAACACCACCGGAATCTCCGGCACCTGCTCCTTCAGGGCCAGGATCGCGCCGAGGATGGCGTTGTCGGGAATCACCGCGCCGAAGCTCTTGCCCGCTTCGAAGTGGCTGGTCTGGAAGCGCAGCAGGCCCACGCTCTGCTTGCCGCGCAGCTGCAGGCCGTTGGGACGCTGCAGTGGAATGCCATCGGCCAGGTTGTCCAGGCCCGAGGCCTGCACCAGCTCATTGAGGAAGCGGCTGACCTGGCGCGCATTGCGACTGGCTTCGGTGGTGCCCTTCTTGCCGTTGTCCAGCTCTTCGATCACCTGCATCGGCAGGTAGACATCATGCTCCTCGAACTTGAACAGCGCGGTCGGATCGTGCATGAGCACGTTGGTATCCAGAACGTAGATGCGCTTGCCTCGGGTCATCGTCATTTCCTGGTGGCAGAACAGGGACAAGCCATCACAGCCTGCAGGGCAGGGTGATGGCCATTGGGGGGTGCAGGTTGGTCACTGGGTTTTCGCGGCCTTCAGGGCTTCAAGGACGGTGTCTGCGTGGCCGGCCACCTTGACCTTGTGCCACGCCTGCACGATACGACTGTCTGGCGAAATCAGGAAGGTGCTGCGCTCGATGCCGCGTACCTGCTTGCCGTACATGTTCTTGAGTTTGATCACGTCGAACGCGGCGCACAGCGCTTCGTCGCCATCGCTGATCAGCGGGAAGGCGAAACCCTGCTTGGCGCAGAAGTTGTCGTGGGATTTGACCGAGTCGCGGGAGACGCCGAACACGCGCGCACCCAGGCCGGTGAATTCGGGCAGCAGGGCGTTGAAGTCGATGCCTTCGGTGGTGCAGCCGGGGGTGCTGTCCTTCGGGTAGAAGTACAACACCAGCCACTGGCCGGCCAGATCGCCGAGGGTGGTGTGCTCGCCGCCGGACAGGGCCAGCGGCAGTGCGAGGGTGGTGCTGTCCAGGGTGTCGCCGTCGTTCATGGGTTCCTTTCCGGATCCTGGGGTCGTGCCATTACAACTGCATGAAACCTCGCGCGCCCGTGACGAACGCGCGAAAGATCAGAACTTCATCGGATCCATGATGGCATCCAGGTTCAGATGGTCGCAGAATTCCAGGAAGTCATCGCGCAGTGCAGCGATGTGCATGTTGGCCGGCACGCCGATGGTGACCTGCGCGGAGAACATTTCCGCACCGGTCTGCATGGCGCGGTATCGGGTGCTTTGCAGGTTCTCGATGGTGATGCCCTGGCGGTCGAAGAAATCGGCCAGCTGGAACAGGATGCCGGGCTTGTCGGCGGCGATCACCTCGACGATGTAGGGCAGCAGGTTGGACTGGGCCTGTTTGGCACCGGTGCGGTACCACACCAGCTTCAGCCCTTCCTCGCGCTCGAGCCGGGTCAGCATCGCTTCCAGCTTGGCCACCGCATCCCACGAGCCGGTGGCCAGTGCGGTCACCGAAACATCGCGGCCGACGGTGGCCAGGCGGGCATCGACCAGGTTGCAGCCACTGTCGGCGATACGCCGGGTCACGGGCAGCAGGGGGGACTCCGGATGCGTCGTATAGGCGTTGATCAGGAGATGGTTTTCGGTCGGCGCAGGCCGCGGCGTGGTGTCGGTCAAAGTGGTTCCGGGTAATGCAAGCTGAGTCTGAACGGCGCCGGCGACGGCGCGTTCGCCGGAGTCCAGCATACTTGCCCGTGCTTTCGACCCGCAAGTAACATGCAAAGTACATCCGGCCGGCGTTTACCCTGGCCGGGCTTCCCCCCTCATGCGAGCATCGCGTCCTTGTCTCTTTCAGGTCTCATCACCGCGCTGGCCACGCCTTTCCAGGCCAATGGCGCCTTGGATCCCGACGCTTGGCAGCGTCTGCTGCACCTGCAGTTGGAGGGGGGCGTTCACGGAGTGGTCGTGGCCGGTTCCACCGGCGAGGCGGCGACCCTGTCCGATGACGAATACGACCAGTTGCTGCGCAGCGCGGTCAAAACCGTGGCCGGGCGGGTGCCGGTGCTGGCCGGCACCGGGCTGTCGGGCACCGCCAAAACCATCGAGCAGACCCGCCGCGCCGCGGCCAACGGCGCCAGCCACGCGCTGGTGGTGACCCCGCCGTACGTGCGCCCGACCCAGGCCGGGCTGATCGCGCACTACCGCGCGGTGGCCGACCAGGGCGGCCTGCCGGTGATCCTGTACAACGTGCCCGGCCGTACCGGCTGCGACATGCTGCCCGAGACAGTGGCCGCGCTGGCCGCGCACCCGAACATCGTTGCGATCAAGGAAGCGGTTGGCGAGACCGGTCGCGTGCAGGCGCTGCTGGCCCTGCGTTCGGCGGACTTTGCCGTCCTCAGCGGCGATGACGGCACCGCCGCGCGCTCGATCCTGTCCGGCATGGACGGGTTGATCTCGGTCGGCTCCAACGCGCTGCCCGGCGCCTACCGGCGCATGTGCGACCTGGCTGCGGCCGGCGAGCGCGACGCGGCCGAGGCCTGGGATGCGCGCCTGCAGCCCTTCCATGAATTCTGCGGCGTGGAACCCAATCCGATCCCGGTGAAGGACCTGCTGCGCCGGATCGGCATCGGCCACGGCCTGCGCCTGCCGCTGTTGCCCTTGTCTGCGGCCCACCAGGCCGCTGCCGAACACCTTGCCACCGACATCGGTGCGCTCGAAGCACTTTCCAACCACTGATGACAGTGGTCACCCAGGAGATTCCCATGCGTCAATCTGTTTCCGCCATCCGCGTGCTGTCCTTTGCCATCCTGGCGACGGCCACCCTGGTCGGCACCACTGGTTGCTTCAAGCGCGGCGCCAAGGGCGATTACGCGCTCGCCCCGGAAGTGCGTCCGCTGGAAGTGCCGCCGGACCTGAACGCACCGGGCGGCGCCCCGGCTGCGGCGGTGCCGGTGCTGGCCTCGCAGGCCGCCAAGCCGGCCCCGGCCGCCGCTGCTGCTGCACCCCAGGCCAATACCGGTGGGTTCACCGTGTCCGGCGGCAAGGACGAGGTGTTTGCCAAGGTGGGGACGGCGCTGGAGTCGGTGGAAGGCGTGAAGGTGGCCAGCAAGGCCCAGCTGCTGGGTTCCTACGATGTGGCCTATGAAGGCAGCGACTTCCTGGTCCGCGTGGTGGCGGTGGAAGCCGGTGCCTACATCTCGGCCGTGGACCCGCGCGGCCTGCCGGCCACCGGCGCCGCCCCGGTCAAGCTGCTGGGCGAGCTGAAGGCCAAGCTGGCCCCGTAAGGGGAATGGGGGTAGCTACCGACCGTCGGTCGGTAGGCTGCCTGCCTGGCAGGCACGCCCTGCATGGTGTCTCTGTCCGATGCTGATGGCGTTGGAGCGCAGCCGGCCATGCGATGCAAACAAGAAGGGCGCCCATGGCGCCCTTCTTCGTACCCGCAGAGCCGTTGGAAGACTCAGCGCTCCAGCAGCTTCAGCTTGTCCGGCTTGCCGTCCCATTCGCCAGCGTCGGCGGGCGGGTCCTTGCGCACGGTCAGCACCGGCCAGGCCTTGGCCAGTTCGGCGTTGAGCGCAACGAAGGCTTCCTGCCCGGCCGGCACGTCGTCTTCGGGGAAAATCGCGTTGACCGGGCATTCCGGTTCGCACAGGGTGCAGTCGATGCACTCGTCCGGGTCGATCACCAGGAAGTTCGGGCCTTCATGGAAGCAATCCACGGGGCACACTTCCACGCAATCGGTGTGTTTGCACTTGATGCAGTTTTCGGTGACGACGAAAGGCATGGCTGGATCTGGATCCGACAGTAAGCCGGACAATTCTAGAACAGGTTGGTCCGTGGCGCGGGATCGGATCGTGCCTGGAACCCGGAAATGCCCCTGGCGCAAGGCTCAGGACCAGCGGAAAGGGCGCTCGGGCAGGCCGGCGATGCCGGTTTCCAGCGCAAATACACCGCCCGCGCCCGGGCTGGCCGCCAGTTCGGCGTCGGTGTGGTCGAGCCGGGAACTGGTGACCATCAACTGCCGCAGCGAGGGCCCGCCGAGTGCGACGCAGGTGGGGTTGCGCACCGGCAGCAGGACGACCCGGTCGACTTCGCCGTCGGGTCGATAGCGCACCACGCGGGAGGCCCGCCACTGCGCGTTCCAGAGGCCGCCTTCGGCATCGACGATGGCGCCATCGGGCTCCCAGCCCGGATCGGGCAGGGTGGCGAACAGGCGGGGTGGCCCGCAGTGCGCACGCTCGGCATCGTAGTGGCAGCACCACAGCGCCGGGCGCACCGAATCGCAGAAGTACATCATGGTGCCGTCGGCGCTGAAACAGATCGCGTTGGGGATCACCACGGCGGGCAGGTTCAGCTCGCGCAGGCCGTGCCGCATCGAGAACTGGTAGTAGCGGCCGAGCGGCGCACGCGCGGGATCCTCGCTCATGGTGCCGAACACCAGGTTGCCGGCGCGATCGGTACGGCCGTCATTGCTGCGCGTGTCGGCGACCTCGGGCTGCACATCGGCCAGCCATTCCAGCGGCGGTGCGTGGGCATCGCCGTCGCGGTCCAGGTCCAGGCGCTGCAGGGAACCGGCCAGCGCGATCAGCAGGCGGCCGTCTTCCCCCTCGGCCAGGCAGCCGGGGCGGTCGGGCAGCAACCAGCTCCGGTGGCTGCCATCGGCGCTGCGGTACTGCCACAACCGGCGCTCACTGATGTCCACCCAGAACAGGCACTGCCGCCGTGCCGACCACAGTGCGCCTTCGCCGTGGGTGCAACGGCTGTCGACCAGCAGCGGAACATTAGCGGCAGCGGTGGGCGGTGCGGCGACGGCATCGGACATGGGGCAGGCTCACCACGGCAGGGGCGTTGCATTGTGCCACCGGCCCGATCAATGCCGTATGCGCCGGGCTGCCATGTCCAGGCCATGCCGCAGTGCACGATTGCAACACCGTCGACGTCCGGGCCAAGATGCGGATGACTACCGATGGACAATCGGGGGTGGGGCTGTGTCGAACAGCCCCCTTCCCACTGGCCCCGCAGATCGTCCGGCCCTGGTCCAGGGCCAGGCGCGGCAGCGTAGCGGCCGGCAGAAAGGTAGGAGAACCTGATCAACCAGTACCCGCTGCGCTGACCCGACGTCCCCTTCCGACCCAGGAATCACCATGCCCAGTGCTTCGCTCAGCAGTACCTCCGCCGGCAGCGGCGAGAACACCGGCTTCATCGTCCTGATCAGTTGCGTGGCCACCATCGGGGGCTTCCTGTTCGGGTTCGACAGCGGCGTGATCAACGGCACCGTCGATGGCCTGAAGGATACCTTCCAGTCCAGTTCGGCCGGGATCGGCTTCGAGGTCGCCTCGATGCTGCTGGGTTGCGCGATCGGTGCGTTCTTCGCCGGCCGCCTCGGCGACCGGCTCGGCCGCCGCGGCGTGCTGATCATCGCCGCGGTGATGTTCCTGTTCTCCGCGCTGGGGGCCGGTGCGGCGCACAGCTCCACGGTGTTCATCCTCGCCCGGGTGATCGGCGGCTTCGCCGTCGGTGCGGCCAGCGTGATGTCGCCGGCCTACATCGCCGAGGTCGCCTCGGCCCGCTATCGCGGGCGGCTGGCCACGGTGCAGCAGATCGCGATCATCAGCGGACTGTTCTGCGCCTTCCTGAGCAACTATCTGCTGGCCAAGGCGGCCGGGGCCTCCACCCAGGAGCTGTGGTTGGGGCAGGAGGCATGGCGCTGGATGTTCTGGATGCAGGCCGTTCCCTCGCTGCTGTTCCTGTGCCTGTTGCTGGTGATCCCGGAGAGCCCGCGTTTCCTGGTGGTCAAGGGGCGCCGTGGCCAGGCCCTGGCGGTGCTCACCCGCCTGTACGGCCCGGCCGAAGCGCAGACCAAGATCGGCGAGATCGAGGGCTCGCTGTCCCAGGACCAGCACCGCCCGACTTTCTCGGACTTGATCAGCAAGGCCACCGGCAAGCTGCGCCCGATCGTCTGGATCGGCATCGGCCTGGCCGTATTCCAGCAACTGGTCGGCATCAACGTGGTCTTCTACTACGGCGCGGTGCTGTGGCAGGCGGTGGGCTTCTCGGAGAACGACGCGCTGCTGATCAACGTACTGTCCGGTGCGCTGAGCATCGGCGCCTGCCTGATCACCGTGGTCCTGATCGACCGCATCGGGCGCAAGCCGCTGCTGTGGGTCGGATCGGTCGGCATGGCGATCTCGCTGGCGCTGGTCACCCTGGCCTTCGCCAGCGGCTCGCTCGATGCCGGCGGCAAGCTGCAGCTGACCGACCGCATGGGCGTGCTGGCGCTGGTGGCGGCCAACGTCTACGTGATCTTCTTCAACATGTCCTGGGGCCCGGTGATGTGGGTGATGCTGGGCGAGATGTTCCCCAACCAGATCCGCGGCTCGGGGCTGGCGGTGGCAGGGGCGGCGCAGTGGACCGCCAACTTCGCCATCACCGTGTCCTTCCCGATCCTGCTGGCCAGCATCGGCCTGGCCGGGGCCTACGGCATCTATACGGTCGCCGCGGTGATCTCGGTGTTCTTCGTGCTGCGCTTCGTCAAGGAGACCAAGGGCAAGGAGCTGGAGCAGATGGAGGGCTGAGCCGCTTCCGACGCGGTCGGAGCGGGCGGCAGGCCGGGCCAGGGGAGGATGCTCCCCGGGCCATGCCTGGCAGGGCAGGCGCCACGGGCCCGGGCCCGGAACGCAAAAAACCCCGCCGTGGCGGGGTTTTTGGCTTTCTGCACCGCGACTGGTGCTCCCTAGGGGACTCGAACCCCTGTTTTAGCCTTGAGAGGGCCACGTCCTAACCATTAGACGAAGGGAGCATGCTTTGTCGCGAACTGCGCAGCGCGCTAGTATATGGACCTAGATGCCATTGGGCAATCCCGAAAACTCAACCGGAAGCGCCAACATCAATTCCTCTGCTACATCACCGTTCAGCCTGCGCGTGATCCCGCGCGACCAGCACACCATCTCCCGCAAGGACATCAGCCCCAACGCACTGCGCGTGTTGTACCGGCTGCGCGATTCCGGGTTTGCGGGCTACCTCGTCGGCGGTGCCGTGCGCGACCTGCTGGTCGGCGGCAACCCCAAGGATTTCGACGTGGCCACCGACGCCACCCCCGAACAGGTCAAGGCACTGTTCCGCAACTGCCGTCTGATCGGGCGCCGCTTCCGGCTGGCGCACGTGGTGTTCGGCCGCGAGATCATCGAAGTGGCCACCTTCCGCGCCAACATCGACGATGGCAGCGGCGACCGTGAGATGGAAAACGGCATGCTGGTGCGCGACAACGTCTACGGCAGCATCGAAGACGACGCGATCCGCCGCGACTTCACCTGCAACGCCCTGTACTACGCGATCGAGGATTTCTCGGTGCGCGACTACACCGGCGGCTTCGAGGACGTCCAGGCCCGTCTGATGAAGTTGATCGGCGACCCGGAAAAGCGTTACCAGGAAGACCCGGTGCGGATGCTGCGCGCGGTGCGCCTGGCCGCCAAGCTCGGCTTCCAGATCGACGATGCCAGTGCCGAGCCGCTGCCGCGCCTGGCCGGCCTGCTGGCCGAAGCGGCGCCGGCGCGCCTGTTCGAGGAAGTGCTCAAGCTGTTCCTGTCCGGGCGCGGCGTGGCCAGCTTCGAAGGCCTGGAACGCTACGGCCTGCTGGATGTGATGTTCCCGGAAAGCGCCGCGGCGCTGCGCAGCAACCGCAGCGGCGCATTGCGCCGGATGGTGATCGAAGGCCTGCACAACACCGACCTGCGCGTTGCCAACGACGAACCGGTCTCGCCCTCGTTCCTGTTCGCGCTGCTGCTGTGGCCGGCGTTCTGCCGCGCCCTGGCCAGCCTGCAGAAGCAGGGCGTGGCGCTGGAAGAAGCGCAGCGGCGCGCCGCCGACCGGGTCACCCTGCACCAGCTGACCACCATCGCGCTGCCGCGCCGGTTCTCGCTGCCAATGCAGGAGATCTGGCTGCTGCAGGGCCGCTTCGGCTCGCGCCAGCGCAAGCGGGTGATCCGCACCCTGACCCATCCGCGCTTCCGCGCCGCCTACGATTTCCTGGTACTGCGCCAGGTCGCCTCCAGCGAGCATGCGGCCGACGTCGAATTCTGGCGCGAAGCCCAGCTGCAGTCCGGCCCCGAGCTGGATTCGGCGCTGGACGCCGCACGCGAAGAAGGCGAGGGCGAAGACGGGGCACCGCGCAAGCGGCGTCGGCGCCGGCGCCGTCCCGGTGGCGCTGCGGGCGAGTAAGCGGTGACCCTGGCCTGTATCGGACTGGGCGCCAACCTGGGCGATGCCGCGCAGACCCTGCGCGCGGCGTTCGCCGCGCTGGCACAGCTGCCGGGCAGCCGCCTGCAGTCGCAGTCGCAGCTGTACAGCACGCCGGCCTGGGGCAACCCGGACCAGCCGGCGTTCGTCAACGCCGCCGCCGTGCTGGATACCACGCTGCCGGCGCCGGAGCTGCTCGAGGCGCTGCTGGAGATCGAGCGCCGCTTCGGCCGCGTGCGCGACCCGGCCGCGCAGTGGGGGCCGCGCACGCTGGACCTGGACCTGCTGCTGTACGGCGAGGCGGTGATCGACCTGCCACAGCTGCAGGTACCGCACCCCTATCTGCATGAGCGCGCCTTCGCGCTGCTGCCGCTGGCCGAGATCGCGCCGGAGGCGGTGATCCCGGGGCACGGCCGGGTGCGGGATGCTGTGATGCGGGTGGAGGCCAGCGGGATCGCGCCAATAGGAGGATAATGCGCCGCTTATCGCCACCGGTTATCAGCTCATGAGTACCCACGCAGACAGCAAGCCCTGGACCGTCCCCGCCTTGGCGCAGGCCAAGCGCAACGGGCAGAAGCTGGTGATGTTGACCGCCTACGATGCCGGCTTTGCGCGCAGCTTCGATGCCAACGGGGTGGACCTGATCCTGATCGGCGACTCGCTGGGCATGGTGGTGCAGGGGCACGATTCCACCCTGCCGGTGACCACCGACGACATGGTCTACCACACCCGCGCGGTGGCCCGCGTGCTGGAACGCGCGCTTCTGGTGGCCGACCTGCCGTTCGGCGCCGACGCCACCCCCGAGCGCGCGCTGGATGCCTCGCTGCGCCTGCTGCAGGCCGGTGCGGAGATGGTCAAGATCGAAGGCGCCGGCTTCAAGCTGGAAGTGATCCGTTACCTGGTCGAGCGCGAGATTCCGGTGTGTTCGCACCTGGGCCTGACCCCGCAGTCGGTGCTGCGCCTGGGCGGGTACCGGGTGCAGGGCCGCGGCGACGCCGCCGCCCAACTGGTGGACGATGCCAGGGCGGTGGTGGCCGCCGGCGCCAGCCTGCTGGTGCTCGAATGCGTGCCGACCCCGGTCGCCGCCGAGGTCACCGCTGCCATTGACGTGCCCACCATCGGCATCGGCGCCGGCCCGCAGTGCGACGGCCAGGTGCTGGTACTGCACGATTTCCTCGGCCTGGACAGCGGCCACCGCCGGCCCAAGTTCGTCAAGGATTTCCTTGCCGAAGGCGGTTCGGTGGCCGGCGCGGTCCGTGCCTACGCCGACGCCGTGCGCGACGGCACCTTCCCCGACGCAGAACACGCCTACGCCTCATGATCGACACCATCACCGAACTGTCCCGCCTGCGCGCCGTGGTCAACGGCTGGAAGCGCGAGGGCCTGCGCGTCGCGCTGGTCCCCACCATGGGCAACCTGCATGCAGGCCACTATTCGCTGGTCACGCTGGCGCGCCAGTATGCCGACCGGGTGGTCTCCAGTGTCTTCGTCAATCCGACCCAGTTCGGTCCCAACGAAGACTTCACCCGCTATCCGCGCACGCCCGAAGCGGACACCACCGGGCTGGAGCAGGCCGGCTGCGATGTGCTGTGGCTGCCCACGGTGGAATCGATGTATCCGTTCGGGGTGGAGCTGGCGGCCAGCGTCAACGTGCCCGGCATCAGCGGGCTGCTGGAGGGCGCGCACCGCCCCGGGCATTTCGACGGCGTGTGCACGGTGGTCTCGCGCCTGTTCAACCAGGTGCAGCCGGACGTGGCCGCCTTCGGCAAGAAGGACTACCAGCAGCTGGCAGTGATCCGCCAGATGGTGGAAGACCTGGCCTTTCCGATCCAGATCGTCGGCGGTGACATCGTGCGCGAAACCGACGGCCTGGCGATGAGCTCGCGCAACCAGTACCTCAACGAGCAGCAGCGGTCGGTGTCCACGCGCATCCACCAGGTGCTGCTGGGCATGCGCGAAGGCTTCATCGCCGGCAAGACCCGCAGCGCGATCGAAGCCGACGCCACCGCGGCGCTGCAGGCGGCCGGCTTCCAGGTCGACTACGCGGTGCTGCGCCTGCCGGACCTGTCCGAGCCGGCCGACGCCAATGACGGCACCCGCGTGGCGCTGATCGCCGCCCGGATCGGCAGCACCCGCCTGATCGACAACCTGGAGTTCTGAGGGGCCGCCCCGGACACCCGATGAACGAACGACCGATACCGCTGGCCGCGCTCGACGATGACCGCGCCGTGGAGATGCTGCGGGTATGGATCGCCGGGCGTGGCCTGCATTGCTCGATGAAGGTCGGCCTGCAGGAACAGACCCTGGGCATCGCCGAAGAACGGGCCTGGGGGATGATCCTGGCCGACACTTCCCGCCAGCTGGCCGAGGGCATCGCCGGCCTGCATGGCAGCGCCGACCCGGAGCAGCGGCTGCAGGCGATCGTCGGCCATTTCCTGGCCGAGCTCGGGCAACCGGCCGCGGCAGCGACCGGCGTGGCGGGCGACGGCGACGGCTGACCGGGTCGGTTCGCCCCGGCCCAGGCCCGGCGAGGGTTGCGCGCCCGGGGTGGCTGAACGGCCGGCAGCGCCGGGCGGGGCGGGCGGCAGCTGCCGCCGATCCGGTGGGTGCTAGAATTTGCCTTTCCTTTACCGTTGTCCCGTTGCCATGCATCTGTCCCTGCTCAAGACCAAGATCCACCGCGCCACCGTCACCCACTCCGAGCTGAACTACGAAGGTTCCATCGCCATCGATGACAACCTGCTGCAGGCCACCGGCATCCGCGAGTTCGAACAGGTGCATATCTGGGACGTCACCAATGGTGCGCGTTTCTCCACCTATGCCATCCGTGCCGACGCCGGCAGCGGCGTGGTCTCGCTCAACGGTGGCGCCGCGCGCCACGTGCAGGTGGGCGACATCATCATCATCGCCGCCTTCGCCAGCATGAGCGAGCAGGAAGCTGACAGCTTCAAGCCGAAGTTGGTATACGTGGACGGCAACAACCAGATCTCCCACACCAACGACAGCATCCCGACCCAGGCCGCATGACACAGACCAACGGATTCGACCCGCTCCACTCCCATGCCCAGCGCCTGCGCGGCGCGAGCATCCCTTCGTTGATCGCCGCCGAACCGGGCCGCGCACAATCGCTGGGGCTGCGGGTCGGTCCGTTGTACGTCAATTTCGCGCGGCAGAAGTACGACCGCGCGGCCTTGGACGCACTGCTGCAGCTGGCCGCCGCGCGCGATGTCGCCGGCGGTTTCCAGCGCCTGTTCCGCGGTGAAACGGTCAATCCGACCGAAGGCCGCGCCGCACTGCATACAGCCCTGCGCGGCGACCTCAGCGGTGCGCCGGTGGCCGGCGAGGCCTTCGCCACCGCCGCCGGGGTGCGCGCGCAGATGGGCCAGCTGGTCGGCGCGCTGGAAAAGACCGGCGTCACCGATATTGTCAGTGTCGGCATCGGTGGCTCCGACCTCGGTCCGCGACTGGTCGCCGATGCGCTGCGCCCGGCCAGCGGCGCGCGTTTCCGCGTGCATTTCGTCTCCAACGTGGACGGCGCGGCGATGCAACGCACGCTGGCCGCGCTGGACCCGGCCACTACCGCCGGCATCCTGATTTCCAAGACCTTCGGCACCCAAGAGACCCTGCTCAACGGGCAGATCCTGCACGACTGGCTGGGTGGCAGCGAACGCCTGTATGCGGTCAGCGCCAACCCCGAGCGTGCCGCCCAGGCCTTCTCGATCGCCGCCGGCCGCGTGCTGCCGATGTGGGATTGGGTGGGCGGGCGCTATTCGCTGTGGTCGGCGGTCGGTTTCCCGATCGCACTGGCGATCGGCTTCGAGCGTTTTGAACAGTTGCTCGAGGGCGCCGCGCAGATGGACCAGCACGCGCTCACCGCGCCGCTGGAGCAGAACCTGCCGGTGCTGCATGCGCTGACCGATATCTGGAACCGCAACCTGCTCGGCCACGCCACCCACGCGGTGATGACCTACGACCAGCGCCTGGCGCTGCTGCCGGCCTACCTGCAGCAGCTGGTGATGGAAAGCCTGGGCAAGCGCGTGCAGCTGGACGGCAGTCCGGTGGCCAGCGATACCGTGCCGGTGTGGTGGGGCGGTGCCGGTACCGATGTGCAGCACAGCTTCTTCCAGGCCTTGCACCAGGGCACCAGCGTGATCCCGGCCGACTTCATCGGCTGCGTGCGCAACGATGACCCCTATCTGGTCAACCACCAGGCGTTGATGGCCAACCTGCTGGCGCAGACCGAAGCGCTGGCCAACGGCCAGGGCAGCGACGATGCGCACCGCGACTACCCCGGCGGCCGCCCGAGCACCCTGATCCTGCTCGATGCGCTCACCCCGCAAGCGCTGGGCGCGCTGATCGCCATGTACGAACACGCCGTCTACGTGCAGTCGCTGATCTGGAACATCAACGCCTTCGACCAGTTCGGGGTGGAGCTGGGCAAACAACTGGCCAGCCAGCTGCTGCCGGCATTGCAGGGCCAGCCACATGCGATCACCGACCTGGTGACGCTGGAACTGCTGGACCGATTGAAGAGCTGAGGGAGACCGCACCATGAACCAGGACACCGCTTCCAGCCGCCCCACGCCCGACCAGGCCGGGCATCCCGATCATCCGATGTACCAGCAGATCCGCCAGGGCGTGGCCGCGATCGACGCCCAGCACGGTCGCAGCTTCGACCAGGCCAGCGAGCGGCTCACCGCCAGCCTGCTGCCGTTGGCCAAGGAGAGCGGGTTGACCCGCGTCGACCACGTGGTCCTGAGCCAGCAGGGCACGCATGCCAAGCCGGGCGAGAACGTCTTCGTGGTGCAGGGCGCGCTGGACGACCCGGCCCACCTGCGCGCGCACATGCGCACCGAACAGGCCGTGGAAACCCCGGTGGCGGCCTCGTTCGAACGGGTACAGGCCGTCGACGGTCAGGCCCAGGCCCGCCAACGCAGCGAGCAGCAGCTGCCGCAGAATCCGCAGCACGCCCCGCATTCGCAGGGCTGAACGGCCGGGGCTGCCGCTGTTGCCGCGGCAGCCCGGTTACGGGCGTTCCGGGCTCGGCCGCTTGGCCAGCTTGCGCTGCAGCGAACGCCGGTGCATGCCCAGCAGGCGCGCAGCGGCCGATACATTGCCGCCGGTTTCGTGCATGGCCTGCTGGATATGCTCCCACTGCAGGCGGCTGATCGGGGTCATCGCATCGGGCGGTTCCAGCTCGCCGTCATCGGCCGGGCCATCGTCCTCTTCGCCAAGCGCACGCAGGATCATCGGCACCGTGGCCGGCTTGGGCAGGTAGTCGTCGGCGCCGAGCTTGATCGCCTCCACCGCGGTGGCGATGCTGGCATAGCCGGTAACCAGCAGGATCCGCATGTCCTCGCGCAACGCGCGCAGCGGCTGGATCAGCGACAGGCCCGATTCGGCACCCAGCTTCAGGTCGATCAGCGCATAGGCCGGCGGCTGCTGGCGGGCCAGCAGCAGCGCCGAGGCGATATCGCTGGCGGTCACCGTTTCCAGGCCCTTGCGGGCCAGGCTGCGCTGCAGCGTGCGCAGGTACAGTTCGTCGTCGTCGACCAGCAGGCCATGGCTGGCCGCAGACGGGGAGGGCAGGGTCATGCGGAAGTCTCCGGAGACGAAAGCGGCAGGCGGAAGCCGACGCGGGTACCGGCACCACTGGCCGGGCGCATCCACAGCTCGCCGTCCAGGCGCTCGATGGTGGCATGGGACAGGGCCAGGCCGACGCCCATGCCCTGGCTCTTGCCGCTGTTGAACAAGGTGCCGGGCAGCACGGCCTGGCGCGCGTCGAAGCCGTGGCCGTAGTCGCGGACTTCGCCGACCAGGTGGTCGCCTTCGATGCGCACGCTCAGGTCCACCTGCGGGCGCTCGGCTTTTTCGCCGGCGTCGGCGGCATTGTTGAGCAGCACCATCAGCAGGTGGCCGATGCCCGGGTCCAGCGGCAGGGTCAGCGGCGCATCGTCGTTGCGCTTGAGCGTGATGGTCGGGCGTACCAGCCGCCATTGTTCCAACACCTGCGGCAGGGTCACCCGGTCGCGCCCCGGCGCATCGCCGGCAGCCGGCCGGGCCAGCGCCAGCACCCGCTCGCGGCACTGCACCAGCAGTTCGCGCAGGGTTTCCACGTCGTCGCGCATTTCGCTGCTTTCGCTCTGGTCGGCGATGTCGTCGGCCAGCAGGGTCATGGTCGCCAGCGGGGTGTTCAGTTCATGCGCCACCGAGGCGGCGTGGGTGGCCAGGGCGACGATGCCCTCATTGCGCACGAAGCGTTCGCGCAGCATCGCCAGTTCGTGCTCGCGCTGGCGCAGGGCGATCGCCAGCCGGGTGGCGAACACCAGTACCACGGTGGCCGACAGCAGGAAATTGCAGACCACGCCCCACTGCTGCATCTGCGCGCCGGTGAAGTAGCCGCTGGGCAGGGGCAGGCCGAAGATGCCGCTGGCCGCATAGCCGATCAGGCAGGCTGCGGCCACCGCCAGGGTCCAGCGCAGCGGCAGGGCCAGCGCGGCCAGCGCGATCAGGATCAGGAACAGCGAACCGAACGGGTTGGCGATGCCGCCGCTCCAGCCCACCATCCAGGTCAGCACGATCACATCGACCAGGATATGCCCGAAGGCCGTCAGCGGCGCGGTATCGTCCCCGTCCACGCGCAGCTGGGCGTACAGGTTGAACAGCGCCAGCACCGCCACCCCCGACCACAGCGGCCACTGCGGCAGCTCCAGCCCCAGCACCCAGCTGGCGACCAGGATGGTGGTGGCCTGGCCGGCCACGGCCAGCCAGCGCAGGCTGCACAAGGTGCGGAGGAAGGGGGCGTCGGTACCGGTCATTGCGCACATCCTATGCGCTCGCGGCGCGGCCTGCCTGCGACAATCGGCCGCATCGGCGGCGGCCGCCCCGGGAGGGCCGCCCAAGATGAGTGCCAACCAACGGTTGGCACCTACCGGCGCGCCGGGCGCGCTAAAATGGCCCGATGCACGACGCCGTCAGCCAACCGACCCAACCTTCCGACACCACCGTGTGGGCCCGCCGCCAGACCCAGTCCGTCCGTATCGGCGGCGTGGTCGTAGGGGGAGGCCACCCCGTGGTGGTGCAGTCGATGACCAACACCGACACCGCCGACATCGCCGGCAGCGTCAAGCAGGTGGCCGAACTGTGGCGGGCCGGCTCGGAAATGGTGCGCTTGACCGTCAACAACCCCGAGTCGGCGGCGGCGATCCCGCGGATCGTGGAAAAGCTGCAGATGATGGGCATCGAGGTGCCCCTGATCGGCGACTTCCACTACAACGGCCACCAGCTGCTGACCCAGGAGCCGGCCTGCGCGCAGGCGCTGGCCAAGTACCGGATCAACCCGGGCAACGTCGGCTTCGGCAAGAAGAAGGACACCCAGTTCGCGCAGCTGATCGAGTTCGCCATCCGCTACGACAAGCCGGTGCGGATCGGCGCCAACTGGGGCTCGCTGGACCAGTCGCTGGCCGCACGGCTGATGGACGAGAACAGCCAGCGCGCCCAGCCCTGGGATGCCGGCCGGGTGCTGCGCGAGGCGCTGATCCGCTCGGCGCTGGATTCGGCGCATACCGCCGTGGAGCTGGGCCTGCCGCGCGACCGCATCGTGCTGTCGGCCAAGGTCAGCGGCGTGCAGGAACTGATCGCGGTGTACCGCGACCTGGCCCAACGCTCGGACTTCGCCCTGCACCTGGGCCTGACCGAGGCCGGGATCGGCAGCAAGGGCATCGTCGCCTCCTCGGCGGCGCTGGCGGTGCTGCTGCAGGAAGGGATCGGCGACACCATCCGCATTTCGCTCACTCCCGAACCGGGCCAGTCGCGCACCGCCGAGGTGATCGTGGCCCAGGAACTGCTGCAGACCACCGGCCAGCGCGCCTTCACCCCGCTGGTTACCGCCTGCCCGGGCTGCGGGCGGACCACCTCGGAGTTCTTCCAGGAACTGGCCAAGGTGGTGCAGAACCACGTGCGCGGGAAAATGCCCGAATGGAAGATCAGCCACCCCGGCGCGGAGAACATGACCCTGGCGGTGATGGGCTGCATCGTCAACGGGCCGGGCGAATCGCGCCACGCCAACATCGGCATCTCGCTGCCGGGCACCGGTGAAACCCCGGCCGCGCCGGTGTTCGTCGACGGCGAAAAGACCGTGACCCTGCGCGGCGAGAACATCGCCCAGGAGTTCGTGGCGCTGATCGACGACTACGTCGAACGCAAGTATGTCCGCAGCGTCGGATAAACCGACGGTGCTGGCCGCGCCCGAGCCGGCGGCCGGGTTCCGCCGCTGGATGGGGCACAACGCCTGGCGCCTGGCGCTGCTGTTCGTGGGCGTGCTGCTGCCGCTGGCCGGCTTTGTGGCCCTGGCCGATGAAGTGCACGAGCTGGAGGCGCTGTATTTCGACGCGCCGCTGCTGTGGACGCTACACGATCTGCATGCGCCGGGCCTGGACCGGTTCTTCGTGCTGCTGTCCAAGCTGGGCTATGAGTGGTTCCTGATTCCGGCCGATGTGCTGATCGTGGCCGCGTTGCTGTGGCGCCGGCGCTGGCGTGAGGCCAGTTTCGTGGCGATCTGCTTTGTCGGTTCGGCGCTGCTGAACGTGGGCAGCAAGCAGTTCTTCCAGCGCGACCGGCCCAGCCTGTGGGAATCGATCGCGCCGGAAAGCACGTTCAGTTTCCCCAGCGGCCATGCGATGGGCTCGATGACGCTGGCCATCACCGTGGTGCTGCTGGCCTGGAACACGCGCTGGCGCTGGCCGGTGCTGGTGCTGGCGCCGTCGTTCAGCCTGCTGGTCAGCGTGTCGCGGGTCTACCTGGGCGTGCATTACCCCTCCGACATCCTGGCCGGGTGGTGTGCGGCACTGGTTTGGGTGGTAGGGTGCTTCCTGGTCATGTTCCGCCGCCGGCATCCCTGGGGAGACCGGACGTAAGCGGGACGGGGCGTCAGGCGTGCCGAAAACGGCAGGGCGTCCCAGGATTCCGATAGGCCATGTAAACCGATAAGGCCTGGGGTGAAAGGCATACGGGAAGGGGCAAGACAGCAGGGTGTGATGCGGGCACCAGAACGCGGTGACAGGGGGCGGTGTTCCTTGTTATCGCGCTACCCCGCCGCTAGGCTTGCCCCGTTCGCAGCGTTTGATGAGGTGCGTGGATGACGATTCGAGTGTATCTGGTGGACGATCATGCGCTGGTGCGAACCGGCATGAAGATGATCCTGTCCAACGAGACCGATATCGAGGTAGTCGGTGAAGCGGACTCCGGCGAAGACGCGTTGCCCGACATCCGTCAGCTGCGCCCGGACGTGGTGCTGTGCGATCTGCACCTGCCGGGCGTGAGCGGCATGGAAGTCACCGAACGCGTGGTGCGCGGCGACCACGGCACGCGGGTGGTGATCGTATCGGTGCTGGAAGACGGCCCGATGCCCAAGCGGCTGCTCGAGGCCGGCGCGTCCGGCTATATCGGCAAGGGCTGCGATGCGCAGGAACTGCTGCGCGCGGTACGCGATGCGGCGCTGGGCCGGCGTTACCTGGGCAGCAGCATCGCGCAGAACCTGGCGTTGTCCAACGTGGAAGGCAGCCAGTCGCCCTTCGATTCGCTGTCGCCGCGCGAACTGGAAGTGGCCTTGCTGCTGACCCAGGGCCTGCGCCAGGAAGACATCGCCAAGCGCTTGAGCCTGAGCGCCAAGACCGTCAACACGCACAAGGCCCGCCTGTTCGAGAAGATGGGCATCCACGACAACATCGCGCTGGCACGCATGGCCAGCCAGTACGGCCTGGTGGATCCGGCGCGGCCGATGTAGATCCCGCTGCCGCACCCCATGAAAAAACGCCCGGGCATGCCCGGGCGTTTTTCGTTGCGGCAACGTACCGGCAGAGCCACGCCATGCGTGGCTGCCCGCCGATACGCGCCTCAGCGCGAACGCACCCGTGCCACGATCCTGGCCGCCTGCGCCGCGCTGTCGCGCACCTTGTCCCACTGGCCATGTTCGATCCAGCTGCCCGGCACCATCCACGAACCGCCGATGCAGACCACATTCTTCTGCTCCAGGTACTCGGCCGCGGTGTCCTCGGTGATGCCGCCGGTCGGGCACAGCTTCAGGTCCGGGATCGGGCCGGCCAGGCCCTTGATCATCGCCAGTCCGCCCACGGCCGAGGCCGGGAACAGCTTGCAGACGCGGAAGCCGCGCGCATACAGCGCCAGCATTTCGGTCGGCGACGCCGCACCCGGCACCACCGGCAGTGGCGCCTGCGCCAGCGCGTCGGCCATGTGCGCCGGCGTGCCCGGGGTCACCAAGAAATCCGCGCCCGCATCGATGGCCTGCTGCATCTGCTCCACCGTCAGCACCGTGCCCGCGCCCACCACCACGTCCGGCAGCTCGCGCTTGAGCATCGCCAACGCCTCCATCGCCACCGGCGTACGCAGGGTCAGTTCGATCGCCGGCAGGCCGCCTTCCAGCAGCGCCGCGCTCACCGCGCGCGCCTGGTCGAGGGTGTGCACGGTCACTACCGGCAGGATGCCGGCGGCATGCAGCAGGGTTTCAGCTCGCTTCTGGTGTTCGGCAATGCTCATGTTCGCTTTTCCTGTTCCGGATCATGCGGCGCAGGGAGGCGCCGCGATATGTCGTGAGGCAGTGGCGGGCCCCCATTCGGGACCGTAGAAAACAAGGACGTTTTCTACGAGGCCCCATGGATGGGTTCACGGCGTGTCCCGAATGGGGGCACGCCGCTGCCTCAGCCAGGGAGTCCAACCGCTGCCGTTGGCTTCAAACGTATCAGGCGTCCTTGGACTCATGCGGCGCCAACGCCGCCGAAGCGTCATGCCCCAACTCGTACTCGGCGTCGTAGTTCCAGATGTCGCCCTCGGCGGTGGCCGGCCCGCACGAAATCGAAATCGCGCCCTGGTCGGCCGGGCCGACCAGGCGGCGGTTCATCGCGAACAGGTTGCGGCCCAGGTCATGCGCGGCCGGTGCGGTGTTCGCCGCCGGTGCGCGCGCGGCGAACTCGGCCGCATCCACCAGCAGCTCCAGCGTGCCGGCCTCGCCGTCCAAGCGGATCATGTCGCCCTCGCGCACGCGCGCCAGCGGACCGCCGCGCGAGGCTTCCGGGGTCATGTGGATCGCCGCCGGGAACTTGCCCGACGCGCCCGACAGACGGCCATCGGTGACCAGCGCCACGCGCCGGCCCTGGTTCTGCAGCAGGCCCAGCAGCGGCGCCAGCGAATGCAGTTCCGGCATGCCATTGGCGCGCGGACCCTGGAAACGCACCACCGCGATGAAGTCGTGCGGCAGCACCCCGGCGGCATGCAGCTTGTTGAGCACCTGCGGCGCATCGACCACCACCGCCGGCGCTTCGATCGTGCGGAACTGCGGCTTCACCGCCGACAGCTTGATCAGCGAACGGCCCAGGTTGCCGCGCAGCAGGCGCAGCCCGCCCTGGGCTTCGAACGGCGCGGCCACCCCGCGCACCACGTCCGGGTCGGCACTGTCGCGCACGCCGTCCAGGTAGATCAGCTTGCCCTCGCGCAGCGCCGGCTCCTGGCCGTACTGGGCCATGCCGCCTTCGGCCACGGTCTGCAGGTCGGCATGCATCAGCCCGGCCTCCATCAGTTCGCGGAACACGAACGCGGTACCACCGGCGGCGGCAAAACGATTCACGTCGGCCTCGCCGTTCGGGTACACCCGCGCCAGCAGCGGAATCAGCTGCGACAGCTGGTCCATGTCGTCCCAGGTCAGTACGATGCCGGCCGCACGCGCCACCGCGATCCAGTGGATGGTGTGGTTGGTCGAACCACCGGTGGCCATCAGGGTGACCACCGCATTGACGATCGCGCGTTCGTCAATCAAGCGGCCGAGCGGACGGAAATCATCGCCCAGCGCGCAGATTTCCAGCGCACGTTCGGCCGCGCGGCGGGTCAATGCATCGCGCAGCGGGGTATCGGGGTTGACGAACGAGGCGCCCGGCAACTGCACGCCCATCGCCTCGAGCAGGGTCTGGTTGGAATTGGCGGTGCCGTAGAAGGTGCAGGTGCCGGCGCCGTGGTAGGACGCCGCTTCGGCTTCCAGCAGCTCCTCGCGCGAGGCCAGACCGGCGGCATAGCGTTCGCGCACCTCGGCCTTCTGCTTGTTGGGAATGCCCGGGGTCATCGGCCCGGCCGGCAGGAAGATCGCCGGCAGGTGGCCGAACGCCAGCGCGCCGATCAGCAGGCCCGGCACGATCTTGTCGCACACGCCCAGATAGACGCTGGCGTCGAACATGTCGTGGCTCAGCCCGATCGCGGTGGCCTGGGCGATCACATCGCGCGAGAACAGCGACAGCTCCATGCCGCCGCGGCCCTGGGTGACACCGTCGCACATCGCCGGTACGCCGCCGGCGACCTGGGCGGTGGCGCCCATCGCGCGCGCGGTATCGCGCAGGATCTCCGGGTAGTGCTCGAACGGCTGGTGGGCCGAGAGCATGTCGTTGTAGGCGGTGACGATGCCCAGGTTCGGGGTGACCCCGCCGCGCAGGCGCGACTTGTCGGTCGGGCCGCAGGCGGCGAAGCCGTGGGCAAGGTTGCCGCAGCTCAGGCGCGAACGGAACGGACCTTCGCGCAGCGCGGCGTCGATGCCGGCCAGGTAGGCCGCGCGTGAGGCGACGCTGCGCTGGACGATGCGCTCGGTGATGGCATGAAGTGTGGGATGCAGGCTCATTGGCTACCGGCTATGAGAGGGCGAACGAACGACACCGGGCACGATCAGTCGCACCAGTGGATGCGCAGTTTCGCGCCGTCGAGATCGATCGCATTGAGGATGGGATACAGCTGTGGGTTGTTGCTTTCCAGCGCCTGCCTGAGCACTTCCAGCTTCTGCTTGCCGCGCAGCAGCAGCAGGCGTTGGCGGCTCTGCTTCAACCCATGCGGGGTCAGCGTGATGCGCAGCGGCCACTGGTTGGCGCCGGGGCAGCCGGTGGCGTCCAGCGCGGCGTAGGGCAGGGTGCTTTCCAGTGCGCGGGCCAGGTCCCTGGAGCCGGGGAACAGCGAGGCGGTATGCCCGTCGTTGCCCATGCCGAGCACGCTCAGGCACGGCGCCTGGGTGTGCTGGGCCTGCAGGTTGGCGGTGTAGACGCACTCGGGCAGCGGCTTGCCGACCCGCACCAGCGGATCGAAGTGCGCGCCTTCGGCACGGGTGAGGAAGCTCTCGCGCACCAGCCAGGCATTGCTGTCGCGGTCCTGCGGCGACAGCCAGCGCTCATCGACCAGGCTCACTTCGACCCGGTCCCAGTGCACGTCCAGCTCGGCCAGCGCCTGGTATACCGGCGCCGGCGTGGTGCCGCCGGACAGCAGCATGCGTGCACGCCCGAACGCGGCGATGTCGTGGTTGAGCGCCTGCGCCATTTCAGCGGCGACGGCCTCGATCCAGGCATCGGCATCGCCATGGCGGACCAGGGTGTAACGATCGGAAATGTCCAAGGTGTTCATGCGTTGCCTCCGGGCAGGTCGCGTTCGACATCGGCGGCGTAGGCGGCCGCACCGAGCAGGCCGGCATGCGGATGCATCACCGCCAGCGAGGGCACCCGGGCCATGATCGAGGAGAAGCGGCCCTTGTGTTCGAAGCGCTGGCGGAAGCCGGAATGCTGCAGCGAATCCAGCATCTTCGGGGTCAGCCCGCCGGTCAGGAATACCCCGTCCCAAGCGCCCTGCATCAGCACCAGGTCGCCGGCGATGGCGCCGAACACCGCGCAGAACACGTCCACCGTGCGCATCGCCTGCGGATCGCCGTGCAGGGCGCGGGCGGTGACATCCACCGGCTGCAGCTGGCCCGGATCGATGTTGGCCATCTCGCATACCGCACGGTGGATGTTGACCAGGCCCGGGCCGCAGATCAACCGTTCATTGGAGACCCGGCCGAACTGTTCGGACAGGATTTCCAGGATGCGGATTTCCTCCGGCGTGCCCGGCGGGAAGCTGACGTGGCCGCCTTCGGTTTCCAGCGGATAGCAGCGGCCATGGCGCAGGATCAACCCACCCACGCCCAAGCCGGTGCCCGGGCCGATCACTGCGTAGTTGCGCGGCTGGCCGGGCGTGCCCGGCACCCATGCCGCGCCGCCGACCTGGATCACGTCCTGCGGCTGCAGCAGCGAAATGGCCATCGCCTGTGCGGCGAAATCGTTGATCAGGTGCAGTTCGCCGAAGCCGAGCATGTGCGCGGTGCGCATCCGCGAGATCACCCACGGATGGTTGGTGATGCGCGCCTCGTCACCGTCCACGCGCCCGGCGACCGCGAACACCCCGCGCCTGGCTTCGGCGCCGACCTGCTCCAGATAGTGGCGCGCGGCATCGCCAAGCGAGGGGAACTGGGCGACCGCGAATTCGCGGATGCTGTCCTGCTGCAGGGGCGCGGCCAGCTGGGTGTCGGCAAGCGCGAAGCGGGCATTGGTGCCACCGATGTCGGCGACCAGCACCGGCTGGTTCTGCGCCGTCATGCCGTGCCGTCCTTGCCACTGGCGTCGGCATCGACGGGCAGGAAGCCGGCGGCTTCTTCCGGGCCCCATTGCCCGGCCGGGTAGGGCTGCAGCGGCAGCTTGGCGGCCTTCCAGGCATCGCTGACGCTGTCGATCCAGGCCCAGGCCGCGCGCACTTCGTCATCGCGCACGAACAGCGCGTGGTTGCCGTTGAAGGCATCCAGGAACAGCCGCTCGTAGGCGATGCGACGGTGCAGGCCGGTGGGGACCGACAGTTCCAGTTCCAGCGGGTGCAGTTCCAGCGCGCCCCATTCCGGGCCGGCCAGGCTGCTCATCAGGCCCAGCTCGATGTTTTCCTGCGGCTGCAGCTGGAAGGTGATGCGGTTGGGGGTGGCGTTGCCGCGGTGCGGGCGCTCGAACAGCCAGTGGGTGACCGGCTTGAGCGTGACCACCACGCGGGTGGTGCGCTCGGCCAGGCGCTTGCCGGTGACCAGGTGGAACGGCACCCCGGACCAGCGCCAGTTGTCGATATGCGCGGTGACCCCGGCGAAGGTCTCCACATCGCTGCCTTCCGGCGGCTGGTAGGCCTGCGCGGGCTGGCCGTTGATGGTGCCGGCGGTGTAGCGGCCGCGGACGCTGTCGCGCGCGGCGTGCTTGGCATCGAGCGGGCGCAGCGCACGCAGCACCTTGACCTTCTCATCGCGGATGCGATCGGCTTCCAGCGAGGCCGGCGGCTCCATCGCCACCAGGCACAGCAGTTGCAGGATGTGGCTCTGGACCATGTCGCGCAGCGCGCCGGAGCGGGCGTAGTAGGCATCGCGGCCGTCCACGCCTTCGCTTTCGGCCACAACGATGTGCACCGACTCAATGTAGTTGCGGTTCCACACCGCCTCCAGCAGCGTGTTGCCGAAGCGCAGCGCGATCAGGTTCTGTACCGCGGCCTTGCCCAGGTAGTGGTCCAGGCGGAACACCCGGTCTTCATCGATCCACTGGCCGATGGTGGAGATGATTTCCTCGGCGCTGGCGCTGTCGCTGCCGATCGGCTTTTCCAGCATCAGCCGGTGCGGCGCGGCCAGTGCGCCGCCCTTGGCCAGGCCCTCGCAGGTGGAAATGTACAGGCCCGGCGGAATGGCCAGGTAGCTGACGCAGTGGCGGTTGACCAGGTCGCTGACCGACTCGGCCACCGAGTCCGGATTGCGCAGGTCCACCGAGCGGTAATCGATGCGCGCCAGCAGCGACTGGATGTCGTCCTGGCTGGCCTGCGGCATCGCCTGCTGCAGGCGCGGCCGCAGGATTTCGCGGAAACCCTCGGTGTCGTGCGCGGACAGGGCCAGTGCGCGGATCTTGAAGTCCTCCGGCAGCAGGCCGTCGCCGAGCAGGCGCAGCAGGGAGGGGAACAGATAGCGCTGGGCCAGGTCGCCTGTGGCGCCAAACAGGAAGAGGGTGTCGTGCATCGCTCGAGTTTCAGATCCGGGTGACATCGTTGTCAATCGCTTCTCGTCTATGTTCTCGGGGTACGGGTTGTATGCTTTGTCCAGTTGTTGCAGGGCAACATGAACAGGCAGGTGCCAACCCATGATGGCCTATGCACGTGGCGTACCGGGGACAATCTGGCCCCGAAGGTGCGTCGTGCGCATGACCGACCTTGGATACTGCCACGTGAAAACGTTTACATGGCAGAATGCGCAGACTGTATTCGATTGCAGTGGTCGCCGTCATGCGGCACCACGCCATCGACCTGCCATCGGGAGGGCCGAGGGCAGTTCCGTATCAACAGCCCGGTAGCGGGCGGACTGGAATGGGTGACATGGCAAAAGTGCAGTTGCAGGGCGTGCGCAAGGTCTACGACAACGGCCAGGTGGCCGTCCAGGGCGCGACCTTCGAAGTGGCCGATGGTGAGTTGATGGTGCTGGTCGGGCCGTCCGGGTGCGGCAAGTCGACCTTGCTGCGCATGGTCGCCGGGCTGGAGGAAATCAGTGGCGGCACGCTGAGCATCGGCGACCGGGTGGTCAACGACGTGGCGCCCAAGGACCGCGACATCGCCATGGTGTTCCAGAGCTATGCGCTGTACCCGCACATGACCGTGGCCGAGAACCTGGCGTTCGGCCTGAAGCTGCGCGGGCACGACAAGGCCACCATCGCCAGGCGGGTCAACGAGGCCGCCGAAACGCTGGGCCTGACCGAGATGCTGGACAAGCTGCCCAAGGCCATGTCCGGCGGCCAGCGCCAGCGCGTGGCGCTGGGCCGGGCGCTGGTGCGCGAGCCGGCGGTGTTCCTGCTCGATGAACCGCTGTCCAACCTGGACGCCAAGCTGCGCCACAGCGTGCGCACCGAAATCGCGCAGCTGCACCGCAAGCTGGGCACCACCATGATCTACGTGACCCACGACCAGGTCGAGGCGATGACCCTGGGCCAGCGCATCGTGGTGCTCAAGGACGGGGTGATCCAGCAGATCGACACGCCGATGGCGTTGTACGATCGCCCGGCCAACCTGTTCGTGGCCGGTTTCCTGGGCAGCCCGGCGATGAACGTGCTGCGCGGCACCCTGCAGCAGGGCGACAACGGCGTGGAAGTGCGCCAGGCGCAGCTGACCGCGCCGCTGGGCCAGGCCACGATCGACCCGGCCTGGATCGGCCGGACGCTCGCGGTGGGCGTGCGCCCGGAGCATCTGCAGCCGGCCGCGGCCGGGGGTGCGACCGCGCTGGTGGCCACCATCGACGGCATCGAGCCGGTCGGCAACGAAATCTTCGTCAACATGACCGCCGGCGGCCAGCCGCTGGTGATGCGCGTGGCCCCGCAGGCGCTGCCGAAGGTGGGCGAAACCATCGCCGTGGCGATCCATCCGCAGGGGCTGCATTTCTTCGATGCCGATAGCGGCGAGCGGTTGAACGCGGCCGATTGAGCGGGCGCGCCGACCAACCGTCGGCGGGTCAGGCATGCATCGACCAACGGTCGATGCCTACCTGTCCGTGCGGTAGGTCGCGACCGTTGGTCGTGACCGCGATGCCGGCGGGCCACCTACGCATCGGCCAACGGTCGATGCCTACCGGGCCAGGCCGTCCAGCAGCGGCAGGTGCACTGCCTCAATGCCGTCCACGGACAGGGGGTCTGCCGCAATCTCCAGCGGCAGCACCGCCAAGGCCAGATCGCCGGCCACGCTGGCAATGCTGCCGATCGCCCCGCCGTTCTGCTGTACCTGCGCGCCGCTGGCGGTGCCGTCGGCCACCCGCAGCAGCTGCAGGGCGCGCTTGGCCTTGCCCAGGAAATGGGTGCGCGCCACGATCTCCTGGCCCGGATAGCAGCCCTTCTTGACGCTGTAACCGTTCAACCGGTCCAGCCCCAGCTGCTGCGGCGTCCATTGTTCGCGCTGGCCGGCGTCCAGCCGCGGCAGGCCATGGCGCAGGTCGGCCTGGCGCCAGGCCAGGGCGAAGGCCGCATCGTCGGGCAGCGCGGCGCCGTGCACGGCGCCGATGCGCAGCGTGCGCGGCAGGGCGTCGCTGCCCAGATCCAGCTCCAGCGTCTCACCGTCAACCGCGATTGCCGCGCCCGACGCCGCTTCCGGCGCCGCGAAACTGCCGGCCACGCCCAGGTCCTGGCGCACCGCGACCTTGACCTTGCGGCGGAACACGAAACGCTGCAATTGCGAAGCAATCGCATCGGCATCGCCGTCGGCGAGCACCAGCAGCACCTGTTCCGGATCCACCCGAAGCAGCTGGAACACAGCAATGGTGCGGCCCTTGGCGTTCAACCAGGCGCTCCACTGCCAGTGCCGCAGGGGCAGGGCGGTGACGTCGCTGGAGAATTGGGCATGGGCGAACGCCGCCGCATCGGGGCCATCCAGGCTGAGCAGCTGGTGGCCAGGCAGGCGCGGATACGCGGGAAAATCGAGGGGCAGGTTGTCAGGCACGTGAACGGGGTCTAAAATTTGTGCGTTGCGAGAACACCCATGATAGGCCAAACAACCCCCACTCCAGAATCCGAACCCCAAGCCCCGCAGGTCGAACAGAAGCAGCCGCTTCCGCAGACCCCGGCGGTGCCTGTGGAAATCGGCGGCCGCGGCGGACTTGATCCGGTGCGGTATGGAGACTGGGAAAAAAACGGACGCTGCATCGATTTCTGATCAGCATTGAGCCAACGCGGCATTGCGCCGCCCAGCCGAGACAACGAGCCCAGCGAATGGCCGCCAGAGAACGTCCCCTTTCCCCGCACCTTCAGGTGTATCGCTGGCAGATTCAGATGGCCACCTCGATCCTGCATCGAGCCACCGGCATCTTTCTGTCTGTTGGAGCCCTGATCATCGCCGGCGGCCTGCTCGCCCTGATGATGGGCCCTGAATCTTGGAGCTGCTTCACCGGCCATGCCGGCAGCTGGTACGGCAAGCTGTTCCTGTTCGCATGGACCTGGTCGTTTGCCTACCACCTGTGCAATGGCCTGCGCCACATCGTGCAGGACTTCGCGATCGGTTTCTCCATCCCCGCCTTCGTGCGCAGCAGCTGGATTTCGGTATTCGCCAGCCTGGTGCTCACCGCGCTGGTGTGGGCCTACGTGTTCGCCGGAGCCGCCGCATGAACAAGTACCGTACTCCGCTGAAGAACGTGCGCGGCCTTGGCGCTGCCAAGACCGGTACCGAACACTTCGTGATGCAACGCCTCACCGCCACCGCGCTGGTCGGGCTGACCATCTGGTTCCTGGTGTTCGTGCTGAGCCTGATCGGCGCCGATTACGTGGCCGCCACCGAGGCGGTGTCCAAGCCGTGGAACGCAGTGCTGCTGGTCGGTTTCCTGGTGGCCACGTTCTGGCACGCCCAGCTCGGCCTGCAGGTCGTGCTGGAAGACTACATCCACAACTCGCTGCTGGCCCTGGCGCTGCAGACCACGGTGAAGTTCATCGCGGTGCTCGGCGCGATCATCAGTGTGTTCGCGGTCGCCCGCATTGCGCTCGGCGTGGCCTGAGCCCAGGCACCAAGACAGGAATCCAGATTAGATGTCCGCTTACAAAATTACCGAACACAAGTACGACATGGTCGTGGTCGGCGCCGGCGGTGCCGGTCTGCGCGCCACGTTCGGTCTGGCGGCCAAGGGCCTGCAGACCGTCTGCCTGACCAAGGTCTTCCCGACCCGTTCGCACACCGTGGCCGCGCAGGGCGGTATTTCCGCCGCGCTGGGCAACATGGGCGAGGACGACTGGCGTTACCACTTCTTCGACACCATCAAGGGTTCGGATTGGCTGGGCGACCAGGACGCCATCGAGTACATGTGCCGCGAAGCGATCCCGGCCATCATCGAGCTGGAACACTACGGCGTGCCGTTCAGCCGTACCGAAGAGGGCAAGATCTACCAGCGCCCGTTCGGCGGCATGACCACCAAGTACGGCGAAGGCCCGTCGGCGCAGCGTACCTGCGCGGCGGCCGACCGTACCGGCCACGCCATGCTGCACACGCTGTACCAGCAGTCGCTGGCGCACAACGCGCGCTTCATGATCGAGTACTTCGCGCTCGACCTGATCTTCGATGACGAAGGCGTCTGCCGCGGCGTGCTCGCGCTGGACATGGCCGACGGCTCGCTGCACCTGTTCCGCGCCCACGGCGTGGTGCTGGCCACCGGCGGCTACGGCCGCGCCTACTTCAGCGCCACCTCGGCCCACACCTGCACCGGCGACGGCGGCGGTCTGGTCATGCGTGCCGGCCTGCCGATGCAGGACATGGAGTTCGTGCAGTTCCACCCGACCGGTATCTACGGCGCGGGCTGCCTGATCACCGAAGGCGTGCGCGGCGAAGGCGGCATCCTGCGCAACAGCAACGGCGAGCGCTTCATGGAGCGCTATGCACCGCACTACAAGGATCTGGCGTCGCGCGACGTGGTGTCGCGTTCGATGACCATCGAGATCCGCGAAGGCCGCGGCGTCGGCGAGCACAAGGACCACATCCTGCTTGACCTGACCCACCTGGGGCCGGGCGTCATCGACGACAAGCTGCCGGGCATCGCCGAAAGCGCGCGCATCTTCGCCGGCGTGGACGTGCACAAGCAGCCGATCCCGGTCATCCCGACCGTGCACTACAACATGGGCGGCATCCCGACCAACTACCACGGCGAAGTGGTGCGCAAGGTCGGCGACAACCCCGATGCGGTGGTGCCGGGCCTGTACGCCATCGGCGAGGCGGCCTGCGTGTCGGTGCATGGCGCCAACCGCCTGGGCTCCAACTCGCTGCTGGATCTGGTCGTGTTCGGCCGTGCGGTGGCCAACCGCTGCGCCGACACCATCAAGTCCGGCGCACCGCACAAGACCCTGCCGTCCGATGCCTGCGACAAGGCCCTGGGCCTGCTCGACAAGCTGCGTTACGCCAACGGCGACACCCCGACCTCGGTCATCCGCGATCGCATGCAGCGCACCATGCAGAACGACGCGGCGGTGTTCCGTACCAGCAAGACGCTGGAAGAGGGCTGCAGCAAGATGGCCGAGATCTTCGACTCCTTCCAGGACGTCAAGGTCTCCGACCGTTCGCTGGTGTGGAACTCGGACCTGATCGAAACCTACGAGCTGAACAACCTGCTGCTCAACGCGGTGGCGACGATCAACTCGGCCGAACAGCGCAAGGAAAGCCGCGGCGCGCATGCGCATGAGGACTTCCCGGACCGCGACGACGTCAACTGGCAGAAGCACACGCTGGTCAACGTCGACGAAAACGGCAAGTGCGAGTTCGACTACCGTCCGGTCCACATGTACACGCTGAGCAAGGACGTGGACGTCGTCCCGCCCAAGCCGCGCGTTTACTGACAGACCTGCGGCATGACCTCCGTTCACGCAGCGCTCGCGACCGCCGCCACCCGCACGGGTGGGGTGGCGCGTGCGCCGCTGCCCGGTGGTGTCGACTTCCTCATCTTCCGTGCTACCCGCGCCTGCTTTGCAGCGCGAGCCGCCTGAGCCAACGAGAACAGCCATGGCCGAGTTTTCCCTCCCCAAGAATTCCAAGATCGGAAAGGGCAAGCACTTCCCCGCCCAGACCGGTGCGAAGAACACCCGCACCTTCAAGATCTACCGCTGGAGTCCCGACGACGACAGCAATCCGCGCACCGATACGTATGAGATCGATCTGGACGCCTGCGGCCCGATGGTCCTGGACGCGTTGATCAAGATCAAGAACGAGATCGATCCGACCCTGACCTTCCGTCGTTCGTGCCGCGAGGGCATCTGCGGTTCGTGCGCGATGAACATCGACGGCACCAACACGCTGGCCTGCACCCGTGCGATTGCCGACTGCGGCAAGGCCGAAGTGCCGATCTACCCGCTGCCGCACATGAGCGTGGTCAAGGATCTGGTGCCGGACCTGACCCACTTCTACGCGCAGTACGCCTCGATCAAGCCGTGGATCCGTACCCAGACCCCGCCGCCGCCGGACCGCGAGCGCCTGCAGTCGCCGGAAGACCGCAAGAAGCTGGACGGCCTGTACGAGTGCATCCTGTGCGCGTGCTGCTCGACCAGCTGCCCGAGCTACTGGTGGAACGGCGAGCGTTACCTGGGCCCGGCGATCCTGCTGCAGGCCTACCGCTGGATCATCGACTCGCGCGATGAGGACACCGGCGCACGCCTGGACGAGCTGGAAGATCCGTTCAAGCTGTACCGCTGCCACACCATCATGAATTGCTCGCGGACCTGCCCGAAGGGGCTGAACCCGGCCCTGGCGATCGCCGAGATCAAGAAGCTGATGATGGCGCGCCGCGCCTGATCCAGCGATTCATGTCATCGCCGCCCCCAGGGCGGCGATTGCGGCGGCACCGACCGGAAGGTCCGGTGCCGCTGTTGTTTCCGGCCTTGGTTGGCCGGCATCCCGAGGAATGCGATGTCGATGGACGAAGCCACTGAACTGAAGAAGCTGCGCTGGCGCTGCCGGCGCGGCATGCGCGAGCTGGACCAGCTGTTCGGCCGTTACCTGGACCGTTGCTGGCTGCAGGCACCTACCGAAGAACGCGAGGTTTTCCTGTTCCTGCTGGAAAGCGAGGACGATAGGTTGTGGCGTTGGTTCATGGGTTACGAGGAATGCCCGCATGCCCAGCCCGCCGCACTCATCGCCAGGATCCGCGCCCTGCCGGCTTGAATGGCGCCCGTCGCGCTGGCAATGCGGCGCGCAGCTGCTGATCACCGCGCTGGCGCCGTGGGCGCTGCATGCCAGTGCGCTGCCCGGCGCCTGGTGGTGGCCGGCCTCGCTGCTGGTGGTGGCCGGCGGCGGCCTGCAGGCATGGCGCTACTGGCGCCAACCGGCCCTGGCCATCGTCATTGCGCCCGGCCCGGCCCCGGCGCGGGTCGCCGGCCAGGCGGTCCAGGACCTGCAGCTGTCCGATCGCGGGGTGCTGCTGCAGCTTGGCTGGCGGCAGGGCGGGCGCCACCGCTGGCGGCTGTTCTGGCCCGATACGCTGGCCCCTGCGCGCCGACGTGAACTGCGACTGGCCGTGCGTGCACACTGCATTTCCCGTTCACGTCCGGCAGTGGCACCATAGCCTGAATCGTCCGGCGCACCTGCATGTTCAAACCCATACCTGTTTCAATCGGGCTGCGCTACCTGCGCGCCAAACGCCGCAATGGCTTCATCTCCTTCATTTCGATGGCCTCCATCCTCGGCATCGCGCTGGGCGTGACCGTGCTGATCACCACCCTGGCGGTGATGAGCGGGTTCCAGAAGGAGATCCGCGACCGCCTGCTGCAGATGACCGCCCATACCACCATCACCAGCGACGGCGCGCCGATGTCCGACTGGCAGCGTGCGGTGGACGTGGCCAAGAAGGACCCGCGCGTGTCCGGTGCGGCGCCGTACATCGAGATCCAGGGCATGCTCAGCGGCCCGCGCGTGCAGGGGGCGATCGTGCAGGGCATCGACCCGGCGCTGGAGCCGGGCGTGTCGGTGATCAACCAGAAGATCAAGAAGGGTAGCTTCGACAGCCTCACCCCGGGCAGCTACAACCTGCTGGTGGGCCAGGAACTGGCGATCTGGCTGGGCGTGGAGGTCGGCGACACCGTGCTGGTGACGCTGGCCGAAGTGCAGGGCACCCCGGTCGGGGCGATGCCGCGGCTGAAACGCTTCACCGTCAGCGGCATCTTCGAGGCCGGTTACAACGAAATCGACCGCGGCGTGGCCTACGCCAACATGGACGACCTGGAACGCGTGCTGCGCATGGACGGGGTCACCGGCGTGCGCCTGAAGCTGCACGACATGGACAAGGCGCTGGAGGTGGGCGTGGATCTGGCCCGCAGCCTGGGCGGTGCCTACCGGGTCAGCGACTGGACCCAGCAGAACGCCAACCTGTACCACTCGCTGCGCATGGAAAAGGTGGTGATGGGCATCCTGCTGTCGCTGATCATCGCCATGGGCGCGTTCAACCTGGTGTCCTCGCAGGTCATGCTGGTCACCGACAAGCAGGCCGACATCGCCATCCTGCGCACGCTGGGGCTGACCCCGGGCGGGGTGATGCAGGTGTTCATGGTGCAGGGCTCGCTGATCGGCATCTTCGGCACCGTGCTCGGCGTGGTCGGCGGCATCACCCTGACCTTGAACCTGGAGCGGATCCTGGGCGCGATCGAGAGCGTATTCAACGTCAAGCTGCTGCCCGAGGATGTGTATTACATCACCGGCCTGCCCACCGACATGCAGACCCCGGACATCGTCATCATCACCCTGATCGCCCTGGCCATGAGTTTCCTGGCCACCCTGTACCCCGCGTGGCGCGCCGCCCGCACCCAGCCGGCGGAGGCCCTGCGCTATGAATGAGCCGATGCAGCATGGCGATGAAGTGATCCGCGCCGAGGCACTGGCCAAGACCTATGCCGAAGGCCGCATGCGCACCCCGGTGTTCAACGGCTTGTCGCTGGGCGTGACGGCCGGGGAGACGGTGGCGATCATCGGTGCCTCCGGCGCCGGCAAGAGCACCCTGCTGCACCTACTGGGCGGGCTGGACACGCCCACCGCCGGCGAGGTGTTCGTGGCCGGCCAGGCCATGTCCGGCCTGTCGGACAGCCAGCGCGGCAAGCTGCGCAACCAGGCGCTGGGGTTTGTGTACCAGTTCCACCACCTGCTGCCGGAGTTCACCGCGCTGGAAAACGTGATGATGCCGGTGCTGCTCGGCGGCGACAGCGTGGCCACCGCGTCCGCGCGTGCCCGCGCGCTGCTGGAGTCGGTGGGGCTGGGCCATCGCATGGACCACAAGCCGGGCGAGCTGTCCGGTGGCGAGCGCCAGCGCGCCGCCGTCGCCCGTGCGCTGGTCAACCGACCGGCCTGCGTGCTCGGCGATGAACCCACCGGCAACCTGGACGACAAGACCGCCGCGACGGTGTTCGAGCTGATGCTGGAACTCAACCGCGCCCACCACACCTCCCTGGTGCTGGTGACCCACGACCGCAGCCTGGCGCGCAAGCTGGACCGCGTGCTGGAACTGCGCGAAGGGCGGCTGCACGCGCTGGCCCACAGCCAGGTCTGAGCTGGGCGCTGAATGGCCGGCGGCGGCCCGTCGCCGGCGTTGCCGCAAGGGTGCATGATCGCGGCAGTCATCCCGTTGGAGGCGCCATGAAGACCCTGATTGCCACCGCCGCGCTGTGCCTGACCCTGGCCGCCTGCGCCACCACCGGCCGGCTCACCGATGAACAGCGGTTGGCCCTGTACCGGGCCCACGCCGGCCCGCCGCAGGACAGCCTGCAGTACTTCCACTCGCTCAATGGCTGGAGCGCGCTGGGCGACAGCGCGCTGGCGGTGTGGACCAAGCCTGGCGAGGCGTTCCTGCTGGAACTGCGTGGACCCTGCCAGGGGCTGGATTATGCCCCGGCGATCGGCCTGACCAGCCAGATGGGGCGGGTCTCGGCGCGTTTTGACAAGGTGCTGGTGCGTGATCCGACCGCCGGCCCGATGAACATGCCGTGCTTCATCGGCAGCATCCGCAAACTGGACGTCAAGGCGCTGCGCGCTTCGGAACAGGAGCTGCGCCAGGCGCAGTTGCAGGAGCGCGAAGAAGGGCAGCCTGCGCCAGGAAATTGACCGCCGCGCGCAACCGGTAGTGCCGGCCGCTGGCCGGCTCCCCGGAACCGGTCATCGTGCGCGTACCGACCAACGGTCGGTATCCACCGCGTCTGCGTGCCGACCCACGCCCCCCCGGTAGGTACCGACCGTTGGTCGGTACGCATGCGCCGGTACGCGCGTGGCGCGATCAGGCCTCCGGCACGAACCCGGCCGGTGCCTCGGCGCCGCCGCCGAACAGGTATTTCTCCAGTTCCGCTTCCAGGAACGCGCGGTGTTGCGGGTCGCGCGGCGACAGCCGGTTTTCGTTGATCAGCATGGTCTGGTGCGCCAGCCACTTGCTCCAGGCGCTCTTGCCGATCTGGTTGAAGATGCGCTGGCCCAGCTCGCCGGGATAGGGCACGAAGTCCAGGCCTTCGGTGTCGCGTTGTTCGTACTGGCAGAAGACGGTGCGGGGCATGCGGGTTACTCGGAATCGTTCGGGGATGCTGCACCGCGCATTGTACGGCGCTTGGCCGCGCGGGGCGGCGCGCCACTGTCGAGCAGCTTGCGGATCGGCGCAGGCAGGCCCAGCGTGGCCAGCGCATCGGTATCGGCCCAGCGCAGGCCGGGGTCTTCCACGCGCAGACCGTGGACCCGGCGCACCAGCACCTGCAGGTGCAGCCGGTAATGGCTGAAGGTGTGCTGCAGCACCGGCAGCGGCTCGGCGTCTTCCAGCGAACCGTCGATGTGTGCATCGAACCAGTCCTGCAGTGCGCTGCCGCTGTCGGCCTGCGGCAAGGTCCACAGTTGCGCCCAGATGCCGGTGTCCGGCCGCTTCTGCAGCAGGATGCGGCCGTGCGCATCGCGCAGCAGCAGCGCGGTGGCTTCGCGTTCGGGCAGGGTCTTGCTCGGTTTGGCGGTGGGCAACTGGTCCGCGCGGCCGTCGCGGCGCGCCACGCAGTCGTGCTGCAGCGGGCAGATCACGCAGGCGGGCCGGCTGCGCGTGCAGACGGTGGCGCCCAGGTCCATCTGCGCCTGGGTGTAATCGGCCAGGCGCGCGCCGGGGACGCACTGCACGTGCGCGTCGGCCAGCGCCCACAGTACCTTTTCCACCGCCGGCAGCCCGGGAAAGCCGTCGATGCCGTGGTAGCGGGTGAGCACGCGCTTGACGTTGCCGTCCAGGATCGCGAAGCGATCGTTCCAGGCCTGGCTGAGGATCGCCCCGGCCGTGCTGCGGCCGATCCCGGGCAGGGCGTGCAGCGCGTCGAAATCACGTGGCAACTCGCCGCCGTGCAGTTCGACGCAGCGTTGCGCGGCGGCGTGCAGGTTGCGCGCGCGGGCGTAGTAGCCCAGCCCGGCCCATTGCGCCATCACCGCATCGTTGCTGGCGGCGGCCAGGTCGGGCAGGGTCGGGAATACCTGCAGGAACTTCAGGAAGTACGGAATCACCGTGACGACCTGGGTCTGCTGCAGCATGATCTCCGACAGCCAGACCCGGTACGGTGCGCGGGGATGCTGCCAGGGCAGGTCATGCCGGCCGTGGCCGTCGAACCACGGCAGCAGCCGCGCGACGAAGGCATCGTCGGTCGGCAATGGGGCGCTGGCGTGAGGCTGGCGGGTCATGCAGGTTCCGGACGGAAGGGTAGAGCCACGCCGTGCGTGGCTGCGTCGGCAATCGGATGCACCGGGGATGAAGCAGCCACCCATGGGGTGGCTCTACCGGCGCACGCGTTGTCTGCTCAGGCGCCCAGCGCTTCGGGCAACAGTGCGTCGACGAAGGCTTCCGGGTCGAACACGCGCAGGTCTTCGGGGCGCTCGCCAATGCCGCAGTAACGGATCGGAATGCCGAATTCGCGGGCCAGCGCGAACACCACCCCGCCCTTGGCGGTGCCGTCCAGCTTGGTCACCACCAGGCCGGTCACGGTGACTGCGGCATGGAACTGGCGCAGTTGCGACAGCGCGTTCTGGCCGGTGGTGCCGTCGATCACCATCAGTACTTCGTGCGGGGCAGTCGGGTCGATCTTGCCGAGTACGCGGCGGATCTTGCCCAGTTCGTTCATCAGCCCGGCTTGGGTATGCAGGCGGCCGGCGGTATCGGCGATCAGCACCTGGGTGCCGCGCGCCTTGCTGGCCTGCAGGGCGTCGAAGGCCACCGAGGCGGCATCGGCGTTCTGCCCCTGGGCGACCACGGCCACGCCATTGCGTTCACCCCAGGCCTGCAGCTGGGCCACGGCGGCGGCGCGGAAGGTGTCGCCGGCGGCCAGCATCAGGCTGTGGCCGTCGTCCTTGAAACGCTTGGCCAGCTTGCCGATGGTGGTGGTCTTGCCGACTCCGTTGACGCCCACGGTGAGCACCACGAAGGGCTTGGCGGCCGGGTCGATCCGCAGCGGCTTGGCGACCGGTTGCAGGATGGCGATCAGTTCGCCGCGCAGCGCGGCCAGCAGCGCGTTGGCATCGGCGAACTCGCGTGCCTTCATGCGCTTGCGCAGGCTTTCCACCAGCGCGGTGGTGGCGCCGACGCCGACGTCGGCGGTGATCAGCGCCGTTTCCAACTCGTCCAGCAGGTCGTCGTCGAGCTTGGGGTTGCGCGAGAACAGGCCGCCGAAGCTGCGCGCGATCACGCTGTTGCGCAGGCGGTCGCGCCAGCCGGTCTTGCCCGGGGCGGCCGGCACGGTGCTGTCCTGGCCGGCGTCGGGCAGCGGCTGGGCCGCTTCCTGGGTGACCGCGCTGGCAACCAGCACCGGTGGCGGCAAGGGCGCGGCGATGGGCTCTGCAACCACCAGCGGTTCTGCAACCACCGGCGGGGCCGCGGCGGGCGCAACGGCAGCGGCCGTATCGGGCACGGCGACCGGGTCCACGGCAGGCGCGGCCACCGGTGCCGCGACTTCGGCCGCGATCGGCGACGCTGCGACGGCAGCGGCAGGCGCATCGACCGGCGCCGTCGGGCCGTCCTGACTGGCCTGCGGGAACGCCGCGGCCAGCTCTTCAGCCGAGTAGTGCTGGGTCTTGGGCGCGTCCTGCGGAGCGTCCTGGGGCTTTTTGCGACGGAAGAAACTGAGCATTGGATTCGGCGCTGAAATCAGGGGGATATGCTACCACTGCGCCCTGCGCTGGCAGGCCGGGCTAAAGGCTGGCGCACGCTGGCCGCTAACGGGTGTGAACAGCCGCGTCATGCGATGCGGCCCTTGTAGCGTGGAGCGTGCCACCATGAACGTGATGTCCATTGCCGGTTCGGGCCTGCGCGCCGCCCACCTGGGGGTGCAGGCCGCCGCGGCGAACGTGGCGCGGTTGCCGGTGGCTGGCGCCCCCCGGATCGGCGTTGCCCAGTCCCCGGTTGCCGGCGGCGGGGTGGCGGCCGGTCTGGTCGAACTGCCACCCGATCCGTCGGCCCCGGTGTCGGACCTGGTTGCGGCGAAAGAAGCAGTGCTGGCGTTTTCGGCCAATGCGCTGCTGATCCGTCGCAGCGACCAGATGCTGGGCGCGTTGTTGGACGTGCACGCCTGAACGCGGCGTCTGGCCGCCGCCGGTAACGTGGATCCTGCCCGCCGCCGGTAGTGCCGGCCGCTGGCCGGCTCCTGGGAACCCATGGTGATGCGAGGAGCCGGCCAGCGGCCGGCACTACCGGGCCCGCCGGGCGCCGACCGGGGGTCGGCACCTGGCTGTGCTGCCTTACGCCGACAATTCCAGCAACAGCTTGTTAAGCCGGCGCACATACGCGGCCGGGTCCTTCAGGGTGTCGCCGGCGGCCAGCGCGGCCTGGTCGAACAGCACCCGGCTGAGGTCATCGAAGCGGGCGGTGTCGGCTTCCTGGTCGAGCTTGCCGATCAGCGGGTGGCCGGGGTTGAACTCGAATACCGGCTTGCTGTCGGGCACCTTCTGCCCGCTGGCTTCCAGGATCTGGCGCATCTGCAGGCCCAGATCCTGTTCGCCGATGGCCAGGATCGCCGGGGAGTCGGTGAGGCGGTGCGAGACGCGCACATCGGCCACGTCCTCGCCAAGCGCGCTCTTGATGCGCTCGACCAGGCCCTGCTTGTCCTTGGCCGCCGCTTCCTGCGCCTGCTTGTCTTCGGCGCTTTCCAGCGCGCCCAGATCGAGGTCGCCGCGGGCGACGTCGACGAACGACTTGCCGTCGAACTCGGTCAGGTAGCCCATCAGCCATTCGTCGATGCGGTCGGTGAGCAGCAGCACCTCGATGCCCTTCTTGCGGAACACTTCCAGGTGCGGGCTGTCCTTGACCTGGGTGTGGCTGTCGCCGGTCAGGAAATAGATCTTGTCCTGGCCCTCGATCATGCGGCCGATGTAGTCGGCCAGCGATACGCTGGGCTCGCCGCTGGCCTCATGGGTGGAGGCAAAGCGCAGCAGGCCGGCGATCTTCTCGCGGTTGCCATAGTCTTCGGCGGGGCCTTCCTTGAGTACCTGGCCGAACTGCTTCCAGAAACCGGCATAGACCTCCGGCTTGTCCTTGGCCAACTTGTCCAGCATGTCCAGCGAGCGCTTGGTCAGCGCCGACTTCATCGAGTCGATCACCGGGCCGGACTGCAGGATTTCGCGCGAGACGTTCAGGGAGAGGTCGTTGGAGTCGACCACGCCCTTGATGAAGCGCAGGTACAGCGGCAGGAACTGCTCGGCCTGGTCCATCACGAACACGCGCTGGACGTAGAGCTTCAGGCCCTTGGGCGCGTCGCGGTGGTACAGGTCGAACGGGGCGTGGCCGGGGACATACAACAGGGAGGTGTACTCGAGCTTGCCTTCGACCTTGTTGTGGCTCCAGGCCAGCGGGTCCTGGTGGTCGTGGGCGGCGTGCTTGTAGAACTCCTGGTACTCGGCATCGGTGATCTCGGTGCGCGGGCGGGTCCACAGCGCGCTGGCGCGGTTGACCGTTTCCCATTCGACCGCGGCCGGGGCGTCCTCGCCGTGGTGTTCCTTGGCCATCTGGATCGGCAGGCCGATGTGGTCGGAGTATTTCTTGATGATGCCGCGCAGGCGCCAGCCATCGGCGAAGTCGTGCTGGTCGTCCTTGAGGTGCAGGACGATGCGGGTGCCGCGTTCGGGCTTGTCGATGGATTCGACGTCGAACTCGCCTTCGCCGCGCGAGGACCAGTGCACGCCGTCGCTGGCGGGCAGGCCGGCGCGGCGGGAGTAGACGTCGACCTGGTCGGCGACGATGAAGGCGCTGTAGAAGCCGACGCCGAACTGGCCGATCAGCTGGGAGTCCTTCTTCTGGTCGCCGGACAGCTGGCGCAGGAAGTCGCCGGTGCCGGACTTGGCGATGGTGCCCAGGTGGGCGATGGCCTCGTCACGGCTCATGCCGATGCCGTTGTCGTCGATGGTCAGGGTGTGGGCATCGGCATCGAAGCTGATGCAGATGCGCAGGTCGCCGTCGCCTTCGAGCAGGTCCGGCCGGGTCAGTGCTTCGAAGCGCAGCTTGTCGGCGGCGTCGGCGGCATTGGAGATCAGCTCGCGAAGGAAGATTTCCTTGTTGGAGTACAGCGAGTGGATCATCAGCTGCAGCAGTTGCTTGACTTCGGTCTGGAAGCCCAGGGTTTGTTTTGCGGTCTGCTCGGTCATGGGTGGCGATGCTCCTTGGACGATGCCGCGCCCGGCGCGGCGGCTGGCTCAAGGGGTAGGGGTGGTGGGGTGGGTTTTCAAGAGCGGGGCCGGAGCGAGAGCCAAGGGCCGGAGCCGAAGCCGAAGCATGACGCCGCAGCATGAAGCCAAAAGCGCGGCGCCTACCTGTCTGCGTGGGAGGCCGGTGGGGACGCGGTCCCGGGACACGGCGTAAATCCATCCTTGGAGCCTCGTGGGCAACATCCATGTTGCCCAACGGTCCCGGGACCGCATCCCCACCGGCCTCTGGCAGACGTTCCGAGTGACGCGGGTAGAGCCACGCCACGCGTGGCTGCTCTTCGTTCTGGAATCGGTACTCGTGGTGGTGACGGGGGCCGGACCGCCTAGAATGACGCCCTGAATCGCCTGATCTTCGTGCCCATGACCTGTTCCTGCTCGTTCGACCCGTCCGCTCTTTCCTTCTGGAGCCGCGCATGAAGCCGCGCCAGCCGGTGGCGCCGGCCGTGGGCCAGGTGCGGATCATCGGTGGCAAGTGGCGGGGGACCAAGCTGCCGGTGCCGTTGTCGCCGGGGCTGCGGCCAAGCAGCGACCGGGTGCGGGAGACGCTGTTCAACTGGTTGATGCCGCGGATCGGCGGGGCGCGGGTGCTGGACCTGTTCGCCGGCAGCGGCGCGCTGGGGCTGGAGGCGGTGTCGCGCGGGGCCGGGCAGGCCACGCTGGTGGAACGGGATGCGGCATTGGCCCGGCAGCTGCGCGAGTCGGTGGCCAGGCTGGGCGCGCAGGGGCAGGTCGAGGTGGTCCAGGCCGATGCGCTGCAGTGGCTGGGCCAGCGGCCGGCGGGATTGGCCGATATCGTGTTCGTCGACCCGCCGTTCGCGGCCGGGCTGTGGGACCAGGTGCTGGCCGGGCTGGCGCCGCACCTGGCCGCCGATGCCTGGCTGTACCTGGAGGCGCCGGCCGCGCAGGCGCCGCCGGTGCCCGCACCGTGGCTGCTGCACCGTGAAGGCGGTACCCGCGAGGTGCGTTTTGCCCTGTACCGGCGCGCCACTGCTACACTTTCACCAGACCTAAACGCGTAGCTTCCGCATGACCGTGGCCAACCGCCGCATTGCCGTGTACCCGGGCACCTTCGATCCGATCACCAACGGTCACATCGATCTGGTGAACCGGGCCGCGCCATTGTTCGAGAAGGTCGTGGTGGGCGTGGCGCAGAGCCCGTCCAAGGGTCCGACGCTGCCGCTGGAGCTGCGCGTGCAACTGGCGCGCGACGCGCTGGGCCACAACCGCAACGTGGAAGTGATCGGTTTCGATACCCTGCTGGCGCATTTCGTGCGCTCGGTGCAGGGCGGCATCCTGCTGCGCGGGCTGCGCGCGGTGTCCGATTTCGAGTACGAATTCCAGATGGCGAGCATGAACCGCCATCTGATCCCGGAGGTCGAGACCCTGTTCCTGACCCCGGCCGAGCAGCACAGCTTCATTTCGTCTTCGCTGGTCCGGGAGATCGCCCGCCTGGGCGGCGATGTGTCCGGTTTCGTGCCCTCGGCCGTGCTTGAAGCACTGCGCAGGGTGCGGGAAGCGAAGGCGGCGCAGTCGTAACCCCTGTCAGACCCATACATACCAAGAATCACCAAGGGAGGAATTCCATGAACAACACCATGCGTGCCATGTTGATCGCGTCGTTCGCGCTGGCCTTCACCGCCTGCAAGAAGGAAGAGGCCGCCCCGGTCGCCGAAGCCCAGCAGGCGCTGGTCGCCCCGGACGCCAACGACGATGCCGGCTGGAAGAAGTACCTGCAGGCGGTGGCCGTGCAGAACATGGGCAACATCAGCAACAGCCCGTTCCTGTACTACCTCTCGCCCGAATCGGATCCGGAATTCGCCGCCAAGTACGAGCGCCAGGTCGAAAGCGCCACCCAGGCCGTGGCCCGTGGCATCCAGCCGGGCAACATGCTGGCCTTCGGTTCGTCGGCATCGGCGAAGATGGCCGACATGATCCAGGCCGTGTTCAAGGACGTGCCTGCCGATTCGATGAAGGGCGTGCGCGTGGTGTTCATCGGCCAGGCCGCTGACAACGCCCGCGTGCAGTCCATCGTGCAGCCGACCGGCGCCGAGTACATCTTCGTAGAAGCCAAGTAACCCGTGCAGTGGCGGCCGCGCCCTGGCGCGGCCCGGGCGGCTTCCGGCAGGAGGCCGCCGATGACCGGCCCGCGCGCCCGCGCAGGCCGGTTTTCATCCGCCGGCGCGGGCGTGGAGCAATAACGCCATGTCGCTGAAAATCAATGAGCTCTGCGTCAACTGCGACGTCTGTGAGCCTGCCTGTCCCAACCAGGCCATCTCGATGGGTGAAACCATCTACGTGATCGATCCGGCCCGCTGCACCGAGTGCGTGGGACACTTCGACGAACCCCAGTGCGTGGTCGTCTGCCCGGTGGAATGCATCGATCCGGATCCGGACATCCCCGAAACCCAGGACGCCCTGCTGGCCAAGCTGTACGGGCTGCAGCGCGACCATCCCGAACTTTATGCGGAGCCCCCATCCGAATGAACATGCGCTCGCCTCGTTGGTTGCTGCTCGTCCTGCTGTGGTCGCCGGCGGCCTGGTCCGCTGGCGCCGCCCCGGCTACCCTGGCCCAGCACCCCGATGGCGCGGCCATTGCCAGCGGTCATCGGCTGGCCACCGAGGCCGGCATGGAGATCCTGGCCAAGGGCGGCAATGCCTTCGATGCGGCCGTGGCGGTATCCTCGGTGCTGTCGGTGGTCGAGCCGATCAGCTCGGGCCTGGGCGGCGGCGGGTTCTTCCTGCTGCACGATGCGAAAACCGGCAAGGACGTGATGCTCGACGCGCGCGAAACCGCGCCGCAGTCGGCCACGCCGGAAGCCTTCCTGGACAAGCAGGGCGGCCTTGACCGCGACCGCTCGGTCAACGGCGCCTGGTCGGCCGGCATTCCCGGGCTGCCGGCGGCGCTGGTGGAGCTGTCCTCCAAACACGGCAAGCTGCCGCTGCGCACCTCGCTGGGCCCGGCGATCCGCATCGCCGCCGACGGCTTCCCGGTATATGCGCGCATGGCGCGCGGCTACGCCTCGCGCCGCGAGGTGATGGAGCGTTACCCCGGCACCCGCGAGGTCTACCTGCGCAACGGCAAGCCGATCGCCGAGGGCGACCTGTTCCGCCAGCCGGAACTGGCGGCCACCCTGGAACGCCTGGCCGAGCAGGGCTTCGACGGCTTCTACCGTGGCCAGACCGGCAAGCTGCTGCTGGCCGGGGTCAAGCAGGCCGGCGGCAAGTGGACGGCCGAGGAACTGGCCGGCTACCGGGTCAAGCTGCGCGAGCCGATCGTGTTCAACTACCGCGACTGGAAGATCACCACCGCCTCGCCGCCGTCCTCGGGCGGTATCGCGCTGGCCTCGATGCTGCAGATCCTGGAAGGCTGGGACCTGAAGTCGATGGATGCCGCGCACCGTACCCACCTGGTGGTCGAAGCGATGCGCCGCGCCTACCGCGACCGCACCTTCTTCCTGGGCGACCCGGATTTCGTGCAGATTCCGCAGAAGGTGCTGGCCAGCAAGGACTACGCCCAGGGCCTGCGCGCCACCATCCACCCGGAAAAGGCCACCCCCAGCGACCTGCTGTCGGGCAACCCGACCCCGCTGGAAGATGACGAAACCACCCATTTCTCGATCATCGACCGCGACGGCAACCGCGTCGGCGCCACCCAGACCGTCAACCTGCTGTACGGCTCGGGCCTGATTCCGCCGGGTACCGGCGTTCTGCTCAACAACGAGATGGACGACTTCGCGCTCAAGCCGGGCACGCCCAATGCGTTCGGGGTGATGGGCTATGCCGCCAATGCGCCCAAGCCGGGCAAGCGCATGCTCAGCTCGATGACCCCGACCTTCATGGAGTCGGCCGACAAGGTGGTGGTGCTGGGCACCCCGGGTGGCAGCCGCATCATCACCATGGTGCTGCTGGGCATCCTCGGCTATGACGATGGCCTGGATGCACAGCAGGTCGCCGCGCTGCCGCGTTACCACCACCAGTGGCTGCCGGACCTGATCGAGGCCGAAAGCGGTGCCTTCGATGCCGGCACCATCAAGCAGCTGCAGGCGATGGGCCACAAGATCGACCTGCCCGGCGACAGCGCCGCCGGCGGCCGCGGCTCCAGCCACGTCTGGGGCAACCTGCAGACGGTGGAATGGAACCGCCGCAGCAACGTGCTCAGCGGTGGCAGCGACCCGCGCAACCCGGTGGGCAGCGCCGCGGTCAGGTAACAATCGAAATCCCGCCCGCAAGGCGGGATTTTCTTTACAGGCGCCACCATGCCTAGCGAATATTTAACGCGTATCGCCGGATAATTTGCCGATGAAACTATGGTCGATACACGGCAACACACAGAAACTCGATGGCGGTGCGATGTTCGGCAATGCCCCGCGCGCGGTCTGGGAAAAATGGGCGGCGCCCGATGACCTCAACCGGATCGAGTTGGCGTGCCGGGCCCTGCTGGCCAGTCCGCTGGCGGGCAAGACGGTACTGTTCGAAACCGGGATCGGCGCGTTCTTCGAGCCGAAACTGCGCGACCGCTATGGGGTGCAGGAATCGCGCCACGTATTGATGGAGTCGTTGCGCGAAGCCGGTTTCGAGCATGAGGATATCGACGTGGTGGTGCTCAGTCACCTGCATTTCGATCATGCCGGCGGCCTACTGGCGCAGTGGAGCGAGGGCCGCAGCCCCGAGTTGCTGTTCCCCAATGCCACCTTCCTGGTCGGTGCCGAGCACTGGCAGCGGGCCCTGCATCCGCATCCGCGCGACCGCGCCAGCTTCATCCCCGAACTGCCGGGCCTGCTGCAGGCCAGCGGCAGGCTGGAGATCGTCCAGGGCCCGTATTCCAAGGCACTGGGCCGCAGCGTGCGTTTCAGTTTCAGCGACGGGCATACCCCGGGCCTGATGCTGGCCGAGATCGTCGGGCCGCAGGCGGCCGACGGCCAGCCACGCGGCGGGGTGGTGTTCTGCGCCGACCTGATCCCGGGCCGGTCGTGGGTGCACGTGCCGATCACCATGGGCTACGACCGCAACGCCGAACTGCTGATCGACGAAAAGCGCAGCTTCCTGGAGGACAAACTGGTGCGCAACGTGCACCTGTTCTTCACCCACGACCCGCAGTGCGCGCTGGCCCAGGTGTCACGCGATGAAAAGGGCCGCTTCGGCACCATCCATGAACTGGGTGAATTGAAGGCGCGCGCGCTGGCATAAGGCCTACGGCTGGTTCGGCCGCGCACCGCCCGGCACTACCGTCTGCGCAACCACCGGTAGGCACCGACCGGTGGTCGGCACGGCACCCTACGGCACCGGGAATAGCCCGGCTCGACGCGTCAATGCGCCTTCAGGCACCCGCTCATGAACGTCTTGCGCGCATGGCCGGCCAGTTTCTTCGCGGCGGCATCGGCATTGCAGGTCTTCATGCGCTCCTGCGGCGTGCTCGCCACCGGGCGGGGCCACTCAGGCACGCCTTCTGCGCGGTCTTGTAGTCCTCGCCGGTCTTGCCTTTGTTCTTGACCGAGCAGTCAGCCATGCGCTGTTGCTGCGGCGTGGCCGCACTGGCGATCAGGGGGCTGCCGAGCAGCAGCAGGCAGGCCAGCAGGGACAGGGTCTTCATGACGCAGCTCCACGCACGGGTTGAGGATGCGCGCAGCTTCTTCCCGGGCAGGGCTAAACCATGTGAAGCAGCGGCGGCCGGTGACGGCCGCCGCTGCAGACGCCGGGGTCAACCGACCACGCGGGTGCCGAAGATGCGGTCGCCGGCATCGCCCAGGCCAGGCAGGATGTAGCCCTTCTCGTTGAGCCGGGCATCGATGGCGGCGGTGAAGATCTCCACGTCCGGGTGCACCGCCTGCACCGCGGCGATGCCCTCCGGCGCGGCGACCAGGAAGATGCCCTTGATGCGGCGCGCACCGGCGCGCTTGAGCATGTCGATGGTGGCGATCAGGGTGCCGCCGGTGGCCAGCATCGGGTCCAGGATCAGCGCATCGCGCTCTTCCAGGCGGCCGGTCAGGCGCTCGAAGTACGGCACCGGCTGCAGGGTTTCTTCGTCGCGCTGCAGGCCGACCACGCTGACCCGTGCGGCCGGGATCAGCGACAGCACGCCGCCGAGCATGCCCAACCCGGCGCGCAGGATCGGCACCACAGTGATCTTGGCGCCGGCGATGCGCTGCACCGTCACCGGACCGGCCCAGCCGGCCATGGTGTGGGCTTCGGTATCCAGGTCGGCGGTGGCCTCGTAGGCCAGCAGGCCCCCCAGCTCATTGGCCAGTTCGCGGAAATCCTTGGTACTCAGCGACGCATCGCGCATCAGGCCGATCTTGTGCTGCACCAGCGGATGGCGCACTTCGACGATTTTCATGGGGAGGGCAACGAAGAGGGGAGATGCCTAGTGTGCCGCAACGCCCAACCGAAGCCAAAAGCCAGTGGATGCCCGCCAGCGTTTGGCTGTTCATTGATGTGAGAGAACGCCGATTACGCAAGGTAGGCATATCAACGGCGGCCGTGCGGTAGCACGACGGCTTGCCCATCCGCATACGGCCATCCATGCAGGGGAGGGCAGGCAGCCCCATGCGGGACTGTCGAAACAAGGATGTTTTCGCCAAGCCTACACGGACGTATTTACGGCGTGTCCCGCATGGGGCTGCCTGTCCTCCCCTCCCGCAGGAGATCGAGATGCTGCACTTCGCCTTAGATCTTCAGTGAGGTTGCCGGCCAGCGGCCGGCACTACCGGAATAGGGCTGGAGGTCACGCCATACCCCCGGTGTCATGCCCATGCAACCTGCCGGACATAACGTGCTGACCCAATCTTTACACCGTTGGGGAAACCGTGCACAAGAAGACCTCGTTGGGGCTGGCCATCAGCCTGTCGTTGCTGGTCATGACCAGTCCGTCCGCCTTCGCCGCAGAGGCGCTGGCCAGCGGTGCCGCCGCCAGTGGCAGCGCGATCGACCTGGACCGGGTCGAGGTCCGCCCGCAGCTGGAGTCGCAGACCCGCGCGGTCGACCTCAAGCGCAGCAGCGATGCCATCGAGGACGCGGTGTCCTCCGACGCCATGGGCGTCTACCCGGACAAGAACGTGGCCGAATCGCTGCAGCGCCTGCCCGGTGTCAGCGTCACCCGCGACCAGGGCGAGGGCCGCTTCGTGGTGATCCGTGGCCTGGATGCCGCCCTCAACAGCGTCAGCGTCGACGGCATCGCCATCGGCACCCCGGAAGACTCCAGCCGCGCCGCGCCGCTGGATGTGATTCCCTCCGACTCGACCGAGCGCCTGCGCGTGGTCAAGTCGCCCACCCCGGACATGCCCGGCGACGCCATCGGCGGCGCGATCCTGGTCGAGTCCGCCTCGGCCTTCGACCGCGAAGGCCGCAACCTGCGCGGCAAGATCGAAGCCAGCCACCAGCAGCTCTCCGCCAATACCAGCCCGAAGGCGGCGATCAACTACAGCGAAGTGTTCGCCGATACCTTCGGCGTGGCGCTGGGCGTGAACTACCAGAACCGCAAGTTCGAGTCGGACAACACCGAAGTGGAGTACGGCCAGTTCGACGGCGGCGACGAGGGCGAGCTGTTCGCCAACAGCCTGCAGCAGCGCAAGTACGAGATCGAGCGCAAGCGCATCGGCGCCAACCTCAACCTGGACTGGCGCCCGGATGAAGACAACCGCTATTACCTGCGCACGCTGTACAGCCAGTTCGACGACGCCGAAACCCGCCAGCGCACCATCTTCAACTTCGGCGATGGCGAGGTCACCGCGCTGGGCAACAACCAGTACCGCGTCGATGACCTGCCGGCCGATGCGATCCAGAAGCGGATGCGCTACCGCACCAAGAAGGAAAACACCTTCACCACCAGCGCCGGCGGCGAAAACCGCCTCACCAACGCGGTGGTCGACTACAAGCTCGGCTATACCCGCACCGAAGAGCGCGTCAACGACGAGATGGAAGCGCGCTTCGAGTACGACGGCGACGACCTGGGCGCCACGGTGGACCAGAACACCGGCATCCCACGCTATACGCTCGGCGACGCGCGCTGGATGGACAACGGCAACTACGATTTCGACCGCGTAGTGCTCTCGCCCAAGCGCGTGGACGACAAGGAACACAGCGCGCAGATCAACCTGCGTTTCGATGGCGATGCGTCCAGCTACAAGTTCGGCCTGCTTGGGCGTTGGCGCGACCGCGATGTCAACGTGGACGAGCGCGAACTGCGCCTGGGTCCGGCGATCGCGCTGTCGGACTGGACCACCGCCAGCCCCGACCATCGCGGCGGCAGCCTGGGCCAGGGCATGAGCTCGGACGCGATGCGCCGCTACTGGGCGCAGAACGGCGGCCGGTACAGCGCCCGCCCGCAGGATGCCGGCGGCAACGCGCTGACCTCGCTGGAAGAGGACTACACCGCCAGCGAGGACATCTTCGCCAGCTACGCCATGGGCACCTGGGATGTCGGCGCGCTGCGCATCATCGGCGGCGTGCGCGTGGAGAACACCCAGTTCAGCGCCACCGGCAACAACGTCGCGGTGGCCAGCAACGGCCGCAGCTTCACGGTCACGCCGTTGAGCGTGAGCCGCAGCTACACCAACGTGCTGCCCGGCCTGCACCTGCGTTACGACGCTGGCGATGACTGGGTGCTGCGCGCGGCCGCCAACAAGACCGTCTCGCGCCCGTCGTTCGGCGACGTGGCGCCGCGCGTCGGCCTGAGCCGGGGCGACGAGGAAGTCCGGATCGGCAATCCGCAGCTGGACCCGTATGAATCGAAGAACATCGACCTCTCGCTGGAGAAGTACATCGGCAGCACCGGCATCGTCTCGCTGGGCGTGTTCCACAAGTCGATCGACGGCTACATCGTCAACACGGTGAGCAACAACGACCCGGCGTACCCGGGTTTCGAGGTCACCCGGGTGATCAACGGCAACAAGGCCACGGTCAAGGGCGCCGAGTTCAACTGGCAGCAGCAGCTCGCCTTCCTGCCGGCGGGCTGGGACGGCCTGCTGGTCGGCGCCAGCGGCACCTGGCTGGACACCGATTTCGACCCCGGCCTGGCCGGCCGCGAGCGCGAGGATTTCACCCTGCCGCGCGCCTCCAAGCATGTATACAGCGCGCACCTGGGCTATGAGAAGGCCGGTTTCAGCACCCGGGTGGCCGCGGTCTATCGCAGCGAGTACCTGGATTCGCTGGGCGACAGCGGCGCCTACGACATCTACGTGGCGCCCAATACCCAGCTCGATTTCAGCCTGGACTACAAGTTCACCCCCAACGTGAGCGTCTACTTCGAAGCGCAGAACCTGCTCGACAAGCCGCTGGAACTGTACCAAGGCGTGCGCTCGCGCACCCTGCAGAACGAAGAGTATGGTCGCACCTATGCCCTCGGCCTGAAGGTGGCTCTGTAATGCGCGTCTCCCATTGCCTGGGCCTGCTCGCGCTGGCGTTGTCCACTGCCTGTACGCCGGCCGCCACGCCGGACGCGGCGGCACCGGCCGCGCCGACGGCCGCTGCCGATGCCCCCGCTGCACGTAATGTCGCCACCGTCGCCGAGGCGTTCCTCACCCCGATGACCCCGGACGACAACATCGACTCGCCGGCCAGCTGGACCACGCCCGACGGCGCGGTGTGGCTGATCGCCACCGCCAAGGCCACCGACAAGCTGGTGGTCTACGACGGCCAGACCGGGGCGCATCTGCGCGATGTCGGCAGCGCCGGCACCGCGCAGGGCCAGTTCGATCGTCCCAACGGCATCGCCGTGGTCGATGACCTGGTGTTGATCGTCGAACGCGACAACCACCGCGTGCAGGTGTTGCAGCTGCCGGACTTCAAGCCGCTGGGCGTGTTTGCCGGCGCCGATCTGCGCAAGCCCTACGGGCTGTGGGTCAACAAGCAGGGCCAGGGCTATGACGTCTACGTGACCGACTCCTACCATGCCGGCGAGGATGCGCAGGGCAACGACGTGCTGCCGCCATTGGCCGAACTGGACAAGCGCGTGCGCCGTTACGCGCTCACCGTGCAGGACGGCAAGGCGCAGGCCACGCTCACTGCCAGCATCGGCGATACCGGCCAGGCCGGCGCGCTGCGCGTGGTCGAATCGATCTGGGGCGACCCGGCCAATGACCGCCTGCTGATCGCCGAAGAAGACGAAAGCTATGCCAGCGAGCTCAAGGTCTACACACTGGCAGGGCGCTTCACCGGCACCACCTTCGGCCGCGATGCGTTCAAGGCCCAGGCGGAGGGCGTGATGCTGCGTACCTGCGGCAAGGACGGCTGGTGGATCACCACCGAGCAGGGCAGGCAGCGCAGCGTGTTCCATCTGTTCGACCGGCACAGCCTGAAGCACGTTGGTGCGTTCCAGGGCAACACGGTGGCCAACACCGATGGCATCTGGTCGATGCAGGCGCCGTCGGCGCGCTTCCCGCATGGCGCGCTGTACGCGGTGCACGATGACCAGGGCGTGGTTGCCTTCGACTGGGCGAGCATCGCCAGGCAGTTGTCGCTGCCGCTGGAGTGTGGCGCGTGAGCCGCGTTCCTGCCGCCCTGACCGCGCTGGCGATGGCGCTGCTGCTGTGCAGCGGCGCTGCCCTGGCCAAGAAGAAAGCCGTGGCCGGCGCCGAGCCGAACACCCAGGTGCCGGCCGGCAACCGCCACTACGCAGCCACCGGCTTCCCGGACCGGCTGGTCGCCTCGCCGGCGCAGGACGCCGCGCGCGGCTTCTCGGTCGCCTGGCGGACCGACACCTCGGTGCAGGCGCCGGTGCTGGAATGGGTACTGGCCGGCGACTCGCCCGATGTCGGCACGCCGACCCGCATCACCGCCACCACCCAGGCGCTGACCACCGAACTGGGCGCGTCCCATCATCACCGTGCCGACGTGACCGGACTGCAGCCGGACACGCTGTACCTGTGGCGCGTGCAGGGCCAGAACACCTGGAGTGCATGGAACCAGCTGCGTACCGCCGGCCGTGCCGACCAGCCGCTCACGCTGTTGTATTTCGGCGACACCCAGAACAAGAACCTCAGCCACGTCTCGCGCGTCATGCGTGCCGGCCTGAAGGCTGCCCCGGACGCACGCCTGAGCCTGTTCGCCGGCGACCTGGTCAGCGGCGGCGACGGCCAGGATGACAGCGAGTGGGGCGAGTGGTTCGCCGCCGCCGGCTGGCTGCCGCAGGAAACCGCGGTGGCCCCGGCGATCGGCAACCACGAGTACTTCGAGGAATTCGAAGACACCCCGCAGGAGCGCCGGGTGCTCGGCCGGCACTGGCCGGTGACCTTTGCGTTGCCGCGCAATGGCGTGGACGCCGCCGATACCAGCACCTACTGGTTCGACTACCAGGGCGTGCGCATCGCGGTGCTCGACGGCACCTCCGCACTCGATCTGGGCACGGCCCAGGCGCAGGCCGCCTGGCTGGACAAGGTGCTGGCCGACAACCCGCACCCGTGGAGCATCGTGCTGCTGCACCAGCCGTTCTATTCCCCGCGCGAGGGCCGCCAGAACACCGAGCTGCGCGATGTGCTGCTGCCGGTGGTGCGCCGACACCAGGTCGACCTAGTCCTGCAGGGCCACGACCACACCTACGGCCGCCGCGGCGAAGGGCAGGGCGCGACCCCGCAGTTCGTGGTCAGCGTGGCCGGGCCGAAGCAGTACCGGCTCTCGGACGAGGCCCGCACCAGCATGGCACCGGTCGGCGAGGACACCCAGCTGTTCCAGGTGCTGAAGATCGATCCGGGCCACCTGCGCTACGAGGCGCGCACCGTCACCGGACGCCTGTACGACGGTTTCGAGTTGACGCGTAGCGCCGATGGCCGCAAGCGGAAGACCGAATTGACGCAGGGACGCATCGCCCCCCGCGACTGTACGCGCGCCCAGACCCTCAAGGGCCGTGCCGATCGTTGCTGGGAATGACCGTCGGGCCGGGGCGACCGCGCGCCCGGCCTTCCGAGGAGAGCATCATGATGCATCGACGCAAACGTCTGGTTCACCTAGCTGCGCTGGCCATCGCCCTGCTGTTGCTGGCCGGTGCCAGCCTGGCCGCCAACGCGGTACTGCACCCGTTCCTGGCCGCACAGCCCAAGGACGCGCCGGAGGAAGCCAACCTGGCGGTGGAGATTCCGGCCGGCAGCTTCACCAAGTACGAAATCAAAGAAGACGGCCTGCTCCACGTCGACCGCTTCCAGTCCATGCCGGTGGCCTATCCGGCCAACTACGGCTCGATGCCACGCACCCTGGCCGGCGACAACGATCCGCTGGACGCGCTGGTGCTGACCCGCGAGCCGCTGCATCCGGGCGTGATCGTGCGCTTCCGCCCGATCGGCTTCCTGAAGATGGTCGATGACGGGGAGCAGGATGAAAAAGTGATCGGCGTACCGACCGACAAGATCGATCCCACCTACGCCGACATCCGCGACCTGGACGACCTGCCGCTGATCGAACGACAGCGCATCGAAGCCTTCTTCCGCATCTACAAGGACCTGCCTGCCGGCCGCAATCCGGTCCAGCTCAACGGCTGGGGCAATGCCACCGAGGCCAAGGCGCTGATCCGTACCTCGATGCAGCGCTTCGATGCGCAGCAGCGGCGTGTCAAGGGCGATTAAATCGATCGCTACGCAGCCTCTGTAGGCGCCACCAGGTTCGTCACATCGCCGCGCAAACGCCGCCGCGGCGTGTGAGTCGAGCATTTTCGTTCTATCCCTATGGGCGGACGGTCGGGGTTGGCCGAGAATCCTCCGGTCCGGGTTGTGCCCGCCGGTTGTTTCCCCTTAGGAGTCTTGCGCATGTTCACATCCCTCCAGAATGCCGGTCTGCTCGGTATGATCCTGGCCGTATCGCCGGCCGCGCTGGCCGCCAACGAAGCAGTCGGTGATGGCCAGTATCCGTTCATCGTTTCGATCCAGAACAAGGCTGCCGGCCCCGATGCCACCCAGGCACACAAATGCGGTGGCACCCTGATCGCTCCGGACTGGGTGCTGACCAGTGCGCAGTGCGCCACGTTCTTCATGACTACCAAGCAGAATCCGGAGCCAAAGCCGGAGATGGTCGAGGTCATCGTCGGCCGCACCGTGCTTGGCGACGAAGCCCAGGGCAAGCGCGTGCAGGTCAAGGCCTTCTATCGTCACCCGCTTTACGCGGGCAATGTGTCCAACCCGACTGAAATGAAGACCGGGTACAACATCGCCCTATTCCACCTGGCCGAGCCGGTAGTGGGGGTCGACCCGGTGGCGCTGCCGGCGGCAGACGAAACCGGTTTCGAGCTGGACGGCTTCCTGTTCGATAGCGTCGGTTGGAATGGTCAGTTCCCGACGACCACCAGAACCCTGGTGCAGCGTCTGCAGCGTACTCAGCTGTCCTACGTGCCGCACAGCCAGTGTCAGACGCCATCTAAGGAAGGGCTGGAAATGTGTGTGGTCGACTACGCCCATGCCTGCGCCGAAACCGGTTCCAGGGTCGACAACCTGCCGGGCGACATGGGCGGTGCATTGTTTACCCTGGTCCCTGGCATCGGTCCGGTGCAGGTCGGTAGCAACGCCCGCAACCAGAGCTGCGGTGCCATCAACAAGCCGAGCGTCTACACCCGCCTGGCCAATCCGGAGATCGCCGGGTTCATTACCCGAACCCTCGGCCTGGATTGAGCGGATCGCGGTCTGCGGCTGCTGCACGGCGTGATTGCGTCGTGCCGCAGCATTGCCCCGGGATACCAGTCAATGATGCAGACTTGCATCTTCGTTGGGGCGCTGCCGGCCTGCGCAGGCTTGTTGTTTCTCTGGCTGGACCTGTCCGTAGCGCGAGCGCGGCTGGAACAACGGTGGGAACTATATGCACGGTACCTGGAGGCGGGGGGCGGACGATGCGGCCCGGCCCGCGTTGGCCTTGTGTAGCCGGCGCAGGAACACGGCCATTTCATTCACCGCCTGCTTGTCGCCGTTGCTCCCGGCCACGGCACTGCCTTCCTGCCAGGCTCGGGCCGCTGCAGCCGTATCATCGACGGCCAGGTACGCCTTGCCCAGCCACTTCCAGCCCGCCGAGTAGCGCGGATCCTGTGCGACGCAGTGCTGCAGGTGGGTGACCGCCGCCGTCGCGTCGCCTGCGTCCAACAGCGCCTTGCCCAGGCCGAAGCGCAGCAGGGCGCTGTCGCGGCCGCGGTCGAGCAGGCGGTGCAGTGCGGGGATGTCCATATGCTCCAAGCTCAGGCGCTGGCGAGGCGGGCATAGCGCCCGCGGTGAAAGGCGAGGGTATCGCCGGGCGCGGTATCCAGCTGCACGACCCGGCCGATGATCAGCATATGATCGCCGGCAGGCAGTGTCTGCTCGACGTTGCAGAGCAGCTGCGCCACCGCATCGCCGATCAAGGGTACGCCACTGGGGTGCTCGATCATCGCGCCGGGCAGCGCTTCGCGCCGCAGCTTCCCATCGGCGAAGTGCCGCGCGAGCGCGATCTGCCGTGCGGCCAGGATGCTGATCGAGAACGGCCTGCCGATGCGGTATGCCGGCAGGTCCGCCGAGCGCTTGGACAGGCTCCACAGCACCAGCGGCGGTTCCAGCGACAGGGACGCGAACGAGTTGATCGTCATCGCGATCAGGCTGCCGTCGTCCGCGCGTGCAGCGACGATCGCCACCCCGGTGGGGTACTGGCCGAAGGCATGGCGCAGTGCAGCCGGGGACAGCGGCCGGTCCGGCACCGCAGCACCGGAGGGCGTGGCGAAGAGCTGCGTGCCGACGCCCGGTGCAGGACCGGCGTCCATCAACGGCCGCCGGCGGCCTGGTAGCGGCGCGCGACTTCGGCCCAGTCGATCAGTTCGAAGAACGCGGCGATGTAGTCCGGGCGACGGTTCTGGAAGTGCAGGTAGTAGGCGTGCTCCCACACATCCAGGCCGAGGATCGGGGTGCCACCGGAAAGGCCTGCGTATTCGCCCATCAACGGGCTGTCCTGGTTGGCGCTGCTTTCCACCTGGAGCTTGCCATCGCGGTTCAACGTCAACCACGCCCAGCCACTGCCGAAACGGGTCTGCGCGGCCTTGCTGAAGGCCTTCTTGAACGCGGCGTAGCCGCCCAGATCGCGTTCGATCGCCGCCGCCAACGCGCCTTCGGGGTTGCCGCCGTTGGCGCTGAGTACGGTCCAGAACAGGCTGTGGTTGGCATGCCCGCCACCATTGTTGCGCACGGCCGTGCGCACGCTTTCCGGCAGCGCGGCGATGTCGGCGATCAGCTGTTCAACCGGCAGCGCCTGAATCCCGGCATCGGTCACTGCAGCGTTGAGGTTGTTGACATAGGTCTGGTGATGGCGCGCGTGATGAATCTCCATCGTGCGCGCATCGAAGTGCGGTTCCAGCGCGTCGTAGGTGTAGGGCAGGGGGGGGAGGGTATAAGCCATGGATATCTCCGGCAGTACAGGGGAAGGGGGTCGGCACGCTGCACAGGTTGCCTGGGCGCGCCGGCATCGGTTCGACCGACGCCACGATAGAACCTCAAGCATGATTGAGGTCAAGCGCGGCGGCGTGGAACAGTGTGGGCCGCCGACGCGCGACCGCTGCCTGTCCTTCACCTGCACTGGCTATCATTGCGTCTCGAATCTTCCGGGGTGATCTTGTGTCGGTAGCGCTGGTGTGGTTCCGCCGTGACCTGCGGTTGCAGGACAACCCGGCCCTGCAGGCCGCCTTGGATGCAGGCCACGTGCCGGTGCCGGTCTACATCCATGCGCCGCAGGAGGAGGGCGACTGGGCCCCGGGCGGTGCGTCCAACACCTGGCTGCATCGCTCGCTGGCGGCACTGGACGCCGACCTGCGCGCGCGCGGGTCCAGTCTGGTGCTGCGCCGCGGCGACAGCCAGGCGCAACTGCAGCAGCTGATCGAGCAGACCGGTGCGGTGGCGGTGTACTGGAACCGCAAGTACGAACCGGCCACGCAGCCGCGCGATGCGAAGATCAAGCGTGAACTGCGCGAGCAGGGCATCGAGGCCGAGAGCCATAACGGCAGCCTGATGTTCGAGCCATGGGAGGTGGCGACCCAGCAGGGCGGGCCGTACAAGGTGTTCACCCCCTTCTGGCGCAATGCATTGACCCGGCTGCAGCTGCCGGCATCGGGCCGTGTACCGGAGCGATTCCCCGCGCACGGCGCGGTCAGCGGGACGCTCGAATCATTGGGATTGGCGCCGTCGGTCCCGTGGGACCGGCAGTTCTGGGACCACTGGCAACCCGGCGAGGCCGGTGCCCATGAGGCGCTGACGGTCTTCATCGACGGTGCGCTCAGCGGTTATCGCCAGCAACGCGATCTGCCCGATCGGGTCGGTACCTCGCTGCTGTCGCCGCACCTGCATTTCGGCGAGATCGCGCCGTGGCAGGTCGTCCGCCGCCTGCAGGGTGAGCGCAGTGCCAGCCGCGACGCCGACATCGACGGCTACATCCGCGAGCTGGGTTGGCGGGAGTTTTCCTATCACCTGCTGCATCACTTCCCGCAGACCCCGGACCATAACCTCAACCCGCGCTTCGATCAGTTCCAGTGGGCAAGGCCCGATGCGCAGGCGCTGCGCGCATGGCAGCAGGGCCGCACCGGCATTCCGATCGTCGATGCCGGCATGCGCGAGCTGTGGGCCACCGGCTATATGCATAACCGCGTGCGCATGATCGTCGCCAGCTACCTGTGCAAGCACATGCGCCAACACTGGCGGGAAGGCGCGCGCTGGTTCTGGGACACGCTGGTCGATGCCGACCTGGCCAACAACAGCATGGGCTGGCAGTGGGTGGCCGGCACCGGGGCGGATGCCGCGCCGTACTTCCGGATTTTCAATCCGGTGACCCAGGCGCAGAAGTTCGACCCGCAGGCGCGCTACATCACCCGCTGGGTGCCGGAGCTGGCGGCACTGCCGCTCAAGGCGCGGTTCGCGCCGTGGCAGCAGCCGCTGCTGCTGGCCGAGTTGGTGCCCACCTATCCGCCCCTGCCGCTGGTGGATCTGGCCGCCGGTCGCGATGCGGCGCTGGCGGCCTACCGGCAGACCGGCGCGGACTGACCCCGTCCGGTTCCGGGGGCGGAAAGCTGAACAGGGAGGGCATGGCGGTTGGCGTCGTCATGCCGGCATCGCGTCTGGCTGTTTATGCTCTGGGCGGCCCGCAAGCCGGTACACCGGCAACCTAGGAGAACACCCATGATTCGTCCCGCAACCCGTAACGTGGCATTGGCCCTGATGACCGCCGCCGCCTTGTCGGCCTGCGCCACCGGCGGCTCGTACGTGCAGAGCGACCCGTACGGCAACCCGACCCAGCAGCAGAACAAGACCGGCCGCAATGCGCTGATCGGCACCGCGATCGGCGTGGCCGCCGGCCTGCTCAGCGGCGACAGCGCCACCGAGCGCCGCCAGCACGCCATGATCGGCGCCGGCATCGGTGCGCTCAGCGGCGCGGCGGTGGGCCAGTACCAGGACCGCCAGGAACGCGCGCTGCGCGAACGTACCGCCAACACCGGTATCGACGTCTCCCGCGATGGCGACAACCTGACCCTGAACCTGCCCGATGGCATCACCTTCGACTTCGGCAAGTCCACGCTCAAGCCGCAGTTCTACGGTTCGCTCAACGGCGTGGCCAGCACCCTGGCCGAGTACAACCAGACCATGATCGAAGTGGTCGGCCATACCGACAGCATCGGCAGCGATGCGGTCAACAACCGCCTGTCCAAGGAGCGTGCCGATTCGGTTGCCGCCTATCTGACCGCCCAGGGCGTACAGGGCGCACGCATCGAAACCCTGGGCGCCGGCAAGGCCTACCCGATCGCCGACAACAGCACCGACGCCGGCCGCGCGCAGAACCGCCGCGTCGAAATCCGGGTGATTCCGTTGCGTCAGTAACGCGCAGCGTTACTGACGCAACGCTACGGCCGCAGGCCGAAGCAGAATGCCGCCCTTGCAGGCGGCATTCTCGTGGGTACC
>NZ_JACWUO010000023.1 GCF_020857975.1 Stenotrophomonas rhizophila
TGCGATCAGACGTAGAGCGGGGCTCTGCCCCGCTGACATCGCGTGCGATCAGACGTAGAGCGGGGCTCTGCCCCGCTGACATCGCGTGCGATCAGACGTAGAGCGGGGCTCTGCCCCGCTCACATCGCCGGGCAGAGCCCGGCGCTACGCAATGACGCGCCTTGCGCGTCATTTCTTCTTTTTCTTCTTGTCCTTGGCCGATTCCTTGCTGGCCACCACCACCGGTGCGGCGGCTGCCCGGTCCTGGCCATTGCCCTTGGCCACGCGGATGCCGTTGGCCTTCATCCAGGCGTCGAACTCATCGGCGCTCATGCGCTTGTCGCCATCGCTCATCAGGAATCGATAGCTGCCGCGCCCGTCCAGCTCGGGGGTCTTCACTTCCACTACCTTGTCGGTCACCGGCGGGGTCCTGGACGCCTGTATGTGGCCACCGCAGGCGGTCAGCAGCGCGGCCGGCAACAACAGGCAGGCGCCGCGGAACAGGGAACGGGTGAGGCTGGCATGCATGGGGATACTCCCGGTAGTCAATGGAACGTGGGGTGCAAGGCCATCCTTTGCCCGGGTCGGTCGGCCTGCCCGGCGGGCAGACCACGAAGTCACGGTGCCGCCACGGCGCCATCGGCCGCGGCATACAGCAGGTCCAGATCGGTTTGGCTCAGCGCGCGCCATTGGCCCTTGCCCAGCGTGCCCAGCGGCAGCCCGCCGATGGCCACGCGCACCAGGCGCAGCACGTTGATGCCGAAGGCGGCCAGCAGGCGGCGGATGTGCCGGTTGCGCCCTTCCTCCAGCACCACTTCCAGCCAGGCGGTCTTGCCGCCACTGCGCAGCAGCACCGCGCGGCGCGCGCGCAGGTGCTGGCCGTCGTCATCGATGCCGGTGCACAACGCCTGCAGCTGCGCGGCATCGGGTATGGCGTCGATCTGCACGTGGTAGGTCTTGTCCGGCCCGGTGGCCGGGTCGGTCAGGCGCGCGGCCCATTCGGGGTCGTTGCTGAACAACAGCAGGCCTTCGCTGGCCTTGTCCAGGCGCCCGACCGGCGCCAGCCAGGGCAGCCCGGCGCCATCCAGGCAGCGGTAGACGGTGTCGCGGCCCTGCTCGTCCTGGGCGGTGGTCAGCAGCCCGCGCGGCTTGTTGAGCATCAAGTGGATGCGCTGCGGCGCATCCAGCCGCTGGCCATCGACGCGCACCTGGTGGCGCCCCTCGACGATCGGGAATTCGGGGTTGTTGATGACCCGGCCATCGACCGTCACCCGGCCCCCGGCGACCCAGCGCGCGGCCTCGGTGCGCGAACACAGCCCGGCCTTGGACAACACCCGGGCCAGGCCGTGGCGCGGAGCGCCATCGCCAGTGGTGGTACTTGCCGCTGCCGCACGCCGCTGCGGGCGGCGTGGTCGGGCGGCAGGCGCGGCAGGGGGCCGGCGTGAACTCATCGGGCTCCGCGCGCGGCGGCCTACTTCTTCTCGCCCGGCTTGGTCGCCGCCGGAGCTTCAGCGGCAGCCGGCGCAGCGGCCGGAACCGGACGCGCCTTGACCACGCGCACGCCGCGCGCCTTCATCCAGGCGTCGAATTCCTCGGCGGTCATGCGCTTGCCGTTCTGGCTCATGTCGAAGCGCCACGGCGTGTTGTCGAACTCGGTCGCCGGCTTGTAGGCAGCCGGATCGTTGGGTTTGATCGCCGGGGCGCCGGGCATCGCCTTGGCGATGTTCTGGCAGCCATCGATGCGCAGGCGCTGCAGCACGCGGTCCAGCGACTGCTGCTGATCGAAATTGGAGGTGAGCACACCGGCCGGCATGCCCAGCTGCACGTTGCGGATATACAGCTCTTCGGCCACCGGCGCGATCGCGGTGGCCGGCAACGGCAGCGGCGCGGCGCTGATGGCGTGGGCCGAGCAATCCACGGCTGCGTAGGCGGTGGGAACCAGGGCCAGGCCAAGCGTGGCGGCCAGTGCAATACGCAGCATGGGATGCATCCAAGGATAGGGTGACGCGGCGAGTTTAACAGTGCCACAACGGCTTTCAAGATCCCACATTCAATGAATACGGCAACTTATTGGATTTATTGTTGATTTCTTGTCCAAGCCTTTTAGAAAAGCCAGCTTCGTCCGGTCATCCGCGAGCGTGAGGGCCCCGTAGCAGCCGGTAGGCCCCTGGCGCAAATGTCCCCCGGCCGCGGGGCGGCCTCCTCCTTTACTTTGCCCAGGAGCCTACCGGCTGCTACGGGGCTCGGCTTGCGGTACGCAGGTGGACGCGAAGCTTTTTGACGGCAGTCGGTGGGTAGGGCGCTGGGTTCCCATGCCCTTGGAGGCGAAGTAAGGAGGAGGTGGCGGCCGCAGGCCGACGCCGGGGGCGTCGCCGGAAAGGGCATGGGGGCCCAGCGCCCGACCCACCGACCGCCGCGCCTGGAAAGGGTCAAAGCACGCCACGTGCTTGCCACGCGGGCGGAAAAAGAACAAAAAAAGGGCCCGGCAATGCCGGGCCCTCTGCTGAGACTGTACTACCAGAAGAATTAGTTCTGGACGTTCAGCTCGGTACGACGGTTCTTTGCACGACCTTCCGGGTTGTCCGAACCATCCGGGTTGGTGTTCGGCGCAATCGGACGGCTCTCGCCGTAGCCGATCGGGCCCACCAGACGCGAAGCGGACACGCCGTTCTTGGTCAGGTAGTCATACACGGTGGTGGCACGACGCTCGGACAGCTTCTGGTTGTAAGCGTCGGTACCCTTCGAGTCGGTGTGACCGGCAACTTCAACGCGCAGATCCGGGTAACGCTTCAGGATCTCGGTGGCTTCGCTCAGGATCGCAACAGCGTCCGGACGCAGGGTAGCCTTGTCGAAGTCGAAGTTCACGCCCTTCAGATCGATCGAGACCGGCACCGGGCAACCGTCCGGACCGATGGTCTGACCCGGCTGCGAATCCGGGCACTTGTCGTCGCAGTTGTTGACGCCGTCACCGTCGTCATCCAGGTCGGCGCAGCTCGGTGCAACCGGAGCCGGAGCAACGGTGGCAGCGGTCGGAGCCGGGCCCAGCGGGATCACGACGCCGACCGAAGCCAGCACGTCGCCGAACCAGCTTTCGTCACGTGCAGCGACGCTCTGGTCGTCGAAGTCAGCGCGGTAGGCCACTTCGGCGCGGACAGCAACGCGCTTTTCGAAGGTGGTCTGCAGGCCGACGCCGACCTTGGCGGCCAGGTTGCCGTCTTCGCGGTCACGCGGGCCAGCTGCGTTGAACACGGACTCTTCTTCCGACTTCTGGTAGCCCAGACCCATCAGCACGTACGGGTTCCAGCCACGGCCTTCGGAGATGAAGTGGCGACGCAGGTCTACCGAGACGCCGTACTGGCTCCAGTTCAGATCCTGGTTGGCATCGAAGTTCGGGTTCTGGTAGTTCAGCTCGCCGTCCAGCGACCAGTTGGGGCTGATGAACTTACCGAGGCCCAGGGTAACGAACGGAGCGTCGTTGGTCAGACGGTCGCTATCCTGGAAGTTGAAGCCGGCCGAACCGGTCAGGTACCAGCGGTCGTCAAAATCCTGCGCCGATGCAGCCTGGGCGAAAGCCAGACCGCCCAGCAGCGCGGCAGTAAGGATCTTCTTGTTCATTGAGTACAGCTCCTATTTCGGGGGTATGAAACCGGTAGAGGCATGGGCCAGCACCTGCGTCGTTTTCAGACTGCCGATTCAGCACGCCACCGCCGCGAACATTATGCTCAGGCGAGTGAAGGTGATGTTAACAGTCCCGTAACATGTGAAGACGACCGCCAGACCTCTACCCGGTCCAGCTGGTGGCACCCTATACAGGTTGATGAAATTCCGCAAGACCCAGCAATGACAAGGGTTTTGCCATTTCCCTCGGGTTTTCAGCGGTGCACTGCCGTATTCGGCACCAATCGCCGCCCGGCATTCGATTCAGCGCGGAAACAGCTTTGTCAGCAGCCGTATGATGAAACCCTCCCCTCCGCCGGAGCTGCCATGAAAGCCGTGGGACTGACGCACTACCTGCCGATCGACGATCCCGACAGCCTGCTCGACCTGGTCCTGCCCGAACCCGGTCCGCCAGCCGGGGCGGACCTGCTGGTCCGCGTCCAGGCCATCTCGGTCAACCCGGTGGACACCAAGCTGCGCGCTCCGCGCGACCAGCAGGCGCAACCACCGCGCATCCTTGGCTATGACGCGGCCGGTATCGTCGAAGCGGTGGGTCCGCAGGTCACCGCCTTCGCCCCCGGTGACGAGGTCTACTACGCCGGCGATGTCACCCGCCCCGGCTGCAACGCGCAATGGCAGCACGTGGACGCGCGGCTGGTCGGGCGCAAACCGGCCACCCTGGATTTCGCCGACGCCGCTGCGCTGCCGTTGACTACGCTGACCGCCTGGGAGCTGCTGTTCCAGCGCATGCCGCTGCAGTTCGACGACCGCCGCCATGCCGGGCAGACCCTGCTGGTGATCGGCGGCGCCGGCGGGGTGGGTTCGATTGCCATCCAGCTGGCCCGGCACGCCGGCTTCAGCGTGGTCGCCACCGCTTCGCGCGAGGCCTCGGCGCAATGGTGCCGCCAGCTGGGCGCCGACCATGTCATCGACCACCGCCAACCGCTGCCGCCGCAGCTGCATGCGCTGGGCATCGGCGAAGTGCAGGTGGCGCTGAACCTGGCCGACACCGACCACTACTGGGACGTGCTCGGCGAACTGCTGGCCCCGCAGGGTCACCTCGGGCTGATCGTCGAACCGCGCGGCGCGCTGCGCATCGGCGACCCGTACAAGGCCAAATGCATCGGCATCCACTGGGAATTCATGTTCGCCCGGGCGCGCTTCGGCACGGCCGACATGGTCGAGCAGCACCGCATCCTCAACCGCGCCGCCAGCCTGGTCGATGCCGGTGAACTGCGCAGCACCGCGCACACCCACCTGGGCCCGATCAATGCAGCCAACCTGCGCGAGGCCCACCGCCGGCTGGAAACCGGCGGGGTAATCGGCAAGCTGGTGCTGTCCGGCTGGGAATGAGCGGGCGGGCGCGCCTTATCGGCCAAAGGCCGATACCTACCGCGGCGATACCTGGCCTGTAGGTACCGACCGTTGGTCGGTACATGTCCCGGGCAATCATGTGCCCGGGGCCTATGTGTAGACGCGGATTGGCGCCCATCTGTATCTGTCGGCATGTAGTGAGTAGCCCTACATTAAAACGCCCTCCCGGTGACACCGTCATGCCCACCTCACTGCCCCTGCGTCTGCTGCAACTCTTGCTTGGTCTGTTCCTGTACGGAATCGGCGCGGCGGTGATGATCCGCGCCGCGATCGGGGTGGCGCCGTGGGACGTGCTGTCGCAGGGCATCGCCCTGCACACGCCGTTGTCGTTCGGGGTGGCCACCAATGTGATCGGCGCGCTGGTGCTGCTGCTGTGGTGGCCGATCCGGCAGAAGCCCGGGCTGGGCACGGTGCTCAACGTGATGCTGATCGGCCCCAGCGCGCAGCTGGGCCTGTGGGTGCTGCCGGAAGTGCACGGCCTGCTGCTGCAGGTGCCGATGTTCGTGTGCGGCCTGCTGCTGGTGGCGCTGGCCACCGGCCTGTATATCGGCGCACGTTTCGGGCCCGGCCCGCGCGACGGCCTGATGACCGGCCTGCATGCCCGCAGCGGCTGGCCGATCTGGATCGTGCGCAGCCTGATCGAGGGCAGCGTGCTGCTGGTCGGCTGGTGGCTGGGCGGCAACGTCGGCGTCGGCACCCTCGCTTTCGCGCTGCTGATCGGCCCGCTGTGCGGGGTCACCCTGCCCCTGTTCGGAATCGGCAAGGCCGCACCCGCAACCGCCACCCGGTAGTGCCGGCCGCTGGCCGGCTCCTCCGGAACCCATCACCACCTGGTAGTGCCGGCCGCTGGCCGGCTCCTCCGGAATCCATCACCACCCGGTAATGCCGGCCGCTGGCCGGCACTGCACGTTGCCGGCGACACGAGGAGCCGGCCAGCGGCCGGCACTACCGGGCGTAGCGACCAACGGTCGCTACCTACCGCAATCCATCTGGAGAAAGGAGCCCCCTGAGTCAGGGGGCGCGCCGCGAAGCGGCGGGGGTCTGGTGGCATGCCCCGGGGCCCGAGGTTTGCGCAGCAAACCTTGGGCAAGCGTGAAGCCGTGCCGCGAAATGGTCCTTGCTGTCAGGACCATTTCGCGGCACGCTTCACGCTTCCGTACGCAAGCGTATCGACATGTCGCCAGCCGCCGAATCCACCGCCTATCCCCATCTGTTCACGCCGCTGGACCTGGGCTTCACCCAGTTGCGCAACCGCATCCTGATGGGCTCGATGCATACCGGGTTGGAAGACCGCGCCCGCGATTTCCCGCGGCTGGCCGCCTATTTCGCCGAGCGCGCCGCCGGCGGGGTCGGGCTGATCGTCACCGGCGGTTTCGCGCCGAACGTGGTCGGCTGGCTCAAGCCGTTCGGCGGCAAGCTGTCCTGGCCCTGGGAAGTGCGCCCGCACCGCCAGCTGACCGCCGCGGTGCACGACAACGGCAGCAAGATCTGCCTGCAGCTGCTGCACGCCGGCCGCTATGCCTACCACCCCCTGTCGGTGGCCCCGTCCAGACTGAAGGCACCGATCAACCCGTTCACCCCGCGCGCGCTGTCGGCCAGCGGGGTCGAACGGCATATCGCCGATTACGCGCGCAGCGCGCGGCTGGCCCGCGAAGCCGGCTATGACGGCGTCGAGGTGATGGGCTCGGAAGGTTATCTGATCAATGAATTCATCGCCCCGCGCAGCAACAAGCGCACCGATCGCTGGGGCGGCGATGCGGCCCAGCGGATGCGCTTTGCGGTGGAGATCGTGCGCCGCATCCGCGAGGCCTGCGGCCCGGACTTCATCATCATCTACCGGTTGTCGCTGGTGGACCTGGTCGAGGACGGCAGCAACTGGGAGGAAATCGTGCAGCAGGCCAAGGCGATCGAAGCCGCCGGCGCCACCCTGATCAACTCCGGCATCGGCTGGCATGAAGCACGCATCCCCACCATCGCCACCTCGGTGCCGCGCGCGGCCTTTGCCGGGGTCACCGCCAAGCTCAAGCCGCACGTCCAGGTGCCGGTGATCGCCACCAACCGGATCAACATGCCCGACGTGGCCGAACGCATCCTGGCCGGCGGCGGTGCGGACATGGTGTCGCTGGCGCGGCCGCTGCTGGCCGACCCGGAGTGGGCCAACAAGGCGCGCGCCGGCCGCCCCGAAGCGATCAACACCTGCATCGCCTGCAACCAGGCATGCCTGGACCACGTGTTCGAGAACAAGACCGCCAGCTGCCTGGTCAACCCGCGCGCCGTGCACGAGACCGAACTGGTCTACCACCCGGCGGCGCTGGCCAAGCGCGTGGCGGTGGTCGGCGCCGGCCCGGCCGGGCTGGCCTGCGCCACCGTCGCCGCCCAGCGCGGCCACCGGGTCACCCTGTTCGATGCCGGCAGCGAGATCGGCGGCCAGTTCAACGTGGCCAAGCGCATCCCGGGCAAGGAAGAATTCCACGAGACCCTGCGCTACTTCGGCCACCTGCTGGCGCAGACCGGCGTGGAAGTGCGGCTGGACACGGTGGCCGACGTGGCCAGCCTGGCCGGGTTCGACGAGGTGGTGGTGGCCACCGGCATCACCCCGCGCCGGGTCGATTTCCCGGGTGCGGACCACGCCAAGGTGGTCAGCTACCTGGACGTGCTGCTGGGCCGGGTGCAGGTGGGCGACCAGGTCGCCATCATCGGCGCCGGCGGCATCGGCTTCGACGTAGGCGAGTTCCTGGTCCACGACGGCCCCTCGCCGGCGCTGGACCCGGCGCGCTGGATGGCTGAATGGGGCGTGGATGCCACCTTCGAAGGCCGTGGCGCGCTGACCAGGGCGGCCCCGGAAGCACCGGCGCGCCAGGTCTGGCTGTTGCAGCGCAGCCCGGGCAAGCCCGGCGCCCGGCTGGGCAAGACCACCGGCTGGATCCACCGCGCCACGCTCAAGGCCAAGGGCGTGAAAATGCTGGGCGGCGTGGAATACCTGGGCGTGGATGATGCCGGCCTGCGCATCCGCATCGACGGCCAGGAACAGACCCTGGCGGTCAGCCACGTGGTGGTCTGCGCCGGCCAGGAACCGCGCCGCGACCTGCACGCCGCGCTGCAGGCCGCCGGCATCAACTCGCACCTGATCGGCGGCGCCGACGTGGCCGCCGAGCTGGACGCCAAGCGCGCCATTCACCAGGGCAGCCACCTCGCCGCCGACTTCTGAAACAGGTCGATGCCGACCTGAATACGGGCCGGGAACCGTGTTCCCGGCCGCGCCCTGAACCTGAATGTCAAGCCTCCAGGTTCAGGATGCATTGGGAAATGGCCGCCTATCGTGCGCCAACTTTCCCGCTCACCACCCAGTTCGAGTGAGCGTGCGGACCCCATCTTCAGTTCGGGTCCGCCCACGGGCGGCCCCGATGGCCGCCTCCCCATGACGCCAAGTCGTACCCTCGCCCCGTCCGGATGATCGGATGGACAGCCAGGTGCGGCCCATACGGAGCAAGGAGATTTATGAAACTGGCCTGGATTCTCTGGCTGTCCCAGTTGTTGCCGCAGCCTGCCGCCGATTCGCTGTGCCTGAGCACCACGGTCTACCTCGAAGCGCGTGACCAGACCCTGCGCGGCCAGCAAGCCGTCGCCGAGGTGGCCTTGCGCCGCCTGGACAGCGGGCTGTGGGGCGATTCGATGTGCAAGGTGGTCACCGCGCGCAAGCAGTTCGCCCCGACCATCGTCGCCCCCGGCACCCAGCTGGGCAATGCCGACGCCTGGCAGGAAGCGATGACCGTGGCCTTCGATGCCGAGCGCAACTGGGCCCTGCCGGCCGGCGAGCGCAAAGAAATCGTGCCCGGCGCCAGCCACTTCGCCGCGCTGGCCATCGCCAGCCCGAGCTGGCGCAATGCCTACCAGGTGGCCACCATCGGCGACCACACCTTCTATCGCGTGCAGAAACTCAAGCCGCGCGCGTCGTAACGGTCTGTTACGGCCATACCGTTGAGGATGCGGGGCCCGCTCTGGAATAGTAGGCGGCTGACCTTCCACCGATCCGCAACGGAGTTCCCATGAAGCTGTACAGCAAGCCCGGAGCCTGCTCCACCGCCGACCACATCGCCCTGCAGTGGACCGGCCAGCCGTTCGAGGTGGAACTGCTCGACAAGGACACCCTGAAGGCGCCGGCGTTCCTGGCGATCAACCCGGCCGGCTCGGTGCCGGCGGTGGTCGACGGCGATTTCACCCTGACCCAGAACGCGGCCATCATGGGCTACATCGCCGACACCTACCCGCAGGCGGGCCTGGCCGGTGACGGCAGTGCCCGCCAGCGTGCCGAAGCCACCCGCTGGCTGTCCTTCGTCAACTCGGACCTGCACCCGGCGTTCTCGCCGCTGTTCGGGCCGGGCAAGTTCATCGGTGACCAGAGCCAGTTCGATGCGGTCCGCGCCGCCGCGCACAAGCGCCTGCGCGGCCTGTTCGAACGCGCCAACGCGCAGCTGGACGGTCGCCAGTGGCTGGCCGGTTTCCGCAGCTTCGCCGACCCGTACTTCTACATCACCCTGCGCTGGGCGGCCGGGGCCAAGGTCGACCTGGGCGGCCTGGACAACCTGGCCGCCTACAAGCAGCGCCTGGACGCCGACCCGGGCGTACAGGCAACACTGCAGGCCGAAGGGCTGAGCTGAGCCGGCTGGCGCTGCACAGGCTTATATAAGGACAACGCCCGGCAGTGCCGGGCGTTGTGCGTTTCAGCCCAGGGTGCGGATGACCTGGCCCTGGGCATCGCGCAGCTCGGTGGGTTCGACCCGCACCCGCAGCCAGCCGCCGGGCAGCGGGTAGACACCGCGCTGGGCGCGTAGATGGTCCAGCAGCGCGCGCAGGCTGGCCGGGGCCAACCTGCAGTGCGCCTGCTCCGGCCCGACCTGCACCGCATCGGCCGCGCCCGTCTCGAAGCGCCAGGCGCGCTCCCGGTCCATCAGGGTCAGCGTGCGCCCGTGGCCCAGGCGCAGCGGCAGCAGCTCCAGCAGCCCGGGCACCTGCCCGGCCCCCAGCACCAGCTCGACCACGTCCCCGTCCTGCTCCCAGCCCAGGGTCTCGACGAACAGGGTGCCGGTGGTGGAACCCTCGCGGGCACTGCCGGCCTCCACCTGCGCGGCCAGTGCCGGATCGTCCAGCAGGTCGCCACGCCCCAGGTCGGTGACCCACAGCGGCATGGCCGGTTCCAGCACCGCCAACACCCCCTGCGTGGACCAGCGCCGCACCGCGGCCATCTCCTGCTCGCCCAGACCGACCACCTGCAGAAAGCGCACCCGGCCGTTGGCGGTATCGCGCGCGGGCAACTGCGGGTCTTCGACCAGCGCCAGGTGGCGCAGCACGGTGTCGGTCTCCAGCGCGATCGGGCCATTGGCGTCGAGATGATGGCCAGCCTCCAGCACGTTGCCGGTGCCGAACACATAGCGCGCCAGGTTCTGCAGCAGGTGCATCGGCCACACCGGCGGCGCATCGTCGGCGCCCTGCCTCGGCGTGGCGGCCGCGCGGAAGGTCAGCTCGAAGCCATAGCCGCTGTCGGCCGGGTCATCGCTCTGCTTGTCATACAGCTCCGAAAAGCCGTAGGTGACGTAATGCCAGTGCGGGCGCGGCGACGGCGCCCAGTACACGCTGATGCCGTCCAGCGGATCCTGCCCGCCCAGCGTGTGCGGAACGGCGGTACCGAAGTGCTTGGGCGCCTGCCCCGGGTACAGCGCGCCCAGCGCCGCATTGAGGGCATCCCAGCCGGGCGTGCCGGTGTTGCTGCTCGGTGTGTTGTCCATCGGTGCGGTTCCTGGCCTGCGTAGGCGGGCAAGGTAACCCCGCCGGCCGGATCCGGCCAGCCGGGGCGTCGTACCCGCTCAGCCGGGCACGGCAACAGGCTGCGGCGGCGCTTGTACCGCCAACAGCGCATGGGTATCGCTGAGCCAGCGGCTGGCCAATGCCGGGCTGCGCGCCTTGGACACCGCCGTGGCCATGTCCGGCCACAGCTTCTCCAGCGCACCGGCATCGGTGCAGCGTTCGATCTTCAACTGCAGGAAATAGCCCTTCAGGCCCAGGTGCCTGCGCACCGATTCGCTCATCCAGTCGTACAGCTGCTTGTACAGCTCCGGGTCCTGTTCGCGGCCGGCGGTCAGCGCGCGTGCCGCCGGTGGCGCCACCGCCCCGCCGATCACCTCGATCAGGCCCATCTGCGCCAACTGCGCCAACGCGTCGTCGGGCGCGCGCAGGCCCGGCAACAATGCGGTCAACGCATCGTCATCGCGCTGACCATCGACCATCAGCAGAATGGAGCGCAATGCCGGCGGCAGCCGCCGCGCGCGGTCTTCGATTTCCTGACGGCCAGCGGCCGTCTTGGCATGGATATACGCCATGTGTTCCCCCTGTCACCCGGTGCCTTGCCACACGCGGCAGCGGCGCTTGGCCGTTGCATGCGCGCCCCCTTGCGGCCGCTGCGGGTGCCCGCCCCGGCGCGCGCCGTATCCCCCGGCGCACCACCCGTATCCCCGCCCCCGACCGCCTCGGCAGCTTACCCCGACACGGCCGGCCCTCGATAATGCGCTGCAGCACGTGCGTGCCATGCTCAGCCGCCCACCTTGCCGGTCACCGAGTACAACGGTTCGAGCAGCCATTCGTACAAACGGCGACGCTCGCCCATGATGTCGGCCTCCAGCCGCATGCCGGGCCGCAGCGGCTCGGGATGCCCATAGGCGAGGACACTTTGCCGGTCCAGGGCAACCAGCACCCGGTACATCGGCTCCCCCGGCTCCGGCTGGGTGCCGCTGACCGGTACCGCGCTGCGCGACACCCGAACCACGGTTCCCTGATGGCTGCCAAACTTCTGGTAGGGGTAGGCGTGGTAGCGCAGCAGGACGCGGTCACCGGCCTTCACAAAACCGATGGCGGCACTGGGTACCAGCAGTTGTGCGCGCAGGGTGGATCCGTCCGGCAACAGACTGAGGATCGGCTGCCCGGCCTGCACCATCTGCCCGGCTTCGACCAGACGGCTGGCAACCAGGCCACCGACCGGGGCACGCAGCAGCAGTTCACCATCGGCCTCCATCTGAACGGCTTCCTGGCCGAGCGCAGCCAGGTCGCGGCTGGACGTGGCCAGGGCGGCCCGCAACTGCTGCGGCACTTCAGCCAGCGCCTGCTCCAACTGTGCCAGGTTGCGGCGCAGGGAAGTCGCCTGCCGCTGCAGCGCTTGCTGGGCGTTGAGCACGTCCAGCATCGACTGCTCCTGCTGGTTGAGCTGGACCAGGCTGACATAGCGTTGATCAGCGACCTGGCGATAACGCTGGACGGTCTCGCGGCCGATCCGAACCTGCTCGCTACGCGTCTGGATTTCGCCTTCAATCTGGGTCAATTCCCGACGCAATGCATCACGTTGCAGTTGCAGGCCCTGCGCCTGGGTCCGCAACTGCATCGCCTGTGCGTCCTGCAGTTCATTGACGCTGGCGATCCGTGCCTGCTGGCCCTCGCGCAGCACGTTCAGCGCATCGTCGCCCGCTGCCGTAACACGCGGCACGTCGATAAGCAGCAAGGCCGCCTGCCGTTGCACCTGGTCGCCTTCGTCCGCATGCAACATGGCGACAACGCCGGCGGAAGGCGCCATCACCGTCGACAGCCCCAGATCGGGCACCAGCTCCCCCACCACCCGGGAGCGACGGGTGTACTCACCAAACAACAGAAATCCCAACACCACCGCCGCCGATACCACGCTGCCCATCGTCAATACCCACAGCCGCACCGGTTGTGCCAGTGAAATACTCCCCAACCAGCTTCCACGCCTTGCCTCGAGCACCTCCCGACGGAACAGTCCGTTCATCGCCCAACCCCGCCCTGCGACGGTGCTGACGGACGGAACTCCTGCACGATCGCGCCCGCATGCATCACCAGCACACGATCGGTGCTGGCGATCGTCTCAGGCCGATGCGCAATGATCACCCGCGTCAGATCCAAGCGGCGCACCGCATCATTGACCAGACGCTCGCGTTCCACATCCAGGTGACTGGTCGCTTCGTCCAGAAACAGCAGCCGTGGCTGCCGATACAGCGCCCGCGCCAGGATAACCCGTTGCTTCTGGCCACCGGACAAGGTTGTGCCCATGTCGCCAATCAAGCTGTTGTACCCCATCGGCATCATGGCGATGTCATCGTGCACCGCAGCCAGTCCAGCTGCCTCCCGCACGCGCGCCTCATCCAGACCCTCGTCTTCGAAGGCGATGTTGTCACTGATGCTGCCGGCGAAAAGCTGGTCATCCTGCATCACCACACCAACGACACGCCGGTAGTGTTCGATACCGATCCTGGACAGCGGCACGCCACCTATCCGTATCTGCCCCTCGGTCAACGGCAACAGTCCGAGCAAACACTTCACCAAGGTGGTCTTCCCGCAGCCGGAGGCGCCCACGATCGCGACCGCTTCACCCGGTTCGATGGTCAAACTGCAGTTGCGCAGCACCCACGGCTCGCCGGGCGCATAGCGAAACCCGGCCCCGTCCATTTCGATGCGAAGATTGGCCGGAACGCCCTCGCTCATCGAGTCGCCGTCCGTCAACTCGGGATCTGCCAGTACGATGTCGGCGAGGCGTTCGCCGTGCAGGCGCAGCATCCGGAACTCGATCCATTTGTCGATCAGGCCACCAATGCGCAGCGCGAACTGGTCCTTGTAGGCCAGATAGGCGATGAGCATGCCGACAGAGAACACGTTCTGCATCGCCAAGCCCGCGCCGATCCAGATCACCGCGATGCGCTCGCCGCCGAAAATCAGCTGATTGGCGCTTCCAAAGGCCAGGCCGAAGCGCGCCAGCCATACATCCCGATTGATCGTCTCGCTCATCAGATTGTAGTAGCGCGAGCGCCGCACGGTCTCACGCCCCGCCACCTTGACCGACTGCATGCCGCGAATGGATTCCAGCAGATGGCTTTGTTGGTGGGCTGCAGCAACGAGCTGTCGCTCGGTGCCATTGCGCAGCGAGCCAAAGGCGATGGCACGAGCGGCCAGATAGAGCCCCACCGCCAGCAGCGTGACCAGCGCCAGCTTCCAGCTGTAAAGCAGCATCATGCCCAAGGTAATGATCGCCATCAGCCCATCGATCAACGCCTCAACGAAACTGGTGGTCAACGTGCGCTGGATGGCCTGCACGCTGCCCATCCGCGAGGTGATGTCGCCCAGATGCCGCTTCTGGAAAAAGTCCAGCGGCAGGCGAACCAGATGGCTGAAGACGTTACCCATCCACTGCAACCCCAATCGGCCGGACAAGTGGATGATGGCCCAACCACGCACCAGCCCGATTCCCACCTGCAGCAGCAGTGCCAGCGCGAACCCAAGTCCCAGTACGGTCAGAAGATCGCGATCGGCAGCAATCAGTACGTGATCGACAATCCATTGCATGAAGAACGGCGCCAACAGCACGAAAACCTGAAGTGCCAGCGACAACAGCAAGATCATGCCAAGCGCACGCCATAGGCCGCTTACCTTGCCGGTCAACTGCGCAACCGAGATCGCCGGTACCGCCGGGGAGACACGCAGCTCCGCAGTGCGGCTGAGTTCCAGCGCAACACCGGTGAAATGCCGCGAGAACTCGCTCAACGGCAGCGTACGTTTGCCGATTGCAGGATCAACAACGGTGACGCCGCGTTTGCGTACTCCAGTGAGTACCACGAAGTGATTGAGGTCCCAATGCAGGATGCACGGCAACTGCAGCTTCCCAAGGTCCTCCAGGTCCAGCCGCAACGGCCGGCACATGAAGCCCATCTTGCCGGCGATATCCAGCAGCTGGGAAAGCGTTGCGCCCTTCAGGGAAAGCGGATGGAGCCGCCGCATTGCGCGCAGGTCGGTAACACAGCCGTGATGGGTAGCGATCATGGCCAGGCAGGCCAGGCCACATTCCGAGGCTTCCGTCTGGAGGATCGCCTCCATGCGCCTTCTCCCGTATGAACCAGCAGCCGCTCATGCACTCTATCTGCGTCGCCACCCACATGGCGGTCAGTTCAACAAGGCTGATGGAAGCTCAATCCAGATGCCTGTACAAGCACTCGAAAAGATCAATGATCGCCGGTGCTCATCCTTCTCGACACATGGCGGGAAACGAAGAGCGCGATCAACGTACCAATACCGGTGACCAGCCCGCGCATAAAGATCCCCTCAACGAAGAATCCGCCCACGATAGCCGTAACCGCGCAGACAGTTAGTGCCGCAAGCAGCGGTAAAATGTGCCTCATCCACAACCCGCCTATAGGCCGCCCCTGTTAAGGCAAAGGGGAGGCGGCACGGCGTCAGTCATCGCTGCGACAGCGCGTATCCGACCGTGATTAGGCCGCCGATCGCAACACCAACTCCGCCTCCTACGACTCCACCAACGGGCCTTCAACAACAAGCCCAACACCGGCACCCGTTACGGCACCGGCCCAGCCGCCAGCCAGGCCCATGGCGATACCGCCTGCAGAAAACCAACCGCTCACTTGGTCGATCTCATTGATGGTCAATTGACGTATGCCGAATCTCCTCGCAAACCCCGGAGTGGGCACCGAAAATTCAGTCACGATCAGAATTAACGCACAAGTGGCGATTGCGACAAATACGATGCGCGTCCGATGGAAATTTCAAATCAATTATTACGATCCTAATATGCAGTACATATCCACCCAGGATTCAAGACGTCAACTGCACGCGCACACCACCAAGGTCAACACGATTCTGCGGATAGCCTTGACCTCAAATAAAGCAACAACAACGTGCCGTACAAGCGCCACCCTCAACTTTTGAGCGGGCGTCATCCAACGCCAACGGTGAAGTAACCATTGGTGATTCGTACTAGATTTGTCGAACCGAAATCTCGATTCAGATAGATATCGAAAATTAGGCAGTGCATACCTCTTGCGTCATTTCTCACAATGAACAATGGCAGGATCAAGATGTCGCATTCGACCATTGATTGGCCGGTATCCCGAGACTATAACGGGCCGAACACAGCTGGACGCCACACACTTGATCGCCAGCGGCATCCACCTGTCCTCCGCTTTAGCACGGCGTTCACCATCGTCGTCCAGCGAACTGTGCAGAGCCGAGGCCGACTCCACGGTCAGCTTGGCGACAGCTGCTCATTCGAGAGCGCCCTGACGCTGATAACCATCCGGCCCCAGAGCACGGTTTGACTGTGCGACAAGAAGGGAGAAGCAACATGCGCGAGTTGAACAAGGCCGAAATTGACACCGCCTCCGGCGGCACCAAGGCAGGCGACGTCGCGATGGTAGCCGCCGGCGCATGGGCCAGCGCAGTTACCGGTGCAGCCGTAGGAAGTATCGTTCCAGGCGCAGGAACCGTAGTCGGCGCGGCTGCCGGCTTCATGCTGGGCACAGCAATCGGGACAGGCTATGCGTTGGCGCAATAGCCTCCAAGCGCCTGATCGTCGACGCGGACTCGCCTACACACAACACTGCCAGGTGCCGATGTGAAGTCACTAGCCCCATTTGGCGCACTATTCCTGATCTGCGCCGCAACCGCCACTGCCGCCGGGATTTTCGCCGTAAACAGCCCGTTGAAGCTCGGCATTCTGGCTGCGGCGGGGGCCTTGGCGGGAGGGACGGTGTTCAATCGCCTCAGGAGGAGGTAGATTCGAGCGTGCGTGCCGACAGGTCTACCGGACTCGACGCCAGTAGATTCACGGATCAGAACGAGCCGGCCTGAGCGTGATTCTGGCCGGCAACCTCAGCGATACACCGCAGGGCACGTGCCAAAGAAGACTGCGGCCGTTCGGTCTCAAGCGCTCAGGAAGCGAAAGATGAAAGAGAAGGAAGGCCGCCGCTCCCGTTCTTGTCTTTTCAGGACGTCGACAGATGGCAATTTCTACATCTTCACAGTGGCGAGAAAGGAACTCAATCGAACGCTCGTCGTACTGGCCTTCTGGTTCGTATGGAGCCAACGGAACGAGATCGCGAGCCTGCTCCTTCTGATCAAGGGCCTTTTCAAGTAGGCCACCCGGAACAGGCCGGCATCGTGTGCCAACCGGCCGCTACAGCGGCAACCACCTTACCGGCGCCGAGCAGCGATCGACCAAGCGCAAGCATGAAAAAAACTGCAGATCAATGTGATGGCGCTGGTTGCCCTGCTGAAGCTGGTCGACTTCCTCTTCTACGGCGGCCGCTGGAATGATCTTCTGGCTGCTGTTGGCTTCGCGCTTCTGTTGCTTGCAATGGCCGCCGACCTGCAGCGTTCCGGGTCGATGACAGGCGCCGTACGATCGTTCGGCGTTGCTTCACGCCTCGCCGCCGGCATGGGCAGCGCGCTGGTTGTGCTCCACTTCCTGATCAAGTGGCAGGTGCCGGGATGACAGCGTCGGCCCAATGCGCGGATTCCAGGGCTTGTGGCGACATCGCCTATGTCCGGTTCCTGATACGCAGCGCGCCATTCGAACAGCCCGCTTGCTCAGACACAAGACACCGTAACGCTGGAGGATAGACCCAATGAAGCTACTGGCCCCGACCTTTGCAGACTGGCTGCTTGACCAGCTTGGCAGGCGCTTTTCAACCAAGCATGGCCAGCCGTCCTTCTCACTGAAGCTGCTGGCCAACACGCTCAGCTTCCTGCTGAGCTGGGGGCTGATCTTCATCGCGTGGATGCTGTTGGGCAGTGAGCGCTCACTGCCAGTCGTCCTCGGTGGTGCCGTGATGGGCTCACTGCTGTATGGCGTGCTGACCGCCAGATTAAGGCCATCCAATCTATAGGTGCACACAATCACCAAATACGGAACAATAAAAAGTAATAAAGCTAAATGTCGTTTTCCGACCTTGATCCAAACGCACTTCAGGCGTAGAAAATATCATAGACATTGACGCCCATATATCCCGGGCCCATCCGGTCGTCGATCAACGCAAAATGGAAGCGTACTTGGTCAGGCCTCCGCAGAATTCGGAGAATAACTCCATTTTTCGCAGATTCAGGATTAGGAGTCCTGGAATTGACGGGATCAATGCAGATGAGCACAGTTCGGGAGGAAAAGGGCGGAGTCAAGAGTTCCAAGAGGCGGCCAACGTCGCCGCGACAGGTAGAAGGCAGGCGTAACGTCCTAATCCATAGGATCGAGAATGATGTACATGCAGCATCTATTGCTTATGCGCTCGAACAACGAGGAAATCGCGTTTTTCAATGGCATACCGGAAGGTACCCGGAAGATGCGGCCGTCAGTATCGCTTACGAGGGCGGGAGTTACATCGCCACATTCCGAAACAGAGAGCTGAAGTTCTCGCCGAGTGACATTGACGTCGTCTGGTTCAGGAGGAGACAACTACCCGTTGCGCCGCAGACGATTGATGCGCGAGATCGTGCTTTCGTAACCAACGAGTTGCGTGTCGCGACACAAGCCCACAACGCATTCTTCAATCATGCATTCTGGATAAATCGATTCGAGACGGCTGATTTCTGTGATTTGAAGCCAAGACAGTTCCTTCTAGCGCAGGAGCGCGGCCTCTCAATTCCAATAACATTGATCAGCAACGATCCTGATGACATCAAGGAATTCCTTGGCAGGACCCGGAAATGCATCTACAAGCCATTAATCGGGCACGTGTGGAACGAAGCAGGACGGCTTCGGAAGACCTATACGTCCTTTATCAGCCACAAGCAACTGCCGGCGGATGATCTTCTGCGTGCGGCTCCAGGCATCTTCCAGAAATTTGTAGACAAGGCATATGAGGCGCGCGTCCAGTTCTTCGGGAATTTCTATGCCGGGGTCAGGATCGATTCGTCCAAACTGGAAGAAGGCCACCTCGATTGGCGTATCGGTCAATCTGCGATTGGCGCATGCAAGCCAGTGACGCTACCACCTGACGTTTACACCAAATGCCGGCAGCTAATGAATGACCTTGGCATCGTCAGTGGTGGTTTCGACTTCATCATCAACAAGAAAGACGAATGGATCTTCCTGGAAGTCAACGAGGCGGGGCAGTTTTTCTTTGTAGAAGGATGGTGTCAAGAACTGCCGGTCGTAGATGCCTTCTGTCAATTCATCGAGTCGAAGGACGAGAATTTCGTGTATCGCCCACCTCGCAGACGCTTGACTCTGAAAGAAGCGTATCTGGCAGCCAAGAAGGCTGGGATTGTTCCGTGAAATTCCGTAGGGACATCCGTCCTGTTACATCCCAGGTCGCAAGCCTCGGCCTGGTCAATTGCTCGGGTTGAAGCTTTGTGCAGATGATCTGTGCAAAAAGTGCGGTATTCTCCGCACCTCTCATGGAGTGTAGTTTATGAAGAACCAGAACGTCCAGGGCAACGGTCGTGTGCTGGGCCATCTGCTTTCGCGCGAGGAACTGTCGCGCGTAAGCGGTGGCGTCAACACGCCCAGCCAGGAAACCGACTCTTGGGTGGATACCGGTACGTGCACCCTGCAATCGGACGACGTTGCCGGTAACTGCGGCGGCTAAGTTCGTGCTGCCTGATGTTCAATGCGCTGTCGCATTGGACTTTTAGTTCGCTGTGCTCGACCGGATCGCGCTTGGCCGAGCACAGCTCCTTCATATGCTCAGATTCACTGATTGATAATACCTGACCGAGAATTTCGCCCGAGTACATTCCAATGAAAACCATAACTGTAGCTGCGGTGGTGGCGATGTTGTGTTCCGACATATTTGGGATTGCCTATGCGGCTGAGCCCAATGTCTTTGTCGAATTTCTTTGGAAGCCACGGACCCCAGGTGCCCTGGCACGGCAGCAGACATTGGGATTTGTAATGGATGGTGGTATCCGCCATCAGGTGTGTCTTGCAGCCATGAATACAGCAGCAGAGAACAAGTCGCTGCGGATCGATGTGCGTGACGCAGATGACAAGATGGTCTCGTCCAATACTTATGATTATTTCAAAGGCCCGAAGCGCTGCTACGACGCGCATTTGGGGAGGAATGGCATGCCGGGCAAGTGGAAATTTGAGATATTCCTGAATGGCGAACCCAGTGCAACCAAGACGATACAAGTCGCCAAGACACTCGCGGAGGCTCCCTTCTATCAGCCATCAGGAATTCCATATGTATTGGGCCGCCCAAACTATGACGCCAGCATTCCGCCGAAGGAGTGGAGTGGACGTTTGGTCTGGGTGATGACCGTTAATGAAAATGGAGAGGTCACTAACGTAGAGGTGGAGGCAGCTGAGGGCATCGGTGAGCGGATTAAGGGCCGTGCAATTGCCGCAGGAAATATGTCCTTGTTCCCACCCGATCCTTCCCGCGTGGGAGATCCACTGAAATATCGCCGAGAGTTGAAGTTCGCACCTGACTGATCTTGCCCTGACTTACTTGGTCCCGAGAAACTCATCCGTATGCCGGACGCCAGTCGGGGCACGGCAGGGCTCGTCTACCGATAAACGCTGGACTTTCGACCTGATTGGGAGACTCGGAGCGCAGCCTCCCCTGCGGCCCTGGTAATCTCCCGCAGGTTCACCGCTGTATGGCGTGCTGACTGCTGCGGCCAAACCCAGGAACAATCAGGCCAAGCTCGGCAACTCGTGCTCCCAGGGCGGCCCTGACCCTGCCCTGGGAAGCGAAGTCGGGCCGATAGCCCCTACCTTTACTGGCTCAGCGCGCGACGGATTTCATCCAGTGCCGCCGGGTCGTCCAGCGTGGACAGGTCGCCCGGGTCGCGCTCTTCGGCCAGGGCCTGCAGCGAGCGGCGCAACAGCTTGCCCGAGCGGGTCTTGGGCAGGGCATTGACGATATGGATATGCGCCGGCCGTGCCAGCGCGCCCAGCGACTGGGTCACCCGCTGCATCATTTCGGTGATCACCGTGCCCGGGTCGCCCTGCACTGCCTGGCGCAGGGTGACGAACACCAGCGGCACCTGGCCCTTGAGCTCGTCCTTGACCCCGATCACCGCCGCCTCGGCCACCAGCGGATGGCCGGCGATGCACTCTTCGATCTCGCGGGTGCCCAGGCGGTGGCCGGCGACGTTGATCACATCGTCGGTGCGGCCGAGGATGAAGGTGTACCCATCCTCGTCGCGGATCGCCCAGTCCAGCGAGCTGTACAGCAGCTCCTTGAAATGGCTGAAGTAGCTCTGGATGAAGCGGTCGTCATCCCGCCACACCGTGCTCATGCAGCCCGGCGGCAGCGGCGGGGTCATCACCAGTACGCCCTTCTGCCCGGCCGCGACTTCCTCGCCGGTGTTCTCGTCGATCACCTTCATCCTGTAGCCAAGATTGGGGAAGCCCGGCGAGCCGAAGCGGACCGGTTTCATGTCCACGCCGGGCAGCAGGGTCAACGCCGGCCAGCCGGTTTCGGTCTGCCAGTAGTTGTCGATGATCGGCTTGCCGAGCGCGTCGTTGATCCAGTGCGCGGTGGGTTCGTCCAGCGGTTCGCCGGCCAGGAACACGTACTTGAGCGCATCCAGGTCGTGGCGGGCGATGAAGTCGACATCGTGCTTCTTCAGCACGCGGACCGCGGTGGGCGAGGAGAACAGCGTGCGCACGTTGTACTGCTCGCACAGCGCCCACCAGATGCCCGGGTCCGGATTGGTCGGCAGCCCTTCGTACAGCAGCGAGGTGCAGCCGCCGATCAGCGGGCCGTACACGTTGTAGGAATGCCCCACCGCCCAGCCCACGTCCGAGGTGGAGAACATCACCTGGCCGGGTTTGCAGTCGAACACGGTCTGCATCGACTGCGCCATCGCCACCGCATAGCCGCCGACATCGCGCTGCACGCCCTTGGGCTTGCCGGTGGTGCCGGAGGTGTAGAGCAGGTAGCTGGGCTCGCTGGATTCCAGCCACACCACCGGCACGTCCTGGTCGCCGACTTCGGCACGCAGGGTGGCGTAGTCGACGTCGCGGCCGGGCAGCTTCGGTTCGGCCGGGTCCAGCCCGCGCGAGACGATCAGCACATGCGGCGGTGGCGATGCCGCTTCGGCGCAGGCGGCATCGACCATCGCCTTGTACGGAATCACCTTGCCGCCGCGCTTGCCGGCGTCGGCGGCGATCAGCAGCTTGGGCTGCGCATCGTCGATGCGCAATGCCAGGTTGTGCGCGGCGAAACCGCCGAACACCACCGAGTGGATCGCGCCGATGCGCGCGCAGGCCAGCATGGCGAACACCGCTTCGGCCATGTTGGGCATGTAGATCACCACGCGGTCGCCGCGCTGCACATCCAGCCGCTGCAGCACGGCGGCGAAGGCATTTACCTCGCGGTATAACTGCCGGTAGGTGATTTCGCGGGTGACGTTGGTCTCGGTGGAAATGGCCACCAGCGCCAGCTGGTCGGGGCGTTCGGCCAGGTGCCGGTCCACCGCGTTGTAGCAGAGGTTGGTCTGGCCGCCCACGTACCAGCGGCGGAACGGGGGATTGCTGTAATCCAGGATCTGCTGCGGCGGTACATGCCAGTAGATCCGGTGGGCTTCCTCGGCCCAGAACGCCTCAGGTTCCTCCACCGATCGCCGGTAGACATCTTCGTAACGCATGACAGCCCTCCCAGACAAAGTCATGGGATCGAGCATAGCCCGATGGCGGCGACTGAACTGTCCGACCTTGGTCGTACGGAGCGCGTGCGCGCGGCCTGAATTGGACGCGGCTGCCGGTGAATCGAGCGCCGGGGCGCCACACCCTTTCCGGCGAATGTCCCCCGGCGTCGGCCTGCGGCCGACACCTCCTCCTTTACTTCGCCTCCAAGGGTATGGCGCCCCGGCACTCGATCCACCGGCGTCGCCCCTGGCTTCCGTTTTTCCATCGCGAACCGCAAGCCTGGCCCCGTCGCGGCCGACAGGCTCCTGGCAAAGTAAAGGAGGAGGCCGTCGCCGCCAGGCGTCGGCCGGGGGACATTTGCACAGGGGCCTGCCGGCTGCGGCGGGGCCCTCAACGCCCGCGATGAAAGTGATCGAAGAAAAAAAACGCCGGGCAAGCCCGGCGTTTTTTCATCGAGTGCCAACCAAAGGCCGGCCAGCCGCGATCAACCCAGCAGGTGGGCCACGCCGGCGCGCTCTTCTTCCAGCTCGGCCAGGGTCTTGTCGATGTACTTCTGGCTGAAGTCGTCCACCGGCAGATCCTTGACCAGGGTGTACTCACCGTTTTCGGTGGTCACCGCGAAGCCGAAGATCACCCCTTCCGGGATGCCGTAGGAACCGTCGGACGGCACGCCCATGGTCACCCACTTGCCATTGCTGCCCAGCACCCAGTCGCGCACGTGGTCGATGGCGGCATTGGCGGCCGAGGCAGCCGAGGACGAACCACGGGCTTCGATGATCGCCGCGCCGCGCTTGCCCACGGTCGGGATGAAGGTGCCGGCATTCCATTCCTGGTCGTTGATCGCATCGGCGATGGAGGCGCCATCGGCGGTGGCAAAACGGTAGTCCGGGTACATGGTCGGGCTGTGGTTGCCCCACACCACCAGCTTCTCGATGCCACCGACCGACTTGCCCAGCTTGGACGACAGCTGGCTCAGCGCACGGTTGTGGTCCAGGCGCAGCATGGCGGTGAAGTTGCGCGGGTTCAGGTCCGGCGCCGACTTCATGGCGATGTAGGCGTTGGTATTGGCCGGGTTGCCGACCACCAGCACCTTCACGTTGCGGCTGGCGACCTTGTTCAGCGCCGCGCCTTGGGCGGTGAAGATCTTGGCGTTTTCCAGCAGCAGGTCCTTGCGCTCCATGCCCGGGCCGCGCGGACGCGCGCCGACCAGCAGGGCGATATCGGCATCCTTGAAGGCCACTTCGGCGTCGTCGGTACCGACCATGCCGGCCAGCAGCGGGAAGGCGCAGTCTTCCAGTTCCATCATCACCCCGCGCAGCGCGGCCTGGGCCTTGTCGATGGGCAGCTCGAGCAGCTGCAGGATGACCGGCTGGTCCTTGCCGAGCATTTCGCCGGAGGCGATGCGGAACAGCAGGGCGTAGCCGATCTGGCCGGCGGCGCCGGTCACGGCAACACGAACAGGTGCTTTCATGGGGATTTCCTCTGCTAAGAAGCTAGGTAGCTGTGTGGGAGATGGCCGCGCGGGCGGGGACTGGCCTGGCGGGGCGGCCGCAACGCAGAAACGGCCCCCTTCACAGGGGGCCGTCGGGATCGGATCAGGCGCTGGGGATGAGCTTGTTCCACTCCGCCACGCGCTCGGCCTGGGCGGCCAGCACGGCGTCGGTGTCGCCTTCCAGGGTGATCGAGTGGATCACGTCGCCCTGCTTGACCGAATCGACGATGGCCTGGCCATCGAGCACCTGGCCGAACACGGTGTGCTTGCCGTCCAGCCAGTCGGTCTTGATGTGGGTGATGAAGAACTGGCTGCCGTTGGTGTTCGGGCCGGCATTGGCCATCGACAGCGAGCCGATCTGGTGCTTGACGCCGTTCTTCTCGTCTTCGAACTTGTAGCCCGGGCCGCCGGTACCCTGGCCCTTGGGGCAGCCGCCCTGGATCATGAAGTCGGGGATCACGCGGTGGAAGACCAGGCCGTCATAGAAGCCGTGCTTGACCAGGTTGACGAAGTTGGCGACCGTCAGCGGGGCCTTGTCGGCGAACAGCTCGACCTTGATCGGGCCCTGGGTGGTGTCGAAAGTGGCGATGAGGGACATGCAAATCCTTGGGGTACGGGGGTTTGTCGTTAGCCCCATAGGATACACCCGAGGGGGTGCCGAGCGCCTTCGACCATGGGCGAACACCCACCCGGGCGCCGGGGTCCGGGGCGGTCGCGACGCGGTGGGGCCCGGTGCCGGCTACCGGGCCACGCGGTTGGCGTTCCCCGCCATCCGGCACTACCTGAATGGGCACCAGGGGGAACCTGAAACGCAGTTTTCGCGATTGGCCGCGCAGGCCGTATAATATTGGACTCATTTTTCCAAATCCGGCGCCGACTGGCCCCCTTTCGCATGTCTATCGAAAATCTTCGCAACATCGCCATCGTCGCCCACGTCGACCACGGTAAGACCACCCTCGTCGACCAGCTGCTCAAGCAGTCCGGCACCCTCTCCGAGCGCACCGTGCTCGCCGAGCGCGTGATGGACAGCAATGACCAGGAAAAGGAACGCGGCATCACCATCCTGGCCAAGAACACGGCCATCACCTGGGAAGACAAGAAGACCGGTGTCAAGAACCGGATCAACATCGTCGACACCCCGGGACACGCCGACTTCGGCGGTGAGGTCGAGCGCGTGCTGTCGATGGTGGACACCGTGCTGATCCTGGTCGATGCGATGGACGGTCCGATGCCGCAGACCCGCTTCGTCACCCAGAAGGCCTTCGCGATGGGCTTCAAGCCGATCGTGGTGGTCAACAAGGTCGACCGCCCCGGCTCGCGTCCGGATTGGGTGATCGACCAGGTCTTCGACCTGTTCGACAAGCTCGGCGCCACCAATGAGCAGCTCGACTTCCCGATCGTCTACGCCTCGGCCCTGAACGGCTACGCCGGCCTGGAAGACAGCGTGCGCGATGGCGACATGACCCCGCTCTACGAAGCGATCATGCAGCACGCGCCGATGCCGGAAGTGGACCCGGACGGCCCGTTCCAGATGCGCATCAGCCAGCTGGACTACAACAACTTCGTGGGCGTGATCGGCATCGGCCGCGTCCAGCGCGGCACCCTGAAGAAGAACATGCAGGTCGCGGTGATCGACCGTGAAGGCAAGAAGCGCAACGGCAAGGTCGCGCAGGTGCTGGGCTTCCTGGGCCTGGAGCGGATCGAGCAGGACACCGCCGAGGCCGGCGACATCGTCGCCATCTCGGGTATTCCGGAACTGACCATCTCCGACACCCTGTGCCACCCCGATACCCCCGAAGCGCTGCCGCCGCTGACCGTCGACGAGCCGACCATCTCGATGACCTTCCAGGTCAACAACTCGCCGTTCGCCGGCAACAAGGACCTGTCCGGTGGCAAGTTCCTGACCAGCCGCCAGATCAAGGACCGCCTTGACCGCGAGCAGGTCCACAACGTGGCCCTGAAGGTGGAACAGCTGGAAGACGCCGACAAGTTCCTGGTCTCCGGCCGTGGCGAGCTGCACCTGTCGGTGCTGATCGAGAACATGCGTCGTGAAGGCTACGAGCTGGCCGTGTCGCGCCCGGAAGTGATCATCAAGCAGATCGACGGCCAGGCCATGGAGCCGATCGAGCAGCTGGTGGTGGACATCGAAGAACAGCACCAGGGCGGCGTGATGGAAAAGCTGGGCACCCGCAAGGGCCAGCTGAAGAACATGGAACCCGACGGCAAGGGCCGCGTGCGCCTGGAATACCAGATCCCGGCCCGCGGCCTGATCGGTTTCCAGAACGAGTTCAAGACCCTGACCCAGGGTTCGGGCCTGCTGTTCCACGTGTTCGACCATTACGGCCCGAAGGAACAGGGTTCGATCGCCAAGCGCCAGAACGGCGTGATGATCGCCAATGCTCCCGGCGCCACCCCCGCGTACTCGCTGGGCCCGCTGCAGGAACGCGGCAAGCTGTTCGCTGCCGAAGGCGACAACGTGTATGAAGGCCAGCTGGTCGGTATCCACTCCAAGGACAACGACCTGACCGTCAACGCGATCAAGACCAAGCCGCTGACCAACATGCGCGCCTCGGGCAAGGACGATGCGATCCAGCTGACCCCGGCGATCAAGTACTCGCTGGAACAGGCCCTGGACTTCATCGAAGACGACGAGCTGGTCGAGATCACCCCGAAGGAAATCCGCCTGCGCAAGAAGGGCCTGACCGAGAGCGACCGCAAGAAGGCATCGCGCGGCGGCTGATCGGACCCATTGTCGTGATCGACAAGCCCTACAACCCGGATCCTCACAAGCATCCGGGGCTTCACCTGATCGCCTTGCTGGAAGCCAGCAAGGCGGTCCTGGCGCTGTTGGCTGCGACCGGGCTGGAAATGCTCGGCCCGCAGCCCCTGCGCGATGCGGTCAATGCCCTGATCCGCCGGTTCAGTCTGGACCCGGATCACGGCACCCTGCCCTCGCTGCTCAACATGATCAGCCCCGATGCGGTGCATCTGGCGGCTGCTGCAATGGTCGCCTACGGCGTGCTGCACCTGTTCGAGGCCTGGGGCCTCTGGCGGGCCAAGGCCTGGGCCTCCTGGCTGGGCTGCGTCACCGCGGGCATCTACCTGCCCTTCGATATCTATGCCATCACCCGTCACCCCGGCTGGGCCGCGTGGTCGGTGCTGGTGATCAACCTGATCGTGGTCGGCGTGCTCGCCCGCGATATCCGCAAGCGCCACGGCACGCCGCCCCACCCGGCCGGCTGAGTTGCCAAGCGTGGCACCGGCTGGTTAGCCTGAGCGCCGGTTTCCGGAACACCCCCATGCGCCTGTCGTTGACATCGCTGCTGCTCGCCGTCGCGCTGTGCGGCTGCGCGCCATCGCCTGCGCCGGTACAGGCCAGCGAAGCACCGGCAGCCGTGCCGATCGATATCCCGTTCGCCTATGCCGAGACCGACATCGCCGACCTGCAGGCGCAGATGGCCGCCGGCGCGCTGGACAGCGTCACCCTGACCGGCGCCTACCTGGACCGCATCGCGCGGCTGGACCGCGCCGGGCCACGCCTGAACGCGGTGATCGAACTCAATCCCGATGCCCTCAAGGAGGCCGCCGCGCTGGATGCCGAGCGCCGCCGCGGCCAGCTGCGCGGGCCCCTGCACGGCATCCCGCTGCTGCTCAAGGACAACATCGGCGCGCGCCCGATGCGCAACAGCGCCGGCTCGCTGGCACTGGCCGGGTTCGGCCCGGACGATGCCTTCCTGGTCACCCGCCTGCGTGCGGCCGGGGCGCTGATCCTGGGCAAGACCAACCTCAGCGAATGGGCCAACTTCCGCTCCAGCCAGTCGATCTCCGGCTGGAGCGCGCGAGGCGGGCAGACCCGCAATCCGTACCGCCTCAGCCACAACCCCTGCGGTTCCAGCAGCGGCAGCGCGGTGGCGGTGTCGGCCAATCTGGCCGCCGCGGCGGTTGGCACCGAAACCGACGGCAGCATCGTCTGCCCGGCAGCGGTCAATGGCGTGGTCGGGCTCAAACCCACGGTCGGCCTGGTCAGCCGCGAAGGCATCATCCCGATCTCCTTCAGCCAGGACACCGCCGGCCCGATGGCGCGCAGCGTGGCCGATGCGGCGGCACTGCTGACCGCCATGGCCGGGCGCGACGACGCCGACCCGGCCACCGCCACCATGCCCGGGCGCGCGGTCTACGACTACACCTCCCGGCTGAACCCGGACGGCCTGCGCGGGGCCCGCATCGGCGTCCTGCACGGGCCGCTGGAGCAACAGCCGGGCATCGCCCCGGCGCTGCGGCACGCCATCGCCATCCTCACCGAGGCCGGCGCGGTGGTGGTGCCGGTGGAACTGCCGACCCAGGGCCAATGGCAGGATGCCGAACGGATCGTGCTGCTGCACGAGTTCAAGGCCGGCCTGCAACGCTACCTGGGCACCCACAATGCCCCGCTGCGCGATCTGGACCAGGTGATTGCCTGGAACCGCGCGCATGCCGGCAAGGAGCTGGCGCTGTTCGGCCAGGACCTGATGGAGACCGCCGCCGCCGTCGGGGGCCTGGGCACGCCGGAGTACATCGCCGCGCGCAGCCGGGCACGCCGGCTGGCCGGCCCGGAAGGCATCGATGCGGTGCTGCGGGCCCAGCACCTGGATGCGCTGATCGCCCCGACCACCGGGGTGGCCTGGCCGATCCGGGCCGGTGCCGGCGATGACTTTCCCGGCGGCAGTTACAGCGCCGCCGCGGTTGCCGGCTACCCCAGCCTGAGCGTGCCGATGGCGCATGTGAACGGGCTGCCGCTGGGCCTGCTGTTCATGGGTACGGCCTGGAGCGAACCGCGCCTGATCGAACTGGGCTACGCCTACGAGCAGCGCACCCGCGCGCGGCGCCCGCCGCGTTTCAGGACCGACAGCCTGCTGCCGCACCCCAGCCCACCCCGGTAGTGCCGGCCGCTGGCCGGCAACCAGGCGTACCTGGACGAGATCATGAGGTTGCCGGCCAGCGGCCGGCACTACCGGACGCAACCCGCATTAGCTGTTGGCTGGTTCCGGCGGGGTCGCCGGCGCACCGTCCTCGGCACCGGGCGAACGCACGTCTTCAACCGGTTGCGGCCCCTGCCGCCGCAGGCCGGGATCGGGCTGCTGCAGCAGCTCGGCACGGGTCCGCGGCAGCGCCTGGGGATGTTCGCGCGCCAGGAAATCCAGCATCCGTTCGCGCACGATGCAGCGCAGGTCGAAGGCATCGCCGGAATTGCGCGCACTCACCAGCAGCCGCACCTGCAGAGTGTGTTCGGTGGTCTCGGTGACCTGGGTCACGCAGACCCGGCCGTCCCACAACGCTTGATCGGCGCAGATGCGTTCCAGTTCGGCCCGGATCGCCGCGATCGGGGCCCGGTAGTCCAGCCACAGGAAGGCGGTGCCCAGCAGGTCGGCGCTGCGCCGGGTCCAGTTCTGGAACGGGTGTTCGATGAACCAGGTCAACGGCACCACCATGCGCCGTTCGTCCCAGATCCGCACCACCACGTAACTGCTGCCGATTTCCTCCACGCGGCCCCACTCGCCCTCGACGATCACCACATCGTCCAGCCGGATCGGCTGGGTCAAGGCGATCTGCAGGCCCGCGATCAGGTTGCCGAACACCGGCTTGGCCGCGATGCCCGCCACCAGCCCGATGATGCCGGCCGAGGCCAGCAGCGCGGTCCCGATCTGACGCACCATCGGGAAGGTCAGCAGGATCAGCGAGACGCCGACCAGGATGATCGCGCCCATCAGCACCCGGCTGAGCACCCGGGTCTGGGTTTGCACGCGGCGGGCGGCGAGGTTGTCCGCCACCTCCATCGGGTGCTCGCGCAGGATCGCCCGTTCGCCAGCAGCCACCGCGCGGACCAGCAGCCAGATCACGCAGACGGTCAGGCCGATATGCAGCAGCCGCAGCGACTGGTCCAGCCAGCGCCCCTGCAGCGGCGTGGCCTCCAGCGCAGGGATCAGCAGCAGCAACGGCAGCGCGAACGCCAAGGGCCGGCTGATCACCCGCGCGATCCGCGCGCGCCGGTAGTCGCGGCCCTTGAGCCGCCGGGTCAGCGCCATCAGCAACCACCAGCCGGTGAGCCCCACCGCCAGCGCAATGCCGATCGGCCACAGATACAGCGCCGCCTGCTGCCAATCCACCGTCACTGCACACTCCTGCATTGATCCGCAAAGACCGCAGCATGCCAGCGCTACCATGACCGGCACGTCAGCCGGATGTAAGCCGCGCGTGGACGCGGTGCCGCCACGCCAGGCGCGGCGGCGGCCGGGCTTATGCCGCGTAGTGCTGCTGTTTGCGCACGATCGCCATGGCGATCTCCAGCGACTGGTCGTAGTTCAGGCGCGGGTCCACCGAGGAGCGGTAGGCACGCTCCAGGTCGCGCTCGGTCAGTTCGCGGGCGCCGCCGGTGCATTCGGTCACGTCCTCGCCGGTCAGCTCCAGGTGCACGCCGCCCAGGCGGGTGCCGGCGGCGGCGTGCAGGTCGAAGGACATCTCCACCTCGCCGCGCACGTTGTCGAAGCGACGGGTCTTGTAGCCGTTGCTGGTGCTCTCGGTGTTGCCGTGCATCGCATCGCACACCCACAGCACGCGGCGGCCGTCGCGCTTGACCGCCTCCAGCAGCGGCGGCAGCTTGTCGGCGATCTGTGCCGCGCCCATGCGATGGATGAAACTCAGGCGGCCGGGTTCGTCGTCGGGGTTGAGCACGTCGATCAGGCGCAGCAGCTGGTCCGGCTGCACCGACGGACCGACCTTGATCGCGATCGGGTTGCGCACCCCGCGCAGATACTCCACGTGCGCGCCCTCCAGCGCGGCGGTGCGCATGCCGATCCACGGGTAATGCGTGCTCAGGTTCAACCAGCCCTGCTGGCGCGGCACCTGGCGGGTCAGCGCCTGCTCGTAGGGCAGCAGCAGGGCTTCGTGGGAGGTGTAGAAATCGATCCGGTTGAGGTTGTGCACGCGCACCCCGGCCAGGGTCTCCATGAAGTGCACCGCATCGCCGATCGAGGCCACCATCTTCTGGTAGTCGGCGGCCATCGGCGAATGCTGTACCCAGTCCAGGTTCCAGTACTCGGGGTGGTGCAGGTCGGCGAAGCCGCCGTCGATCAGGGCGCGCACGAAGTTCATGGTCATCGCCGAATGCGCATGGGCCTGCAGCATCCGGCGCGGATCGGGCTGGCGCGCGGCCTGGGTGAACTCCGGGGCATTGATCACATCGCCGCGGTAGCTGGGCAGGGTCACCCCGTCGCGGGTCTCGGTGTCGGCCGAGCGCGGCTTGGCGTACTGGCCGGCAAAGCGGCCCACCCGGATCACCGGCTTGTGCATGCCATGCACCATCACCAGGCTCATCTGCAGCAGCACCTTGAGCCGGTTGGAGATCGTGGTCGATTCGCAGTCGCTGAAGTTCTCGGCGCAGTCGCCGCCCTGCAGCAGGAACCGCTTGCCCTCCTGGGCATCGGCCAGCTGCTGCTTGAGCGACAGGATCTCCCAGGAGGTCACCAGCGGCGGCAGCCGCTTGAGCTCGTGCAGGGCCGCATCCAGTGCCAGCGGATCGGGGTAGGCCGGCATCTGCAGCGCGGGCTTGCCGCGCCAGCTGTCCGGCGACCAGGCGGCGTTGGCGGCGGTCACGGCGGGATCGGCTACGGGCGGGGCGGACGGGCTCATCACGGACTTCCGGGGGCATGGGGGACCGGCCATGGTCGCAGAGCGCGGCCGCCGCGCAAAGGGCCGGGGGCCGGCCGGCACTGGCTGAACGGTGGAAAACGGCGCGTGCGATCGGCCACGAACGGCATGGTCGTCGGCCGCTGGCCAGGCGCATGATTTGTTACGGAGTAACACTTGCCAGGCCGGCGTCCCTCTCTCCGTCCAGCCCTTGAGGCCATCCCCATGAAGCCGTCCCTGCTTGCCAGCAGCATCGCTTTCGCCCTGGCCCTGGCCAGCCTGCCCGTTCTGGCCGCCGCGCCCGATGCCCCGCCCCCGGCGGTGACCGATCTCGATGCGGTCACCGTCAGTGCCCGGCTCGACCAGGCCCGCAACGCCCTGTCGCCGGACATCGGCAGCAGCCAGTACCAGATCACCGCCGAGGACATCCAGAAGCAGCCGCTGGGCGCTTCGGCCCCGCTCAGCCAGGTGCTGCTGCAGGCGCCCGGGGTGGTCCAGGACAGCTACGGCGGCGTGCACGTACGCGGCGACCACGCCAACCTGCAGTACCGCCTCAACGGCGTGCTGCTGCCCGAGTCGATCTCCGGCTTCGGCCAGACCCTGGATGCGCGCACCATCAAGAGCATCCGCCTGATGGACGGCGCGCTGCCGGCCCAGTTCGGCGAGCGCACCGCCGCGGTGGTCGACATCACCACCCGCAGCGGCGCCGAGCTGGGCAACGGGGGCAGCGCCGGCCTCATCACCGGCGCCTACGGCACGCTCAACCCGAACGCCTCCTGGTGGGGCAGCCAGGGCCGCTGGAGCTGGTTCTTCACCGGCAACTACAACCAGAACCAAGTCGGCCTGGAGAACCCCACCGCCGCGCGCCGGCCCGACCATGACGATACCCACCAGGGCAAGGCGTTCGCCGACCTGACCTACCTGCTCAACGACAGCACCCGCCTGAGCCTGTTCGCCGGCTTTGCCAACAATCGCTTCCAGATTCCGACCAATCCGGGCCAGCCACCGCAGTTCGGCTACCTGGACACGGCCGGCTACGACTCGGCCCGGCTCGATGAGACCCAACGCGAGAACACCCGCTTCGGCATGCTGGTCCTGCAGGGCACGCTGGGCGCCACCGCCTACCAGGTCTCGGCCGGGCAACGCTACAGCGACCTGGGGTTCAATCCTGACGTTGCCGGCGACCTGGTGTTCAACGGGGTCGCCTCACAGGTGCAGCGCAGCAACCGCGCCAACACCGTGCAGGCCGATTTCTCCACCCCGCTGGGCGACAACCACACTCTGCGCTACGGCCTGTACAGCAACAACGAGCAGGCGCGCGCGGCCAGCACGGCCTGGGTGTTCCCGGTCGATGCCGACGGCAACCAAGCCGGCACCACCCCGATCGTGATCCCCGACGCCAGCGCCTTCCATGCCAGCACCACGGCGCTGTACGTGCAGGACCAGTGGCGCCTCGCCGAGGACTGGACGCTCAACTACGGCCTGCGCGGCGACCGTTTCAAGGCGTTCGGTGGCAGCGAAGGGCAGCTCAGCCCGCGCCTGGGCGTGGTCTGGAACGCCGGCGACAGCACCACCGTGCATGCCGGCTATTCGCGCTACTTCACGCCGCCGGCCAGCGAGCTGGTCGCCGGCAGCGACATCGCGCTGTACGACGGCACCAGCAACCAGCAGCCCGGCACGGGCAGCACCACGCCGCTGTCAGAGCGCAGCGACTACTTCGACGTGGGCGTCTCCCAGCAGGTCGGCGAGCACCTGACCCTGGGCCTGGACGCCTATGACCGCAAGGTCGACCGCCTGCAGGACGAAGGCCAGTTCGGCGCGGCCTACATCTACTCCACCTTCAACTACCGCCAAGGCCACATCCACGGCGTGGAGTTCAGTGCCGACTACAGCCACGGCCCGCTCAGTGCGTACATCAACGCCGCCTACAACAAGGCGATGGGCAAGCAGGTACTCACCGGCCAGTACAACCTGGATCCGCAGGCACTGGCCTACGTGCAGGACAACTGGATCCACCTGGACCACGACCAGAAATTGACCTCCTCGGGCGGCGTCAACTACACCTTTGCCGGGCACAACCGGATCGGGGCCAACTACGTGTTCGGCAGCGGCCTGCGCTCGGACGCCGACGGGGTGCCCAACGGCGGCGAGCTGCCCGCCTATCTGCAGGTCAACCTCAGCGCGGGGCATGACTTCAATGCCGGCGGCGGCCACCCGCTGCATGCACAGCTGGCGGTGATCAACGCGCTGGACCGCAGCTACCAGCTGCGCGATGGTGGCGGCATCGGCGTGTTCGCCCCGCAATGGGGCCCGCGCCGCGGCGCCTACCTCAGCCTGCAGCAGGACTTCTGAGCAGCCGGCCCGCCGGCAACCGCCGGCGGGCCGGGCATTACTGGCGGGTACTGCGCTTGCGCAGGGCGGCGAACAACGCCCAACCGGCCAGCAGCGCGAACCAGACCAGGCTCCACATCGGCATGGTCAGGCCCAGGAACTGCCAATCGATGTTGCCGCAGTCGCCGGTACCGGTCAGCACGGTGCGGAACACCTCCAGCGGGCCCATGGTCTCGCTGAGGAAGGCCAGCGGCGGGCCACAGCTGGAGCCCATGTCCTTGGGCAGCAGCTGCACGTACACATGGCGGCCGGCGATGCCGATACCCACGGCGGCCGCGATGAACGCCAGCACCCCATAGGTGCCCCGCCCGGCGCGCTCGCGCGGGCCATGCAGCGCACCGATCAGGAACAGCAGGCCCAGCGCGGCGAACGCCAGCCGCTGGAAGATGCACAGCGGGCACGGTTCCAGGCCGATCTTCAGCTGCAGGAAGATCGCATAGCCGAGCAGCCCGGCGCAGATCAAAAACCCCAGCAGGAACTGGGCGCGGAAAGTCCAGCGCAATGGGTTCATTGCCAACACTCGTGAACGTGCAAGGCGCCAAGATTAACAGGACGCCGCAGGCCCCGGCCCATGCCGACCTACCGGCTATCGGCCCGCTGGACCAGACAGCGTGTTCCAAGATCCACACCCACGCCGAGCTTCCCAGTAGGGCGTCGGTAAGGGCGGGTTGGCGGGACACGCCGTGAATCCATCCCTGGAGGCTCCGTCGCGCCATCCATGGCGCTCAGGGTCCCGCCAACCCACCCGTACCGCCGCCTGGACAGTTGGCTGGTGCCGTGGCATTGAACAGCAAGCTATCGAGCGACGTGATTGGCTGCACGTCAGCTGGCGCAAAAGCGCGCCGGGAGTGAGCTGCACAGCTCGCCCCCTCCCATGCGCAACGACCAACTGTCCAGGCGCTGGTGGGGGTGGGTTTACGGGACCCTGAGCCGCATGGATGCGGCGACGGAGCTTACATGGACGTACTTGCAGCGTGTCCCGTAAACCCACCCCCACTAGGGCCATCGCAGGAACCGACGTACTGCACTGCCGCCCTTGCCTTTTCTCAGGCCCAGAAACGGAAAAACCCGGCACAAGGCCGGGTTCTTCACCGAATTACGGGTGGTGCTCGAAGATTACTCTTCGACGGCTTCAGCCACGGCAGCCGGACGGTCGACCAGCTCCACGTAAGCCATCGGCGCATTGTCGCCGGCGCGGAAACCGCACTTCAGCAGACGCAGGTAGCCGCCCGGACGGGTCGCGTAACGCGGGCCCAGGGTGGTGAACAGGTTGCCGACGGCTTCGTTGTCGCGCAGGCGGGCGAAGGCCAGACGACGGTTGGCAACCGAATCAACCTTGGCCAGGGTGATCAGCGGCTCGGCGACGCGGCGCAGTTCCTTGGCCTTGGGCAGAGTGGTCTTGATCAGTTCGTGCTTGAACAGCGACGCCGCCATGTTCTTGAACATCGCCTCGCGGTGGGCGCTGGTGCGGTTGAACTTGCGGCCGGACTTCATATGACGCATGGGAATGGTTCCTTGATTGAATATTGAATCGGTTGGGTATCGCTGTCGCCTTCCTGGCGTTGCTGCTTGGACTGCGGATGGTCCGTCGTCGGCCCTCCTGGCCGACCGTCACCGCAGGCTATGGGCCTGTCGATGCGAAATGTTGCCGGTGAAGCCCCCGCACCCGAAGGTGCGGGGTCAAGCATCTTGCGTAACGCTGGATCAGCCGAGCATGCCGTGCTGGGCGACACCGGCCGGCGGCCAGTTCTCCAGCTTCATGCCAAGCGAAAGGCCGCGCTGCGCGAGGACTTCCTTGATCTCGGTCAGCGACTTCTTGCCGAGGTTCGGGGTCTTGAGCAGTTCCACTTCGGTCTTCTGGATCAGATCGCCGATGTAATAGATGCTCTCTGCCTTGAGGCAGTTGGCCGAACGCACGGTCAGTTCCAGGTCGTCGATCGGGCGCAGCAGCACCGGATCCACGCCGTTGTTGGCCGGCTTGGCCGCACCGCGGTCGCGGTGGGTGAAGTCACCGAACACCGACAGCTGATCGCTGAGGATGTCGGCGGCGGTGCGCACGGCTTCCTCGGCATCGATCGTGGCGTTGGTTTCGATGTCCAGCACCAGCTTGTCCAGATCGGTACGCTGTTCAACGCGGGCCGCTTCCACCGAATAGGCGACGCGACGGACCGGCGAGAACGACGCATCCAGGACCAGACGGCCGATGGCACGGGTTTCTTCATCAGGACGACGACGGGCAGCAGCAGGCTGGTAGCCGAAACCGCGCTCGACCTTCAGACGCATGTTGATCGCCACATCCTTGGTGAGATGGCAGATCACATGAGCCGGATTGAGGATCTCGGTGTTATGGTCGATCTTGATATCGGCAGCGGTCACGACACCCGGACCCTGCTTGGACAGCGACAGGGTTGCGTTGTCGCCGGTATGCATGCGGATGGCCACATCCTTCAGGTTGAGCAGGACTTCAAGTACGTCCTCCTGCAGACCTTCAAGTGTGGTGTACTCGTGCAGCACGCCGTCGATTTCCACTTCCGTGATGGCGAAGCCCGGGATGGACGACAGCAGCACGCGACGCAGGGCATTGCCCAGCGTATGCCCGTAACCACGCTCCAAGGGCTCGATAACGACCTTGGCGCGGGTATCGGTAAGGCGTTCGATCTGCGGACCACGAGGACGCAGAACCTGGTTGGCGGTAACCGTCATGTTGCGGGTTCTCCTAGTGAATCCCCGGCCGTCGCCGGGGATTCTCCAATGTGAATTACTTCGAATACAACTCGACGATCAGCGCTTCGTTGATATCCGCAGGCAGGTCCGAACGATCCGGCACGGCCTTGAAGATGCCGGCGAACTTGCCGGAATCCACTTCAACCCACGACGGACGCAGGTCGTGCGTGGCAGATACGGTCAGGGCTTCCTGAACGCGCAACTGCTTGGCAGCCTTTTCGGACAGCGCCACGGCATCGCCAGCCTTGACCTGGTACGAAGCCAGGTTGACGGACTTGCCGTTGACGGTGACGCCGCGGTGCGAGACCAGCTGACGAGCAGCCGGACGGGTCACAGCGAAGCCCATGCGATAGACGACGTTGTCCAGACGGGTTTCCAACAGCTGCAGCAGGTTCTCGCCGGTGTTGCCCTTCTTGGTCGAGGCCTTCTTGTAGTAGTTGCGGAACTGACGCTCCAGCAGACCGTAGATACGCTTGACCTTCTGCTTTTCACGCAGCTGGGTAGCGTAGTCGGACAGCTTGCCCTTGCGGGCGGTGGCGCCGTGCTGGCCGGGCTTCTGCTCCAGCTTGCACTTGGAATCCAGCGCGCGCGCCGGGCTCTTGAGGGAAAGGTCGGCGCCTTCGCGGCGGGCGAGCTTACAGGTAGGACCGATATAACGAGCCATTTCTTATCGCTCCTTTAGACGCGACGCTTCTTCGGCGGACGGCACCCGTTGTGCGGGATTGGCGTCACGTCGATGATGTTGGTGATCTTGTAGCCCACGTTGTTCAGCGAGCGCACGGCCGACTCACGACCCGGACCCGGGCCCTTGATGCGGACTTCCAGGGACTTGACGCCGTAGTCGAGCGCGGCGCGGCCGGCCTTCTCGGCAGCCACCTGGGCAGCGAACGGGGTGGACTTACGCGAACCGCGGAAGCCAGCGCCACCGGACGTCGCCCACGACAGTGCATTGCCCTGGCGGTCGGTGATGGTCACGATGGTGTTGTTGAAAGAAGCGTGGACGTGGGCGACGCCGTCAGTGACGACGCGCTTGATCTTCTTCTTGGTCTTAGCGACGGGCTTAGCCATTTCTTAGGTCCCTTACTTCCTGATCGCCTTGCGCGGGCCCTTGCGGGTGCGGGCGTTGGTACGGGTGCGCTGGCCACGAAGCGGCAGGCCGCGACGGTGACGCAGACCGCGGTAGCAGCCCAGATCCATCAGGCGCTTGATCGCGATACCGATTTCACGGCGCAGATCGCCTTCCACGATGTACTTGCCGACTTCGAGACGCAGACGCTCGATTTCCGGCTCCGACAGATCGCGGATCTTGGTGGTCGAGGTCACGCCTGCGGCGTCGCAGACCTTCTTCGAACGGGTACGGCCGATGCCGTAAATGCTTTGCAACCCGACCCAGACGTGCTTCTGGGCTGGCAGGTTGACGCCTGCAATACGCGCCATGACGCGGTTCTCCAGCTGAGTGATGGCCGACAGCGCACCAACGGCGCGCCAATCCGGCAGGATGGATCAAAAAGTGAACTAGCGATACTAACAAGGTTCCGGTCTACTTGGAAGCCCGTGAAACACAAGGTTTCACGAACCCGGCCCAGGGAGTGTGCCCAGGCTCCGGCGCCGGATCAGGTTGACCCCGGAGAAAAGGCGCTTTCGTGCCCTTTCCCGGAACCGCCCGCGCTACTCCCGCGCGGGACGACCCGATCTCACCCCCACCCGGAACCGCTGCGGGGGCCGCCCTTCGTTTGTGTGGCCAGGTCCGCGAAGCGGAGGACCATCACGTCAGGAAGACGAAAGTGTAACAGGCTTATCAGCCGCGGGCAAAACCGCCGCGGTTGCCGCCCTTCAGGTTGGCCTTCTTCAACAGGCTCTCGTACTGGTGCGACATCAGGTGCGCCTGGATCTGGGCGATGAAGTCCATCACCACCACCACCACGATCAGCAGCGAGGTGCCGCCGAAGTAGAAGGACGCGCCCAGCTGGGTACGCATGATCTCAGGCAGCAGGCACACGATCACCAGGTACAGCGAGCCGGCTGCGGTCAGGCGGGTCAGCACGGCATCCACGTAGTCGGCGGTGGCCTTGCCCGGACGGATGCCCGGAATCAGCGCGCCGGACTTCTTCAGGTTGTCGGCGGTTTCCTGCGAGTTGAACACCAGCGCGGTATAGAAGAACGCGAAACCGGTGATCAACGCCGCGAACACGATCATGTGCAGCGGTTCGCCCGGGCCCAGCGCATTGGCTACCTTCTGCAGCCAGGTAGCCGAGCTGGCCTGGCCGGACCACATGGCCAGGGTGGTCGGGAACGCGAGGATCGACGAGGCGAAGATGGCCGGGATCACGCCCGCCATGTTCAGCTTCAGCGGCAGGAACGAGGTCTGGTTCATGTACGCGTTGCGGCCGCCCTGGCGGCGTGCGTAGTTGACCGTGATCCGGCGCTGGCCGCGTTCGACGAACACCACGAAGTAGGTGAAGGCCAGCACCACCAGCACGATCATCAGCAGCGCGATGAAGCTCATGTTGCCGTCGCGGTAGGCCTCCACGGTCTGGATGACCGCGCCCGGCAGGCCGGCGACGATGCCGGCGAAGATGATCAGCGAAACACCGTTGCCGATGCCGCGCTCGGTGACCTGCTCGCCGACCCACATCAGGAAGATGGTACCGGCGGTCAGCGCGATGATGGCGGTGAGCACAAAGCCCATGCCCGGCGCATATACCACCGGCGCGCCACTGGGGGACAACTGGTTCTGCAGCGCCAGCGCGATGCTGCCGCCCTGCACCACCGCCAGCAACACGGCGCCGATGCGGGAATATTGGGTGATCTTGCGGCGGCCGGATTCACCTTCCTTCTGCATTGCCTTCAATGCCGGGAAGATGTGCACCGCCAGCTGCATCACGATGGATGCCGAAATGTACGGCATCACGTTCAGCGCGAAAATGCTGAAACGGTGCAGGGCGCCGCCCGAGAACATGTTGAACATGTCCACGATGCCGCCGCCCTGCGCCTGCATGAGCGCAAGCATGGCATCGGGATTGACGCCCGGCACCGGCACATAACAGCCAATGCGGTAGACGATCAAAGCCCCGACAACAAACAGCAGTCGCTGGCGAAGTTCCGTGAACTTGCCGAGCCCGCCGCCGAGGTTACCAATGCCAGCTTGCGCCATGTCTTACTCCTGTACGCTGCCGCCGGCAGCTTCGATCACAGCCTTAGCACCGGCCGTTGCAGCAATGCCCTTCAGGACGAAAGCCTTGGTCAGCTCACCCTTCAGCACGATCTTGGCGCGCTTGGCGCTGCTCGGGACCAGCTTGGCAGCGCGCAGCGCGGCAAAGTCGATCTCGCCAGCTTCCAGGCGATCCAGATGGTAGGACAGCACTTCAGCGGTGTCCTTGGCGATCTTGGAACGGAAACCGACCTTCGGCAGACGACGCTGCATGGGGGTCTGGCCGCCTTCGAAGCCGGCCTTGATCTTGCCGCCACCCTTACGGGCGAACGAACCCTTGTGGCCGCGGCCGCAGGTCTTGCCCAGGCCCGAGCCGATACCACGGCCGACGCGGGTGCGCTCTTTGCGCGCGCCCGGTGCCGGGCTCAATTCATTCAGATGCATGGTCATTGGATTATTCCTCAACCTTGACGAGGTAGTGGACCTTGTTGATCAGGCCGCGAACCTGCGGGCTGTCCTTCAGTTCACGCACATCGTTGAGCTTGTTCAGGCCCAGGGCACGCACCGACAGGCGGTGACGCGACTGGGTGCCACGCAGGCCACCGACGAGGCGGACCTTGACGGTCTTGACGGTGTCATTAGCCATGGTTGAGATCCTCCACCTTCTTGCCGCGCTTGGCCGCGATGCGGACCGGCGACTGCATTTCCGACAGGCCCTTCAGCGTGGCGCGAACCAGGTTGATCGGGTTGCGCGAACCGACGGCCTTGGCCAGCACGTTCTTGACGCCAACCGCTTCCAGCACGGCGCGCATGGCACCACCGGCGATCACACCGGTACCTTCGGAGGCCGGCATCATGAACACGCGGGCTGCGCCGTGGCCGGACTTCACCGGGTGCCACAGGGTGCCGTTGTTCAGATCGACGTCGGCCAGGTTCTTGCGGGCCTGCTCCATCGACTTCTGGATCGCGACCGGCACTTCACGCGCCTTGCCGTAACCGAAACCGACCTTGCCTGCGCCGTCACCGACCACGGTCAGTGCGGTGAAGGTGAACTGACGGCCACCCTTGACGGTCTTGCTGACGCGGTTGACCGCGACCAGCTTTTCGATCATGCCGTCGTCGACTTTCTCTTCGCGGTTACGGTCGCGATCGCGACCCCGCTGCTGACGTTCTTCTGCCATGTTGATTCCTTGATTGATTGAGTATGTACGGCTCGAGGCCGCTTATAGCTGTGGAATGGTGCGGTGGACCGATCGCCCCTGCAGAAGAAGGACGTCGTCCGGCGTAACCCACGCCGGCAGGCAGGCGGAAACGGGGCGATGCCCCGTTTCCTTGTCGCTTAGAACTGCAGGCCGCCTTCGCGGGCTGCGTCGGCCAGCGCCTTGATGCGGCCGTGGTAGCGGTAGCCCGAGCGGTCGAAAGCGACCTTCTCGATGCCCGCAGCCTTGGCGCGCTCGGCGACCAGCTTGCCGACCTTGGCGGCGGCGTCGCTGTTCTTGCCGTTCTTCAGGCCTTCCTTGACGTCGGCCTGGGTGGTGTTGGCAGCAGCCAGCACCTTGGAGCCATCGGCGGTGAAGACCTGGGCGTACAGGTGCTGACCGGTGCGCAGCACCGACAGACGCGGCACGCCGAGAACGCGGATGTGTGCACGGGTCGACTTGGCGCGACGCAGGCGGGCGATGTTCTTGTTGATGCTCATGATTTGAGTTCCTTGAAAGCTGAAGTAAAGCGGGCTTTTGCTTTGAGAAACCCGGCCGCTGACGGCCAGGCCTCCGTGGAAGTTCCCGCGCCTGATTAGGCCTTCTTGGCTTCCTTACGAATGATGACTTCGCCGGCGTACTTCACACCCTTGCCCTTGTAGGGCTCCGGCGGACGGAAGCCACGAATCTTGGCGGCAACTTCACCGACGCGCTGCTTGTCGTTGCCCTGGACCAGAACTTCGGTCTGGGTCGGGGTCGAGATGGTGATGCCTTCCGGCGCCACGAACACGACCGGGTGCGAGAAGCCCAGCGACAGGTTCAGGTCCTTGCCCTGCATGGCGGCACGGTAACCCACGCCGACCAGCTCGAGCTTGCGCTCGAAGCCTTCGGTCACGCCGTGGACCATGTTGGCCAGGATGGCGCGCACGGTGCCGGTGAGGGCGACCAGCGAAGCATCGTTGGCGGCCAGGCTGGCAACGCCGTTGTCAACGGTGATTTCGACACCGGCAACCTTGGCAAGCGACAGGGTGCCCTTGGGGCCCTTCACGCTCACGGATTCCGGCTGGATGGTCAGTTCAACGCCCTTGGGCAGGTTGATTGGCTTCTTGGCTACGCGGGACATAGTAGTTTCCTTCTCGCCTTAGGCCACGAAGCACAGGACTTCGCCGCCGACGCCCAACTGGCGCGCCTGCGCATCAGTCATGATGCCCTTGGAGGTGGAGATGATGGAGATGCCCAGGCCGTTGAGGACCTTCGGCAGCTCGGACTTGCCACGGTACTGGCGAAGGCCCGAACGCGAGAAACGCTTCAGGGTCTCGATGACCGGCTTGCCCTCGAAATACTTCAGCACGATTTCCAGCTCGGACTTGTTGTTCTCGAGCGGGGTCACGCGCAGATCGGTGATGTAACCCTCGTCCTTCAGGACCTGGGCGATTGCCACCTTGATCTTGGACGACGGTGCCTTCACCGTCTGTTTGCCAACCGCGGCCGCATTCTTGATGCGTACCAGCAGGTCGGCGATGGGATCAGTCATGCTCATAGTCGATACCTTTGAGTGCACCGATATCCGCTTTCGCGAAAATCTTGTGTCTTCCTGGGATGGGCCAGGGCCCCTGGAACGATGGTGGGCCGGCCAGCAGCCGGCGCCATACCCCGCCCTTGTGAAAAGGCAAGACGCGGGAGTATACGGCAAAAAGAGCCCGACTTGCGCCGGACTCTCTTAATCGGGAAGAAACCTGAACAACCGGCCCCTTCCCCCTGCCCCGCGCCGTGAAGCGCGGGCCAGGTTGTGGGAGCGATCCCTTACCAGCTGGCCTTGCGCAGGCCCGGCACGTCGCCGCGCATGGTGGCTTCGCGCAGCTTGTTGCGGCCCAGGCCGAACTTGCTGTACACGCCACGCGGGCGGCCGGACAGTTCGCAGCGGTTGCGGTGGCGGCTCGGCGACGAATCGCGCGGCAGCTTCTGCAACTTGATGACGGCCTCGGCCTTTTCGTCGTACGAAGCGGTGGTGCTTGCGATGATCTTCTTCAGCGCGTCACGCTTGCCGGCGTACTTGACAGCGAGCTTGGCCCGCTTCAGGTCGCGGTTGACCATGGAGGTCTTTGCCATTTCGGTTTCCTCGACGTATCAGTTACGGAACGGGAACTTGAACGCTGCAAGCAGCGCCTTCGCTTCCGCATCGGTCTTGGCGGTGGTGGTGATGGCGATATCCATGCCGCGAATCGCGTCGACAGCGTCGAAGTCGATTTCCGGGAAGATGATCTGTTCCTTCACACCCATGTTGAAGTTGCCACGACCGTCGAAGGAGCGACCGGAGACACCACGGAAGTCGCGCACGCGCGGCAGCGAGATGTTGATCAGGCGATCCATGAACTCATACATCTTTTCACGACGCAGCGTGGTCTTGCAGCCGATCGGCCAACCATCGCGGATCTTGAACGATGCCACCGAGACGCGGGACTTGGTCACGATCGGCTTCTGACCGGAGACCTTGGCCATGTCGGCGACGGCATTTTCCAGGATCTTCTTGTTCGTGGCCGCTTCGCCGACACCCATGTTCAGGGTGACCTTGACCAGCTTCGGAACCTGCATCGGATTGGTGTAGCCGAACTGCTTCATCAGCGCCGGCACCACTTCTTCCTTGTAGAACTTTTCGAGACGGGTATTCATCAGCGCATTCCTCAGGCGTCCAGCGCCTCACCGCTGGAGCGGAACACACGCAGTTTGCGTCCATCCTCCAGCACCTTGAAGCCAACGCGCTCGCCCTTGCCCGAAGCCGGGTTCAGCACATTCACGTTGGAGATATGGATCGAAGCTTCACGCTCGACCACGCCGCCGGCAACGCCTGCCTGCGGATTCGGCTTGGTGTGGCGCTTGACGATGTTCACGTTGGCGACGATCACACGATCGCCGTCGACGCGGACGATTTCGCCCTGCTTGCCCTTGTCCTTGCCGGTGTTGACGACAACCTGGTCGCCCTTCTTGATACGGTTAGCCATGATTATCTCCTGTCGCTCACAGCACTTCGGGAGCGAGCGAGACGATCTTCATGAACTTCTCGGTACGAAGTTCACGCGTCACCGGTCCGAAGATGCGGGTGCCGATCGGCTCTTGCTTGTTGTTGAGCAGGACGGCGGCGTTGGCGTCGAAACGGATCAGCGAACCGTCGGCGCGACGCACACCCTTGCGGGTACGCACCACGACGGCGTCGAACACTTCACCCTTCTTTACCTTGCCGCGCGGGATCGCATCCTTCACGGTGACCTTGATGATGTCACCGATGTGGGCGTAGCGACGCTTGGAGCCGCCCAGCACCTTGATGCACATCACTTCCTTGGCACCGGAATTGTCCGCGACCTCGAGGTAGCTCTGCATCTGGATCATGATTCAGATCTCCTTATTCAGCCGCACGCGTGATGACTTCCACCACGCGCCAGTTCTTGGTCTTGGACATCGGAGCAATTTCGGTCACGCGGACGACATCGCCTTCGTTGCAGGCGTTGTCGGCGTCGTGTGCGTGCAGCTTGGTCGAACGCTTGATGTACTTGCCGTACAGGGCGTGCTTGACCAGGCGCTCCACCAACACGGTGACCGTCTTGTCCATCTTGTTGCTGACGACACGGCCTTCGACCGTACGCAGCGTTTTGTTTTCAGTATTTTCGCTCATCGCGGCCATCCTTACTTGGTGCTGCCGAGCAGGGTCTTGACGCGAGCAATCTCGCGGCGAACCCGGCGGGTTTCGTGGGTCTTCGGCAGCTGGCCAGTGACCTGCTGCATACGGAGCGAGAACTGCTCCTTACGCAGGTCGATCAGGTGGCTCTTCAGGTCGTCAGCCGACTTTTCGCGAAGTTGTTTGATATCCATCAGAGCACCGTCCGGGTCACGAAAGTGGTGGTCACGGAGAGCTTGGCGGCTGCCAGGCGGAACGCCTCACGTGCCACGTCCTCTGCGACGCCTTCGATTTCATAGATCATGCGGCCGGGCTGGATCTGGGCTACCCAGTATTCCACGTTGCCCTTACCAGAGCCCATTCGCACTTCGATGGGCTTCTTGGTGATCGGCTTGTCGGGGAACACTCGGATCCACATCTTGCCGCCGCGCTTGACGTAGCGGCTGATCGAGCGGCGGGCCGCTTCGATCTGACGCGCGGTCAGCTGACCATGAGCGGTTGCCTTGAGGCCGTATTCGCCAAAGCTGACGGCGTTGCCGCTCCAGCTCAGACCATCGTTACGGCCCTTGTGTACCTTGCGGTATTTGGTTCGCTTGGGTTGCAACATTGTCGTTACCTCGCTTCACGAGCCGGGCGCGACGGGCGGTCACCGCGGTCGCCGCGATCATGACGATCGTTGCGCGGGGAGTCGTCCTGCTTTTCCTGGCCAACCTGGGAGAAATCGAAGACTTCGCCCTTGTAGATCCAGACCTTGATGCCGATGATGCCGTAGGTCGTCTTGGCTTCAGCGAAACCATAGTCGATGTCGGCACGCAGCGTATGCAGCGGCACGCGGCCTTCGCGGTACCACTCCGAACGGGCGATTTCTGCGCCGTTCAAGCGGCCACCGACGTTGACCTTGATGCCCAGGGCACCGAGGCGCATCGCGTTGCCGACCGAACGCTTCATCGCGCGGCGGAACATGATGCGACGCTCAAGCTGCTGCGCGATGGACTCGGCAACCAGCTGGGCGTCCAGCTCGGGCTTGCGCACTTCGGTGACGTTGATGTGCGCCGGGACGCCCATCATTTCGCTCACTTCCTTACGCAGCTTTTCGATGTCCTCGCCACGCTTGCCGATCACCACGCCCGGACGGGCGGTGTGGATCGTCACGCGAGCGGTCTTTGCCGGACGCTCGATCAGGATCTTGCTGATGCCGGCCTGCGCGAGCTTCTTGCGCAGCATTTCCCGCACCTTCAGGTCGGCCGCCAGATAACCAGCGAACTCGGCCTTGTTGGCGTACCACTTGGAGTTCCAGTCCTTGGAAATGCCGAGGCGGATACCAATCGGATGAACTTTATGACCCATGGTGTTTTCCTTTCCGCTTACTTGCCGGCGCCCACAACCACAGTGATGTGGCTGGTGCGCTTGAGGATGCGGGTGCCGCGGCCTTTCGCCCGCGCCATGAAACGCTTCAGGGTCGGACCTTCATCTACCATGATGGTCTGAACCTTCAGCTCGTCGACGTCGGCGCCCTGGTTGTTTTCGGCATTTGCGATAGCCGACTCCACCACCTTCTTGATCAGGTGGGCAGCCTTCTTATCCGAAAACTTCAACAGGTTGACCGCACGCTCGGCCGGCAGGCCGCGCACCTGGTCTGCGACCAGGCGGGCTTTCTGCGCAGAGATGCGCGCGGAGCGCAGGATTGCTTTCGCTTCCATTGTCATCTCTCCTTACTTGCCCGACTTCTTGTCACCACCGTGACCCTTGAAGGTCCGGGTGATGGCAAATTCGCCGAGCTTGTGGCCGACCATGTTCTCGTTGACGAGCACCGGAACGTGGTTCTTGCCGTTATGAACGGCGATGGTGATGCCTACCATTTCCGGCAGGATCATCGAACGGCGCGACCAGGTCTTGATCGGCTTCTTGCTACCCGCAGCGGCCTCCACCTTCTTGACGAGGTGGTGATCGACGAACGGGCCCTTCTTGAGTGAACGTGCCATGGTCGATTAGCCCCTACGATCGCGGACGATGAATTGCTGGGTGCGCTTGTTCTTGCGCGTCTTGTAACCCTTGGTCGGAACACCCCACGGGGTGACCGGATGCGGATTACCCTGGCCGGCCTTCGCCTCACCACCACCGTGCGGATGGTCAACCGGGTTCATGGCAGCACCACGAACGGTCGGGCGGACACCACGCCAGCGCTTGGCGCCAGCCTTGCCCAGCTTTTCCAGGTTGTGTTCGTCGTTGCCGACTTCACCGATGGTGGCACGGCACTCGACCGGAACCTTACGCATTTCACCCGAGCGCAGGCGCAGGGTGGCGTAGATGCCCTCACGAGCGACGAGCTGCACGGCAGCGCCGGCGGCACGCGCGATCTGGGCGCCCTTGCCCGGCTTCAGTTCGATGCCGTGGACAGTGGTACCGACCGGGATGTTGCGCAGCGGCAGCGTGTTGCCGGTCTTGATCGGCGCATCCGAACCCGCGATCACCTGGTCACCGGCCTTGAGGCCCTTCGGTGCGATGATGTAGCGGCGTTCGCCGTCGACGTAGCACAGCAGGGCGATATGGGCGGTGCGGTTCGGATCGTATTCGATGCGTTCCACGCGCGCCGGAATGCCTTCCTTGTTGCGCTTGAAGTCGATGACACGGTAGTGCTGCTTGTGGCCACCACCAACGTGACGGGTGGTGATGCGGCCGTGGTGGTTACGACCACCGGACTTGCTCTGCGGCTCCAGCAACGCTGCGTGCGGTGCGCCCTTGTGCAGATCGGGCGTAACCACGCGCACGGCCGAACGGCGGCCGGGGGAAGTGGGCTTGAATTTCATCAATGGCATGGGATGTACCTCAGGCCTTGGCCGTTACATCGATGGACTGGCCATCGGCGAGACGCACGTACGCCTTGCGCCAATCGCCGCGGCGGCCGGTGCGGTTACGGAAGGACTTGTTCTTGCCCTTCACGTTCAGCACGTTGACCGATTCGACCTTGACGTCGAACAGCTGCTCAACCGCGGCCTTTACATCGGCCTTGGTGGCTTCGTTCGAAACTTCGAAGACATACTGGTTGGAATGTTCCTGCAGGCGCGCGGTCTTTTCGGAGACTCGCGGAGCGCGCAGCACGCTGAAGACTTTTTCGTTGCTGCTCATGCCAGCCACTCCTCGACCTTCTTGACCGCGTCAGCGGTGATGACGACCGTGTCGGCACCGACCAGCGACACCGGGTCCAGACCCTGCACGTCACGCACTTCCACGTAGGGAATGTTGCGCGCCGACAGGTACAGGTGCTCGGAAGCGTCTTCGGTGACGATCAGCGGGCGCTTGCCCACTTCCAGGCCGGCCAGCTTGGCGATCAACGACTTGGTGTTGGTCGCTTCGACATCGAAGGACTCCACGATCGTCAAACGGCCCTGACGGTTCAGCTCGGACAGGATCGCGCACATGGCTGCACGGTACTGCTTGCGGTTGACCTTCTGCTCGAAGCTGCGCGGCTTGGCCGCGAAGGTGACACCACCGCCGACGAAGATCGGAGCCGTCAGTGCGCCATGACGCGCGCCGCCGCCCTTCTGCTTCTTCGACTTCTTGGTGGTACCAGCCACTTCAGAGCGAGTCTTCTGTGCCTTGGTGCCGGCGCGACCGGCGTTGCGGTAAGCAACGACGACCTGGTGAACCAGATCTTCGCTGAAATCGCGACCGAACACGGCATCGGAAACCGAGACCTTGTTGTTGCTACCCGTGATAACGAGTTCCATCGTCATCTCTCCTTATGCCTTGCTAGCCGGACGAACGATCACGTCACCACCCGCTGCGCCCGGAACGGCACCACGAATAGCGATCAGACCACGCTCGACATCGACCTTCACCACTTCAAGGCCCTGGGTGCTCTGCTGCACCGAACCCATGTGGCCGGACATCTTCTTGCCCGGGAAAACGCGACCCGGGGTCTGGCGCTGGCCCAAGGAACCCGGCGCGCGATGCGACAGCGAGTTACCGTGGGTTGCATCGCCCATACGGAAGTTGTAGCGCTTGATGGTGCCCTGGAAGCCCTTACCCTTGGTGACACCCTGGACGTCGACCTTCTGGCCGACTTCAAAGATGTCCGCCTTGACTTCGCCACCGACGGCGAAATCGCCGAGCTGGGCGTCTTCAACGCGGAATTCCCACAGGCCACGACCGGCTTCGACCTTCGCCTTGGCGAAGTGGCCGGCTTCCGGCTTGTTGACCAGGGCAGCGCGACGCGCGCCGACGGTCACCTGCACGGCGCTGTAGCCGTCAGCTTCGACGGTCTTGATCTGCGCGATGCGGTTCGGGGTTGCTTCAATCAGGGTCACCGGGATGGCCTGGCCATCTTCAGTGAAAACGCGGCTCATGCCAGCCTTGCGGCCCACGAAGCCCAACGAATATTTCTTCGTCATGGTCGTAGTCCTCAGGTCAGCTTGATCTGAACGTCGACGCCGGCAGCCAGTTCGAGCTTCATCAGCGCGTCCACGGTCTTGTCGTTGGGGTCGACGATATCGAGCACGCGCTTGTGCGTGCGGGTCTCGTACTGGTCACGCGCGTCCTTGTCGACGTGCGGGGAAACGAGAATGGTGTAACGCTCGATCTTGGTCGGCAGCGGGATCGGGCCACGCACTTGCGCGCCGGTCCGCTTTGCCGTTTCTACGATCTCGCTGGCCGAACGGTCGATCAAACGATGATCGAACGCCTTCAGCCGAATCCGGATCTTTTGGTCCGCCATGACGGTGGGTTCCTTCGTTAAAAGAGCGACGGACAAGGCCTCTGGGTTGCCTTGTCCCATGAATATCCTGAATGCGGACGCCGCACATTCCTGCGCGGCGACAAGATCTTTCCATAGACCTCAAAAATCGAGGCAGACCGGTCTCCCGATCTGCCCAGACAAAAAGTATAGCGCGCATACAACTTGGCAGTCAACAGGGGTCCTGTTGACAAAGCCTGAATGGCGCGACCCTTCCTGGTCTGGGGAACACGAGGCGCTTCCTGCACCTCTTTTCCCGTTTGGTTACACCCCGATGCCCTACCCAGGCAACATCGGGGCGCAGATTCTAGCAGATTACGCGATGATCTTGGAGACCACGCCGGCGCCGACGGTACGACCGCCTTCACGGATGGCGAAACGCAGGCCTTCGTCCATCGCGACCGGGTTGATCAGGGTGACAACCATCTTCACGTTGTCGCCCGGCATCACCATTTCCACACCTTCCGG
>NZ_JACWUO010000024.1 GCF_020857975.1 Stenotrophomonas rhizophila
TCAGCGCATATGTCGGTCATTGCCTTTGATCTGAGGCTTTAGTACACAACTTACTCCCCGCAAATCGGTGAAGAACCTATTTTGTGGGCGGTTGGCCCGTAGGTCCGAGCCACGCTCGGACACCGCAATCCCGAACGGAGAGCGTCCGACCATGGGTCGGACCTACCGCGCGGCGCCGGGGATCCGCCCGGCACCCGACCCGTCCGTTACTTCGGCGGCAGATACAGCAGCGGATCGACCGGCTTGCCGTTGTAGCGAATCTCGAAGTGCAGCATGTCGCGGCTGGTGCCGGTACGGCCCATTTCGGCGATCTGCTCGCCCGCCTTGACGCTCTGGCCTTCGTTGACCAGGCGCTTGCGGTTGTGGCCATAGGCCGACAGCCACTGGTCGCTGTGCTTGACGATGATCAGCTCGCCGAAGCCAACCAGGCCGGCGCCGGAATAGACCACCACGCCCGCCGCACTGGCCCGCACCGGCTGGCCGCTGGTGCCGGCGATGTCCACGCCCTGCTTGGTCACGTCGGCACCGACGAACTTGCCCACCAGCGCGCCATCGGCCGGCCAGCGCCAGCTGATGCTGCTCTTGATCGCGGTGGTCGGCGCCGGCGTCGGGGCCGGCGTGGCGGTGCCCGGGCGCGGCGCGGTCACCACCGTGGTCGGGGCGCGGCCGGCACCGCTGCCACCCGGATACAGGCGCAGGGCCTGGCCGGGGTAGATCGTGTACGGCTCGGCCAGCCCGTTCCAGGCCGCCAGATCGCGCGGGGTGATGTTGTGGATGCGGGCCAGGGCATACAGGGTGTCGCCTCGGCGCACCACGGCGGTCTGCCCGGGCTTGGCGACCGAGGCCTGCGGCGTACTGTGACTGCTGCCGCCACGGCCGGGGCCCGGCTTGACCACCGTGGCGGTGCCACAGGCGCCCAGCGTGGATACCACCAGCAGCAGCGCGGTGGCACGCAACCCCTTGCTCATACGATCAGCACTCATGCGAACTTCGACCTCCAGACTAGCCAGGCCACCAGCACGACCAGCAACGCGGTCGCAATCCAGCCCAGCGGTTCAATCCAACGCCGCAGCGCCGCTTCCGCGCGCGGTCCACCAATACGGATGACCGCGGCCAGCACGAACACGCGCTTGCCACGGCCGATCAACATGCTCAGCAGGTACTGCGGCAACGGCACGCCGACGATACCCGATGCCCACGTGAAGACCTTCATCGGGATCGGCATGAAGCCGCCCAGCACCAGGAAGGTGAACACCGCCCACGGCGATTCGGCCATCTTGGCCTGCACCACGGCGATGCCGCTTTCGATGCCGGGCAACATGCCCAGCGCGGCGAACATCGGCTTGAGGGCTTCAAAGGCGTAGTGCCCCAGCGCATAGCCGACCAGCGCACCGGCCATCGAACCGGCCAGGCTCAAGCTGGCGAACCACCAGCCGCGCTTGGGCTGGGCCACGCACATCGGCGCCAGCATCACTTCGGGCATGACCGGGAAGATGATCGCCTCGATGAAGCTCAGCACGGTGAGGTAGGTCGGCGCGCGCTCGTGCGCCGCCCATTTCATCGCCCGCTCGTACAGCGGACCAAAGATCTTCATGACGCAACGCTCCTGGGAATCAATCCAGCATGCCAGACAGCAGCGGCACGAACGTGACCGGTGCCAGTACCTGCTGTTCAATGCTGCCGTCTTCGCGGCGGGTCAGCTGCACCAGCGACTGCGCGCCCGGGCCGCCGACCGGCGCCACCAGGCGCCCGCCCACCGCCAGCTGCTCCACCAGCGCCTCGACCAGCGCCGGGGCCGCCGCGGTCACCACGATCGCATCGAACGGGCCGTGCTCGGCCCAGCCGGCACGGCCGTCGTCGTGCTTGGTGCGGATGTTCATGCCCAGCGCGCGGAAGCGTTTGCGCGCCTGGCGCAGCAGGTCGCCGATGCGCTCGACGGTATACACCTCCAGCCCCAGCGCGCCCAGGATCGCGGCCTGGTAGCCCGAGCCGGTGCCCACTTCCAGCACCTTCTTCGGCGCGCACTGCAGCACCGCCTCGGTCATGCGCGCCACCACCCATGGCTGGGAAATGGTCTGGCCGTGGCCGATCGGCAATGCGGTGTCCTCGTATGCGCGCGAAGCCAGCGCCTCGTCGATGAACAAATGCCGCGGCACCACCCGGATGGCGTTGAGGGTGTCTTCGTCAACGATGCCGGCTTCGCGCAGGCGTTCGACCAGGCGGTCGCGCACGCGCTGGGAGGTCATGCCGATACCGACCGCTTCGGGCTGCAGGCGCAGGCGCGGGCTCATGCCGGGCGATCCAGCGCGGCCGTCAGCCCGCCAACCCAGCTGGCCACCTTCTCCAGCGCCTGGTAGCGGGTGAGGTCGACCTGGATCGGGGTGATCGAGATGAATCCATTGCGCACCGCGTGGAAATCGGTGCCCGGGCCGGAATCCTGCTCGCGCCCGGCCGGGCCGATCCAGTACACCTGGTTGCCGCGCGGATCGCGCTGGGCGATGCAACCCTCGGCGCGGTGGCGGTTGCCCAGGCGGGTGACTTCGAAGCCGCGGATCTGGTCCCAGGGCAGGTCCGGCACGTTGACGTTGAGGATGGTGTCGGCCGGCAGCGGATCGGCCTTGAGCCGGGCCACGATCTCCACCGCCGCGCGTGCGGCGGTCTGGAAATGGTGCGCCTCGTGGTTCTGCGTCACCAGCGACACCGCCACCGCCGGCAGGCCGAGGAAACGGCCTTCCATCGCCGCCGATACGGTGCCCGAATAGATGACGTCATCGCCCAGGTTGGCCGCGTTGTTGATGCCCGACACCACGATGTCCGGCTCGTACTCGAGCATGCCGGTCAGGGCCAGGTGCACGCAGTCGGTCGGCGTACCGGCCACCGAGCAGGTGTAGTGGTCGATGCGCTTGATGCGGATCGGCAGGTCCAGGGTCAGCGAATTGCTGGCGCCGGAGCGGTCGCGATCCGGCGCAACCACCATCACCTCATGACCGGCGTCACGCAATACCGAGGCAAGCATCCGGATGCCCGGTGCATCGACGCCATCGTCGTTGCTGACCAGGATCCGCATCTGCGATTTAACCGCTTGATTTTTCAAGACTTCGTTTCCATCACTTTCCAGCGTTGGCGGGGCCGGCCATCCCCGGTGCGGGGAACACCGACCGCGCAAGTGCGTCCGCTATTGTGCCGCAAGCGGGCAGATCGTCCTACCCCGGCCGGCGGTAGGCAGCCGCCCGCTCCCGCATTAGGCTGTATCCATGTCACATCCTGAAGACGAAGACCCGGCCGCCCTGTTCCGCGCGGCGATCGGCGAGGTCAAGCGGCTGCGCAAGCCAGCCAGCGCCCCGCCGGCCACGCCGCGGCCGAAGCCGCGCGCGCGGATGGCCGAACGCGACGATGCCGAGGCGCGCGGCGAATTCGCACGGCTGCTGCGCGACAGCAGCCCGCTGGAAGCCGGCGACACCGCCAGCTACCGGCGCGACAACCTGCCGGCGCGGATGTTCCAGCGGCTCAAGCGCGGCCAGTATTCGGTGCAGGACGAGCTGGACCTGCACGGCGCCACGGTCGCCCAGGCCGAGACCCTGCTGCGCCAGTTCCTGCTGGAAGCGCACGCGCACGAGCATGGCTGCGTGCGCATCATCCACGGCAAGGGCCTGCAGTCCGATGGCGGCGCCCCGGTATTGAAGAACCTGGTGGACCGCCTGCTGCGCCAGCGCAACGATGTGCTGGCCTTCCATTCGGCACCGGCCGGGCAAGGCGGCACCGGCGCGGTGCTGGTGTTGCTGGCCAATCGCTGAGAAAAACGCGAAAAAAACGGGGACGGGTGTAGTTAATTCGATGAATTAACTACACCCGTCCCCGTTTTGTATCAGGCCTCGGGTGTTGCCTGGCTGGCGTCTTCCACCGGGCCCAGTTCGTGCAGCACGGCGGTGGCATAGCAGCCCGGCGGCAGGGTGAAACGCAGCTCCAGCACATCGGCGGCCAGCCACTGGTGCTGCAACATGGCCGGGCGCAGGCGCAGTGCGCGGCGCTCCTGCTTCAGGCGCGCGCCTTCCAGGCCGGCACGCAATGCCAGCGACTGTTCGTCACCGATCGCGGCCAGCTCCAGCGCGGCCGCCGCGCCGCTGCTGCGCAGTTCGCCCTCGCCCCACAACGGCCCACTGGGATGGATGTCGAAGCGTCCCAGGCGGTCGGCCAGCAGGTCGGTCCACGGCTCCGGGCCGAATACGCTGCGGCTGCCGTCGAGCATCCACACCTCCCCGTCCAGCGGGGTGTCCCAGTTGCCCTGCGCGACGCGCTCGGCCAGCACCTGGTTGAACAACGCCGAACGCGCCGCCGACAGCAGCAGCGAACGCTGGTCCGGGCGCAGCCGGCGGCCGCCGAACATCGCCAGCGCGGCCGGCACATTGCCGCCGTCGCGGCCGAAACGCTGCTCGCCGAACCAGTTCGGCAGGCCGCGGGCGGCGATATGCGACAGCCGCTCATCGATCGCCGCCGCATCGCCCTGCACGGCGCGCAACACCAGCTTGAAACGATTGCCGGCCAGCGCGCCACGCTGCAGCTTGCGGTTGTGCCAGGTCGACTCGACCACCTCGATCTCATCGGACGCCAGCAGCGCCGGATCGGGCGCCACCCGCTTGGGCAGGTGCACGCTAAAGCGCTGGGTGGTGACCGCGTGGCGGTCCTTCATGCCCGCGTAACTGACCGCCATGTCCGGCAGGCCGGCCCAGCGCGCCAGTTGCTTGGCCACGTGCGCGGTGTTGGCGCCGCGCTTGCGGATGGTCAGCAGCAGGTGCTCGCCCTCCCCACTCGGCTCGAACGCGGGCAGTTCGTCCACCTGGAAATCTTCCGGGGTACTGCGGATCCTGGCGGTCAGCAGCGGCGCGCCGAACGCCAGCGGCAGCGGGATCACAGCGCCACCAACAGCACCACGGCCTGGGCGGCGATGCCTTCGCCGCGGCCGGTGAAGCCAAGCGTTTCGGAGGTGGTGGCCTTGATGCTGACCGCATCCAACGGCAGCTGCAGCAGCGCGGCGATGCGCTCGCGCATGGCCAAGGCATGCGGCCCCACCTTGGGACGTTCGCAGATCACGGTGACGTCGGTGTTGCCGACCTGCCAGCCACGCTCGCGCAGCAGACCATCACAATGGCGGACGAAATCGCTGCTGTCGGCATCCTTCCAGCGCATGTCCGACGGCGGGAAGTGCTGGCCGATGTCGCCCAGCGCCAGCGCGCCGAGCATCGCATCGCACAGGGCATGCAGGATCACATCGCCATCGCTGTGCGCGAGCACGCCGCGGCTGTGCGGCACGCGCACTCCGCCCAACATGATGTGGTCGCCCGCGCCGAAGGCATGGACGTCGTAGCCCTGTCCGATGCGGACAGGAGGAATGCGGGGCGTAGTCATGGCAAGAACCTGCAGTTGAGGGCGACGCGTGCGGATCACTGTCCGCGGCGCGACAGCTCGAATTCGAAGCGGGACAGATCGGCCGGGGTGGTGACCTTGAAGTTGTCCTCGCTGCCTTCCACCAGCAACGGGCGCAATCCCTGCCGCTCCATCGCCATGGCCTCGTCGGTGACCTCCACGCCCGCCGCGGCGGCGTCCTGCAGCGCGCGCGCCAGCTGGTGGCGGCGGAACAGCTGCGGGGTCAGCGCCCGCCACAGCCGCGCCCGCGGCTCGGTCGCGTCGATGCCGCCATCGTCGCCGGCACGTTTGAGGGTGTCGCGCACCGGCGCGGCCAGGATCGCCCCGACCGGGTCGTTGCGGCCCACTTCCAGCAACCGCCCCAGGTCGGCCGCGGCCAGGTTCGGCCGCGCGGCGTCATGCACCAGCACGAAATCGTCGGCACGCACCTGCTCGGGCAGGGCCTGCAGCCCGGCCAGCACCGAATCGGCGCGGGTCGCACCGCCGATGCAGGTCAGGATCGGTTTGTCGGCCAGCGAGCACCAGCCCGGCCAGTCGGCATCCTGCTCGGCGATCACCACCATCACCCCGGCAACCACCGGGTGCGACAGCAGGGCCTGCAGGGTGTGGGCCAGCAGCACCCGGTCGCCGGCGACCAGGTACTGTTTGGGCGTGGCTCCGCCGAAGCGGCTGCCACGGCCGGCCGCCGGCACCACCGCCCAGACGCTGCCCATCAGGGCACGTCCTGCGGCGGTGCGTCCGGATCGACCGCCGCTGCCGGTGGCCGCGCGGGCGCGACCGGGGCGTCTTCGACCACGCGGTAGAACTTCTCGCCGGGCTTGATCATGCCCAGCTCGCTGCGCGCGCGTTCTTCGATCGCCGCCTGGCCTTCCTTGAGGTCCTTGACCTCGGCCGCCAGCGCATCATTGCGCTGCTGCAGGCCGGCGTTGTCGCGCCGCTGGTTGGCGACCTGGGCTTCGAGCGTCATCACCTCTCCCGAATTGCCCGGGCCGAACCAGAAACGGTACTGCAGCCAGACCAGCAGCATTGCCAGCACCAGCAGTACCCAGCGCCAGTTGCGCATCGGGTCAGCGCTTCAACGACACGAACGCGTCACGGCCGGCGTAACGCGCACCGGCACCGAGCGCTTCCTCGATACGCAGCAGCTGGTTGTACTTGGCCACCCGGTCGCTGCGGCACAGCGAGCCGGTCTTGATCTGGGTGGCGGTGGTGGCCACGGCGATGTCGGCGATGGTGGTGTCTTCGGTTTCGCCCGAACGGTGCGAGACCACAGCGGCGTAATTGGCGGCGTGCGCCATCGCGATCGCCTCCAGGGTTTCGGTCAGCGTGCCGATCTGGTTGACCTTGATCAGGATCGCGTTGGCGGTGCCGGACTCGATGCCTTCCTTGAAGATCTTCGGGTTGGTCACGAACAGATCGTCGCCGACCAGCTGCACCTTGCTGCCGATGCGGTCGGTGAGCAGCTTCCAGCCGGCCCAGTCGTTCTCGGCCAGGCCGTCTTCGATGCTGATGATCGGGTACTGCGCGGCCCAGTCGGCCAGGAAGTCGACGAACTGCTCGGAGGTCAGGCGCTTGTTCTCGCCGACCAGGTTGTACTTGCCGTTTTCGTAGAACTCGCTGGACGCCACGTCCAGGCCCAGCAGCACGTCTTCGCCGGCGGTGTAGCCGGCCTTGCCGATCGCCTCGAGGATGGTGTCCAGCGCTTCGACATTGCTGCGGAAGTCCGGCGCGAAACCGCCTTCGTCGCCCACCGCGGTGCTCAGGCCGTGGCCCTTGAGCACCGACTTGAGCGAATGGAAGATCTCGGTGCCGGCGCGCAGCGACTCGGAGAACGAGCTGAAGCCGACCGGCAGCACCATGAACTCCTGGAAGTCGACGTTGTTGTCGGCATGCGCGCCGCCGTTGATGATGTTCATCATCGGCACCGGCAGGGTCACATCATTGCCCTTGGCCAGGTACTGCCACAACGCCTGCTTGCTGGCGGCGGCCGCGGCATGGGCGTTGGCCATCGACACCGCCAGCAACGCGTTGGCGCCCAGCCGGCCCTTGTTCTCGGTCCCGTCCAGGTCGATCAGGCGGCGGTCCAGGGCTTGCTGGTCGGCCGCGTCATAGCCCTTGAGCGCATTGGCGATGGTGGTGTTGACGTTGGCCACGGCATTGCGCACGCCCTTGCCCAGGTAGCGGGTCTTGTCGCCGTCGCGCAGCTCCACCGCTTCCTTGGTGCCGGTGGAGGCGCCGGACGGCACCGCGGCGCGGCCGAAAGAACCGTCCTCCAGCACAACTTCGGCTTCCAGCGTGGGATTGCCACGGCTGTCGAGGATTTCACGGGCGTGGATGCTGCGGATCGTGGTCATAGCGGGCCGGTTACCAGTCAGAAGGGGAGAACGCGAAAGACAAGCCAAACAACATGCCGCGTGATTATCCCTGCACGCCTGCCGCTTGCCAAATCGGCGCGCTGGCGCCGGGAGCAAACACCAGGGAGTGGCTGCGCGAAGCCCACATCGGCAGGAGGACCACCACGGCCAGCACGCCCAGCAGGGCCACGGCCACCACCCCGCCGGCGCGCTGGCGGCGCAGCGCGATGGCCAGCGCGCTGGAGACCAGGCAGCCCAGCAGCACCAGCGCCGACAGGGCCAGGGTGGCATACAGATAGGGCGCGGCCGCCCGCATCCCATGGTCGCCGTCGCCGGGCATGCCCATGCTGCCCATCACCACGATGACCAGCATGAACAGGCAGCCCCAGGCACCGATCGACAAGCCGAGCGCGGCCCAGCCCCAGGGCCAGGCGCGCCAGTGCCGGCTCAGGCGCGCGCCTCCTGCAGCGGCGCGCCAGCGGCCTTGCGCTCGCGCGCGGCGCGGATGAAGCCGATGAACAGCGGGTGGCCATCACGCGGGGTGGAGAGGAATTCCGGGTGCGCCTGGCAGGCCAGGAACCACGGATGCTGGTCGCGCGGCAGCTCGATGACTTCCACCAGGGTGTCGTCCATCGACTTGCCGGCGATCACCAGGCCGGCGTCTTCCAGCTGGGTGCGGTAGCGGTTGTTGAACTCATAACGGTGGCGGTGACGCTCGGACACCACGTCCTTGCCGTACAGCTCGCGGGCCAGGGTGCCCGGCTTGAGGCGCTGTTCCTGCAGGCCCAGGCGCATGGTGCCGCCCAGGTCGCTCTTGTCGTCGCGCTTTTCGACATCGCCGGTGGCGGTGCGCCATTCGGTGATCAGGCCGATCACCGGATTGGGCGACTGGCGGTCGTTCTCGGTACTGTTGGCGCCTTCCAGCCCGGCCACGTGGCGGGCGAAATCGACCACCGCCGCCTGCATGCCGTAGCAGATGCCGAAATACGGCACGTTCTGCTCGCGGGCGAACTGCGAGGTCAGCACCTTGCCTTCGAAGCCGCGGTCGCCGAAGCCGCCGGGCACCAGGATGCCGTCGACATCGTTCAGCGCGCTCATGTCGGTGCCTTCCAGGTCCTGCGCTTCGAGCCACTTCAAGGTGACCTTGGTGCGCTGGCGCAGGCCGCCGTGCTTGAGCGCCTCGCCCACCGACTTGTAGGCGTCCTGGTGGTCCACGTACTTGCCGACCACGGCGATGGTGACCGTATCGAGCGGATGCAGGGTGGCATCCACCGCCGCTTCCCACTCGGACAGGTCGGCCGGGCCGGCCTTGTCGCCGAGCTTGAACTGATTGATCACGATCTCGTCCAGGCCCTGTGCGTGCAGGCCCATCGGGATGCGGTAGAGCACGTCCACGTCCGGCACGCTGATCACCGCGCGCTCGGAAACGCTGGTGAACTGGGCGATCTTGCGGCGCTCCGAATCGGGCACCACCTGCTCGGAACGGCACAGCAGCACGTCCGGCTGGATGCCGATCGAGCGCAGTTCCTTGACCGAATGCTGGGTCGGCTTGGTCTTGAGTTCACCGGCCGCGGCGATGTACGGCACCAGGGTGAGGTGCATGAACAACGCCTTTTCCGGGCCGCGCTCGGTGCGCACCTGGCGGATCGCTTCCAGGAACGGCAGCGATTCGATGTCGCCCACGGTACCGCCGATCTCCACCAGGGCCACGTCGAAGCCTTCGGTGGCTTCGTCCATGCAGCGGCGGATTTCGTCGGTGATGTGCGGGATGACCTGCACGGTGGCGCCCAGGTAGTCGCCGCGGCGCTCCTTGCGGATCACGTTCTCGTAGATGCGGCCGGTGGTGACCGAATTCTTGCGGCTCAGGCGGGTACGCACGAACCGCTCGTAGTGGCCCAGGTCCAGGTCGGTCTCGGCGCCGTCGTCGGTGACGTACACCTCGCCGTGCTGGAACGGGCTCATGGTGCCCGGGTCGACGTTGATGTACGGGTCCAGCTTCATCATCGTGACCTTCAGGCCACGGGCTTCAAGGATGGCGGCGAGCGACGCGGCGGCAATGCCTTTGCCGAGCGAGGACACTACGCCACCGGTTACGAAGATCAAGGGAGTCATGGCTGGGGGTGTCCTGTCAGGAAGGGGGAAACGACGCCGGCGCGGGGGGCGACAGGCGAGGTGAAGGGGAAATCGGGGCTGACCGGGCCGTTGGCTGCGGGAAACGCACGCGCCGGGACCAGGTTGGGGGAAGCGGTGTGGGAGCCGGTCGGCGAGGTCGGGGTGGCCGTGCCGGCCGCCGTCGGGACCGTCACCTGCTGCCTACCCTGCTGGCGATCGCGCACGATCAGGCCAGTCCATTCGCTGATGGATGACACGCACTGCTCCCGGAAAGCCATAGTTTACAGATTGGAGGCCACAAGCCCAAGGGCTGGTTTGCGCTCTTCACAAAAAAAGACGCCCCGGCAGGGCCGGGGCGCCTTTGGCGGCAACAGAAGGGTCAGCGCTTCTTCTTGGCTTCCTCTTCTTCTTCCTTCTGCGGGGCCTGCTGGCCGCCGGCCTTCATTTCGGCGTTGGCCGCGGCGCGGCGCTTGGCCTTGGCGTCGGCCTCGGACTGGGCCTTGTCGGCCTGTTCACCCTGCTGCGGCGCGGGCTGGCCCTGTCCGGCGTTCTGCGCCAGTGCCAGCGGCACGGCCACAACGGCGGCGGCAATGGCAACGATGGTCAGCAACTTCTTCATGGGGACTCCTCGCAATGGCGGCTTGGGACGGGGGTAACCGGGCTTCCGGTTTTCCACCCTGCACAGTCTATCGCGGCCCGGTCGGCCGCCCCCTGAACGTGTGGCGTGCAAAAAAACCGCCCAGACCGCAAACTTCGCCGTCGCTTTGCGCTATATGAAGACAGATGAACGCCCGTTATAACGCCGCCGATATTGAAGTCCTGTCCGGCCTGGACCCGGTCAAGCGCCGCCCAGGCATGTACACCGACACCGCGCGCCCGAACCATCTGGCCCAGGAAGTCATCGACAACGCCGTCGACGAAGCCCTGGCCGGGCATGCCCGTACCGTCGAGGTCACCCTGTACAAGGATGGCAGCTGCGAGGTCACCGATGACGGGCGCGGCATGCCGGTGGACATCCACCCCGAGGAAAAGATCCCCGGCGTCGAACTGATCCTGACCCGGCTGCATGCCGGCGGCAAGTTCAACAACAAGAACTACACCTTCTCCGGCGGCCTGCATGGCGTCGGCGTCAGCGTGGTCAATGCGCTGTCGACCCTGGTCGAAGTGCATATCCGGCGCGACGGCAGCGAGCACCGCATCACCTTCCGAAACGGCGACCGCGCCAGCCCGCTGGAAGTGGTCGGCAGCGTCGGCAAGAAGAACACCGGTACCCGCGTGCGCTTCTGGGCCGACCCGAAGTACTTCGACACGCCCAAGTACAACCTGCGCGCGCTGCGCCACCTGCTGCGCGCCAAGGCGGTGCTGTGCCCGGGCCTGACCGTCAAGCTGCGCGATGAGGCCACCGACGAGCAGGACAGCTGGTACTACGAAGACGGCCTGAGCGATTACCTCAAGGCCGAGCTGGGCGAGCGCGAGATGCTGCCGGCCGATCTGTTCGTGGGCCACCTGAAGAAGGAAAACGAGATCGTGGACTGGGCCCTGGCCTGGGTGACCGATGGCGAGCTGGTCCAGGAAAGCTACGTCAACCTGATCCCGACCGCCCAGCACGGCACCCACGCCAATGGCCTGCGTACCGGCCTGACCGAGGCGCTGCGCGAGTTCTGCGACTTCCGCAACCTGCTGCCGCGCGGCGTCAAGCTGGCCCCGGAAGACGTCTGGGACCGGGTGTCCTTCGTGCTGTCGCTGAAGATGACCGACCCGCAGTTCAGCGGCCAGACCAAGGAGCGGCTGTCCTCGCGCCAGGCCGCCGGCTTCGTCGAGGGCGCCGCGCACGATGCGTTCAGCCTGCTGCTCAACCAGAACGTGGAGATGGGCGAAAAGATCGCCCAGCTGGCGATCGAACGCGCCAGCGCGCGGCTGAAGACCGAAAAGCTGGTGACCCGCAAGAAGGTCACCCAGGGCCCGGCCCTGCCCGGCAAGCTGGCCGACTGCATCAGCCAGGACCTGTCGCGCACCGAGCTGTTCCTGGTCGAGGGCGACTCGGCCGGCGGCAGCGCCAAGCAGGCCCGCGACAAGGATTTCCAGGCGATCCTGCCGCTGCGCGGCAAGATCCTCAACACCTGGGAAGTGTCCTCGGGCAGCGTGCTGGCCTCGGAGGAAGTGCACAACCTGGCCATCGCGATCGGCTGCGACCCGGGCAAGCAGGACATCGGCGGCCTGCGCTACGGCAAGGTGGTGATCCTGGCCGATGCCGACTCCGATGGCCTGCACATCGCCACCCTGCTGACCGCGCTGTTCCTCAAGCACTTCCCGGCACTGGTCGATGCCGGCCATGTGTTCGTGGCGATGCCGCCGCTGTTCCGCGTGGACGTGGGCAAGCAGGTGTTCTATGCGCTGGACGAAGAGGAAAAGCGTTCGCTGCTGGACAAGATCGAGCGCGAGAAGATCAAGGGCCAGGTCAGCGTGACCCGGTTCAAGGGCCTGGGCGAGATGAATCCGCAGCAGCTGCGCGAATCGACCATCCATCCCGACACGCGCCGCCTGGTGCAGTTGACCATCGACGATGGCGAGCAGACCCATTCGCTGATGGACATGCTGCTGGCCAAGAAGCGCGCCGGCGACCGCAAGCAGTGGCTGGAAAACAAGGGCGACCTGGCTTCGCTGGAAGTCTGATTGCAGCACCAGGCCGCACCGGGGAAAGCCCGCCTTCCGGCGGGCTTTTTCATGCACGGCGTCGGCGTCAGAGTGGACGTGCATCGGAAACGGCGATAATCAAGCCCGATTCCACGCCCATGCACCCCGATGAACGCCATCCACACCGCCCTGCCCAGCGACTACGACCGCATCACCGAGGTGTGGGAAGCCTCGGTCCGGGCCACCCACGACTTTCTGCCGGATCCTGCGATCCAGGCGTTGCGACCGCTGATCCGCGAGGTTTATCTGGCTGCCGTGGACCTGCACGTGTACCGCGACGCCGCCGGGCGCATTGGCGGTTTCGTCGGCGTCGCCGAGCGGCGCGTGGAAATGCTGTTCGTCGATCCGCACCTGCGCGGCAGCGGCATCGGCAAACGCCTGTTACGACACGCCATCGACGTACTCGGCGCGACCGCACTGGATGTCAACGAACAGAACCCGCAAGCCGTGGGTTTCTACCGCCACCAGGGCTTTGTGATCACCGGGCGCTCGCCGCTGGATGGCCAGGGCCAACCCTATCCGCTGCTGCATATGGCGCTGCCCGGCACCACCACTTCCCCTTCGTGATCGAGCCGCCCACTATGTATTTCGACCCCACCCTGCAACTGCGCAGCGCGCGCCTGGTGCTCAGCCCGATCCGGGCCGCCGACGGCCCCGCATTGTTCGCCATCCAATCCGATCCGGAAGTGATGCGCTACTGGAACCACCCGGCCTGGACCGACCCCCAGCAGGCCTACGCGCAGATCCTCGACGACTTGGCCGCGATGCGTGACGGCACCCAGCTCAAGCTGGGCATCCGCGAGCATGCCGATGCCGCGCTGTTGGGCATCTGCGTGGTGTTCGCCATCGATGCCGGTTCCGGGCGCGCCGAGATCGGCTACAACCTGGCCCCGCAGGCCCAGGGCAAGGGCTACATGGGCGAGGCTCTGCAGTGTTTTGCCGACCACCTGTTCGATCAGCGCGGGCTGCGCCGGCTGGAGGCGGAGATCGACCCGCGCAATGTGCCGTCGGCCAGGGTGCTGGAGCGGATCGGCTTTCAGCGCGAAGGGCTGCTGCGCGAACGCTGGTGCGTGGGCGGTGAGCTGTCCGATTCGGCGCTGTACGGCCTGCTGGCGCGCGAACGGACCGGCTGAGCGCCCATCGCAATGGCTGCAGCCGCCCCCGATCGTGTCCATGCCGACATCGCGGCAGCTGGCTTCATGGCAGTCGGCAGGGGCGCGACCCTACCGCCGGCATGCAATATCAGCGCCTACGAAAAGCCCGCCTTGCGGCGGGCTTTTTGCTTGCATCCAAGCGTTGCATCCGAGCATGGCTCGGATCTACGTCCAGCCGAACAGTTCGAACAGGCGCAGGATCAGGTAGGCGCAGCCGCCGGCGGCCGGGATGGTCAGGATCCAGGCCCAGACGATGCGCTCGATCACGCCGAAGCGCAGCGACCGCGGGTTCTTGGCGTAGCCCACGCCCATGATCGCGGTGGAGATGCTGTGCGTGGTCGACACCGGCATGCCGAAGTGCGCGGCCAGGGTGAGGATGGTGGCCGAGCTGGTCTCCGCGGCGAAGCCGTGGATCGGGTGCAGCTTGACCATCTTGTGGCCCAGGGTCTTGATGATCTTCCAGCCGCCCGAGGCGGTACCGGCGGCCATCACCACCGCGCAGGTCAGCACGATCCACATCGCGATGCCGTCACCGGCACTGGCCTGCGGGTGCATGAAGGCCAGCCAGGACGGCAGGTCGTTCAGTGCACCGGTCGCCTCGGCACCGATCAGGGTCATGGCGATGATGCCCATGGTCTTCTGCGCGTCGTTGTGGCCGTGGGCAAAGCCCATGTAGGCCGCCGACACGATCTGCGCCTTGCCGAAGAACGCATTGACGATGCGCGGGCGGGCCATCCGGCCCAGCCAGCCACCGGCCTTGGCCATCCCGGCGATGATCGCCCACAGCAGCAGCATCACCACGATGCCGAGCAGGAAACCGGCCACCGGCGAGGTGATCATCGGCAGGAACACTTTCCACAGCAGGCCCTTGTTCTGGGCCCAGGTGCCGATCCGTTCGGACCAGATCAGTGCATCCCAGTTGTTGTGCGCCGCCGCCAGGCCGGCACCGCACAGGCCGCCGATCAGGGCGTGCGAGGACGAGGACGGCAGGCCCTTCCACCAGGTGATCAGATTCCAGATGATGCCGCCCAGCAGCGCGCACAGGATCACCTGCGGGGTGACATCGACCACGTTGGTGTTGAGCAGGCCCGAGGCGATGGTCAGCGCCACGGCGGTGCCGGTCAGGGCGCCGATGAGGTTCATGAAGGCAGCGAGCATCACCGCCCAGCCGGGCGAGAGTACTTTGGTCGCCACCACGGTGGCGATGGAGTTGGCGGTGTCGTGGAAACCGTTGATGAACTCGAAGACGAGCGCGGCCAGGATCACCACCAGGACAAGGGTCAGCATGCGGGCGGCCGTCAGCTGTTCTTCAGGACGATCTGGTACGCCACCACGCCGGCCTCGCGGCAACGGTCGATGGCCTTTTCCAGGATCTCGAAGAATTCCTTGAGCAGGAACATCTGCAGGTTGTCCAGGCGCCCGGAGTAGATGTCGCGGTACAGCTCGAGCATCAGCCGGTCGGCCTCGTTCTCCAGCGAGCGCAGCTTCTCGTTGAGCGCGGTCATCCGGTCCAGGTTCATGTGGCGCAGGTCGCCGACCATGTCCACCACCACGCTGGCGGCCTGTTCGAGCATCGCCGCGCGCGGCGCGAAATCGATGTGCTCCAGGTGCTTGGTGGCCAGCGAGTAGCGGTCGGCGAACTTCTCCACCTGCTTGGGGATCTTGTACAGCGCCGAACCCAGCGCTTCGATGTCCTCGCGCTCGATCGGGGTCATGAAGCTGTCCACCAGCGCCTGGCTGATCTTGTCCGAGGCGGCGCGTTCGCGCAGGCGGGCCAGCTTGAAGGCGTCCAGCGCCGGCTGGCGGTCGGCCTCGCGCAGCATCGCGTGCAGCGCCTTGGCGCTGTCCTGGGCGGCCTGGGCAGCCTCGTCCAGCAGGGTATAGAACTGTTTGCCGGAGCCGAAAATGGTCTGCAGAGAGAACATTGAGAAACCTATTCGCCGTCGAGGAAGGACGGCACCGGGCGGAATTATGACGGTTTGATGTCCGATCCGGGTACTCCCCCCGATCTTCACGCCCCAACCGCCCCGCCTGAACGACTCTGGTTGCCTCCTCGCCCCGGCGTTTTGTTAAGATGCGCAGGCACCTTCGGGTGCACCCTATGGAAGACGACCCCTACCCTCCGCCGCACCGCCGCGCTCACGCGCCCTCCGGTAGCCGCAACTGCTTGAACACGCCCTCCCTGCCACCAACCGGGGACCGCGCCCGTGTTTGAACTGATCATCGTCCTGGCCCTGATCCTGCTCAACGGCTTCTTCGCCATGTCCGAGATGTCGGTCATGACCTCGCGCAAGAGCCGGCTCAAGCAGATGGCCTCCACCAGCAAACGCGCCGAACGCGCGCTGGAGCTGGCCGAAAAGCCGGAAAGCTTCCTGTCCACCGTGCAGATCGGGATCACCCTGATCGGCATCCTGACCGGCGTATTCGGCGGCGAGGCGATCGGCCTGGCCATTGCCGCCTGGCTGCAGGGGTTGTTCCCGGCCTTCACCTATGCCGACGGCGTGGGCAAGGCGCTGGCGGTGGCCCTGATCACCTTCCTGACGCTGATCTTCGGCGAACTGGTACCCAAACGGCTGGCGCTGACCCGCTCGGAGGATATCGCCGGCCTGGTCGCGCTGCCGATGGGCTGGCTGGCCAGGATCGCCTTCCCGTTCGTCTGGCTGCTGTCCCACACCACCCGGCTGGTGTTGCGCCTGCTGGGCCTGGGCAAGGACGAATCGGCATCGGTGACCGAAGAAGAGATCCGCATGCTGGTGGCCGAAAGCCACGAGGCCGGCGTGATCGACGCGCACGAGCGCGACATGATGAACCGGGTCATGCGCTTGGGCGACCGCACCGCCGACAGCCTGATGACACCGCGCAACCGGATCGCCTGGCTGGACACCCTGGCCGACCCGGAGAAGAACCTCGGCACCATGCGCGAGAACGAGTTCTCGCGGTACCCGGTGTACCGCGGCAACGACCAGGACATCGTCGGCGTGCTGGAGGTCAAGAGCCTGGTCACCCGCCTGGTGCGCGACGACCACTCGCTGTTCCAGAACCTGCGCGAGCCGCTGTATGTGTCCGAATCCACCCATGCGATGAAGCTGCTGGAGATCTTCCGCGAGGAACAGCAGTCGATGGCGCTGGTGGTGGACGAGTACGGCGAGATCCAGGGCCTGGTCACCATCAGCGACCTGATGGGCGCGGTGGTCGGCCGCCTGCAGTCGGTGGAGAACGTGGACGAGGACGCCCTGGTGGTGACCCGCGAAGACGGCTCCTACCTGGTCGATGGTTCGCTGTCGATCGACGACCTGCGCGAGCTGATGGGCAACGCCGAACTGCCCGATGGCGAAGACGGCGACTACTACACCCTGGCCGGCATGTGCATCCACTACTTCGGGCGGATCCCGCACGCCGGCGAGTACTTCGACTGGGCCGGCTGGCGCATCGAGATCGTCGACCTGGACGGTGCGCGCGTGGACAAGCTGCTGATGCGCACGCTGTCCGAAGAGCAGACCGATGAACTCACCGGCTGAGCGCCCCGCACCGGAGCCGGGCCCGCCGGAATACCGCAACGAAGGCATCCGTACCCTGCTGGCGATGTTCGACCAGGGCGATCCGGAAGCGCGCCTGCTGCTGGGCGACATCCTGCGCGATCTGCAGCAGAGCGCGTTCGGGGTGTTCCTGTTCGTGGCGATCCTGCCGGCCTTCATCCCCCTTCCCGGCGTGGCCGGCGCGGTCAGCGGGCCGCTGATCCTGCTGATCGGCGCGCAGATGCTGTTCGGGATGCGCCGGCCGTGGCTGCCCGGGTTCGTTGCCAGGCGCGGGCCCAAGCGCGGCACCATGCACCGCTTCCTGGCCCGTATCGACGGCCCGCTGCGGCGCCTGGACCGCCTGCTCAAGCCGCGCCTGCCGGGCCTGCTGGCGCCCTGGCCGGCGCATGCCTTCACCGGCCTGCTGCTGATCCTGACCGCGCTGCTGCTGTCGCTGCCGATTCCGTTCACCAACTACCTGTTCGGCTTCCAGCTGCTGTTGTTCTCGCTGGCCCTGCTCGAGCGCGACGGCGTGCTGATGCTGTTGAACTGGATCGGGGCGATCGCCGCGGTGCTGTTCTTCGGTCTCAGTTCCGGGCAGCTGGTGAGCTATACGCTGGAGCAGTTCCAGCGCTGGTTCTGAAGTACCGACCCACGGTCGGTACCTACCGCTGACGCATCGACCAACGGTCGGTGCCTGGCGCTGAATTACCGACCAACGGTCGGTGCCTACGCGCCAGGCTTGAGGTCCACGGTGCCGGTGTCGGACAAGGCGCCCGGGTTGTCGGTCACCGCCGACAGCACGAACGACAGCGCGCTGCCCAGCAGGCCGCCCGGGCCATCCCAGTACTCGGCCGATTCGGCGCGGACATGGATCAGGCGCAGGTTGGGGTCGTCCTTGCCGCCGGGGAAGAACAGCTTCATGGCCGGCGACCACAATTCGTCGATCCTGGCGCGATCGTCGACGATGCGCGCCGTGCCAGCCACCGAGACATAGGTGTTGCCCGACGGCGAGGAGTAGGACACGTTGACCTGCGGGTTGAGCGCGATCTCGGCCACCTTGGGGCTGTCGGCGGCGGTGGCGAACCACAGGTCGCCGTCGAACTCCACCTGCTGGGTGCCCAGCGGGCGACTGTACAACCGGCCGTCGACGCCGACGGTGGTGAACATGGCGATCTCGACATCGGCGATCATGCCGGCCAGTTGTTTTATGTGCTGCTGGCGGTCCTGCTCTGCCATGGGGAACTCCTGTTGCGGGAGCCCCCATCACACCCGATCGGCGTCCACGGTGGCGTGAACCGCGCGGTCACGCGACCTTCGCGCCGCCTGCCCGGTAGCACCGACCCATGGTCGGATGCGCTCCGTTCCGGCACCGCGATGTCCGGGCACCACGATGTTCGAGCAGCAGGATGTCCGAGCATGGCTCGGACCTACCCCGAATGCCTATGCGTTGGACTTCCACGCCTGCATCGCCAACCCGAACGAACGCTTGCGTGCGGCATGGTCGTAGATGTTGGCGGTCACCAGCACTTCGTCCGGCTTGTGCCGGGCCACGAACGCGGCCAGCCCCTCGCCCACCTGGCGCACGTCGCCGACCACCGCGCAGGCCAGCGCGTTCTGCACGCCGGCCTTTTCATGTGGCTGCCAGAACGCCTCGATGTCCTCGATCGGCGGTGGAATCAGGCCGGGCTTGCCGCGGCGCAGGTTGACGAAACTCTGCTGCTGGGTGGTGAACAGCCGCTTGGCTTCGGCCTCCGATTCGGCGGCCACCACGTTCAGGCCCAGCACCGCATACGGCGCCTGCAGGTAGGCCGAGGCGCGGAACTCGCGGCGGTACACCGCCAGCGCCTGGTCCATCGCATCGGGGGCGAAATGCGAAGCAAACGCGAACGGCAGGCCCATCGCCGCGGCCAGGCGCGCACTGAACAGGCTGGAGCCGAGCAGCCACACCGGTACCGCAATGCCGGCCCCGGGCACCGCGCGCACCGCCTGGCCGGCCTGCGCCGGCTCGAAATAGTGCAGCAGTTCGCGCACGTCCTGCGGGAACTGGTCGGCACTGTCGAAATAGCGGCGCAGGGCGCGCGCGGTCGGCTGGTCGGTGCCGGGCGCGCGGCCCAGGCCCAGGTCGATGCGGTCCGGGTACAGCGAGGCCAGCGTGCCGAACTGCTCGGCCACCTGCAGCGGCGAGTGGTTGGGCAGCATGATGCCGCCGGCGCCCACCCGGATGCGCTGGGTACCACCGGCCACGTGGCCGATCAGCACCGCGGTGGCGGCGCTGGCGATGCCGGGCATGTTGTGGTGCTCGGCCAGCCAGTAGCGGTGGTAGCCCCAGCCCTCGGCGTGCTGGGCCAGGTCCAGCATGTTGGCGAAGGCCTGGGTGGTATCGCTGCCTTCGCAGACCGGGGCCAGATCAAGAATCGACAGTTGCATGCACGTTCCATCCAGAAGACATGCCCCTGAGATGGGGCTGGCCATGGCCCACCGCCAGTGCCGGTGGCGGAATGCTGATTCCTGCGGTTCGGGTTCGTGAGGCTGCCGCTGGCCGGCCTACCGTGGTGCAGGGCCATGCCCGGCAGGACGCACTCAGGGTGCCTCGGTCCCCGGTTGGTCCACCAGCGGCCTGAGCGCGGCATCCAGCGCCACCCGCTCGTCGAACACGAAGCAGCGGCCGTCATAGCCCTCCCCACCCACGGCCTGGAAGTAGCCCAGGATGCCGCCGTCCAGCTGCAGCACGTTGTCCATGCCGTCGTTGCGCATCCACAGCGCGGCCTTTTCGCAGCGGATGCCGCCGGTGCAGAAGCTGACCACGGTGCTGTCGCGCAGGGCATCGCGGTGTGGCGCCAGCGCCTGCGGCAGGTCGGTGAACTTGGTGATCGGCAGCACCAGCGCATTGTGGAAGGTGCCGTAGTCGATTTCCTGGGTGTTGCGCGTATCGAGCATCACCACCGGCTTGCCGGCATCGTCGTGACCCTGGCGCAGCCAGCGCTGCAGCGTGGCCGGGTCGACCGTGGGCGCGCGCGGGTGGTCCAGCGGCTGGGCGTCGTCGATGCGGAAGCTGATGATTTCCGGCTTGACCTTGGCCTTGAGCCGGGCGAACGGCTGCATCCGGCTGTGGCTGGTCTTGACCGGCATGTCGGCAAAACGCGGGTCGGCATGCAGCGCGGCATAGAAGCCCTCGATGCCGGCCTGGCCGCCGGCCAGGAACAGGTTGATGCCCTCTGCGGCCACCAGGATCGTGCCGCGCAGGGCTGCCGCGCCGGCGCGCTCCAGCAGGGTCGCGCACAGCGCGTCCGGGTCGGCGACGGGGGTGAAATGGTAGGCGGCGGTATTGACTATCATCGGCGCATTTTATCCCCTGCCGCGGCAATCCGCCCGGGCGCCGCTGAATCAGCCGCGCAGCAGCACGAACGGCAGCAGCACCAGCGCGGCGGCAGCGGCCATGCCCAGCAGCACCGCCACCACGAACAGCGGCCGACGCTGCAGCAGGCTGGCGAAGGTCTCGGCGGTGCCGTCGCGCAGCGCGGCCTGCCGCTGGGCGCGCATGCGCTCGCCGCGGGCCTGCTGGTAGGGGCCCATCAATGCCCTGGCACGGGCCAGGTCGTCGTCCTCGCGGATCCAGATCCCGCCCCAGGAGATGCCCCACGGGCTGGGCTCGGTGCGGTAATGGGCGATGCCCGCCTGGTCCAGCAGGGCGGTCACGTCCTGGATTTCATCGTCTGCGACGTTGCGCAGGTTGAGCAGCAGTTTCGACATGCGCCCATGATAGCGCCCGGCGATGCGCTACCCTTGCGTCCCCGTTTTTCCGATCCGGAGCCGCCATGCGTCGTCTGCCGATTTACCTGCTCGCTTCCCTGCTATCGCTGGCGCTGGCCGGCTGCACCCCGCCCGGCCCGCCGCCGGGGGGCAGCATCGCCACCTTCGAGAAGATCGACACCCGGCCCGGCACCGGTGCCGAAGCGGTCCCGGGCAGCAAGGTCACCGTGCATTACACCGGCTGGATCTACGACGAGCGCGCCGCCGACAAGCACGGCGACAAGTTCGACAGCTCGCTGGACCGCGGCGAACCCTTCAGCTTCGAGCTCGGCCAGGGCCGGGTCATCAAGGGCTGGGACGAGGGCTTTGCCGGCATGAAAGTGGGCGGCAAGCGCACCTTGATGATCCCGGCCGAGTACGGCTATGGCGACCGTGGCGCCGGCCCGATCCGCCCCAATTCCTCGCTGGTGTTCGATGTCGAACTGCTCGACGTCGCCCCGCGCTGAGCGCCGGGCATGAGCATTGAACGCAGCAGCGCGCGCCGGGTAGCGGTGATCGGCGGCGGCCCGGCCGGGCTGATGGCCGCCGAAACCGTGCGCGCGGCCGGCCACCAGGTCGACGTGTACGAGGCCAAGGGCTCGCCCGGGCGCAAGTTCCTGATCGCCGGCAAGGGCGGGCTGAACCTGACCCACTCCGATCCGCCGGCGCTGTTCGTCACCCGTTACCGCGAGCGGGCCGCGCAAGTGGGCGCCTGGCTGGCCGATTTCGACGCCGAGGCGCTGCGTGCCTGGGCGCGTGGATTTGGCGTGGAAACCTATGTTGGCAGTTCCGGCCGGGTGTTCCCGATCGACCGCAAGGCCGCCCCGCTGCTGCGCGGCTGGGTGCGGCGGCTGAAGGAACAGGGCGTGCGCTTCCATGTCCAGCACCGCTGGACGGGCTGGAATGCCGATGGCAGCCTGCGCCTGGACAGCAGCGCCGGCCCGGTCGCGGTGCTGGCCGATGCGGTGGTGTTCGCGCTGGGTGGCGGCAGCTGGCCGGAGCTGGGCTCCGATGGCGCCTGGGTGGCGCCGATGGCCGCCCACGGCGTGGATATCGCGCCGCTGCAGCCGGCCAACTGCGGTTTCGATCTGGCCTGGACCAGCTGGTTCAGCGAGCGCCAGGCCGGGGCACCGCTCAAGCCGGTGATCGCCCATTGGACCGACCTGCACGGGCAGCCGCGCGCGCAGCAGGGCGAGTGCGTGATCACCGCCAACGGCATCGAAGGCAGCCTGGTCTATGCACTGGCTGCGGACCTGCGCGATGCCCTCGCCCGCGATGGCCAGGTGCTGCTGCAACTGGACCTGTTGCCCGGCCAGACCGAAGCCCAGGTGCTGGACAAGCTGCTGCGGCCGCGCCAGGGGCGCAGTTTCGGCGAACACCTGCGGCGCCAGCTGGGCCTGGGCGGGGTCAAGTCGGCGCTGTTGTTCGAAGTGCTGGGCAAGGATGCCGGGCAGTTGCCGCCGGCGCAGATCGCCGCCACGCTCAAGCGCCTGCCGCTGTCGCCGCTGCGCCCGCGTCCGCTCGCCGAGGTGATCAGCACCGCCGGCGGCGTACGCCTGGAAGCGCTGGATGCGCAACTGATGCTGCGCCAGATGCCCGGCAGCTTCTGCGCCGGCGAAATGCTGGACTGGGAAGCGCCCACCGGGGGCTACCTGCTGACCGCCTGCTACGCCAGCGGCCTGCGCGCCGGGCGTGGAGTAATCGAGTACCTGCAAACCCCAGCCGCTGCTCGGTAGTGCCGGCCGCTGGCCGGCTCCTCACAGCGCCCAGGTTGAAAGGTAGTGCCGGCCGCTGGCCGGCTCCCCGTGATGCCCAGGGATGTGCATGGAGCCGGCCAGCGGCCGGCACTACGGTAGCGGGCGTTGCATCCGCACCGAGGCCAGGGCCACACCGCTGGGGTGCGGGTAGGTTTCTTCGCGCAACGCCACGAAACCGCAGCGCAGGTAGAACGGTACCGCGTTGAGCGAGGCCGACAACACCAGCGGCCGCGCCGGATCGGCCAGCGCCACCAGCGCGTCCATCAGCAGCTTGCCGATGCCGCGCCCACCGCAATCGGGATCGACGAACAATGCATCGATTTCATTGCCGACCCGGTCGATCACGCCGTAGCCGAGCAGCGCACCGCGCGCGTCCTCGGCGATGAGGCAACCGCCCTGCGCGATCAGCGCCGGGTAATGCATCGGCGCTGGCGAGGCCGCCCAGGGCGCGATCACGTCGGGCGGATAGGCCGCGCTGCACAGCTCGCGCACGCAACGGGTGCGCAGCGCCCACAGCGTATCGGCCTCATCGGCGCGCCCACTGCGCAGCACCGGACCCTGCCCGATGATGTCCGCATCTGGCGCCCCGACGCCGGCCATCAGCGCGACTTGCTCGCGCGCAGCGCCTGGATCCGCGCCGGCGGCTGGAACGAATCGCTGCGCGCATCGGCCCAGTAATCATGGAACACCGCATGGTCGGGCACCTGGCGCAGCAGTTCGCCCGGCGCCAGGTAGCGGTACAGCGAGGCCAGCGAGCGGATTTCCACCGGCGAGACCCGGCGCAGGATGTGTTCCGGGCCCAGCTCGGAGGGATCGTTCAGGCCGGCTGCGCACAGCAGGTCGCGCAGCGCGCGCACGGTGTTCTGGTGGTAGCTGTGCACCCGGGTGGCCTTGTCGGCGGCATCCAGGTGGCGCCAGCGGTGCGGATTCTGGGTGGCGATGCCGGTCGGGCATTTGTCGCTGTGGCAGCTCAGCGACTGGATGCAGCCCAGCGCGAACATGAAGCCGCGCCCGGCATTGCACCAGTCCGCGCCGAGCGCGATGGTGCGTGCGATCTCGAAGGCGCTGCTGACCTTGCCGGCCGCGCCGATGCGGATGCGATCGCGCAGGTCCAGCCCGACCAGGGTGTTGTGTACCAGCAGCAGCGCCTCGTGCATCGGCACCCCGACATGGTCGATGAACTCCGATGGCGCCGCACCGGTACCGCCCTCGGCGCCGTCGACCACGATGAAGTCCGGCAGCAGGCCGGTTTCCAGCATGGCCTTGGCGATGCCGAACCACTCCCAGGGATGGCCGATGGCCAGCTTGAAGCCGACCGGCTTGCCGCCGGACAGCTCGCGCAGCCGCGCCACGAACTGCAGCAGCTCCACCGGCGTGCTGAACGCCGAGTGCCTGGAGGGCGATACGCAGTCCACGTCCATCGGCACGCCGCGGGTGACCGAGATTTCCGCGCTGACCTTGGCCGCCGGCAGCACCCCGCCGTGGCCGGGCTTGGCGCCCTGCGACAGCTTGATCTCGATCATCTTTACCTGGTCGTGGCCGGCATTGGCAACGAACCGTTCCTCGCTGAAACCGCCGTTGTCGTCGCGACAGCCGAAGTAGCCCGAACCGATTTCCCAGACCAGGTCGCCGCCCATTTCGCGGTGGTAGGGCGAGATCGAGCCTTCGCCGGTGTCGTGGTAGAACCCGCCGCGGCGCGCACCTTCGTTGAGCGCGCGGATCGCGTTGGCCGACAGCGAGCCGAAGCTCATCGCCGAAATATTGAACACGCTGGCCGAATAAGGCTTGGCGCAGTTGGGCCCGATCAGGATGCGGAAATCGTGGTGGCCGATCTCGGTCGGGGCCAGCGAATGGTTGATCCACTCATAGTCCACCGCGTAGGTGCTGCGCAGCGTGCCGAACGGCACCACGTCCATCTCGTTCTTGGAACGCTGGTAGATCAACGCGCGCTGCTGGCGCGAGAACGGCACATCCTCCAGGTCGCTCTGCACGAAGTACTGGCGGATCTCCGGGCCGATCGATTCCAGCCCATAGCGGAAATGCGCCATCACCGGGTAGTTGCGGCGCAGCGTGCTGCGCTTCTGCAGCAGGTCCCAGCTGCCCAGCACCGCCAGCGCGGCGGTCACGCCCACGCCCCAGTACCAGGCCGGCCAGATCGTGGCCAGCCACAGGCAGACCGGGAACAGCGCGATGGCGAGCAGGTAGACCAGATACCGGTGCATGGCTTTCCTAAATCCTGGAACACGCTGGAGTCTACAACCGGTCGTCCACCACGTCGCGCGGCCACACCGATTTGACGTCGTACACCACGCCGCCAGGCTTGAGCAGCGCGCGGATGCCCGGCGCATCCAGCGCGCGGAATTCATCGTGCGCCACCGCCAGCACCACCGCATCGTAGCCGCCGGCATCGGCGGCCTGGACCCAGTGCACGCCACTGTCGGCCAGCGCCGCCGGGCCCACCCACGGGTCGCGCACCTCCACCCGTGCGCCCTGTTCCTGCAGCACCTGGGCCAGCTCCAGCGCGCGGCTGTTGCGCAGGTCCGGGCAGTTCTCCTTGAAGGTCACCCCCAGCACCAGGATGCGCGACTGGCCCGCCGCCTTGCCCCGCCCTTCCAGCAGCGCCAGCACCCGCTGCGCCACATGCGCGCCAACCCGGTTGTTGACCTGCCGCGCGGTGTGGATCAGGTCCGGGTGGTAGCCCACGCTTTCGGACTTGTGCAGCAGGTAGTACGGGTCCACGCCGATGCAGTGGCCGCCGACCAGGCCGGGGCGGAACGGCAGGAAGTTCCACTTGCTGCCGGCCGCATCGAGCACGTCCTGGGTATCGATGCCGAGCTTGTCGAAGATCAGCGCCAGTTCGTTGACCAGGGCGATGTTGACGTCGCGCTGGATGTTCTCGATCACCTTGGCCGCCTCGGCAACGCGGATCGACGGCGCCGGCCAGGTGCCGGCGGTGATGATCGCCGCATACAGCGCATCGACCAGCGTGGCCACCTCGGGGGTGGAGCCGGAGGTGATCTTGCGGATATCGGCCAGGCGCCGCTGGCGGTCGCCCGGGTTGATCCGCTCGGGGCTGTAGCCGCAGTAGAAATCGACGTTGAACGCCAGCCCCGAGCCGGCCTCCAGCAGCGGCACGCAGACCTCTTCGGTGGTGCCCGGGTAGACGGTGGATTCGTAGATCACCAGGTCGCCGGGCTTGAGCACGCCGGCAATCAGGCTGGAGGCATTGCGCAGCGGCCCCAAGTCGGGCTGCTCGAACGCATCGATCGGGGTCGGCACGGTCACGATGTAGACGTTGCAGCCGGCCAGCTCGGCCGGATCGGCGCTGTAGCGCGCGTGCACGGCCTGGGCCAGTTCCGCCGCGTCCAGCTCAAGGGTATGGTCCAGGCCCTGCTGCAGTTCGGCCACGCGCGCGTGGTCGATGTCATAGCCCAGGGTGGGCTGGCGGCAGCCGAACGCCACGGTCAGGGGCAGGCCGACATAGCCCAGGCCGATCACGCAGATGCGGGCATCGAGGGCGGCGCCGATCGCGGCCGCCATCAGCCCGTCCTCCCCGGCACGCGGGGGCAGCAGGACGAGCGCAACGGGGAAGGAGGCATCATGTAGGGCGGCGCCGGAATATCGATGGCATAAGCCTAACGCGACGGCGGTGCCCGCACCACAAAGAACAAAGCCGCCGCCCGTGGAGAGTACGGACGACGGCCAATAAAGTGGTCCAGCTGCGGTTACTACCCTTTCAGCCAGTCCGGAGAGTAGCCCCCACAAGACTGATCACAGCTGGTAGATACATACTAGGCAGTGCGTCGTGAGCATTGTGTTACGGGGTTGCAACCTTTGCGTTACGAGCCCAGCGTTACTGCCGCCGGTTCCAGTTCGCCGGTCACGCCCGTCCACACTTCCAGCAGGCGCGCAAAGCCGATACGGCGCTGGCCATCGACCGGCGCGGCGGCAACGAAGCCCTCCCACGGCGTGGCAGTCATCCCATCGAGCACGTCGGCGTCCACTGCCGCCGAGGCCATGGTCCAGCGCGGGAAGTGCCGTGTCGCAACCGGCCCGCGCGCCAGCTCATGCAGGTGCCGGTGGCTGCGTGCATTGAGCACGCGCTGGTAGACCGAATCGACGCCGTCTTCGGGCCCTTCGAAATACTGCAGGAAACGTGCGCCGTCGAACATCAGCACGCCGGTAACGCCGGCCACCTTGTTGAAGCTGGACGCCGCGACCAGGATGCGATCGATATCCGATGCTTGAATCCCTTCGATGGCGTCGCTGACATAGGCGATCGCACGCAACGGCATGCCGGTAGTCCCCTGTGAACTACGCTGACTATGCCATGAACCGCACTGATGTAGATAGGCCGGAAACGCCGCGCACGCGTCCTTCGGCAGCCGCGCTCAGGGCGACCGCACGGAGTACCCGGCCTGCTCCAGTTGGCTCAGGAAACCACCGGGTTCGACCAGCGAATGCACCGGCACCACCGCAAAGGTCACCGCATTGCGGGCCAGCGCCGCACGCGCGGCCGCCAGCCATTTCCGTGCCGCTTGATCGTCCACGTCGTGCAGCCCGCGGCGCCGCCCGAACGCGCTGCCCGCCACCGCCCCCAGGCAGGCCTGGTACTGCCCTTCCACCGCCAGCCGCTGCAGCGCATCCACGTCGCCCATCGACCAGGCGTTGGCGCGTTCGACCAGCTGCGGCAGCTCCTGCTCAACTACCGCCAGGGTCTGCTCGAAGCACTCCTGGTCCTGCAGCGTGCTGCCGCGCACCTCCTTGAGGGCTTGGCGCGGGTCGTCGACCTTGACCACCACCCGGGTCACCACCGGGGTCAGCCCGCGTGTCTTGTAGGCCGCGTTCAATACCGACGTGACCGGGCTGCCGCCGCCGAGCCCGACCGACTTCAGCGCCGCCGAATACAGCCGCGTGGCCGCCACCAGCGGGCGGTCCTTTTCCACGCCGCGGTCGCGGCCCAGGTAGCGTTGTTTCAGCGGCAGCCAGCGCGCGTACAGCGGCGCCGGCAGGATCTCTTCCAACCGCCGCCCCTGCGGGTCATGGGCAGCCTTCAACGCCGAGGGCAACAGGGTCAGCCCCTTGAAGAAGCCCACGTCCGCATCCACCGTCCAGCCCGGCGGGCCGAGCACTTGGCCGGCACTGGCGATCACCGCCTGCACCTCGTCGGCACGCCACTCCAGCTTGGCCGGCAACGGCGAAACCGTACCCAGGATCCACAGCGTATGGCCGTCGGCCGCGGTGACCTGCCATAGGCCCGGCCCAGGCTGCACACCGGACACCACCACCGGCGCCAGGTCAACCACCTGCGGGGGCGTCAGCTGCGCCATCGCATTGCCCGCCCACAGCATCGCCCCCAACATCACTGCCCTCCCTGCCCGTGCTGCGCCTGCCATGCTGCCTGCCTGTCGTGGATTGGTGCGCAGCCTACGGGGACGCGCGCGCGGCCGCGTAAAGTTTGCGTTGGCCTGGCAGCTCGGCACGGGGCGGCGCGCGCATAATGGCGGCGTCGACATGAGGGAGCACAACGCATCGATACCCTGCACAACGCCGAAGCCCTGGCCCGCCGCGCCCACGCCAGCCAACGCGACAAGGCCGGCCGGCCCTACATCGGCCACGTCGCCCGGGTCGCCGCCCGCGTAGAGGGCGACGCCGACGCGCAGGCGGTGGCCTGGCTGCATGACGTGGTCGAGGATTGCCCGGAGTTCGCCGCCGAGGTCAGCACGTTCCCGGCGCATATTCGCACTGCGGTAGCCTGCCTGACCCGCCGCGCCGAGGTCGCACCGGCCGCCTACTACGCCGCCATCCGCGCCAACCCGCTGGCATTGAAGGTCAAGCTGGCCGATATCGCCGACAACAGCGACCCGGCACGGCTGCAATACCTGCCGGCCGACCAGGCGCAGCGGCTGGCCGACAAGTATGCGCACGCCCTGCAGGCGCTGGGCGTGGTGCCCGCCTGAGCGCCGGCGCCGGCTCAGCGCGGCGTCGGTGCCTGCCGGTAGGGCTCCTCGAACGGACGGAAATCGTGCTCGGCCAACGCAGCGGCCACCCACTGCTGCACGCCCGGCAGGGCCAGCACCGCGTCCATGTATTGCCGCACGCGCGGGGCGACCGGCAACGCGTAGGTCTGCAGCCGCATCACCACCGGCGCGAAGAACGCATCGGCAATGCTGAAACGCTCGAACAACAACGGGCCGTCATGGCTTACCAGCAGGTCCTGCCACAGCGACTGCAGCCGCTGCAGATCCTCGGCTACCGCCGCCTGCTCGCGCAGCACGCGTGCGCCGACCTCGGCCAGGCTCGCTTCGATGTTCATCGGGAAGTGCTGGCGCAGCGCACCGAAGCCGCTGTGCATCTGCGCGCAGACGCTGCGCGCCCGCGCGCGCTCGGCCACCGCCTGCGGCCACAGCGCCTTGTCCGGGAAACGCTCGGCCAGGTACTCGGCAATGGCAAGCGTATCCCACACCACCAGCTCGCCATCGACCAGCACCCGCACCGTGGCCGACGGCGACAACGCGGTGGCCTGGCGCTTGAACTGCGAGTCGGGATCGAAGCTGTCAAAGCGCAGCAGCACCTCCTCGAACGCGATGCCGGCCTGGGTCATCAGCACCCACGGCCGCATCGACCAGGACGAGTAGTTCTTGTTGCCGATATGGAGCGTGAGCATGGCGACGGCGCCGGCAGGACGGGAGTTCCCATGCTACCGGCAATGGCCCGGCATCCGGTGCTGTCCATCCTCGATCCATGTAAAGGCCGACTAAAGGGAAGGCCCGCTCCCACGCTGCTGGCGCTCCTGATCCAGCTGGCGCTCTGTCGCCTGCTCCTGTGCCTGACGTTGACCAATGACCGCGACCTGATCCAGGCTTTCCTGCACCGGCCTTTGCGCAGCTTCCAGCGTAGGCAGGTGGGCCCGAACGGACGCCGGATTGGCCGGGTCGCCCTGAACGACGAATATGTTGTGCGCGGCTGGCAGGGTGGCGGTCTTGTTGCTGAGAAGGACGTGGTCCACCCGGGTCAGACCGGCGTCCTTGGCGATCGCCAGCAGGCTGGCGGATATGCGCTCACTGGTTTCGTCGAAGGTGCGGCCGTTGGTCTTGTCCAGCTCGCTCACCTTGCCGCGGATCTGATCCAGCAACGCGCGATCGGCTTGGCCGAGCTGGACGGCCTGGGTGGATTCGGAATCGGGGGCAGCACGGTTTGGGGAGCGATTGGAAGGGTCCGTTGCCTGGGCGGTGTGTCTGAGTTGTACATCACCAAAGCCGTTCCGGCCGAGATCCACAATCTGGATGCTCTGCGCCTTACCCAGGTCCAGGCCATTGCGCTCGAGTTGCCTCGGCTCCAGGCCAAGCTCGGCGAGTCTGATCCGGACTTCCGGCGGCCTTCGTGCTTCGGCCAGGAAGCCGCTGTCTCTTGCAATCTGCGCAATCGGATCAACCCCATAGTAGTTGCGGTAATCCGAGTCACCGTGTTTCCCCAGCGTTCCTTTACCGTCGTAGTAGCATTTCTCAACCGCACCGGTAAGCGCCTGTCCGTCCTGGTAGGGCCCTTTGGCGAGGTCCTGGTAGGAGATGCCGTCGGCCAGCACTGTATTGCCATCCTTGACCACGGCGCAGCGTGAGGTTGATCTTTCTGCGAGCAGGGATTCGATCTGGGCATCTGAAGCATCTGGGTTCTGCTGCTTCAGGCGACTGTTAAGGGCGCGCAAGCCTGCCACCTCGGCAAGTGCCTCGTCCCTACGGCCATAGTCCAGATACTTGCGCACGTGATCGGTAAGGTCCAAAGCGGATTCGCGCGTGTCGTACGCATCCTGCATCGCTGCCTTGTAAGAGTCAGAGAACTCCTTAAGAGCTGCCTGTCGGTTGCTGGTCAGCACGCCATGCATGGTCTCATGCCCCATGACCTCGGTCAGCAGGTCGATGCGCGCGCCCGACGGCCAGTCCGTGAAATTGGAAGCACTGACGAAAAGGATCCCAGGTCGTCCATTCTTGCCGGCCTCGAAATGTCCCGCATTGTGTTGGCCGTACGATACCGCCACACGCCCGATATGGCCGTCAGTGGCAGCCTGGGCGAGAAGATTGGAAAGCAGCGGAGACCCAGAGATGGCGGATCGAATGTCGCTCTCAGCGCCTTTGGGAAGCTGCGCGTCCAGCGTCAACTGATTCAGAAGCGGCTCAATCCGCGCATCGACGACCTTCACTTTTCGCCCCCGGAATATCGGACGGCGTACACACAGGTTCTTTCGCCTGCATTGGTCGACGTTGTATAGGTCATGAGGGAGGCGTCAAAGACCATGTTCTCCTCGGCCAAATCCCGCCAATACCGCTGCAGACTACCGCGCTGGAACGGGCGCTCGGCACCGCGCTGGAATCCGACGGCCTCAAGCTCGCTACCGGCAGCGGCCGCGTCCCACACGCACTCGGCCTTGGGGTCTTCGGTAAACGATATCCCGCTGGCCGGAAGGAAGGCCACCTTGTGGATCGGAAGCTCATTCTTTGCGCCGTAGGGTACATAATTCGCGAAGAACTGGTACCCGGCGGCCAGTGGCAGGCCTCCCGACTTGAGGCTTTCCGCACCGGTTTCGATAGGTTCAAGACGCATGCCGATGGCAGCTGAGAAGGTCGCCGGATTCACGTCTTTCATCGATTTGACCGAGTCCGCGTAAGCCACTGTACGCTTTTGCAGCTCGGCCAGCGTCATCAATGCCACGGGAGGCTCACTCCCAACAGGCTGGGGAGCAGGTGCACGGGCACAGGCCGTAGGCAGCATCGCCACTGCGACAAGAGCCAACACTACTGGCAGGAAGCGAAGCCGGTCCATGGTGCGTCCTCGGGTGAACTGTGGAAAGCCTAGACGGTCGCACGCTGCAGTGCAAAAGTGCCTGGCGGGATCGGCCAGGCGGTCCGACGCGAGGGAAGAGGACGCTATCCTCATCCCATAACAGCGCAAAGGAAGCCCGCTCGATGGCAAGTCGCCTGCACAACCTGTTCTTCCTCTTCGCGCTCGGCGCCCCGGCAATGGCAGAGGAAGGAAAGGTGTTCGCATCTTTCTCAGTCGTCGAGGATGGTGTCGACCAGGCGCCCCGATTCGTCTATTCCGAAGCAGCAGCCAGCGAGACGGACCCGATCGTCATCAGCGTTGAAGGCAGGCCGCTCACCGTCCAGGACCTCAAGTACAGAGTCGACCTGCAAAAGAACTGGTTGTCGGCCAACGTCCCAGAGCGGTACACGTTCGTCGGCCGCAACCTGGTCCTATGCAGCCCCGAGCCCGAGCGCAAAGCCGGCCGTTGCGACCGGTACGAATTCACCGAAGCAGATACTGTCCACGCTTACTACTTCCGCGTCGACAGCTGGCCACAATGATGGCGCAGCATGCGGTGGTGGTGCCCGGAGCCGGAATCAGCCCCCCCTTGTGGCGCAACGATTTCGAGAAAACCTGGGGAAATTCTGCTCAGTCGATGTGGGGCGGACATCAACGCGGTCGCGGACCGGCCTTGTTCGGCCACCATTTGGCGATATTTGGGCTAGGGATGGGATCGGGCCCCACCGCCGCTCGAAGGACCACCGGCCAGCCCTGCCCATCGATGTAGTGTCTGATCCCGTTCTGGCGCAGGAAGGCCAGTTGGCGCGCCTTCAGGGGCGTGCGCGCCAACGCCTTGATCTCGTCACGAGTCAGGCAGAGCTTTTCTGACATTTCATACCGCCTTATTGGATCGCCATGCCATCCTGGGCGAGTCTGGCGTCACTGATGCCCCAACCGCCTTACGCAGGACGATGACCCTGTTGTACTCGTCGACGTGATGTGGGATCCCATTCCGGCATAAGAAGGCCAGCTGTCTCGCCCTAATCGGAGTTCTACTGATTTCCTCAACCTCAGCACGCGACGCCCCCCCCCCCCCAACCTTACGACGCGAGCAGCGCTTCTCGGAGATCATCCCGGGCAGTGATGGGAATCCGTTCAGACAGGTAGAGGGCGGCGATGAACCCCAGGCCTCGCTGCAACAGCTGCCCCGCCACATCGGCGCTGCTGGATTCTCTGGCGGCGCGTCGCGCAAGGAGAAGCTCAGCCCACCACATCTGCAGTTGCTCGGGCAGTAGGTGCTTCTGATCTTCCACTGGTCGGGCACTTGGCCTGGTTGGCATAGGGTCTGGCCTTGCGAGATCGCGGGCTTCCATCCTAACTGCAGTTCACGCCCGCGGCGCCTGGTGCCGGTTGTTGCCGGTGAGCCCAGTCCACAGGTCCAGCAACAGCTCTCGGCGGTGTGCTTTGGCCCTGCGCCAACCCCTCTCGCGAACGTCAAAGAGCTGGCACAGCGCGACCGAGCCCGCAAGCACCGCATGATCAAGTTCACATTTTCACATCTTTATTTTGCGCTATATTCTGATGATGACGGAATGGATAGGACTACCCGTCACTTTGAAATGGATTAATTCACAATCACGAGGATGTGCAGATGAAGCATGTGCATGCAATTGGGCTAACGGCCCGATTTGGCCTGATAATCAAGCAAGGCATCGCGGCAACGATCTTGACAGCCGCCGTAGTTTCACAGGTTTCCGTAGCGTCCCCGGCATCGGAAACCACTCAGGCGACCACGCAGTCAAAGACGAAATGGGTGGAAATTGACTCCCTTGTTACCGCTGAACTTCAGCAAATTGTGGACAAACAGCCCCGGATCGATGGACAGAGCAAGCTCGTCAACGTCCGTGCCAAGGTGGATCCCGCCAAGCGGCAGCTCACAATTTCGTTGAGCCGCGGCTATGTGCCGAAGGTCAATGGCTCAGAGCTTGAGGATCTTCAGTCCCAGTTGAGTAGTGCGGCGCTCGAGATCATCGACCCCGCCCTTGAAATTGCAACCATCGAGTACCTTTACGATGGGCGTCCAATCAGCGCCTATTTCCCCGAGGATGCGCCCCCGCCCTCGCCGTCGAAGCAAAAAAAAAATAGGGACCACGCTTGATACACCGCTTCCTATAGTCGCAGTAGCAGGCGGACACGGCATCTATTTCAACTATGAGTACAACGACTGGCGGGCACAGCGAGACCCCAGTAACGGCATGACTGAGGATTTCGTGACCCCCTACTTTGCAAGAGACCTGTCGGCGAAGCTCATAGATGAAGGCTGGGCCTCTGTCGCAAAGGCACGAACCAATGACGTTGCAATCCACGCTCCCAGCGGACGGCAGTGGTGGCAGGTCTCTGCAAGATACTGGCTGCAGCAGACGCTGCCCCAGGAACCTGACATCTGGCACTCGCTCCCAGGCGCCACGCATTCATTGCGCGAGGCAGACGAAGACATCAGGAGTCGTCCGAAGTTTGCGAACTATGTGGGCGCAGCCGCCGCAATTAACCTTCACACCGACGCATCCACATCCCCCACAACTCGAGGCACACGGGTCTACTATCACACCGGCCGAGTCGCGGATCAGGAACTAGCCAGCAATGTTCTCTGCTACATGAAGGAAGCAATTCAATCAGTTGGCAACTATTCCAACTGGTCAGTAGCAGGCACTCCCGTCGGCGTCACTAACAAAGGCGAGAATACTCACGCTCAGGTCCCCTCGATTATCGTGGAACTCGGCTTCCACACTAATGCCGAGGATGCTCTCGCTCTTCAGAACGACTACTTCCGAGAAGCAGCAGTCAACGGTATCGCCAAAGGATGGCACTTGAACTCCCAAGGCGTGGGCTGCGAGCCGCTTAAGATCACGAGTATCCCGCCTCTTCAGGTCACGCAGAACGTGCAGGCGGATTGGACCGTGCACTTTGAAGGGCACCCCCAGTTCCCCTTGAAGGTCGTTGGTGTGTTCAAGACATGCCCTTCTGGGTGGACGTGCTCGCAGTTTACGAAGAACGTCTATAGCGACACAGCTTCGCCGCTTCACCTGACATGGGACTGCAATGTAAGCGGGTCAGAGAATCCTGGCGTGTCAACGTTCCAGCTAGAGACGGTCATCATCGATGATGACGGCGTCAGAGCCGCACCCGTTGCGCACACCGTCGTTTGTAGCCCCCCAAGCGGTGCTATTGCCTCAAGGTCGGCTGATAAGAAGACATCGGCAACCGCAACGGTATCATTCCAGAAGCAGCCGTAAGCAATCCACGTAGGTCCTTCGGCCGGTCTTGGAGCCTTATGCCAAGACCGGCTTTACTGCCGCAGAGAATTCGCTACCTCCAAGACCTTCCGTCCCTAGTTGCTGCGGCACAGCGCGCACGGCCTCAGCCTAGCCAGCCGAAGGCTCTTGCGGTAGGCGTCGTAGTAGCGGCGAAGCAACTGGTAGCGGCCGGCGGCCGTGGACTGAATGCCTAGCTTCGGCAGGTTCACCAGCACGCGCGGATGGTCTGCGTAGCCGGTGAACAGCCTGCCCCCGACAATCACGTCATAGCCGCGATCCTTGGTCGGCTGCCGGTCATTGTCGGTTCCTTCGGACCACGCCAGCATGTCGAGGAAGGCCACGACGTTCACGCCGCCAGCCTGTTGGGGAGTGATATGTGCCACAGCTTTCTCCATAGCACATTCGCGTTGGCGCAGCCGGCATGGCCCGTGCCTGCCCTTGCTGCGATCGTTTCACGGGCCTCAACGCAGAAGCCCCGGCTTTCGGCCGGGGCTTCTAGGAAAACTCAGACATCAGCGGAGTTAAGACACTTGCTTAGCGCGTGTGCCCAATACTTGGTCTTACGCCTTGGTATTCACAGCCTTGCGAACGCCCGCGAGTACTACGGCGTACAAAGCCGCCAGTTCGGGACCGTTGAGCGGAATGCTGCGATTATTGATGGTTGCCACGACGATATCGCGTGCAACCTCTTCGTTCGAAGCGGACATCTTCTACCCCTGTGATTAAGCGGCGATCCTGCCGCCCCCCCAGTCTAGCCGCGAACAGTAGGAGCCATACCAAAACGGCCCGCCGATTGGCGAGCCGTCTGGATGGAAGTCTCCCCATCTTGCCTAGAACTGCACCACGGCGTTGGCAATGGTCAAGTACTCGCCACGCGTTGAGACCTGGGTCGACTACCGCTCAACGCTTCCCAGCAGCGGCAACTGCCCCCCTTGCTCGTCCCTCAAGACTTCAGCGCGGCGAATCATCTGCTGTACTTCCGGTGTTGCGTTGACGTGTGCAATCTCTACTTCGGGGTGCAGGTTCGCAAAAACCCTAAAAATCTCGTCTGCAAAAGCCTGACCAATCCCGCCAACCCCAGAGAAATCCAAGACAACGCTCCGGAATCGGTCCACCCGCTGCATAAGCCGCTTTGCTTGTGACCTAGATACCAAGTTCTCATCACCAACCTTTGTGAGCCGAACAGGCACGATCGTCTTAGCGAAGTTGTAGTCGTCGGGCCCACTAGAAAATTCATCGAATACATCTTTCATCAGCCGAGGGCTGTTTCTTTCGATATCCATGTACACGAACGTTCCGTTGCGCGCGTCTGCGTCGTCGAGGTCCTCGATTTCCTGAAGCATATCCAGCTCCTTCCCATCGAGATGATCGAACACCAGACCCTTGGAACGAATGTGAAAGCGGTCGAACACGCGCGACGTAAAGAAAATTCCTTCGCCAGAGTGGCGGGATGGCGCCGTAGTCAGTTTTCCCTTCGACAGCTCCAAAAGCGCTAATCGCTCGTCGGGAAGATTCAGTGCGGTGGAGATCTTTCGGAAGATCCCAATGCCCTCGTCTGCGACCGCTATGGAAAGAAGCCTTTCGCTAAGATTCATGTAGACGAACACGCTTTTGGACTCAGAGTGGTCCAAGGCGTTGTTAATCATCTCTGTAACGCCATAGTTCGCAATGTCCAGTACGTTGCGCGGCAAGTTGTCAAGCAGCGGAGCAAGCTCGAAAGACCATACCCGATCCTCCGATAGTCCGTCTGCTTTGTAGGTTCGGATGAAGCGTCGATTTGGCCCCAGCTCGTATGTTGGTCGAGTCGTGCCGATCTTAACGAGGTACCCCTCTTCCACTAATGCCCGAACCTCTGCAGAGATTCGGGCACGAGAAAGCCCTAGCTGCGCGGACACGACCTTAACGAGCTTCTCCGGGAACAACGGAGCCGCCCGAAGAAGGGAAATTTGGATCTCTGGAGCACGGGTAGGTCTGGCCATCCGCCGATTGTAAAGTTAAAGCCATCAACTTGCTAGTAAAAGGCGCCACATTTGCTAGTTAAGCCCCCCCCTCCCCCGTCCGCCGGGATGCCTTGTGACGGCTAGATGTCGAATTTATCGGCTGCCTAGGGGGGTCCGAGCTTCTCCCAGACAGGCAGAATCCCCACCGCACTTATGAACGCAACGTTCAGCTAGTCTCGGAACGCAGAACCTTGGGCCCCGTAGTCGAACCTGTACCCCTCTCCACGCACGAAGCGCGACCCCCACTGACGGTGAAGCTGGCGCACCACCAGCTTCGCCTTGGACTCACTCCCAATCCATGCCCATATCGCGGCAGCCACGTTGGACCGCCGACGGACACTGTCTCGTGTCACAGTTGTACGCACTACGCCGTCCGCGCCGCATGCTACACACAGGTACACCGCATCGCGGGCGGCCTGAGCCAACGAGAGGTTCCTCATGCGCGCCGAGCCTCCATAAACGCCATTCCCTTGACCTGTTTGTCTACTCGCCGATGGGCCAGGCTGACGTGGACGGCCTGGGGCTCGGATTGCTCGCGCTTTTGGGAGAGGCGGAGGACTGTATGCAGCAGATGCGGGACCCCGCATTTCCGCTTCACGCTCCAGTGCCCACTTCGCTGCCTCTTGCTTTGTCGGCAAGGTGGTGGAGTTACGGACACCGGCCACAAAGACCTGCACGCGTCACTTGTTTCCCGATCGTTGGATGCTCGCCATGGAGGCATCTTATGGGGAATTTTTGGGGAGTGCTCTCGGGCGCATCGTGGTGAACCCGGGCATCACCGACAGGCGAACACCCGGTAAACCATTGAAATCCGGGCATTTCGTGGGAATCCGGAGCGAACACGGATCCGTTGAAAAATGGTCGTTGGTGCCCGGAGCCGGAATCGAACCGGCATGGGGTTGCCCCCGGCGGATTTTAAGTCCGATGCGTCTACCAATTTCGCCATCCGGGCCACGCCGCGCATAGGGTGCCTGATCGGGCCCGGTTTGGGAATCTGCCGGCGCCGCGCCGCTCAGATCGCGCGCGAGTAACGCACCGGCTGGTCAGGGCGGGCCAGGTAACGGTCGAAGCACATCGCCAGCAGGCGCAACAACGGGCGGCCGCGCGCGGTGCTGCGCACCACGCCGTGTTCGTACTCGGCCAGCCCGTCGGCCTGCAGCGCCTGCAAGGCCTGCAGCGCGTCGGCGAAATAGACATCGAAGTCCACGCCATGCCGCGCCGCCAGCGTACGCCCGTCCACCCCGCCCTGGCACATCAGCTGGCCGATCAGGTCGGCGCGCAGGCTGTCGTCGGCGTCCAGCTGCAGGCCCCGCCACACCGGCAGGCGGCCGGCATCCACCGCGGCTTCCCAGCCGGGCAGGTCGCGCGGATTCTGGCTGTAGCTATCACCGACATGGCTGATCGCACTGGCCCCCAGCCCGATCAGGTCGGTATCGGCGTGGGTGGTATAGCCCATGAAGTTGCGGTGCAGCTGGCCGGCACGCTGGGCCTGGGACAGGTCTTCATCGGGCAGCGCGAAGTGATCCATGCCGATGTACTGGTAACCGGCCAGCGACAGCCGCCGCACCGCCAGCCCGAGCAGGGCCAGCTTCTGCTCGGGGCCGGGCAGCGCCGCTTCGGGGATCTGCCGCTGCGCCTTGAACAGGTGCGGCAGGTGCGCATAGCCATAGATCGCCAGGCGATCGGGACGCTCGCGCAACACCGTTTCCAGGGTCTGCGCGAAGCCAACCGGGGTCTGGTGCGGCAGGCCGTAGATCAGGTCCACGTTGACCGAGCGCAGCCCATGCTCGCGGCACGCGCGCAGGATATCCAGGGTCTGTTCGACGCCCTGCTCGCGGTTGATCGCACGTTGCACCACCGGATCGAAATCCTGGATGCCCAGGCTGGCGCGGTTGAAGCCCAGCGCGGCCAGCCCGGCGATATCGTCGCGACCGACAAACCGCGGGTCCAGCTCGATGGAGAAATCGCGGCTGGCGGCACTGCTGAAGCTGAAGCGCCGGCCCAGCCCGTCGACCAGCTCGCGCAGCTGCGCGGCGGCCAGGAAGTTCGGCGTGCCGCCGCCCAGGTGCAGCTGGATCACCTCACGCGAGACGTCCAGCAGCGGCGCGATCCGGTCCGCCTCGCGCAGCACGCGCGCCACGTAGGCCGCGCCCTTGCTGTGGTCGCGGGTGATCACCCGGTTGCAGCCGCAGTAGAAGCACGGGCTGCTGCAGTAGGGCACGTGCACGTACAGCGACAGCGGCCGCGCGCGGTGGTTGCTGGCCGCCAGCGCTGCGCGCAGCTGCGCTTCGCCGAAACCGTCGTGGAAGTGCGGCGCAGCCGGATAGGAGGTGTAGCGCGGGCCGGGGCGGTCGTGGCGACGCAGCAGCTCCGGGTCGAAGTGCCAGGCAAGGCTGGCGGCGGCAGACGGGAGGGTATCCATGCCGCCAGCGTGCGCGCCGGCGCGCCGGCCTGCATTGCGCCAGATCAATCCAGCCGCGACGGCCCGACGATCGGCAACGCCGGCCAGCGCAGCATCTGGAAACGGCGCCAGAAGGTATCGGCGATGCGCGTGGCCACATCGTCGGCCAGGCGCTGCATCGGCGCGTTGCCGCACTCGGCGGTGGTCTGCCGGAACAGCGCCAGCCACCGGTCGAACAGGTCGCGGTCGAGCTCATCCATGGCCATGTGCTTGGGCATCGGCGCCCCGCTGAAACGGCGCGTACCGCGCAGCATCGCCGACCAGAAATCGACCAGCTGGGCCAGGTGCGCATCCCAGTCTTCCACGCGTGCGGCGAACACCGGTGCCAGCCGCGGCTCCAGCCGGACCCGGGCGTAGAAATCGTGGACCATCCGGGTCACCTCCTGCTCGCTGCACAGGTCCAGCGACGGCGTCGGCAATGGCGGGGAAAGCGGATCGGACATGGATTACCTCTACCGGCGATGACGCGCAGCATCGGCGCCGGCACGCCGCGCTGCCTTGATCAGGATCAATGTCGCGGCCGATCCTGCGCCCTAGTCTGTAACTCTCGACAGGATGCGCGTACCCGGCCCACGGTCGGCGCGAAGTATAGCCGCGCCCTGCCCTTACCTCCTGAGCGTGGCTGCAATGACCGACCCGCACTTCCCGCCCGACACCCACCGCCGGCGGCTGCTGATCCAGCAATGGGGCGCGATCCTGTGGCCCAGCTTCGTCGCCGCCGGCCTGGCCAGCATGGTCTTCTTCGCCTTTGTCGACCCGCTGCGGCTGCGCGATATCAGCTTCCCGCAGCATGCGCTGAGCCGCGAGCTGGGCTACACGTTGGGCTTCTTCATGTTCTGGGCGGTGACGGCCGCGGCCAGCAGCATCACCTGGTACCTGTTGCGCCCGCTGCCGCGCGACGACGACGAACTGCCACTGGGGTGAGCATGCCGCCGCCCTCGCACCTGCGCCTGGTGGAACCACCGCCGCGCCGCGCCGCGCGGGCGCCGCTGCGCTGGCGCATGGCGCTGTCGTGCGCGCTACTGGGCGCGTTCTACCTGCTGCCGTGGCTGCGCTGGGATGGGCGCCAGGCGCTGCTGTTCGACCTGCCGGCACGTCGCTTCGACCTGTTCGGCCTGACCCTGTGGCCGCAGGACCTGGGCGTACTGCTGGGGCTGCTGGCCGTGCTGGCCACGGCGCTGGTACTGCTCACCCAACTGGCCGGTCGGGTCTGGTGCGGGCATGCCTGCCCGCAGACGCTGTGGAGCGGCCTGTTCGGCTGGATCGAGCGGGCCACCGCGCGGCGGTTGCGCCGGCCGGCCCTGGCAGCGGCGGCCAGGCACCTGCTGTGGGCAGGGGTGGCGCTGTGGACCGGGATCACCTTCGTCGGCTTGTTCAGCCCGATCCAGGCCCTGGTCGGCAGCCAGGGCGGGCCGGCGTGGAGCGGCTGGGAAACCTTCTGGGTGCTGTTCTACGCACTGGCCACCTGGGGCAATGCCGGCTTCCTGCGCGAGCAGGTATGCCTTGACCTGTGCCCGTTCGCACGGGTCTGCCCCAGCCTGTGCGACGCCGATACCCCGCAGATGCACTACCTGGCCCGCCGCGGCGAACCGCGCGGGCCGCGCCCGCCTGGACAGGGCGGCGTGGCCGACCGCGGCCGCGGCCTGCTCGATGCGGTCAGTGCCAGCGACTACAGCTTCCGCGCCGCGCACCCGGCCCTGGCCGGTCCGCTGCCACGCTTTGCGTCCGACCGCCTCGGCGATTGCCTGGACTGCCGTGCCTGCGTGGACATCTGCCCGATGGCGCTGGATATCCGCAGCGGCCCGCACCCGGACTGCATCGCCTGCGGCGCCTGCGTGGACGCCTGCGATACGCAGATGCGTCGCTGGCACTTCCCGGCCGGACTGATCGCCCGTGCCAGCCCCCGGGCCATGCAGCAACAGCCCACCCGCTGGCTGCGGCCACGCACGCTGGCAGCAATGGGCACCCTGCTGGTGCTGCTGGGTATTGGTCTGTATCGGCTGTAGCCCCATCGCGTATCCCGCCTGCCACTCCCCCGGGGGCGCTGCCTTCCCGGCCGCTTTCAGCGCGTACGCGTACTGCGTGGCGGCACCATCTGCGCACGCCGGACAATGCCCAGCTGTTCGATGATCAACGCCAGCTCGTTGGTGACCTGGGTACGGCTGCGCCCCTTGGGCACCAACCGTTCCAGCACCTGTTGATATGTGGTCCAGAATTCCGGGCCGCAGCCGTGTTTGCTGTAACTGGCTTCCAGCTCGGTGCGTACGCCATCAGCCAAGTCATGTACGTCGTAATGCATACGACCTCCCTTGGACTTGCCCTGCATCGGAGACGAGCAACCACCCTGTTTTGAGCATCACGCAAAAGACCATCACATACTGCAAAGAATTCACCTGCGGTTCACCGGAAACTTGCACGGTCTTCGCCCCAAGTCAACCATCAGCGCCCCAGCGGCTCACACACCGCTGAACGGTTCATGCATGCCCGTGCGCTTGGAACAGCATGCGCCGGTCCTGTAGCACCTTCATGGCAGCTTTGCCCTTGCCGCCCCCACCCTCGATGCGTCGGCACAGCGCCGGGCCAGAAGGTCGGCCCGCGACGCCTCAGCGAGCAGCCGGCAGCTCGCCGAATGGCTCCATCCGGTGCACTACCAGGTCGGTCAGCTGGCCCAGGGCGCTTTCCACCGCCGGCCCACCGTTCACCGCATGCACAAAGCCCGCCCACTCGCCGTTGATCAAGCGCTGGGTCAGCGCCGGCTCAACCCCCAGCCAGCGCATGCTCCAGTAGGGGAAGAAGCGTTGCGGCACGCGCCCGCGGTTGAGCTCACGGATCTGGTGGTGGCTGCGCGCCTGCACGATGCGTTCGTACACTGCGTGTACGCCGTCCTCGGGGCCCTCGAAGTACTGCAGGAAGCGCCCACCGTCGAACAGCAGCACACCGGTGACGCCGGCCACCGCATTGAAGCGCACGGCATCTTCCACCAGCGCATCCAGACCGGCATTGGACAGGTCGGCCAATGCATCGCTGACATAGGCGATGGCGCGAAGGGGCATGGGCGGTGTCTCCAGGGGAGTGCCTATGCTGGCACTTTCAGATACCTAAATAAAGATGCCGGCTGAAGCGTTCACACAAAGGCGAAGCGCCGGCGACCTGTCTTGCTGGACCAAACGCAAAAAGCCCGCTTTCGCGGGCTTTTTGCGTATATCTGGAGGCCTGGACGGGAATCGAACCCATCTAAACGGATTTGCAGTCCGGTGCATAACCACTCTGCCACCAGGCCGGTGACCCTACCGATCATCGAGGTAATCGCTACCCGATAAAACAAGACCCCGAGAACGGGGCCTGGTCAGGATTTGGAGCGGGAAACGAGACTCGAACTCGCGACCTCAACCTTGGCAAGGTTGCGCTCTACCAACTGAGCTATTCCCGCA
>NZ_JACWUO010000025.1 GCF_020857975.1 Stenotrophomonas rhizophila
TGGCGGAGCGGACGGGACTTGAACCCGCGACCTCCGGCGTGACAGGCCAGCATTCTAACCAGCTGAACTACCGCTCCACATTTCAAACGTCTACTGGCGGTGCTGTGGTGGGTGCTGAGGGTTTCGAACCCCCGACCCTCTCCGTGTAAAGGAGACGCTCTACCGCTGAGCTAAGCACCCCAGCAAGCCGCTTAGTTTACGGCATCCTTCAGGGCTTTGCCAGCCTTGAACGACGGATTGTTCGATGCAGCGATCTTGATGGTGTCGCCGGTCTTCGGGTTGCGGCCGGTGCGGGCAGCGCGCGCGCGGACCTGGAACGTACCGAAGCCAACCAGCGTCACCGCGTCACCGCCCTTGAGGGCCTTGGTGACGGAAGCGATGACAGCATCGACGGCGCGGCTGGATTCGGCCTTGGTCAGGTCGGCAGCCTCGGCAACGGCGTCGATCAATTCGGTCTTGTTCATTCTCTACAGCTCCTTTGGCGGGGATTCCGCATGTTCGACAGTGAAGCATCCGACCCAGACGGCGACCGGATGCCAGTGAAGTTCTCGATTCGCCGAATTCAGCGAAATGCTGATGTGCGAGTGGTGCTTTTATACCAGTGCACCCCTACCCGCGCAAGCTGAAAAGTCAATAACGACGCGGGTTTCGGCGATTTCAACATAGCGCGTCAGTGCTTGACGCGCGTGGTGGAAGCTGTCTTGCCCTTGCCGCGCACTGTGACGCGCGCGCCATCCTTCCTGGCCTTCTTCGGTGTCAGCGGGGTCTCCAGGGCCAGGTCCAGCACCTCGTCGATCCACTTCACCGGGATGATCTTCAGGTCGCGGGTGACGTTGGCCGGAATATCGGCCAGGTCCTTGCGGTTCTCCTCCGGGATGATCACCGTGGTGATACCGCCACGCAGCGCGGCCAGCAGCTTCTCCTTGAGCCCGCCAATGGCGGTGACGCGGCCACGCAGGGTGATCTCGCCGGTCATGGCCACTTCGGCGCGGATCGGCACCTTGGTCAGCGTGGACACCAGCGAGGTCACCATGGCGGCGCCGGCACTGGGGCCATCCTTGGGGGTGGCGCCGTCGGGCACGTGCACGTGCACGTCGTGCTTCTGCAGGAACTCGTTGTCGATGCCCAGCCGCTCGGCGCGCGAACGCACCACCGACAGGGCGGCCGAGGCCGACTCCTTCATCACGTTGCCCAGCTGCCCGGTCAGGATCAGCTGGCCCTTGCCCGGCACCAGGGTCGATTCGATCTGCAGCAGGTCGCCGCCGACCTCGGTCCAGGCCAGGCCGGTGACCAGGCCGATCTCGTTCTGTTCCTCGGCGCGGCCGAAGTCGACCCGGCGCACGCCCAGGTACTTGTCCAGGTTCTTGCCGTTGACCACCACCAGCGCCTTCTTCTTCGCGCTGGCCTTCTTGCCGGCCTTGGCCGGCTTGGCCGCCGCGACCGGGCCGGCCAGGGCGATCTCCTTGACCACCTTGCGGCAGATCTTGGCCACTTCGCGTTCCAGGTTGCGCACGCCCGATTCGCGGGTGTAGTAGCGCACGATGTCCTGGATGGCGTCGGCCTCGATCTCCAGCTCTTCCGGCTTCAGGCCATTGGCCTTGATCTGCTTGGGCACCAGGTAGCGCATGGCGATGTTGAGCTTCTCATCCTCGGTATAGCCGGGGATGCGGATCACTTCCATGCGGTCCAGCAGCGGGCCAGGGATGTTGAGCGAGTTGGAGGTGGCAACGAACATCACTTCGGACAGGTCCAGGTCCACTTCCAGGTAGTGGTCGTTGAAGGCGTTGTTCTGCTCGGGGTCGAGCACTTCCAGCAGCGCCGAGGACGGATCGCCACGGAAGTCCATCGACATCTTGTCGATCTCATCGAGCACGAACAGCGCGTTCTTGCTGCCCACCTTGTTGAGGTTCTGCACGATCCGGCCCGGCATCGAACCGACGTAGGTACGCCGATGCCCGCGGATCTCGGCCTCGTCGCGCACGCCGCCCAGGCTCATCCGCACGAACTTGCGGTTGGTGGCCTTGGCGATCGACTGGCCCAGCGAGGTCTTGCCCACGCCGGGCGGGCCGACCAGGCACAGGATCGGGCCCTTCATCTGCTTGACCCGGGTCTGCACCGCCAGGTACTCCAGGATGCGGTCCTTGACCTTGTCCAGGCCGAAGTGGTCGGCGTCCAGGGTGTCCTGCGCGGCCTTGAGGTCCTTGCGCACCTTGGTGCGCTTCTTCCACGGCACGCCCAGCAGCCAGTCCAGGTAGTTGCGCACCACCGCCGCCTCGGCGGACATCGGCGACATCTGCTTGAGCTTGTTCAGTTCGGACTTGGCCTTGGTCTCCACCGGCTTGGGCATGCCCGCCTCGGCGATCTTGCGGGCCAGCTCGTCCAGCTCGCCCGGCGCATCGTCCAGGTCGCCCAGCTCCTTCTGGATCGCCTTCATCTGCTCGTTGAGGTAGTACTCGCGCTGGCTCTTTTCCATCTGCGACTTGACCCGGCCGCGGATGCGCTTTTCCATCTGCTGCACGTCGATCTCGCCGTCGACCAGGCCGACCAGCATTTCCAGCCGGTCGCCGATCTGCAGGGTTTCCAGCAGGCGCTGCTTGTCGGCCAGGCGCACGCTGATGTGCGCGGCGATGGTGTCGGCCAGGCGCGCCGGCTCGTCGATGCCGGCCAGGGTCTGCAGCAGCTCCGGCGGCAGCTTGCGGTTGGTCTTGACGTACTGCTCGAACAGCGACATCAGCGAACGGGCGATCGCCTCGATCTCGCGCGGCTCGCGCGATTCGTCCGATTCGATTTCATTGGCCAGGCCATGCAGCGCGCCCTCGCGCTCGGTGACCTGGGTGACGTTGACCCGCGACAGGCCTTCGACCAGCACCTTGATGGTGCCGTCGGGCAGCTTGAGCAGCTGCAGCACCTGGGCCAGCGTGCCGACCTGGTACAGGTCGGCAGCGGTGGGGTCGTCGGTCTCGGCCGACTTCTGCGCCAGCAACAGGATGCGCTTGTCCGCCGCCATCGCCTGTTCCAGCGCGTGCATGGACTTGTCGCGGCCGACGAACAGCGGAATGACCATGTGCGGAAACACCACCACGTCACGCAGCGGCAGGACCGGCAGGTCGAGAGTCTCAGTTGGGGAACGGGCCATGTGGGCTCCAGTTGGAACAGTGGGGATGGCCTCCGGGCGGCCTCGCCCGGATACAAAAAAAGCCGATGGCCTCGTTATGGGGCCATCGGCTTCTAGATGCAAGCTGTTCTGAAAAACTTCTTTCAATTCAATTGCTTGAACTGATTATTCAGCACCCGCCGCCTTCTGTTCAGGCGCCGGTGGCGTCTGGTAGATCAGGTACGGCTCGGACTTGTGTTCGATCACCGATTCGTCCACCACCACCTTGCTGACGTTCTCTGCCGAGGGCAGGTCGTACATGGTGTCCAGCAGGACCGATTCGACGATGGTACGCAGGCCACGGGCACCGGTCTTGCGCTTGAGCGCCTTGCGGGCAATGGCGGCCAGCGCGTCCGGGCGGAATTCCAGTTCCACGTGCTCCATCTCGAACAGCTTCTTGAACTGCTTGGTGATGGCGTTCTTGGGCTCGGTCAGGATCCGCACCAGGGCCGCCTCGTCCAGCTCTTCCAGGGTTGCCACCACCGGCAGGCGGCCGACGAACTCGGGAATCAGGCCGAACTTGATCAGGTCTTCGGGCTCCACTTCGGCCAGGATCTTGCCCACTTCCTGCTTGCGCTCGGAACTCTTGACCTTGGCGCCGAAGCCGATGCCGCCCGAATCGTTGGAACGCGCCTGGATCACCTTGTCCAGCCCGGCAAACGCGCCGCCGCAGATGAACAGGATGTTCTTGGTGTCCACCTGCAGGAATTCCTGCTGCGGGTGCTTGCGGCCGCCCTGCGGCGGGACGCTGGCCACGGTGCCTTCGATCAGCTTCAGCAGGGCCTGCTGGACGCCTTCGCCGGACACATCGCGGGTGATCGACGGGTTCTCGCTCTTGCGCGAGATCTTGTCGATTTCATCGATGTAGACGATGCCCTGCTGTGCCTTCTCGACGTCGTAATCGCACTTCTGCAGCAGCTTCTGGATGATGTTCTCCACGTCCTCGCCCACGTAACCGGCTTCGGTCAGCGTGGTGGCGTCGGCCATGGTGAACGGCACGTTGAGCAGGCGGGCCAGGGTTTCGGCCAGCAGCGTCTTGCCTGAACCGGTCGGGCCGACCAGCAGGATGTTGGACTTGGCCAGTTCGACCTCGTCGTTCTTCTGCCGGCTCTCGATGCGCTTGTAGTGGTTGTACACGGCCACGGCCAGGGTGCGCTTGGCCCGGTTCTGGCCAATCACGTACTGGTCAAGGACCTCGAGGATCTCGCGCGGCTTGGGCAGCGAGCTGCGCGCCGACTGCGCCTTTTCCTCGAGTTCTTCACGGATGATGTCGTTGCACAGCTCCACGCACTCATCGCAGATGAACACGCTCGGGCCCGCAATCAGCTTGCGCACCTCATGCTGGCTCTTTCCGCAGAAGGAGCAGTAGAGGATCTTGCCGGTGTCCGTGGAACGACCTTGGCGGTCTTCGCTCATGCTTCGCTTACCCAGTTACCCCACCCGCTGAACGGGGGTTCGATTCGAGAATAACACAGGGTCGAAAGGACGCCAGTCCGGCCCGACCCTGCGGAAACAAGCCGGTTTGCCGGCCTGGCTGCATCATCACGCCGGGGTGATCGACTCTTCCGGACGGCGTTCCAGCACCTGGTCGACCAGGCCGTAGGCCACCGCATCGACCGCGCTCTTGAAGTTGTCGCGCTCGGTATCCCGGGCGATGGTCTCCAGCGACTGGCCGGTGTGCTTGGCCAGCACTTCGTTCAGGCGCGAACGCAGGGTGAGGATTTCACGGGCGTGGATGTCGATATCCGAGGCCTGGCCCTGGAAGCCACCCAGCGGCTGGTGGATCATCACCCGCGAGTTCGGCAGCGCATAGCGCTTGCCGGCCGCGCCCGACGCCAGCAGCAGCGCGCCCATCGAGGCGGCCTGGCCGACGCAGATGGTGCTCACGTCCGGCTTGATGTACTGCATGGTGTCGTAGATCGCCATGCCGGCGGTGACCACGCCACCGGGCGAGTTGATGTAGATGCTGATGTCCTTTTCCGGGTTGTCCGCTTCCAGGAACAGCAACTGGGCGACCACCACGTTGGCCATGTGATCGTCGATCGGGCCAACCAGGAAGATCAGACGCTCCTTCAACAGGCGCGAATAGATGTCATAGGCGCGCTCGCCGCGGCTGGTCTGTTCGACCACCATCGGAACCATGTTCAGGGCTGTGGTTCGGTTGTCCATTAGTGAGGCACCTATTTGGGGGGAAACGACCCCGCGCCGGGGCGCGGGGCGTAAAACGCGGGCCGCTTACTGGCGGATCGCGTCCTGGAACGACAGCGGCTGCTCGGTGTGCTGGGCGCGCTCGGCGATCCAGTCGATCACCTGCTCTTCCATCACGCGGTTCTGCAGCCCACCCATCAGCTGGGGGTCATTGCGGTACATCTCAATGACCTGCTCGGGCTCTTCGTAGGTCGAGGCGATCAGGCGCATGGTTTCATTCAGGCGCTTGGGATCCAGGCGCAGGTCGTTCTTGCGGGCCACTTCACCGACCAGCAGGCCGACCAGCACGCGCTTGGCGGCGGCGTCCTTGAAGCCTTCGTGGGCATCGGCCGGGATCTCGCCCGGGTTGCGGCCACTGCGGCGGATCTGGTCGACCTGCTGGGCCAGCATGGCGCGGGCCTCGTTCTCGACCAGGCGCGGCGGCAGTTCCACCGAGGCGTAGGCGGCGATCAGCTGCTCGCCCACTTCACGGCGCAGGCGGTTCATCAGCGCGCCCTTCAGTTCGCGCTCCAGGTTGGCGCGGATGTCGGTGCGGAACTGCTCCACGTCGCCGCCCTTCACGCCGAAGCTCTTGATGAACTCGGCATCCACTTCCGGCAGCACCGGTGCGGACACGTCGACCACCTTGACGGTGACCTTGGCCTGCTTGCCGGCCAGCGCCGGTACGCGCCAGTCGGCCGGGAATTCCACGTCCAGGGTCTTTTCCTCACCCTTGGCCAGGCCGACCAGGCCCTGTTCGATCTGCTCGAACATCATGCCTTGGCCAACGATCACGCTGCCCTTTTCGCTGCCTTCGGCCGGCAGGCGCTCATCGCCGACCAGGGAGAAGGTTTCCAGCGCGACCAGATCGCCGTCCTGGGCGCCACGGGTCACCGGGCTCCAGCTGCGGCGCTGCTCGCGCAGGTTGGTGATCATCTGGTCGATGTCCGCGTCGTTGATCTCGGCGGTGTGGCGCACCACGGTCAGCTTGCTGACGTCGACATCGCCGAAGTCCGGAATCAGCTCGACGGTGGCCACGAAGGAGAACTCGCCCTCTTCGCCCTTGTCGATGCGCGGGGTGCCGGCAATGCGCAGCTCATGCTCGCGCAGGGCGGCATCGAAGGTCTCACGCAGCAGGCCGTCGACGGCCTCGCTGCGGACCTGCTGGCCGAAACGCTGTTCGATCACCTTGGCCGGGATCTTGCCCGGGCGGAAGCCCTTGATGCGCGCGGTGCGGGCGATTTCGCCCAGACGGCCACTGATGTGGGTCTGCAGGCGGTCTTCCGGCAGCGAGAAGGTCAGGCGGCGTTCCAGATTGCCGGTGGATTCGATCGAAGCTTGCATGTTGACTCCTGCCACCGGCGGCAACGCCCCCGGCACGAATGGTTGGATGAAACGGGTTTTGGGCGCGGCGTACTGGACGCGCATGCCCGCCGCAGCCCTGTAGTTTCGCCGATATCGGCCAGCGCCGCCAGCACGGGGCCGGGAGTGGCACGGCGGCCCCTGCCCCAGCATGTGGCCGTCTCCCCGGTTGCGGACGTGCCCATGGTCATGGTGCCGGGCAAAAAGCCGGGCAATGGTGCGAAAGGGGGGACTCGAACCCCCACGCCTTGCGGCACTGGAACCTAAATCCAGGGCGTCTACCAATTCCGCCACTTTCGCGGGCGTGCTGCCCAAGCGCACATTGTTGCAGGGTGCGGGGGAAAGCTAAAGGCATCTAACCGGGTTTGTGAATGCGCGATTAGGGCGGGCCGCCGATGCCAGGTAAGAAAAAAGCCGCCTGGCTGGCCAGGCGGCTTCTGTCTTGGTGGGCTGTCAAGGATTCGAACCTTGGACCTATTGATTAAGAGTCAACTGCTCTACCAACTGAGCTAACAGCCCGAAAATCGGGAGGCGAATTATGCGGGGATCCGGCCCCTGAATGCAAGTGTTTTGTTTGAACAGGCGGCAACAACGGGTTGGGTAGATCCGGGCCATGCCCGGATGCGGCCGGCCGGATCGCGCGAACGCCGGCATTGTCGATTAGGACCGCGCGATGCCAAATCTTGTCGGGCTTCGCCCGATATCCGAGCATGGCTCGGACCTACGAGGGCTCTTCTCCAGCCAGCAGCCGGAACGTCAGGCAAGAAAAAAGCCGCCTGGCTGGCCAGGCGGCTTCTGTCTTGGTGGGCTGTCAAGGATTCGAACCTTGGACCTATTGATTAAGAGTCAACTGCTCTACCAACTGAGCTAACAGCCCTGAAAACTCAGGCGAACATTGTAACCGCGATGTCGCCTTTTGCAACCCTGATTCACTTTCGATGAACCAGTTTTTGTCAGTGGGGTGGCTGAGGGGACTCGAACCCCCGACCACCGGAATCACAATCCGGAACTCTAACCAACTGAGCTACAGCCACCACTGAAACCTTTGCTTCCTGACGCATGCACCCGATGGTGCGCCCGACAGGAATCGAACCTGTAACCGCCGGCTTAGAAGGCCGGTGCTCTATCCAGTTGAGCTACGGGCGCCCTGGCTGGATTATCGCATTTCAATCCTGTTTTGCGCAGGCTTGGTCGGGGTAGAGGGATTCGAACCCCCGACATCCTGCTCCCAAAGCAGGCGCGCTACCAGACTGCGCTATACCCCGGTGGTAAGCCCCTCGAGGTTGCCCCCGAAAGAGTCGGCTATTGTGGGAATCTACGCAGCATCTGTCAACGCTTATTTCACATTGTCGTACCTGCCACGGTCCGGTCCGGACGTATCGGCTATGCTCCACACAGCGGCCGGATGGCCGGACCCCTACCCCTTCAAGGAGATTGGCAATGCGCAGCGGCAATCCCGCACTTTCCGAGTCGACCTTCCTCGACCTGGCCAGCGGCTCGGTGGTGAGTTCGCCCGACCAGGTGATGACCATCAACGGCACCGTCAATAAGACCGGCATGCTGCTGTTGTTGACCGTACTGACCGCGGCGTTCGCCTGGAGCCAGGCCATCGATGCCAACGGCCTGCCCACCTCCAGCGCGATGCTGTACGCGATGGGCGGTGCGATCGGTGGGCTGGTGCTGGCGCTGGTCACCGTCTTCAAGAAGGAGTGGTCGCCGGTCACCGCGCCGATGTACGCGCTGGTCGAAGGCCTGTTCCTGGGCGCCATCTCGGCGCTGTTCAATGCCAAGTTCCCCGGCATCGTGATGCAGGCGGTGATGCTCACCTTCGGCACCCTGTTTGCGATGCTGGCGGTCTACCGCAGCGGCCTGATCAAGGTCACCGAGAACTTCAAGCTGGGCGTGGTCGCGGCCACCGGCGGCATTGCGCTGCTGTACCTGGCCTCGTTCGTGCTGGGCTTCTTCAACATCAACATCCCGATGATCCATGAAGGCGGCTGGCTGGGCATCGCCTTCAGCCTGTTTGTGGTGGTGGTGGCCGCGCTGAACCTGGTGCTGGACTTCGACTTCATCGAAACCGGCGCCGCCGCGCGCGCACCGAAGTACATGGAGTGGTACGGCGCGTTCGGCCTGATGGTCACCCTGGTGTGGCTGTACATTGAGTTCCTGCGCCTGCTGTCCAAGATCCAGCAGCGCTGATCGCCGCAACGGCGGCACTGCACAAGGGGCGCCTTCGGGCGCCCTTTTTCGTTCCGTGGCGCACGCAACCCCACCCGCTGAAACGCCGGCCGGTGAGGCGCACACCGACACCGCCCCGCTGCCGCCGGCCAGCAAGTGCGGCACGAGGCCCCGCTGCCAGAGCAGTAAAACGCAACGGGGCGCCCGAAGGCGCCCCGTGTGCACTGGACCGTCGAACAGGCGCTTACAGGCGGCTGGCGATGGCCTGGGCAAAGCCCATGGTGTTGCCGGTGCCGCCCAGGTCGCCGGTCAGCGAATCCTTGGCTTCCAGCGTGGCCACGATCGCCTTGCGCAGGCGCTCGGCGTTCTGCGGCTGGCCGACATGGTCCAGCATCTGCGCGGCCGCCAGCAGCAGCGCGCACGGATTGGCCTTGCCCTGGCCGGCGATGTCCGGCGCGGTGCCATGCACAGCTTCGAAGATCGCCGCATGCTCACCGATGTTGGCGCCCGGGGCCAGGCCCAGGCCGCCGACCAGACCGGCGCACAGGTCGGAGATGATGTCGCCGAACAGGTTGGTGGTGACGATGATGTCGAACTGTTCCGGACGCATCACCAACTGCATGCAGCAGTTGTCGACGATCATTTCCTGGAACTCGATGTCCGGGTACTTGGCCGCCACCTCACGCGCCACGGCCAGGAACAGGCCCGAGGTCGACTTGATGATGTTGGCCTTGTGCACCGCGGTGACCTTCTTGCGGCCGGCGCTGCGGGCCAGCTCGAAGGCGTAGCGCACGATGCGCTCGGAGCCCTTGCGGGTGATGCGGGTACCGGAGAAGGCGGTCTCGCCGTCGGCCGACACTTCCTGGCCCTCGGCCAGGTAGGCGCCTTCGGTGTTCTCGCGCACGGTGATCAGGTCCACGCCATCGCCGAAGCGCGACTTGGTGTTGGGGAACGAGACGGCCGGACGCACGTTGGCGTACAGGTCGAAATGACGGCGCAGGCTGACGTTGATCGAAGTGAAGCCGCCACCGACCGGGGTGGTCAGCGGGCTCTTCAGCGCGACCTTGTTGCGTGCGATCGACTCCAGCGTGGAGGCCGGCATCAGGTCGCCGTGCTTTTCCAGCGCGACCAGGCCGGCGTCGGCGTCTTCGTATTCAAAGCCGGTGTCCAGCTTGCCGAGCACGAACAGGGTAGCGTCCATGATCTCCGGGCCGATGCCGTCACCGCGGATGACCGTGATTTTCTGCGTCATTGATGTGTATTCCGAACCGAGGGGGAGCGCCGTCCGTTGAGGTACCCGGAGCGTGGGCGCAGGGGAAGTTTCATCGGCAATTATGCCTTACCCGCCCAACCGACCCCAAATTGGCCATTGGTCGGGTAGCCACCGACCGTTGGTCGATGGGCATTGGGGGGTCGGTGGGCGTTTCGCGCCGCCGACTTTCCCCGAACATGAACGGAAGGCCGCCGGCCAAGGCCGGCGTGGCAGCTCAATGTTCGTGAACGGCCGGCGTGGCGGCACCGCCTTCGAGCTGGTCGAGGAAATCGACCGCGCGGCGCAGGTGCGGGATCACGATCGAGCCCCCGACCACCAGGCCGACCGAGAAGGTCTCGAAGAACTCCTCGCGGGTCACCCCGGCCTCCTTGCACTGGGCCACGTGGTAGCTGATGCAGTCGTCGCAGCGCAGCACCATCGAGGCGACCAGGCCCAGCAGTTCCTTGGTCTTCACATCCAGCGCGCCGGCCTGGTAGGTCTGGGTGTCCAGCGCGAAGAAGCGCCGCACCACCTGGTTGGGCTCGCCCAGGATGCGCTGGTTCATGCGCTGGCGGAATTCGGTGAATTCGGCGATGCGGTCCTTGCTGCCGTCGTCGGCCGCGCTCATGCCGGGTCCTGCCCGGCCAGCAGCGGCTCCAGCTTGCCGGCACGGTGCAGGGCCATCATGTCGTCGTAGCCGCCGACATGGACCTCGCCGACGAAGATCTGCGGCACGCTGGTGCGGCGGGTCTTGGCCATCATCTTGTCGCGCTCGACCGGATCCAGGTCGATCCGCACCTCGGTCCAGTCGCGGCCCTTGCTCTTCAGGAAGTTCTTGGCCGCCACGCAGTAGGGGCACACGGCGGTCGAATAGATGGTGATGGCGGGGGCGCCAGCCGGGTTGGAAACAGCATCTTGGCTCACGGGAAACTCCACAGCGGATCGACGGTCTGTATATGGTAGCCCTCCGCTGGATTTTCCATGCCATCACCGCAACACTGTGGATTAACCTTGGATTTGCACCGGGCCTGTCACGCTGGGGCCCCGCCCGCCCTGCCCCGCACCCCCAGGAGCCTTGTTTGCGCCCTCTGCTGCTCTCTGCCGCGTTGACCCTGGCCCTGGCCGCCCCGCTGGCCGCCGCCCAGGACAACAAGCTGCCGGACATCGGCTCGTCGGCCGGCGAACTGCTCACCCCGGCCCGCCAGGCCGAATACGGCGGGATGATGCTGCGCGAGCTGCGCAACTACGATTACCTGCTGGAAGACCCGCTGGTCGATGACTGGCTGCAGACCATGGGCGCCCGGCTCGGCTCCAACAGCGCCCAGCCACGCCAGAGCTATACCTTCTTCATGCTCAAGGACCGCCAGATCAATGCCTTCGCCACCCTGGGCGGCTACATCGGGGTCAATGCCGGGCTGGTGCTGACCGCCCAGCGCGAGGACGAGGTCGCCGCGGTGCTGTCCCATGAAATCGCCCACGTCACCCAGCAGCACGTGCTGCGCGGGGTGGAGCGTGCCCAGCGCGACCAGATCCCGATCCTGCTCGGCATGCTGGCGGCGGTCGTGGCCGCCCAGCAGGCCGGCGGCAACTCCTCCGGCGATGCCACCATGGCCGCGATCACCTCGGGCATGGGGCTGATGCAGCAGCGCCAGATCAACTACACCCGCAGCAACGAATCGGAGGCCGACCGCCTGGGCATCCGCACCCTGGCCCGCAGCGGCTACGACGTGGATGCCATGGCCGGGTTCTTCGAGCGCATGTCGGCCTCGATGCGCGGCAATTCCGGTGGCTACTCGGTACCGGACTTCCTGCAGACCCACCCGGTCAACACCACCCGCATCAGCGAGGCCAAGGCGCGTGCCGAGCAGATGAAGAAGGACACCGTGCTGCTGACCACCGCCGTCCCCGGCGGCATCCGCCAGGAGCGGGTGGACCCGGCCGATCCGGCGCTGTCCGACCCGCTGGTCAAACGCAATAATCCGATGCTGCCGGCCTCGATGCAGATCTCGATCAACGCCCTCGGCCGCGGTGGCAGCGGCCAGTTCGAGTGGGCGCGCGAGCGCCTGCGCGTGCTCAGCGCCGACACCCCCGGCGAGGTGGCCCAGGAGTACGAGAACCTGCAACGCACCCAGAAAGATGGCTTGAGCCAACCGCAGCAGTACGGCCTGGCGCTGGCCCGGCTGCGCAACAGCGGCGCCGCCCAGGCCCGCCGCGACCTGGCCGAACTGCAGCAGGCGCACCCGGACAACCTCTGGGTGGCCCTGGCGCTGGGCGAGGCCGAGTCGCGCTCGGGCCAGCCGGCCCAGGCCAACACGCGCTTTGAGACCCTGCTGCGGCAACACCCGGGCAGCCGCCCGGTGGCGCTGACCTATGCGGCCATCCTCAATGAACAGGGCGGCCGCGAGGCCGGCCAGCGCGCGCTGGCGATGCTGCGCCCGATGCTGTCGCAAAGCGGCAATGACCCGGTGTTCCAGCTGCGCCTGGCCCGGGCCAGCGAGCTGGCCGGCGATACCATCCGCGCCAGCGAAGCCTATGCCGAGGCGGCCTTCCTGAATGGACGCCCGGAACAGGCCCTGATGCAACTGCAGGCGCTGAAGAAGCAGCCGGCGCTGGATTATGTGGGCCGCGCGCGGGTGGATGCGCGCATCGAAAGCATCACCCCGACGGTACTGGAGATGCGCCGCCAGGGCATCTCCGACCCCGAGCTGGAGCGACGGTGACTCACCCGCGCTGCCCGGCGCAGATGACCGCCGGATGGCAATCGCCGCCGATACCGGCCCAGGCCGTCACAAACATGTCATGAAACCGTAGTCTACTGGGGTCAATCCCGGTCTGATAAGCATTACGGTGGGCACGTGCAAAAACGCATCCTGATCGTCGACGATGAACCTGCGATCCGCGAAATGGTCGCCTTTGCCCTGCGCAAGGGCGATTACGACCCCATCCATGCCGGTGATGCGCGCGAGGCGCAGACGGCCATCGCCGACCGCGTCCCGGACCTGATCCTGCTGGACTGGATGCTCCCGGGCACCAGCGGCCTGGACCTGGCCCGGCGCTGGCGCAAGGAGGCCCTCACCCGCGAGGTGCCGATCATCATGTTGACCGCGCGCGGCGAAGAGAACGACCGCGTCGGCGGGCTGGAAGCCGGCGTGGACGATTACGTGGTCAAGCCGTTCTCGGCGCGCGAACTGCTGGCCCGCATCCGTGCGGTGATGCGCCGCGCCCGCGACGACGACGAAGACGGCAGCGTGGCGGTCGGCACGATCCGCATCGACGGTGCCGCGCACCGGGTGTTCGCCGGCGACCAGCCGGTGCCGATCGGCCCCACCGAATACCGCCTGCTGCACTTCTTCATGACCCACCCCGAACGCGTCTACACCCGCGCCCAGCTGCTCGACCATGTCTGGGGCGGCAGCGTGTACGTGGAAGAGCGCACCATCGATGTGCACATCCGGCGCCTGCGCAAGACCCTGGAACCGTTCGCCGCCGAGAACATGGTGCAGACCGTGCGCGGCGCCGGCTACCGGTTCTCGACCTCGACCTGATCACCGCCACTCCTGCTATGGTCCGGCGGCGGGGCAACGCCCTGCCCTACCCCGGATTACGCCGGGGACCGCAACTTCCGCGAGACCGCAATGCCGCGCCACATCCGCTCTGCCTGGTTGAAGACACTGGCCACCCTCGCCCTGCTGCTGCTCGCCGCCGGCGTGCTGGGGCTGCTCACCGGCCATGTCTGGATGTGCATCGCGCTGGCCTCGATCGGCGCGCTGGCCTGGCACTACTGGCGGCTGCGCCGGGTGCTGCGCCGGCTGACCGCGCGGCACCGCTGGGACACCCGCGAAGGCACGGGGGTATGGAACGAACTGGACCGCCTGCTGTACCGCAACCAGCTGGAAATGCGCACGCGCAAACGGCGCCTGCTGGACATGCTGCGCAGCTACCGCGCCGCCGCGGCGGCGCTGCCCGACGCGGTGGTGGTGGTGGACCGCAACAGCCAGCGGGTGCAGTGGTTCAACGAAGCGGCCACCTCGCTGCTGGGCCTGCACCATCCCGGCGACCTGGGCGAAGCCCTGGTCGAACGCCTGCAACCGATGCCGCTGGCCCACTGGCTGGCCGGTGGGCGCAACGCCGAACCGATCCTGGACGTGGCCTCGCCGGTGGATGCGGCGATCCGGCTCAACCTGCGCCTGATTCCCTACTCGCCGGACTACTGGCTGCTGATCGCGCGCGATGTCAGCAAGCTGCTGCGGCTGGAACAGGTGCGCCGCGATTTCGTCGCCAACGTGTCCCATGAACTGCGTACGCCGCTGACCGTGGTGCACGGCTACCTGGACATGATGGAGCCGGAGGATTTCCCCGGCACCGGCCCGATGCTGGAGGAAATGCGCAAGCAGTCCCAGCGCATGGCCCAACTGGTCGAGGACCTGCTGACCCTGTCGCGGCTGGAATCGCAGGAACATACCGAGGAAGAGGCGGTAGCCATGGCGCCGATGCTGGCCACGCTGCGCCGCGAGGCCGAAGCGCACAGCCAAGGCCGCCACCAGATCAGCGTGATCGACAACGCCGGGGTGGACCTGCAGGGCTCCAACAAGGAACTGCACAGCGCCTTCTCCAACCTGGTCACCAACGCGGTGCGCTACACCCCGGCCGGCGGCCGCGTCGAGGTGGAGCTGGCGCGCGAGGGCCAGGGTGTGGTGCTGCGCGTGCGCGACACCGGCTACGGCATTCCGGCCACCCATCTGCCGCGGCTGACCGAACGCTTCTACCGGGTGTCCAGCAGCCGGTCGCGTGAAAGCGGCGGCACCGGGCTGGGCCTGTCGATCGTCAAGCACATCCTGGGCCTGCACCATGCGCGCCTGGAGATCCAGAGCGAGGTCGGCAAGGGCAGCGTGTTCTCGTGCCACTTCGATGCCGACCACGTGCGCGTACGCACCGAAGCGACCTCCCTTCCTTCTTCCGAAGACTTTTCCGCATGAGCAGCCTTGGCCCCCTTCCCGCCGTTGTGAATGCCGACAACGACCCGCTGCGCGATCCGGCGCTGTACATCAACCGCGAACTGTCGCAGCTGGATTTCAACTTCCGGGTGCTGGCCCAGGCCATGGACACCCAGGTGCCGCTGCTGGAGCGCCTGCGCTTCATGTGCATCTCCTGCACCAACCTGGACGAGTTCTTCGAAATCCGCGCCGCCGCGGTGCGCCACGCCCAGGAGTTCGGCCTGCCGCCGGCGCCGGACGGGATGACCCCGCAGGCCATCCTCAACTCCATCCACGACCGCGCCGCGCAGCTGGTGGACCAGCAGTACCGCTGCTGGAACGAAACCCTGCGCCCGGCACTGCACGAAGCCGGCATCGACGTGCTCGGCCGGCATTCGTGGAACCACCGGCAGAAGCGCTGGCTGCGCGCGTACTTCCGCAACGAGATCATGCCGGTGCTGTCGCCGCTGGGCCTGGATCCGTCGCACCCGTTCCCGAAGATCCTCAACAAATCGCTGAACATCGTGGTGGTGCTCAAGGGCACCGATGCGTTCGGCCGCGCCGGCCACCTGGCCATCGTGCGCGCACCGCGCTCGCTGCCGCGCATCATCCAGCTGCCGGAAAAACTCGGCGGCGGGCAGACCTATGTGTTCCTGTCCTCGGTGCTGTCCACCTTCGTCGATGAACTGTTCCCGGGCATGGAAGTCCAGGGCGCCTACCAGTTCCGGGTCACCCGCAACTCCGAGCTGGTGGTGGACGAGGAAGAAGTGGAGAACCTGGCGCTGGCGCTGCGCGACGAGCTGGTCGACCGCGGCTACCGGCCGGCGGTGCGCCTGGAGATCGCGCAGGATTGCCCGCGCGACATCGTGCGCACCCTGCTGCAGAACTTCGGCCTGACCGAGAACGCGGTGTACCGCATCGACGGCCCGGTCAACCTCAACCGGGTGATCCAGCTGTATGACCTGCTGGCGCGCCCGGAACTGAAATACCCCACGCTCAACCCGCAGGTGCTGCGCGACAGCGACGGCATCTTCGAGGTGGTCGCGCGCGGGGACGTGCTGCTGCACCATCCCTTCGATGCGTTCACCGCGGTGCTGGACCTGATCAAGCAGGCGGCGGTGGACCCCAACACACTGGCGATCAAGCAGACCCTGTACCGCACCGGCAAGGATTCGCAGATTGTCGATGCGCTGATCCTGGCCGCGCGCAACGGCAAGGACGTCACCGTGGTGGTGGAGCTGCGCGCGCGCTTCGACGAAGAAGCCAACCTGGGCCTGGCCGACCGCCTGCAGGAAGCCGGCGTGCAGGTGGTATACGGCGTGGTGGGCTACAAGACCCACGCCAAGATGCTGCTGATCGTGCGCCGCGAAGGCCGCAAGCTGCGCCGCTACGTGCATCTGGGCACCGGCAACTACCACAGCGGCACCGCGCGCGCGTACACCGACCTGAGCCTGATCACCGCCGACCCGGACATCGGCAATGATGTGCACCTGCTGTTCCAGCAGCTGTCCGGGCTGGCCCCGCGCACCAAGCTCAAGCGCCTGCTGCAGTCGCCGTTCACCCTGCACCCGGGCCTGCTGCAGCGGATCGAGCGCGAAACCCGGCTGGCCGCCAGCGGCCGCCCGGGCCGGATCATCGCCAAGATGAACGCCCTCAACGAGCCGCAGATGATCCGTGCGCTGTACGCCGCCTCGCAGGCCGGCGTGCAGATCGACCTGATCGTGCGTGGCGCCTGCACCCTGCGCCCGGGCGTACCGGGAGTGTCGGACAACATCCGGGTGCGCTCGATCGTGGGGCGCTTCCTGGAGCACAGCCGGGTCTACTGGTTCGGCAACGATGGCGCGGCCGAACTGTTCTGCGCCAGCGCCGACTGGCTGGAGCGCAACCTGCTGCGCCGGGTGGAGACCTGTTTCCCGATCCTGGACCCGGAACTGGCGCGCAAGGTGTACCGCGACGTGCTGCAGAACTACCTGGACGACAACCTCAACGCCTGGGAGCTGCGCGCCACCGGCGAGTACGACAAGTGCACGCCGGGCCACGACGAGCCCCCGCATGCGGCGCAGATGACGTTGATGCAGGGTCTGTAGGTACCGACCGTTGGTCGGTACGTCTTTGCGTGCCGGCCAACGTCCCCCCCCGCGTGCCGACCAACGGTCGGCACCTACCGGGCCAGGAGCAACGGCCAGCCTCACCGCGACCTGCGCATCGGCCGTCGCCGCCCCCCTCGATGCGACCGGTCGTCGCAGCCTGCCCCTGTGAAGGCGGCGCGGTGACTTCGCGCCCCCGCCTTCGGCTAACATTCGTCCATGCCGCATACCTCCACGACTCCGCCTGCCCTGCGCGATGGCGACCTGCTCGCCGCCATCGACCTGGGTTCCAACAGCTTCCACATGGTCATCGCGCGCTACACGCTCGGGCAGCTGCGGGTGGTCGACCGCCTGCGCGAGACGGTGCGCATGGCCGATGGCCTGGATGGCAAGGGCGGCCTGTCCGCCGACGCACGCCAGCGCGCGCTGGAATGCCTGGCCCGGTTCGGCCAGCGCATCCATGCCATCCCGCCGGTGCGGGTACGTGCGCTGGCCACCAATACGGTGCGCCAGCTGCGCTCGCCGCAGGCGTTCCTGATGCCGGCCGAAACCGCGCTGGGCCATGCCATCGAAGTGGTCAGCGGACGTGAGGAGGCGCGCCTGATCTACCTCGGCGTGGCCCACGCGCAGCCGCCCAAGCCGGACCAGCGCCGCCTGGTGATCGACATCGGCGGCGGCTCCACCGAGTTCATCATCGGCCAGGGCATGCAGACCCTGGAGCGCGAAAGCCTGCAGGCCGGCTGCATCGCCAGCACCCGGCGCTTCTTCCCCGGCGGCAAGCTGAGCAAGAAACGCTGGAAGGATGCGCTGACCGAAATCGGCGCGGAGTTCCAGCAGTTCGCCACCAAGTACCGCGCGCTGGGCTGGCACGAAGCCCTCGGCTCGTCGGGGACGCACAAGGCGATCAGCGAGATCTGCGCGACCATGAAGCTGAGCAAGGGCGCGATCACCGCCGAGGCCCTGCCACAGCTGCGCGACGAACTGCTCAAGGCCAAGCGCATCGAAGACATCAACCTGCCCGGGCTGTCGGCCGACCGGCGCCCGATCATCGCCGGCGGCATCCTGGTGCTGGAGGCGGCGTTCCAGGCCCTGGGCCTTGAGAAGCTGCTGGTCAGCAAGGCGGCGATGCGCGAGGGCATCCTCTACGACATCCTCGGCCGTGCCAGCGAGAACGACCTGCGCGATGAATCGGTGGCCGCGCTGACCCAGCGCTACGGCATCGACACCGTCCAGGCCGAGCGCGTGGAACGCACCGCGATGCACCTGCTCGGCCAGGTCGAGGACAGCTGGGGCCTGGACCCGGACGATGCGCGCATGCTCGGCTGGGCCGCGCGCCTGCATGAGCTGGGGCTGATGATCGCCCACAGCGGTTACCACGTGCATGGCAGCTACGTGCTGGAGAACTCGGACATCGCCGGCTTCTCGCGGCAGGAACAGCAACTGCTGGCCGCGCTGGTGCGCAGCCACCGCCGCAACATTTCCAAGTCCGCCTTCGACGCCCTGCCCGAGCGCCTGCTGCTGCCGGCACGGCGGATGACCGCCCTGCTGCGGCTGGCCGTACTGCTCAACCGCACCCACGAAGACACCCCGATGCCGGCCCTGGACCTGACCGCCGACGACAGCCGGCTGTCGCTGATCCTGCCCCAGGCCTACATCGACGCCCGCCCGCTGCTGCGCGCCGACCTGATCGGCGAAACCGACGGCATGGCCGGGCTGGGGCTGCAGTTCCGGCCGTTCGTGGCCTGAGCAGACCGGCCTGCGCGGATTCCCGCGCAGGCCCGCACCGGATCGCCCGCGGCGCAGGCCTGCCCCTGCCCTGGCCCGCGCTGGATCCTGCCATGGCGACTTCCCCACGGCACCCACAGGAACTGCCTTGCCCCCGGGCGGCGGCGGCGTGCCTGATCCGTACGGTTGCGCGCCAAAACCGTACTGCATCGCAGCAATTTGATACATATCGACATAAAAAGACATGAAGTCCGATTGACGGACTCATGCCAAGCCATTGCTTTTGATCGTATTTTTCTTTTCAGGTTAGGGCGTTGTGATAAATCCATCACGATGAATTTACAAACCCTTAACTACCGAGACTATGATCGGATTACCGGCCTTCACATGGCCGGATTTTGGGATGGCGGGAACTTGGACCCGTCCACCCCTTTTTGATTGAGTTCCGAACGAGAGAGAGAGAGCCAAATGAATTCACGCACCAACGTGCTGGGGCAAGCCATCCGCATTGCCCTGGTCGCCGGCACCGCCGGCCTGGTCGCCGCACCGGCGATGGCACAGGACGCGCCGAGCACCACCAACCTGGATCGCATCGAGATCACCGGTTCGCGCATCCGCCAGGTCGACGTGGAAACCGCCCAGCCGGTGCTGGCGCTGACCCGCATGGACATCGAACGCCAGGGCTTCAGCTCGGTATCGGACATCCTGCAGAACGTCACCGCGATGGGCAGCCCGACGATCAGCCGTGCCAACGTGCTGAGCGCCGGTGAAAATGCCGGCGGTACCTACGTCGACATGCGCGGCCTGGGTACCCAGCGCACGCTGGTGCTGGTCAACGGCAAGCGCCTGGGCATCAGCACCTCCGGCTACCAGGACCTGTCGGTCCTGCCGGTGTCGGCGATCGAGCGCATCGAGATCCTGAAGGACGGCGCCTCGGCCATCTACGGCTCCGATGCGATGGCCGGCGTGGTCAACATCATCACCCGCAGCAACGTCAACGGCGTGACCGCCAACGTCTACCACGGCCAGTACAGCGAAGGCGACGGCGCCCGCGACCGCTTCGACGTGGTTGCCGGCTGGTCCAACGACCGCCTCTCGGCCACCTTCGCCGCCGAGCATTCGGAAGAAAAGGCCGTGTGGGCGCGCGACCGCGGCTTCAGCCAGTACAGCAACACCGACCGCCACCCGACCGAAGGCTGGACCACCACCAGCCAGTGGGGCCAGTTCACCGGCGTGAGGGGCCCGGGCTGCACCGTTGCAGCCGGCTGTGGCTACAACCTCAACCGCGGCAGCGACCCGACCAAGCCGGGCAACTACCACCTGACCAATCCGGCTGCGTTCACCGGCGACACCAGCAACACCAACGATCAGATGCACCTGAGCTATCCGATCAAGCGCGATTCGCTGTTCTTCTCCGGCCAGGCCGACATCACCGACAGCATCCGCTTCAAGACCGAGCTGGGCTACAACAAGCGTTCCTCGACCCGCGTCACCGCCGGTTACCCGCTGGCCTCCAGCTCGCTGGGCAAGACCGCTGCCGCCGGCAACATGGCCATCGACAGCTACTTCAACCCGTTCGGCAACAAGAACGGCTACGCCACGCCGACCTCGGTGGCCTGGAACCGCCGTACCTGGGAACTGCCGCGTACCAGCACCAGCGAGCTGAAGACCTATCGCGCGGTGGCCTCGTTCGAAGGTTCCTTCGACCTGGGCGAGCGTTACTTCGATTGGGAAGTGGGCTACCAGTACAGCAAGAACGAGCTGTCCCAGCACACCACCGGCAACCTGCACAAGCAGCGCGTCATCGATGCGGTCGGCCCGTCCTATCTCAACACCGCCACCGGCAAGGTCGAGTGCGGCAGCGCAGCGGCACCGAAGACCAACTGCATGGTCTGGAACCCGCTGGTTCCCTACGGCGTGCAGAACCCGTACGGCCTGGACGGCAACCAGGCCCTGCAGGATTGGCTGTTCCCGGAAGAGAACGCCACCGGCCAGACCTCGACCAAGAACTGGTTCGCCAACCTGAGCGGCAGCGCGTTCACCCTGCCGGCCGGTGACCTGGGCTTTGCCTTCGGCCTGGAAAACCGCGAAGAAAACGGCAAGTTCGTTCCCGATGCACTGGCCCAGACCGGCGCGACCACCAACCTGGCCGCAGGCCCGACCGGTGGCTCGTACAAGGTCAAGGAAGCGTATCTGGAAATCAACGTGCCGGTGCTGGCCGACCTGCCCGGTGCCAAGGAGCTGAGCTTCAGCGCCGCCACCCGCTATTCGGATTACAACACCTTCGGCGACACGCTCAACAGCAAGTTCGGCTTCAAGTGGAAGCCGCTGGACCAGCTGCTGGTACGTGGCACCTGGGCCGAGGGCTTCCGCGCCCCGACCATCAACGACCTGTTCGGTGGCGGCTCGGAAACCTTCGCCACCTTCACCGATCCGTGCGACAGCGTGTACGGCTCGGCCAAGTCCAACGCCGGCGTGAAGGCACGTTGCGCCGCCGACATCGCCAACGTCGATACCTTCCGCCAGCTGGACAGCACCAACAAGCCGACCTCCGGCTCCAGCGCCGCCACCCCGGTGCCGTTCACTTCCGGCTCCAACCCGAACCTGCTGCCGGAAACCTCGACCAGCAAGACGCTGGGCCTGGTGTGGAGCCCCACCTTCATCAGCAACCTCAACGTGTCGCTGGACTGGTGGAAGATCCGCATCGAAAACACGATCGTGTCCGACAGCCCGAACCAGATCCTGATCGACTGCTACGAGCAGGGCATTCAGTCGCGCTGCGCACGCTTCGCCCGTGACCCGGTCACCGGCATCGTCACCGGCCTGAAGTTCGGCAACCGCAATGCCGGTTTCGTCGAGACCGAAGGCTACGATCTGGACCTGAGCTACCGCCTGGATACCGACTACGGCAAGCTGAGCACCAGCCTGTCCACCACCTACGTCAGCTCGAACATCTACCGTTCGTCCAACGACGCAGCCACCGTGCCGACCACCACCAACGGCATCGCCACCAACGCCGGCATCGGCTTCCGCGTGCGCTCCAACGCCACCGTGGGCTGGGACCTGGAGAACTTCGGCATCAGCTGGTCGGCGCGTTACTACTCCGGCGTCAAGGAACAGTGCCTGAGCCTGCCGAACCATCCGGACGAGTGCTCCGATCCGAACGTGGCCGCGCCCTGGTACAAGGGCACGCGCAGCTACAACGAACGTGGTTCGGTGACCTTCCACGACGTGCAGGCGCGCTACAAGCTGCCGTGGAACGCGACGGTCTCCATCGGTGCCAACAACGTGTTCAACCGCCTGGGCCCGGTGATGTACACCAAGCCGAACTCGGTGTACTCGTACTACGGCGCCTTCGACATCGGCCGCTTCGTGTACATGCAGTACAAGCAGAGCTTCTGATCGCTGCCAGGTAGTACCGCAACACACTGACCACGGCCCTTCGGGGCCGTGGTTTTTTATGGCGGACACCACGGCGGCCCACCGGGCGCCGGCACGGCGATGTCCTGAATGGCGAAGCCCGCCCACGGGTCGGACCTGCCTCCCGTCATACCACGGTCATACCGGCGTCATGTCGGCTACATCGCACGCGCCCAGCATGCGCTGCATACCGGAGGCCCGCCATGCGCTATGCCATCGTCACCGAAACGTACCCCCCCGAGGTCAACGGCGTCGCCCTGACAGTGCAGGGGTTGGAACAGGGACTGCGCGCGGCCGGCCACCAGGTCGACCTGGTCCGCCCGCGCCAGGCCAGCGAAGCCGAACGCCCCGATGACACCCTGTTGGTCGCCGGGGCCGGGTTGCCCCGCTACCCGGGCCTGCGCTTCGGCCTGCCCGCCCCCAAGCGGCTGGCGCGGCAATGGCAGCAGCAGCGCCCCGATGCCATCTATATCGCCACCGAAGGTCCGTTAGGCTGGTCGGCGCTGCGCACCGCGCGCCGGCTGGGCATCCCGGTGGCCACCGGCTTCCATACCCGCTTCGACGAATACCTGCCCGACTACGGCGTGGCCTGGCTGCAGGCGGCCGCGCTGCGCTGGATGCGGCGCTTCCACAACCAGGCCGATGCCACCCTGGTGCCCACCCTGGAACTGCAGCAGTTCCTTGGGCAACAGGGCTTCGACCGCGTGCGGCTGCTGGCCCGCGCGGTGGACAGCAGCCAGTTCGAGCCGCCGCGGCGCGACCCGGCGCTGCGCGAGGAATGGGGCATCGACGGCAACGGTTTTGCCGCCATCTATGTCGGCCGCATCGCCCCGGAAAAGAACCTCGCCCTGGCGGTGAAGGCGTTCCGCCGGCTGCAGCAGATCCGCCCCAAGGCACGCTTCATCTGGGTCGGCGACGGCCCCTCGCGCGCAAAGCTGGCCCATGAAAACCCGGACTTCATCTTCTGCGGGGTACAGCGCGGCGATGCACTGGCCCGTCACTTCGCCAGCGGCGACCTGTTCCTGTTCCCCAGCCGCAGCGAGACCTTCGGCAATGTCACCCTGGAAGCCATGGCCAGCGGCGTGGCCACCGTTGCCTTCGACTACGGCGCCGCGCGCGAATACCTGCGCACCGATGAAAACGGCATCGCGGTGAACGACGATGCCGAATTCCTCGCCGCCGCACTGCAGCTGGCCGGCGACGATGTGTTGCGCGCTCGCCTGGGCCGCAACGCGGCCACGGCCATGAAACGGCTGCATCCGCAGCGGGTGGTGGCCGAATTCGATGCCTTGCTGTCCGAACTGGCGCACGCCCGGAGGCCGCATGCCGACCACGCCGCTTGAGGCCCTGCGCGGGCACGAAACCCGCTGGTGCCGCCGCGCCAACCACTACTGCCGGCGCCGCCGGGTACGCCGCGCGTTTGCCGTGGTCAGCCGGCTCGGCGATGGCGTGTTCTGGTATGCGCTGATGGCCGCACTGGTGCTGGTGGATGGTCTGGAGGGGCTGCAGGCCTCGCTGCACATGGCCGCCACCGGGCTGATGGCGCTGCTGCTGTACAAGGGCCTCAAACGCTGGACCCGGCGCCCGCGCCCATATGCGGCCGACCTGCGCATCCGCGCCTGGGTGGCGCCGCTGGATGAATTCAGTTTCCCCTCCGGGCACACCCTGCACGCGGTGTCGTTCACCATCGTCGCGCTGGCCTACTACCCGTGGCTGGCCCCGCTGCTGGTGCCGTTCACCGCCGCGGTGGGGCTGTCGCGGGTGGTGCTGGGGCTGCACTATCCCAGCGACGTGCTGGCCGCCACCGCGATCGGCACCGCGCTGGCCGGCGCCAGCCTGCGGTGGTTGCCGTTGCCGGTATAAGCCGCCGCCGACCAACGGTCGGCCGCTACCGGTAGGTACCGACCGTTGGTCGGTACGCGTACGTGCCCCGGCTCACCACCACCCATATCCCCCGCGGCTGTACGCCGCGCCCCCCCTTGACTCAAGGGGGGCTCTCCACCAGAGAGTGATTGCATGGCATCCAGGCTCATCGCATCCCGCTGGGCGTCTGCCGTTTTACAATGCGCCCATGACCACGCTGTTCATTTCCGATCTGCACCTGGACCCGAGCCGTCCAGCCATCACCGAACTGTTCCTGGCGTTCCTGCGCGATGAAGCGATGCAGGCCGAGGCGCTGTACATCCTCGGCGACCTGTTCGAGGCCTGGATCGGCGATGACACGCCCTCCCCGGCCGCCGATGCGGTGGCCGATGCGCTGCACGCGGTGGCCGATGCCGGGGTGCCGGTGTACTTCATCCGCGGCAACCGCGACTTCCTGGTCGGCAACGACTATGCGCGCCGCGCCGGTTTCCGCATCCTGCCCGACCCCAGCGTCATCGACCTGTATGGCCGCCCGGTGCTGCTGCAGCACGGCGACCTGCTGTGTACCGATGACCTGGCCTACCAGCAGTTCCGCGCGCAGACCCGCGACCCGGTATTCCAGGCGCAGTTCCTGTCCCAGCCGCTGGCCGCCCGCATCGCGTTTGCGCAGAAGGCGCGCGATGCCAGCCAGGCGCGTCAGTCGGAAATGAAGCAGGACGACCGCGCTAGCTTCGAAACCGTCACCGACGTGGCACCGGCTGAAGTGGAGGCCACCTTCGCCCGCCACGGCGTGGACACCATGATCCACGGCCATACCCACCGCCCGGCGATCCATGCGCTGCAGGTCGGCGATCGCCCGTGTACCCGGATTGTCCTGGGCGACTGGTATGAACAAGGGTCGGTGCTGCGCGTAACCGCGCAGGGCTGGAGCCTGGACACGCTGGCGCGCTGAGCCGACAAAGGATCACGGATGATCGACCGTATACCAGCCCTGCTGCTGGCCGCGCTGCTTTCGCTGGGCGCGCCTGTGGCAGCCAGCGCCGCCGAAGCCACTACATCACCCCAGGTGGAACAGATCCGCCCCGACCCGCAGTCCCCGCAGGTCGGCAGCGGCCCGCACCGGTACCAGTTCGTGCTGCGCGATACGGTCAGCGCCGCACCGGCCGCGCTGCGGCCGTTCGCGCTGTCGCACACCGCGTTCGACCTGCCGTTCGTGGCCGCAGAGAAGGATGTCTACCAGGGCATCACCGATGCGCAGGGACGCACGCCCGTGTTCGCGTTCGAACAGGCGCCTCCCGCGCAGGGCTGGGTGCTGCTGGAGCGCTTCGGCAGCGGCCCCAATGGCGAACGCATGCGGCTGCAGGCCGGTGATGGCGAGGGCATCGGCGCGATGGCCTACGAGCTGGTGGTCTGTGGCAAAACCCCGCGCCTGTATCGCGGCGTGACCACGGCCGACGGCGACACCGCTTATGTGGCCACCAGCGCGATCGTGAACCTGTTGCTCTTCATCGACGCCGACAGCACCTCCGCCGGGGGCGACGAGAGCGCCGGTCGGATCGAGGCCGACGATGGCCAGACCGCGCTGCGGCGCTGCCGCCCCGACGCGGCAGATCCGACCTGACCCAAGGTGCCCTGCCCGCCACCGCAGCTTGCGGTGGCAGGCAGGGCGTTGGCCAGGATCAGCGGAAGGCGGCCACCGTCGCCTTGGTGTTGACCAGCACGCGCTGGTTGTCGGCGCTGCTGGCAATGCCCATCGGCACGCCGTTGTAGTTGATGTTCGGGTTGGACCAGAAGTTCAGGCGCGGGCAGCCCGCCGTGCACGCATAGGCCATGATCGTGCGCCAGCGCGAACCGCTCGACGGCTCGTAGCGGTAGCCGTGGCCGTAGGCATACGGCGAGGTGCTCGGATCGGTGGCGATGTCGTGGCGCGCACTCTGCAGGTGGCCGATTTCATGGGCGAAGGAGTAGTAGCCGGTGGCGCAGTCCCAGTGCACCACTGCGAACGCGGTGGCGGCGCTGGAGCCGATGCTGGAGGCCAGCCCGCACGAGCTGGCGTTGTTGATCACCAGCACGGCCACATCGGCGCGGCTGTTGTTGCGGCTGGTGTGGATGCTGTCCATGATGCCGTCGCTGGTGCTGCGGAAGCGCGACAGGTCGGTGGAGAAGCTGCTCGACTCGGCATAGCTGGTGGTTTCGTAGCGGGCCAGTTCCAGGGTGAGGCCGACGTTGCTGGCGACATAACCCTGGTTGGACTCGGCCACCGCCAGTTGCACCAGCGACTGCATGTTGCCGCCATAGGCCGCCACTGCGCCGTTGGTGGCCACCACCAGCACCCGGATGGTGGCCGGCGTGCCCGAGGACGCGCCCGCGATGCCGATGCGGTCGTTGCCCGGCATCGCCACCGTGGGCAGGCTGTTGTAGTCGCCGGGGTGGTCGGCCGGCATGCGCGACTCGTCCACTTCCACCAGCACGTGGCGGCCGTCGCTGAGCGGGCGCAGGCGATACAGCTGGCCGTCCTTGCGGATCGAGCCGGTGATGGTATCGCCGGCGCGTACCAGGATCACAGAATTGGCCGGATCATTGCCGGCCGTGCGGGCGTTCAACCTGGCATCGCGCGCCTGCAACTGGCCGTACCAGATGCTGCCACCGTCGGGCAGTGCCTGCACGCGTTGCTGCAGCGCCTGCACCGGGGTGCCAAGCAGTTCGAACTCCAGCGAACGCTGGCGGGCATCGACCGCCGCCGCATCCACCCGTACTTCCTGCACCGCAGCGGTGGAGGCGGCCGACAACAGCGCCTGCGCGGCGGGCTGGTCGACGGCGCCGGCACGGCTGAGCACCGTCACCGGCTGGAACAGCGGCGCGGCGCTGGCCGCGCCTGCGGCGGCCAGGCACAACGTGAACACACCTGCGGCCTTGCTCATCGATCTGGACATCGTGTCGTCTCTCTTTGAGTGGGAAAATGGTAGTGGTCGTTGTTGCAGCGCAGCCCCTGCGGGTCGGCCTGTCCATATGGCTCCACTTGATTGCGTGAATTCAATAGACCTTGCAAATCATTCTTTCCGAACTGTGACCGCCGACCGGGTGGTTCAGCGATGTCGCGTCCGTGTCGTTTTCGCGCTACCTTCGCGGCATCCACCGGGAATCAGTGCCATGGCAGGACAGCCCAATCCGGCAACCACCGCGACGCTGTCGCTGCAGGTCGGCCTGTTCTTCGACGGCACCCGCAACAATGCCGACAACCTGTTGCGTGCCTCGCGCCCGCCAGGCAGCACCACCCCGGCAGCGCGCCCGCCGGCACCGCTGGTCGCCGACGACGCCTCGCCGTACCAGAGCCGCCTGACCAGCAGTTACAGCAATGGCCTGACCAACATCGCGCGCCTGCATGCGCTGTACCCGGACAACCGGACGCACGCGCTGGCCGGCGATGCGCTGTCGCTGGCGATCTACGTCGAGGGCGCCGGCACCCGCAGCGGTGAAGAGGACGACCTGATGGGCCTGGCCTTCGGGATCGGGCGCACCGGCGTGCGTGCCAAGGCGCAGCGTGCCCTGGACGAACGCCTGCCCGAGGCGCTGCGGGCACTGGCGCACGCGCACCCGGGCCGGACGCTGGGCCAGGTACGCCTGGACCTGTTCGGCTTCTCGCGCGGTGCCGCCTCGGCGCGCGATGCGCTCAACCGCCTCAACCACGCCGATGGGCCGGCCTGGCTGCGCGAACAGCTGCGCCGCACCGGCTGGCAGCTGGCCGGCGATGCCGCCGTGCCGCGGCGACCGGCGCGCTTTATCGGTCTGTTCGACACGGTGGTGGCGATCAACCGCCAGCAGCGCGATCAATGGCCCGCGCTGGCCCTGCCCGCCGATGCGGCCGACAAGGTGGTGCAACTGGCCGCGCGCGACGAGCACCGCCACCACTTCGCGCTGACCACGGTGGCGCCGGAGCACGAAGAGATCGCCCTGCCCGGCGTGCACGCCAACATCGGCGGCGGCTACGACCAGCGCATCGAGGGCCCCAAGCTGCTGACCCGGCCGCTGGGCCAGCGCATCCTCCAGCATGCGCTGGCCGACACCGCCGTGCCGCCGCTGTCGCTGCTGCGCGATACCGAGGTATACCGGCAGGCGCAGGCGGCCTGCCAGCGCTGGCAGGCGCAGCTCGGCCTGGGCGAGGAGGCGGTGTGGGTGGATGTGTGGCACCGCTGGCAATCCCAGCGCATTGCCGGCAACCCCAGCGTGCTGCCGCAATGGGTATTGCATGCCCATGCGGCCGTGGTGCTGCGCCGCCCGATCGATGGGCGCTACCAATGGGTGCCGCTGCGGCTGATGCAGCAGCGCGCGGCCGACGCCGGCGTGCGCTGGAGCCGAACGATCGATGAGGTGCCCGAGCTGGCCCTGCCCGACGCGCTGCAGCCGATCGCCGCACGGCTGCTGGCGGGCCAGCCGCTGGTTGCGGCGCAGGAACTGACGCTGCGCCAACGCTATGTCATGCAGTCGGCGCACTGGAATTTCGATGCGCTGGGCGATACTGCATTGCTGTATGCCGCCGACGAAGCCACCCGCGAACTGCCCTACCGGCCCGGCCCCGGGCTGTTCTACATCAACCGCCCGGCCGAGGACGGGCAACGCGTGGTGTTGCCCAACCGGTAGGGTCGGTTCCCGAACGACTGCCGATGGCAATGATCGGCGCGACGAACGCATGACCCGTGCCGAAGCCGACTCCGATGTTGGCCATGCCCTTACCGGGCGCGGCACGTCCACCGGCAGTCGATCCGGATGCGACCCTACCGGAGCGGGTCTGCGGCAATCGATGCATCACTGGGCGCACCGCTGCGGCACCCACCTGGTAGGGTCGGTTCCCGAACGACTGCCGATGGCAATGATCGGCACGGCGAACGCGTGAACCGTGCCGAAGCCTTCCCCGATATTGGTCATGCCTATACCGGGCGCGGCACGTCCACCGGCAGTCGATCCGGATGCGACCCTACCAGAGCGGGTCTGCGTCAATCGATGCATCATCGGGCGCACCGCTGCGGCACCTGCCCGGTAGGGTCGGTTCCCGAACGACTGCCGATGGCGATGATCGGCGCGACGAACGCATGACCCGTACCGAAGCCGACTCCGATGTTGGTCATGCCCTTACCGGGCGCGGCACGTCCACCGGCAGTCGATCCGGATGCGACCCTACCGGAGCGGGTCTGCGGCAATCGATGCATCACTGGGCGCACCGCTGCGGCACCCACCTGGTAGGGTCGGTTCCCGAACGACTGCCGATGGCAATGATCGGCACGGCGAACGCGTGAACCGTGCCGAAGCCTTCCCCGATATTGGTCATGCCTATACCGGGCGCGGCACGTCCACCGGCAGTCGATCCGGATGCGACCCTACCAGAGCGGGTCTGCGTCAATCGATGCATCATCGGGCGCACCGCTGCGGCACCTGCCCGGTAGGGTCGGTTCCCGAACGACTGCCGATGGCGATGATCGGCACGACGAACGCATGACCCGTACCGAAGCCTTCCCCGATGCTGGTCATGCCTTCACCGGGTGCGGCACGTCCACCCGCAGTCGATCCGGACGCGCCCCTACCTTGCCGGTCCGCTGGTGCGGCCGGCCTGTTCGATCAGGTTGGCGATTTCTTCTTCATCGAAGCCGGCCAGCAGGCGCGCTTCCAGGTTGAACGGCCCGTACAGGAAACCGCCGGCGTACTGGTTCAACAATGCGATGAAACGGCCGCGCGGCTCCACCCCGGCGCGCTGGCAGTACCAGTGGTACCAGCGCGAGCCGGCGGCCACATGCGCCACTTCCTCGCGCAGGATGACCTCCAGCACATCGGCGGTGGCGTGGTCGTTGGCGCTGCGCAGCTTGGTGATCATGCCGGGGGTGACGTCCAGCCCGCGCGCTTCGAGCACGCGCGGCACCAGCGCCATCCGCGCCAGGCCGTCATGGGCGGTCTTCTCGCACATTTCCCACAGGCCGTTGTGCGCGTCAAAATCGCCGTAGTCATAGCCCAGCGCCCGCAGCCGTGCGTGCAGCAAGGCGAAATGGCGCGATTCATCATCGGCCACGCCGACCCAGTCGGCATGGAACGAGGCCGGCAGCCCCCGGAAGCGGTACACCGCATCCCAGGCCAGGTCGATCGCATTGAGTTCGATATGCGCGATGGCGTGGATGAACGCGGCGCGTCCTTCCACGCTGCCCAGCCCGCGTTTGGGCAGTTCGCGCGGGTGCACCAGGGTAGGCCTGGCCGGACGGCCCGGCATCCGGATCGGTGCCGGCGGCGGTGCGTCGGCAGCCGCCTTGAGTTGCCCGCGGCGGAACTGCGCCGCATAGGCCTGGGTCAACGCCACCTTGTGCAGCGGATCGGTCGCGGCCAGGCAGTGCTGCGCGGCGCGCAGCAGGTCACCGGCCGCATCCAGCGGCAACTGCTGGTCCATGACGCCGGCCTCAGGCGCGGCGCTTGTGCTTGGCATCGTCCGAACGCAGCTGCTGGATGCGTTCGAAATAACCCGGTTCGATACCGGTCGGGTAGACGCCGTTGAAGCACGACGAATCAAATGCCTTCAGCTCCGGGTTGCCTTCGCGCACCGCCGCTTCCATGTCCTCGATGTCCTGGTAGATCAACCAGTCGCAGCCCAGGTGCGCTTCGATTTCCTCGATGCTGCGGTTGTGCGCGACCAGTTCCTCGGCCGCCGGCATGTCGATGCCGTAGATGTTGGGGTAACGCACCGGCGGCGCGGCGCTGGCCAGGTACACCTTGCGTGCGCCGGCATCGCGCGCCATCTGCACGATCTGCTGGCTGGTGGTGCCGCGCACGATCGAGTCGTCGACCAGCAGCACCACCCGGTTGCGGAATTCCAGGTGGATCGGGTTGAGCTTGCGGCGCACCGATTTCACCCGCTCGCCCTGCCCGGGCATGATGAAGGTACGGCCGATGTAGCGGTTCTTGATGAAACCTTCGCGGTACTTCACTCCGAGCGTATTGGAAATCTCCAGCGCGGCGTCGCGCGAGGTATCCGGGATCGGGATGATGGTGTCGATGTCATGGTCCGGGCGCAGGCGCAGGATCTTCTCGCCCAGCTTGATGCCCATGCGCATGCGCGCCTTGTGCACCGAGACGTTGTCGATCATCGAATCGGGGCGCGCGAAGTACACGTACTCGAAGATGCACGGGCTGTGTTCGGCAGGCTCGGCGCAGACCTCGGAGAACAACTCGCCGCGCGCGGTGATCACCAGCGCTTCGCCGGGGCGCACGTCGCGCACCCGCTGGAAGCCGAGCACGTCCAGCGCGGCCGATTCGGAGGCCACGATGTATTCATCGCCTTCGGCATGGGCGCGCTTGCCCAGCACCAGCGGACGGATGCCATGCGGGTCGCGGAAGGCGACCAGGCCCAGGCCCAGCACCACGCTGATCACCGCATAGCCGCCCTTGACCCGGCGGTGCACGCCGGCCACCGCGCGGATCGCCGCTTCGGGGGTGAGCTGGCGCTGCGCGTCCAGTTCGTAGGCGAACACGTTCAGCAGCACTTCGCTGTCCGAATCGGTGTTGACGTTGCGGCGGTCCTGCTCGAACACCTGCTGGCGCAGGGCTTCGGTATTGATCAGGTTGCCGTTGTGGGCCAGCGCGATGCCGTAGGGCGAGTTGACGTAGAACGGCTGCGCCTCGTCCATGCCTTCCGAACCGGCGGTGGGATAGCGCACATGGGCGATGCCGACGCGGCCTTCCAGGGTGGACATCCGCTTGGCATCGAACACGTCGCGGACCAGGCCGTTGGCCTTCTGCACGCGCAGCCGGGTGCCATCGGCGGTGGCGATGCCGGCCGCGTCCTGGCCACGATGCTGGAGGACGGTCAGGCCGTCATACAACTGCCCGGCGACGTTCTGGTTGCCGACGATTCCGACGATGCCACACATGGTGCGAACTCTCCGCTGGGCCGAGCCCATTTACTGTGAAGGTGGCCGTGCCTGGCCTGGGGAACCGTTCCGTGCCGGATCGGTGGGATCCGGGCGCACGAGCGCCGGATCGAAGGAAGTCGGGGAGCCTGGGTGGGACCCACGCGCCGATACATCGGCGGGGTCCACCACCGGTTGCGGGGTTTCATCCAGCGGTCGCGGCCATCCGCGCCCACCCAACAGCCCGCCAAGCACCCCATTATCGCCTGTCAGCAGCGGCTTGCCCAACTCCGATCCAGACAGTTGCGACATGTTCACCTCCGGCAGCGCCATCGGCATGCCCTGCAGGCTGGGCAGCTGCGGCAGGTCGGGCATGCGCGGCATCTTGGCCTGCATCCAGCCCACGCCGGGGCCGAGCATGGCGCGTAGGTTGGAATTGCGCCACGCCGCTTCGCGCGGCAACGGGGTATAGGAGGCGATCAGCAGCAGCAGGCAGCCGATCAGGCCGCCCCGGGCCAGGCCAAGCGCCCCGCCCAGCGCGCGGTCGGCGCCGTTCAGGCTGGTCGAGCGCACCGCCTGGCGGATCACCAGGCCGATGCCCCAGACCGAGACCATCACCGCCAGGAACACGGTCAGGTAGCCGGCGAGGAAATGCCCGGTGCCGGGCGCGGCCGGGGCCGACCACCAGCCCGCGGCGGACTTGCCCAGCATCAGTGCCGCCCAGCTGCCCAGCAGCCAGGACAGGGTACTGATGACGATACTGACGAAGCCGCGCATCACCCCCAGCAGGGTCGAGATGCCGATCACCGCCAACAACACGAAATCGATCATGCGCATCCTCCCGGGAGGAACGTTCCGGCCTCAAGGCACGGGCGCAGGGCCGGCATCAGGGATGGGGCCGGACCATGCCGGCCACGCCGACCTTCGACGCAACCTGGGCCTTGAGGTTCTCCGCCTCGGCCCGGTTGGCGACGGGACCGACGCGCACGCGGTTGAGCGTGCCCTTGTCGGTACGTACCTGCTCCACAAATGCGCTGAAACCGGCGGCGCGGACCTTGTCGCGCAGCGCGTTGGCTTCGGCGGCCTGGCCGAAGGCGCCCAGCTGCACGGCAAAGCCGATGCTGCTGGCGGCCGGAGCGGCCGGGGCGGCCACCGCCGGCGCGGGCTTGGCCGGGGCCGGCTTGGGTTCGGGTTTGGGCGCGGCCGGCTTGGCCGCGGCGACCGGTTCGGGCGGCAGCGCTTCGGTGCGCACGGCCGCGGCCGCCGGTGCGGCGCTGGCCGCACTGGCGGTGGCCGGGGCGGCGGCCGGGGGCGGCGCGCTGGCCACGGCGCTGTCGGCGCGCGCATCCAGGGTCACCACCTCGGCCTTGACGTCGCTGCGCACCTTGACCGCCTGCAGCCGCGCGGACTCGGCCTGGGCGCGGTCGGCATACGGCCCCACGCGTACCCGCCAGGCCTGGCGGCCGTTGATGGTGGCCGCTTCGCTGAAACCGGGCAGCTGTGCCTTGCGCAGATAGGCGATCACCGCATTGGCGTCGGCCTGGCTGGCATAGGCGCCGAAGCTGACCGCGAAATTGCCGGCCGCCACCGCCGGCGAGCTGTCGGCCGTAGCCGGATCGGCCGCAGCGGCGCTGGTGTCCTGCAACGGCTGGGTGGTCGACGCACCGGCCTGCAGGCCGGTGGCTCCGCCGGTGGGCGCCACCAGCGGCAGCTCACGGGTTTCGAACTGGCCATCGGCAGGCGCCGCCGGCGCACTGATCGGCACATTGGCCACGCCGCTGTCCGGCGCAGGGCCTTTGACCAGCATGGGCAGGAAGATCACAGCCAAAGCCACCAGAACGATGGCACCAATCAGTCGCTGTTTCAGAGGAGTATCCACGGAAGGCAGGCAGGGCGGCGCGGCGGAATGCCACGGAGATTATACGGGTGTCGGCGTGAGTGGCGTCTGTTGCGGCTGAACGGCCGCCGCGTGCGTACGCAAGGTTCGGCTCAGGCCGGGCGCTCCAGCCAGTGCAGTGCCTGCGCGGCGGTGTGGAACGAGCCGAACACCAGCACCCGATCGCCCGGCCGGGCGTCGTGCATGGCCTGCTGCAGCGCCTGCGCCACCGTGGCATGGGTAGCCGCCTGCGCCGCGGCGGTGCCGCCTAGGCGCGCGCGCAGTTCCTGCGCGCTCTGCGCCCGCGCACCGTCCAGGCCGGCCAGGTGCCAGCCATCGACCTGCGCATCCAGCGCCTGCACCACGCCGGCGGCGTCCTTGTCCTGCAACGCGGCGAACACCGCCACGGTCCGCCCGGCAACGGTGGCCGCCTTCAATGCGCTGGCCAGTTCACGGGCGGCCTGCGGGTTGTGGCCGACGTCGACCAGCACTTCCACCCCGTCGCGGTCGAACGCCTGCAGGCGGCCGTCGATGCGGGCCGCGGCCACACCCTCGGCGAAGGCCGTGCGCGGCAGCGGCTTGTCCAGCGCGCGCAGCGCGGCAATGGCGGTGGCCGCATTGCGCAGCTGGATCGGGCCGCGCAGCGCCGGCGTCGGCAGTTCGATGCGGAAGCCGACATCGCGCCAGCACCAGTGCTGCGCATCCAGGCGGTCGACGAAGAAATCGCTGCCGCCGCGGATCGCATTGGCGCCCACCAGGTAGGCGCGCGCCAGCACGCTGGACGGCGGGTCGGTCTCGCCCAGGATCACCGGCTTCCAGCCGCGGATGATGCCGGCCTTCTCCGCCCCGATGGTTTCGCGGTCTTCGCCCAGCCATTCGCTGTGGTCGATATCCACGGTGGTGATCACCGCCACGTCGGCATCGACGATGTTGACCGCATCCAGCCGCCCGCCCAGGCCCACTTCCAGCACCGCCAGGTCCAGCCCGGCCTGCGCGAACAGGTGCAGTGCGGCCAGCGTGCCGTATTCGAAATAGGTCAGCGTGGTGCTGCCACGCGCGTCTTCGATGGCATTGAAGGCGCCGACCAGGGCGGCATCGGAGACCTCCTGGCCATCGATGCGCACCCGCTGGTTGTAGCGCAGCAGATGCGGCGAGGTATATGCCCCCACCTTCCAGCCGGCCGCGCGGGCGATCGCCTCGATGAAGGCGACCGTGGAGCCCTTGCCGTTGGTGCCGCCAACCACGATGGTGCGCTCGCCCGGCGCGCCCAGTCCCATCGCCTGCGCCACGCTGCGCACGCGCTCCAGCCCCATGTCGATGGTGGCCGGGTGCTGCTGTTCGATATGGGCGAGCCAGTCGGTGAGGGTGTGCGGGCGGGCGGTGGTCATGGGCGTTGGATCGATGTGGCGGACGGCGGGATGGGACGTAACAGGGTTACAGCGCGCGGTGCTTGGCTTCACCGAAGAACGGGGTGTGGTGGGCGCAATCGTTCAGGCGCACCACTTCCAGTTGATCCAGATCGGCGCCTTCGAGCAGGTTCAGCGTGGTCGGGGCCTGGCGGAAGGTCCACAGGCGCGACAACGGCAGGCCGAGGATGCGGCACAGGATCACCCGGTTGACCGCGTCGTGGGCCACTACCAGCAGCGTGTCGTGCTCACCCAGGCCTTCGGCGGCGCGGGCCAGGCCGCGCCAGCTGCGCTCCAGCACCAGGCGCAGCGATTCGCCACCGGGCATCAGCACGGTGTCCGGCTCGTCGCGCCAGGCCTGCAGCCGCGAGGGATCCTTTTCGTGGATTTCACTGGCCAACAGGCCTTCCCACTCACCGTGGGCGATTTCCTGCAGGTCCGGCTCGGTCAGCAGCATCGGCGCGCGTTCGGCGCCCAGCGCCAACTGCGCGGTGAGCTGTGCGCGCGACAGCGGCGAAGCCACCGCACGGGTGATGTCCACCGACTTCAGGCGCTCCCCGAGGGCCTGGGCCTGCGCTTGTCCGATCGGCGACAACGGGATATCGATCTGGCCCTGGTAACGGCCTTCGGCATTCCACGGCGTTTCACCGTGGCGGGCAAGCAGGATGCGCATGCGTACTGGGAGTCCTTGGGGGAGGAAGGGCTGTCGCAATCGTTCACATGATGTGAATGAGCGAGGGGACACGCATGATACCCCGACCGGCCCGGCCGGGTGCCTGCTGCGGTGGTGCCGGCCGCAGGCAACCGTGCACCGCCACGCGTATGCCGGGCCCCAACGAAAACCCCGCGGCTTTCGCCGCGGGGTTGGGGTCTTACTTCACCAGGTTCAGCTCTTTGAGCAGCTGCGGCGCCGGCGCCACTTCCTGCATGATCCACTGCATGTAGCGGCTGTCGACTGAAATCATGCGGGTCATCACCGGGTCGAACACCCAGTTGGAGCTGACCGATTCCCAGTTGCCATCGAAGGCCAGACCCACCAGCTTGCCGTGCGCGTCCAGCACCGGCGAACCGGAGTTGCCGCCGGTGATGTCCAGGTTGGACAGGAAGTTGACCGGCACCGAGCCCACCCGCTTGTCTTCCAGGCCACCGTAACGCTTGGCCATGACCGCATCGAGCAGCGCCTTGGGCGAGTCGAACGGATCGGCGCCGGTTTCCTTGGCCACGATGCCCTCCAGCGTGGTGAACGGGGTGTAGGCCACGCCGTCCTTGGGCGCATAGCCCATCACGTTGCCGAAGGTGATGCGCAGCGACAGGTTGGCGTCGGGATAGACGAACTCGCCCTTGCTCTTCTTGTAATCGGCCAGTGCCTGCAGGTACAGCGGGCGCGACAGCAGCGACTCGCCTTCGCGGGTCTTCTTCTGCTCTTCCTGCTTGAGCAGGGCCGGCATCACCGCCACCGCGTACTGGATGGCCGGGTCGGTGCTGGCCTCGAACGCGGCGCGCTCGGCCTTGAACCACTTCAGGCGCTCGTCCAGGCTGCCCAGCCTGGTGCCGGCCAGCTTGCCGACCAGACCGTCGACGGCGGCCTTGTCGCTGCCGGCCAACCACTGGTTGAGCGCTTCGTTGTTGCGCTGCGCGGCCGGCAGTGCGGCGTATTGATTGAGCCAGTACGCCTGCAGCTGCTGGTCCATGCGCGCCACGTAGCGACGGTCCATCTGCTTGAGCGCGCCTTCGATCGCGGGCAGGTCGCGGTCCTGGAAACCAGCCTCGCGCGCCGCATCGGCCTTGCTGCGTTCGATCGACAGGCGGTACAGGGTGATCGCCGCGCCCACGGCCGAGGTGTTGTTGAACTGGCCCACGATCAGGTCGCGGTCGCGCGTGGCGCGGCCCTCTTCCAGGTGCTTGATCAGCTGCGCGTGCGCGGCCAGGGCCGGCTTGCCGGCAGCGCCGCGCTTCTTCAGCCAGGCCAGCACGGCGGCCTCTTCGGCCTGCTTCTGGCCGGCCGCGTCGATGCGCTTGAAACCGTCCAGTTGGCCCTGGTAGTTCTTGGCGGTGTTGTTCAGGCCGGCCATGGTGGCGGCGTACTTCACCTTGATGTCCGCATCCTGCTGGCCGGCCTTGCCGATCAGGTCGATCACCGCGTTGTAGTGGCGGGCGATGGTCGGGTAGGTCCAGCTGGCGGTTTCGTTGAACTCACCGGCCAGCGCGTAGCGGTTGGTGCGGCCCGGGTAGCCGGCCACCATCACGAAGTCGTCGGCGCCCAGCGGCTGGTCGGCGAACTTCAGGAAGTGCTTGGGCTGGTAGGGCACGTTGTCGGCGGCGAACGCGGCCGGCTTGCCGTCCTTGCCGACGTAGGCGCGGTAGAAGGAGAAATCGCCGGTATGGCGCGGCCACATCCAGTTGTCGATATCGCCACCGAACTTGCCGACGCTGCCCGGGGGCGCATAGACCAGGCGCACGTCCTTGATTTCCATGTTGCGGAACAGCCGGTAGGTGTTGCCCCCGGAGAAGCTGAACAACCGGCAGCGGAACCCGGCGTCGGCTTCGCAGGCAGCGGTCTGCGCCTTGTCGAAGGCCTCCAGCGCGCGGGTACGGGCCAGCGGATCCTTGCCGGCGGCGGCGATCGCGGCCTTGGCCTGGTCGGTCACGTCGGTGATGCGGTCGAGCACATAGACGCGCGCATTCGGGCCGGCGCTCAGCTCGTCCTTCAGGGTCGGCGCGTTGAAGCCGTCCTTGATCAGGTTCTTCTCGGCGGTCGAATTGAGCTGGATCGCACCATAGGCGCAATGGTGGTTGGTCACCACCAGGCCCTGCGGGGAGACGAAGCTGGCGGTGCAGCCGCCCAGCGCCACCACCGCGCCCATCGGGTCGCCGGTCAGGTCGGCGATCTGCTCGGCGGACAGCTTCAGCCCGGCCTGCTTGAGCGGGCCGGCAATCTCGGGCAGCTGCTGCGGCACCCACATGCCTTCGGCGGCATGGGCGACCTGGACCAGCGCAAGGCTGGCGACGACGGAGAAGGCGAGCAGATTCGAGCGCATGGGCAGCCCCTGGTGAAAGAACCGCCGAGTGTAGCCCAGCCCCCTGCCCCGGCCCGAAGCCCGGAAGTCATGGGTTGCCCAGCCGGCCGGACAGAGTCCGGCTCTACGCCTCCCGCGGGCCCGGACAGCCGGCTGCAGGTGCCGCCGCCACCCCAAACCACCTGCGCTGCAACATGGGAAACCCGCCGACAGCCCTATAATCCGCGCTTTCCCCCAGATGAGTTCCACCCCGATGGCGCAGCAGACAATGAAGGCCCTGGTCAAACGTGAAGCCGCCAAGGGCATCTGGCTGGAAGAGGTTCCGGTCCCCACCCCGGGCCCGAACGAGGTCCTGATCAAGCTGGAAAAGACCGCCATCTGCGGTACCGACCTGCATATCTACCTGTGGGACGAGTGGAGCCAGCGCACCATCAAGCCGGGCCTGACCATCGGTCATGAGTTCGTCGGCCGCATCGCGCAGATCGGGCCGGGCGTGACCGGCTATGAAATCGGCCAGCGCGTGTCGGCCGAAGGCCATATCGTCTGCGGCCATTGCCGCAACTGCCGCGGCGGCCGCCCGCACCTGTGCCCGAACACGGTGGGCATCGGCGTCAACGTCAACGGCGCGTTCGCCGAATACATGGTGATGCCGGCCAGCAACCTGTGGCCGATCCCCGACCAGATCCCGTCCGAGCTGGCCGCGTTCTTCGATCCCTACGGCAACGCCGCGCACTGCGCGCTGGAATTCAACGTAATCGGCGAAGACGTGCTGATCACCGGTGCCGGCCCGATCGGGATCATCGCTGCCGGCATCTGCAAGCACATCGGTGCGCGCAACGTGGTGGTCACCGACGTCAACGATTTCCGCCTGAAGCTGGCCGCCGACATGGGCGCCACCCGCGTGGTCAACGTGGCCAACACCTCGCTCAAGGACGTGATGGCCGACCTGCACATGGAGGGCTTCGACGTGGGCCTGGAAATGAGCGGCAACCCGCGCGCGTTCAACGACATGCTCGACTGCATGTACCACGGCGGCAAGATCGCGATGCTCGGCATCATGCCCAAGGGCGCCGGCTGCGACTGGGACAAGATCATCTTCAAGGGCCTGACCGTGCAGGGCATCTACGGCCGCAAGATGTACGAGACCTGGTACAAGATGACCCAACTGGTGCTGTCCGGCTTCCCGCTGGGCAAGGTGCTCACCCACCAGTTGCCGATCGATGATTTCCAGAAGGGCTTTGACCTGATGGAACAGGGCAAGGCCGGCAAGGTGGTGCTGAGCTGGAATTGATCCCCTGTGCCTTCGGCACAGAGGATCAATTGCTCATATCACCTTATCCCCGCGCCGCTGGCGCGCCCCCTTGAACAACAAGGGGGCTGTTCTCCAGCAAGGGTTCCGGTGTGAGGCCAACATTGAAAAGGCGCCCAGTGGGCGCCTTTTCCAGTTCGTGGGATGCCGGCCATGCGTGGAGCCGGCCAGCGGCCGGCACTACTGCCCTACGCCAACGGTGAAGACCACGCGGCTGTCGGCCAGCTTGCCGGAATTGTCGCGGCCGTTGCCGTCGGTGCCGTAGTAGCCCAGGCCCAGGGTGACCATGCCGAAGCTGCGGTTCACGCCCACGTTCCAGTCGGTGTAATCCTTGGAAATGCCTTCTTCGAAGGTGCTGCGGCCGACGTTGGCGGTCAGGTTGAATTCCTGCGGCAGCGCCCACTCCCCGCCCACGGCGTAGTACCACGCATCGGTGCCCGAGTTGAACACGTCGTTGGTGTAGGTCACCGTCAGGCTGTACTGCTTGGCGATGGTGGTCTTGGTGATGAACTCGTTGTAGGCCAGCTCGCTGGAACCGGGATAGGTGTAGCGGTTGAACAGCAGGTCCAGGTTGACGTTTTCGTTGATGTCGAACGCGTAGCCGATCAGGTAATCGACTTCGGCATCCGGGTCACCCTCGCCGAAGTCCACGCCCGAACCCCACACCCCGGCGTACAGGCCGACCGGCGAGGTATAGGTGAAGGCGGCCTGCACGGTCGGGTCCTCGGCGGTCTGCGAGACCCCGCGGAACACATAGTCCGACACGCCGGTGACGTTCCAGCTGAAGGGAGAGGCGGCCTCGTCCTGGGCACTGGCGGCGAACGGGGCAAGCAGGGCGGCGCAGAGCACAACGGCGGCGGTACAGCGCGAGGCGTGGTTCATGCGGGTCTCTCCGGGGCGGTGGGGTGGGCGGAACGTCGCGGTTTACACTTTTTTAACCTGATTGATATTGCGATGCAACAATCCCCTGTGTCCTGCCCGCCCCGGCCGCGCCCGCCAACCGGCCCGGCGACGGCCCCAGGAACGGCCGCGGCAGGTAAAATCGGTGGTTTCCGCGCTGATGACTGCCTGCCATGACCGATGCCACGACCGCCCCGCTGACCCGGCACTACGTTGAAGAACTGGAGGCGATCCGCGCCCAGGGCCTGTTCAAGGCCGAACGCATCATCACCAGCCCGCAGTCGGCGCAGATCACCCTGGACGACGGCCGCACGGTGCTGAACTTCTGCGCCAACAACTACCTGGGCCTGGCCGACCACCCCGACCTGATCCAGGCCGCCAAGGACGCGCTGGACAGCCACGGTTTCGGCATGGCCTCGGTGCGCTTCATCTGCGGCACCCAGGACCTGCACAAGCAGCTGGAAAAGCAGATCGCCGACTTCTTCGGCAAGCAGGACACCATCCTGTACGCGGCCTGCTTCGACGCCAACGGCGGCCTGTTCGAGCCGCTGCTGGGAGAAAACGACGCGATCATCTCCGATGCGCTCAACCATGCCTCCATCATCGACGGCGTGCGCCTGTGCAAGGCCAAGCGCTTCCGCTACGCCAACTGCGACATGGCCGACCTGGAAGCCCAGCTGCAGGCCGCTGATGCGGCCGGCTGCAGGACCAAGCTGATCACCACCGACGGCGTGTTCTCGATGGACGGCTTCATCGCCCCGCTGGATGAGATCACCGCGCTGGCGAAGAAGTACAACGCGCTGGTGCACATCGACGAATGCCATGCCACCGGCTTCCTGGGCGCCACCGGCCGCGGCTCGGCCGAGGTCAAGGGCGTGCTGGAGAAGATCGACATCATCACCGGCACCCTGGGCAAGGCCATGGGCGGCGCCCTGGGTGGCTTCACCTGCGCCAGCGCCGAAGTGGTCGAACTGCTGCGCCAGCGTTCGCGCCCCTACCTGTTCTCCAACTCACTGCCGCCGCACGTGGTGGCCGCCGGGATCAAGGCCTTCGAGATGCTGGCCGCCGCCGACGACCTGCGCAGCACCCTGGCGCAGAACACCGCCTACTTCCGCGAGAAGATGACCGCCGCCGGTTTCGACGTGAAGCCCGGCGTGCACCCGATCAGCCCGGTGATGCTGTACGACGCGCCGCTGGCGCAGAAGTTCGCCGAGCGCCTGCTCGAGGAAGGCATCTATGCGATCGGCTTCTTCTTCCCGGTGGTGCCCAAGGGCCAGGCCCGCATCCGCACCCAGATCAGCGCCGCGCACACCCGCCAGCACCTGGACCGCGCCATCGATGCATTCACCCGCATTGGCGTGGAACTGGGCGTGATCAAGGCGTAGAGCGGGGCTCTGCCCCGCTGACATCGCGTGCGATCAGACGTAGAGCGGGGCTCTGCCCCGCTGACATCGCGT
>NZ_JACWUO010000026.1 GCF_020857975.1 Stenotrophomonas rhizophila
ATCGGCTGCACATTGCCGGTAGTGCCGGCCGCTGGCCGGCTCCCGACCCTGCGTGAAGCCGGCCAGCGGCCGGCACTACCAACAGCACCAACAGCACCAACAGCACCAACAGCACCAACAGCACCAACAGCACCAACAGCACCAGCAGCACCAGCAGCGACGGCGCGTCTTACCCCGCCGGCAACGTCAACGTCGCCCGCAATCCCGGCGCGGCATTGGCCAGCACCAGGGTGCCGCCATAACTCTCGGCGATGTCCGCCACGATCGACAATCCCAGCCCGCTGCCCGAAGCCCGCTCATCCAGCCGCACGCCGCGTTCCAGCACACGCTCCAGCTGCGCTGCCGGTAGCCCGGGGCCGTCATCGGCCACGGTGATGCGCAGCTGCGTACCGTCCTGCGCTACGTCCACGCGCACCGCCCGCGCGGCCCACTTGCCGGCATTGTCGAGCAGGTTGCCCAGCATCTCTTCCAGATCCTCGCGCGCGCCGGCGAAAACACCGGTGGCGGCACTATCGCATTCAAAACGCAATCCGCGCGCCGCATGCACACGTTGCATCAGCCCGCACAGCGCGCTGGTCACCGGTGCCACCGGCGTGCGCTGCCGGCTGTCCGCGCCCAGGCCTGCGGCCAGGTAGCGGTCGATGCTGGCCTGCATGCGTGCGGTCTCGCTGCGCAGGGTCTGGCGCCAGTCGCTGCCATCGCCTTCGGCTTCGGTGGTGAGCACGGTCAGCGGGGTCTTCAGGGCGTGGGCGAGGTCTTCGGCGCTGCGGCGTGCGCGCACCATCATGCGCTGATGGTGGTCGAGCAGCGCGTTGAGCTGGCCGGCCAGTGGCGCGACTTCCTTCACCAGGCCCTGCTGCGGGAAGCGCACGTTCTCGCCGTTGCGCACCTGCGCGGCGATACGCCCGAGGTCGGCCAGCGGCCGCAGGCCGTAATGCACCTGGGTGACCAGCACGGCGAACCACAGCGCGATCAGCACGGCCAGGGCGAGCGCGGTGCGTTGCCGGAAGCTGGCGACCTGCGCATCCAGCTGGCTACGGTCGGTGGCGACCATCACGATCACCGGCGCGGCGGCGCGGGGCAGGGTGACCTGCTGGGCCAGCGCCCGTAGCGGTTGCTTCAGTGGCCCGCTGAGGTCGATGGCCTGCGCCGGCCCGGACCGCAGCCCGGCCGGCGCTGCGAGCGATTGGTCCCACAGCGAGCGCGATTGCGCGAGCGGGCGCCGCTGCGGGTCCAGCACCTGCCAGTAGTCGCCGGAGAACACACGCCGGTAGCGCTCGTCGGCCAGCGGCTGGCGCCATTGCAGCCGGCCGTCGGCATCGGTCTCGGCCAGCGCCAGCACCGCGATCAGCTCGTTGCCCAGGCGCTCGTCCATCGCGCTGCGCGCCGAGCGCTCGAACATCGCGCCCAGCCACCAGGTGGCCAGTGCCGAGACCAGCACCAGGCCCAGCCCACCGGCGACCAGCAGGCGCGTGCGCAGCGACCCGGTGCTCATGGCGTCGCCGACAGGCGGAAGCCCTGGCCGCGGTGGGTGTGGATCAGTTCGCTGCCGAGCTTGCGGCGGATGCGCCCGATCAACACGTCCAGCGTATTGGAGTCCGGATCCAGGCCATCGTCGTAGACGTTCTCGCCCAGCCGCGCGCGGCTCAGCACGGTGTCGGGGTGGTGCATGAAGTAGCTGAGGATGCGGTATTCCTGCGCGCTGAGCGCCAGCGGTGCGCCGTCCAGCTCGAAGCGGCCGGCGTTGACGTCCAGCACCAGCGGGCCGCACTGCAGGCGCGGATGCGCGTGGCCGGCGCTGCGGCGGATCAGGGCGCGCAGGCGCAGCAGCAGTTCCTCGGGCTGGAACGGCTTGGTCAGGTAGTCGTCGGCGCCGGCATCGAAGCCGGCCAGCTTGTCGTGCCAGCGGGCGCGTGCGGTCAGTACCAGCACCGGAAAGCCGCGCCCGGCCTGGCGCCAGCGCTCGATCACGCTCAGCCCGTCCAGGCCAGGCAGGCCCAGGTCGACCACCGCCGCGGCGATCTCCTCGATCTGGCCCAGTTCCTCGGCCGCGCGGCCTTCGCTGCTGTGCATGACCACATAGCCGGCGTCCTCGAGCAGGGTCTGCAGGCGGCTGGCCAGCAGCGCATCGTCTTCGGCAAGCAGGATCCGCATCAGTCTTCTTCCATTTTCAACAGGCGGCCGCTGGCGGCGTCGTAGTCCAGCTCCATCACCACGCCGTTGGCGCCGAGGATCTCGATTTCGTACTTGTCCCCGTCCAGCTCCACTTCCACCAGTTGTCCCGGATAGCGCCGCAGCGCGTCGGCCAGCACGGTTTCCAGCGGCACATAGCGGCCCTGGCGGACTGCCTGGCGCACGGCCTGCTGCTGGCGCTGGCCACCGTCGAGCGCCCGCGCCGGGTCCGGCGTGGCGGCGGTCAACAGCAGGGGCAGCAGCAGGCTCAGGGCGGGCATGGGCAGTGGGGAAGGCAGCAGCGATGCACACGGTATACGTGTGCTGTCTAAACATTGTCTAACAGGCGGCCTCATGGTCCGGTTAACCCGGCTTGCCAGACTGGCGGCGCCGGGATCCACCGGTGACCCTTCTGGAGACCCCCATGAACATCCGTACCCTTGCCGCCGGCCTGGCGCTGGCCCTGGTTGCCACCCCGGCCCTGGCCGCCGACCTTTCCGCCGCCGATGTGCAGGCCAAGCTGCGCGCGGCCGGCTACACCCAGGTGCACCAGCTCGAACGCGAGGACGGCCTGTGGGAAGCCGATGTCAGCCGCGCCGATGGCAGCGTCGATGAAGTGATCATCGATCCGGCCAACGGCGAGATCTTCGATCCGCGCGGCAACCGCAGCGTGCTCGATGCCGGGCAGATCCTGGCGCTGGCGCAGAAGGCCGGCTACACCCGGATCGAATCGTTCGAGCGCGAGGGCGCCACCTGGGCGCTGGAGGCGCGCAATGCCCGCAACCAGCGCGTGGAGGTGCGCCTGAGCGGCTATGACGGGCGGGTGCTGTCGAGCAAGCGCGATGGCTGGTTCGACTGACCACGGCTTGGCGCTGCAACGCAAACGGCCGGGTTGCCCCGGCCGTTTGCCCGTGTGGATCGCGGTGGCCGCCTACCAGCCGGCCGGCGGCGGGTAATCCCAGTAGCCGCCGCGCCCGTACCCACCGTAGCCACCGCCGTACGGGCCGTAGAAGCCTGGGCCGTTGCCCTCGCCAACCCGGATGTTGAGGTTGAGGCTGTGGGTCTTGCCTTCGTCGGTGGTGTAGTTCTTGTTCAAGTTCAGCTCGGCCTCGTTGTAGTGGCTGTTGCCGAAATTCTTCGAATACCCGATCCCGGTGGTGAAGCTGCCGTTGACCCGCAGCTTGTCGTCGGTGACCTGGGCGATGCCGTTGGCCGCGCCGGGGCGATCGACCGCGCGGCGGCCGGTCTTGTCGCCGTAGAACGTGCCCGGCGGGTCGCCGCGCAGCGTCGGATCGTTCAGATACTGCATCGGCGCATCGGGCAGTGCCAGATTCAGGTCGGTCGCCGACTGCGGCCCGGTGGCACCGGCCGCGGACTGGGCCAGGGCGACGCCGGGGGCGAGCAGGCACAGCAGCAGGGTAAGCGGGCGGATCATGGCAGGGCTCCGGGGCGGGCAGGTCAGGTGGCCGACGGCGTTGACGCTAGCACCGCGAGTTTGAATGATGCCTGTCATGGGCCCGGTTGCAAGCGGAACTTCAGCCCAGCCGGCCGAACCCGAACAATTCGGCCAGCCGGTGCCGGCGCCCCTCGACGCGCGCGCGCAGCAGCCCGGCGCCGATCATCGAGTAGGTGATGCCGTTGCCGCCGTAGGCCATGGCGAACAGCACCCGCGGCCCCCACTGCGCATGCGCGCCGAAGAACGGCAGGCCGTCATGGGTTTCGGCGAAGGTGCCGGCCCATGAAAATGCCGGTTGCAGCGACAGCTGCGGGAACAGCCTGGCGGTCTTGCCCAGCAACCGGGCCGCCTTGGCCGCCACCCGCCGGTCGCGCCGCGCCGGGATGTCCAGTGCATCGTCTTCGCCGCCGACCAGCAGGCGGTGGTCGCCGGTGCTGCGCAGGTACAGGTAGGGCCGGGCCGATTCCCAGACCATGGTGGTGGCCAGCGCGCCGAGCAGGTCCGGGTCGATCGGGTCGGTGATGAAGGCGTAGCTGCTGCGGTTGCGCGCCACGCGCTGTTTCAGCCAGTGCTGGCCGGCATAGCCGGTGGCCAGCACCACGTGCCGACAGCGGATCTGCAGGCCGTCGGCGGTGGTGGCGGTGACCCCGCGCGCGGTCGGCACCAGGGTGTCGAGCACGGTGCGGTCGTAGACGCCCACGCCGCGTTTGCGCAGGCGCATCAGCAGCCGGTAGGTCAGCCGGTACGGATCCACCCGGGCGGCCAGGCCGCTGAGGATGGCGCCGGGCGCATCGATGCCGAATTCCTGCTGCAGTGCCGCGGCCTCCAGCCAGCGCACGTCGAAGCCATGGCGGCGGCGCAGCGCGAACTCGGCGTGCAGCACGGCGTGGTGGCCGCGTTTGCTGGCGTAGTACAGGCTGTGCATGGGGTGGCAGTCCACCCCGCTGAAGGCGCCGGCCACCGCGCGCAGGGCCGGGATGGCCTCGGCGCAGGCCTGGTAGGCCAGCACGGCGGCGTTCTCGCCGTAGCGCTGGGCCAGGTCGACCAGGTGGGTGTCGATTTCATACTGCAGCAGCGCGGTGCTGGCGGCGGTGCTGCCCCAGCCGATGTCGCGCTGCTCGATCAAGGCCACGTCGTGGCCGTGCGCGGACAGTTCGTCGGCGATCAATGCGCCGCTGATGCCGCCGCCGACCACCAGCACATCGCAGTGCAGGTTCCCGTGCAGCGGTGGGAAGGCGTGCATCAGGCCGTTGCTGACCGCCCAGAACGGGTACCCGCTTTTGAGGTCCATGCTCAGGCCGTGGGCCGGCCGGTGTGCGGGGTCTGGATCAAGCCGGTCAGGTCGAAGCCCTGCTGGCGCGCCTGGGCCAGGTAGTGCTCCTGCACGACGGCATCCAGCGCGGGGGTACGCGCCAGCAGCCACAGGAACTTGCGGTCCGGGCTGCCGACCAGGGCCACGCTGTAGTCCGGGGCCACCTGGATCACCCAGTAGTCGCCCTTGGTGAACGGGATCCAGCGCAGGCCCTTGGGCAGGAAGCTGACTTCCAGCCGTGCGCTGTCGTTGTCCACCACGCAGGCCTCGCCGACCGCCTCCTCGACCTGTCCGTCCAGGCGGCAGCGGTTGTGCACCTGCACGTTGCCGTTGTCGAGCAGGCTGTACTGCGCCGACACATCGGTGCAGTTCTCCGGCTCGTGGTGCATCGGCAGGCGGGCAATTTCATACCAGGTGCCCAGGTAACGCGGCAGCTTGAGGTCCGGTACGGTTTTCAGTTCGGCGTGCTCGTTCATCGCAGGCAGGTGGGGATAGTGGCCCCCACGATGCCGAGCGCGCTGCCATGAGGGAGTGAAGCCGAAGCGAGGGCGGCGTCGAGAACAGTGCGTTGCCGGTGCGGGGTGCTGCGGTCGGCGCCCCGGGGCTATGCTGCCGGTGGGCGTGCCGTGCGCCCGTTGTCGACAGCCAGGGAGTTGCGGATGTACCAGGTGATCCTGCTCAAGAGTGAAACCGGCTTTGCCCGCCAACGGTGGGAGACGCTGGACGAGGTGGTCGAGCACGAGGGCGTCAGCTATTCGCTGCGCGCCGGCCCGCGCCAGCCGCTGCCCACCGACCACGCCTGGGATCCGGTGGCGGTGTATGCGCCCGATGAAATCAGCGAAGAGGAATTCCAGGACTGGTACCTGGCCCTGCAGCCGCAGGTGGAAGAGCTGCGGCTCAAATACTGACGGCGCATACCCGGTGTGGACCGGCCGCGGTTTATAGTCGCGGGCAGGCGCGGTGGTCCGCGCGAACCCTGTGGTGCCGGCTTGTCCTTCCGTCCTTTCCGTTCCTTCCTGCGGCCGCTGGCCTGGCTGATGATGTGCGCCTGGCTGGGGCTGGCTCCGCTGGCCCTGGCCCAGGCCGATGCGCCGGGCGAGGGCGATCCGATCGCACAGCTGGCCCAGGCCGACAGGGAACTCAAGCAGATCCAGGCCTCGCTGGACGATGCCGACACCCGCGATACGCTGCAGACCCTGTCCGACCGGGCCCTGGCCGTGCAGCGCGATGCCGATGCCGCGCGCAATGCGCTGCAGCCGCAGCTGGAACAGATGGACGCACGGGTGGCGCAACTGGGCGAGGTCGTCGCGGGCACCGTTGAACCCCGCGATATCGCCCTGCAGCGCAAGGCGCTGAACCAGCAGCGCAGCGACATCGCCTCGGCGCTGGCCCGCGCCAAGCTGCTGGCCGGCGACGCCAGGCAGCTGGGCGCGACCATCGAGAAGATGCGCGTCAGCCAGTTCAGCGAGGAGCTGGCGCGCAAGGTCAATTCGCCGCTGTCGCCGTCGTTGTGGAAGCAGTTCGCCACCCATGTACCGGCCGACTACCGGCGGCTGCTGTCGCTGTACCGGCAGGGCGAGGGCACCGCGCGCAAGGCGATCGCCGAGCATGGCTGGAGCGCGCCGCTGACCGGGCTGGCGGTGGCGCTGCTGATGTTGTTCCCGCTGCGGCTGTGGCTGCGCGCGGCCGGGCGCCGCTACGCGGCTTCCGAGCGCGCGCCCGACGGGCGCCTGCGCCGTTCCGGCCTGGCGGTGTGGTTGCTGGCGGTGGGCACGTTGCTGCCGGGCCTGGCCGCGGCGGTGCTGGTGGCCGTGTTGCAGAACATCGGGGCGATTCCGCCGCGGCTGGAGCAGCTGGCCCTGCACTTCCAGGTGGCCACCTTCGTGGCGGCCTTCATCAGCGCCCTCAGCGCCTGTCTGCTGGTGCCCAAGCGCCCCTCCTGGCGCCTGCTGACCCTGGACGACACCGCTGCCTGGCGCCTGCGCAAGTACGCCTGGTGCGCGGCCGGGCTGACCTTCCTGAGCATCCTGCTGGTGGAGATCAACCGTGCCTCGCGCACCAGCGAGATCACTACGGTGGCGGTGGACGGGGTGATCGCGATCGCCTACATGGCCCTGATCATCGCCATCCTGGTATCGCTGGCGCGCCTGCATCACCGCCAGGCCGAGGAGGCGCAGGTCAAGCTGGATGCGCAGGCCGAGGGCGGGGCCAAGCCGGCCAAGGCGCCGGTGCGGCGCAGCGGCTGGATCATCCTGGCCCGGCTGGCCGGGCACCTGGTGGTGGTCGCGGCGGTGGTCGCCACCCTGCTGGGCTACCTCAACTTCGCGCTGTTCGTGGCCCAGCAACTGGTGTGGGGTGCGGTGGTGCTGCTGGCCGCCTCGCTGCTGCTCAAGTTCGCCGATGATTTCGCTACCTGGCTGTTGTCGCCGGCCAGCCGTGCCGGGCAGGGCATCGTGCTGACCACCGGGCTGACCGAGGCCCGGGTGGAGCAGGCCGGGGTGTTGCTGTCGGCACTGCTGCGCGTGGGGGTGATCCTGCTGGCGGTACTGGCGTTGACCGCGCCGTTCGGCAACCTCAACGGGTTCTATGGCGCGCTGGATTCGCTGTCCAACGGCTTGACCATCGGCAGCACCACGCTCAAGCCCAGCAGCGTGCTGTACGCGGTGCTGGCGTTCGTGCTGGTGTGGGCGGTGATGCAGGCCTTCCAGAACTGGCTGACCAACACCTACCTGCCCAAGACCGAACTGGATGCCGGGGCGCGCAACTCGATCAGCACCGTGACCCGCTACCTGGGCATCATCGCCGCAGTGCTGTGGGGCTTGACCGCGCTGGGGATCGGCTTTGAGAAGCTGGCGCTGGTGGTCAGTGCGTTGTCGGTGGGCATCGGTTTCGGCCTGCAGGCGATCACCCAGAACTTCGTGTCGGGATTGATCCTGCTGGCCGAGCGCCCGGTCAAGATCGGCGACTGGATCAAGCTGGGCGACCAGGAGGGCGATATCAAGCGGATCAGCGTGCGCTCGACCGAGATCCAGGTGGGCGACAAGTCGACGCTGATCGTGCCGAACTCGGAGTTGATCACCAAGACCATCCGCAACATGACGATGGGCAACGCGCAGGGCCGCATCCAGATCCAGTTCTCGGTACCGTTGAACACCGATGTGGCGATGCTGCGGCAGATCCTGCTGGACAGCTATGCCGAGCACCCGGGGGTGCTGGACAACCCGGCGCCGTCGGTGTTCATCGATGCGATCGCCAACGGGCAGGTGGCGATCAACAGTTTCGCGTTCGTGCCCAGCCCGCGGGCGGTGTACGGGGCGCGCAGCGACCTGTATTTCACCGTGCTGGAGAAGTTCGCCGCGGCGGGGATTGCCTTGTCCTCGCCGACCGATGTGCATCTGGTGCGGGATCCGGGCTCAGCGCAGGAACGGCCGGTCTAACCAACGCAGCGCATGCCGGGCCCCGCTTGGTTGCTTCTGTTGCTGTTGCTCATGATTTTGAATTTGATCTACCTTCCCCCTTGGAGCGAGCCGAGCATCGCAGCGGCGTCGGGGGCGAAGAGGCGCGGGTGTTTGAGCGCAGCGAGTTCCGCGCCGTCCCCCGACGCCGCGAGAAGCGCAGGGAACCGGCGGGCGTAGCCCGACGGCGAGCGGATGGGGGCGTGTTCTTTGGTTACTTTCTTGCACGAGCAAGAAAGTAACTCGCGCCCCGAAGGGGCACGAAACGCTGTTGACGTTGGACTTCTACGCGAAGCGGAAACAACAATAACGGACTACCCGCGGTTGCCGCGCCGCGACGGCACCAGCGCGAAGGTGTCCACGGCCAGCTTTTCGGCATGGTTCAACCATGCGCGTACTTCCAGGTCATCCACTTCGTGGTCCAGGCCGAAGCTGACGTTGATGCGGCCGTCGGCATCGGGTTGTACCCATTGCTGGGCCACCACCACCTTGCGTTGCGACGACACCGCTTCGATCCAGAAGCCGCGGTCGGGCGACTGCCTGGCCACCAGTTGCAGCATGTACTGGCCGGCGCGGGTGCGGCGGCCCTTCTGGGTGATCATGTGCGCCTGGCGGATGCTCGGGCGCGGGCCGCTGGACGGGTCCAGCGGGCCGTCCACGGCAAAACCGCTGCGCAGCTGGTCGTCGCGGTACAGCTTGATGCCCTTGTCGCGGTTGACCAGCAGCGCGCACCAGTCGCCGTCGGCCGATCCATCCTCGAAGGCGGTGCAACGGTCCACGTAGGCCAGCGTGTTGGCCGGATCGGCCAGGTCGAACTGCTTGGAGGTGTTCTCCAGGTAGACCGACTTGAGGTCCCAGCGCTTGTCGTATTCCAGCAGCACCGGCGGTTGCACGTGCTGCAGGCCGATCACCACCTGGTTGTCCTGGTCGATGCGCAGCTGGCGGGTCTTGTCGCCCAGCCACAGCGAGCGCGAGAACGCCAGGTAACGCGGGTAGTCCTTGCCGTTGTCGCGGAACACCGCCGCGCTGGCACTGTCCGACCGTTCCGGGTGCAGCAGCGAGCGGCCGAAGCCGATCGCATCGATGGCCGGGTCGATCAGGCTCAGCAGGGTGGCGCCGGAGTCCAGGGTCGAGCCGGCCGGGGTGGCCAGCTGGCGCGGCGCGATGTCCTTGCCGAGGAACAGCAGCAGGTTCTCGCGCTTCTGCTTGGCCAGGATGTGGCTGAGATCGTTCGGCATGGCCAGGTGGTCGGAGGCGATCACGATCAGGGTGTCCTGCCCATACGGACTGGCCTGGATGCGGTCGACCAGCTTGGAGATCAACCGGTCGGTGCAGTTGAGCGCATTGAGCATGCCGATGTTGCCGTGCGCGCTGCGGTAGCGGGTGCCCTTGCAGGCCACCGGCAGGTGGCCGGCCGGGTGGTGGGTGTCCATGGTCAGCGTGGTGAGCATGAACGGCTCGCCCTTGCGCGACAGCTGCACGAAGCGGTCGTAGGCCTTGTCCAGCAGCACATCGTCGTGCACGCCCCACGGCGAGAAGTGCGCGCGGGTTACCTTTTGCTTCTTGAACCAGGCCAGGTCGTCGACGGTGTCGTAACCATGGGTGGACAGGAACTGGCCCTTGCCGGCGAACTGGCCGTTGGCCCCGCCCAGGTAATGGTTGGTATAGCCCTGCTGCTTGAGATAGTCGCCCAGGCACACCGCCTCGGGCAGGAAGCTGCCCATGCGGCCCATGCTGTTCTCATCTTCCTTGGCGGTGGTCAGCGGCACGCCGCACATCGAGGACACCAGCCCGGCGATGGTCCAGCCGCCGCCTTCGGCCGAGACCAGTCCGCGCACGTCCAGCGCCTGGCTGGCCAGCCGGTTGAGGTTGGGCATCAGCGCCGGGAAGGTGGTTTCATCCAGGTAGGTGCGCTCCAGGCTTTCGCCGTAGATCCACACGATGTTGCGCGGCTTGCCCAGCGGCTGCTGCGGCACGCGGTATTCCGGCGCCACCATGCTGTAATCCACCGGGCGCATCTGCTGGTACAGGCGCTGCCCGTCGCGGTACAACGGGCTGACCGCGATGGCCACCAGCCACATCAGCACGAACCCGCCGAACACCTGCCGGCCGTGTACGCTGGCCGGCGTGCGGCGTACCCGGGCCACCGCCAGCGGCAGCAGCGAGACCACCGCCAGCACGATGAAGCCGGCGATATAGCCCTTGAAATCGGCGATGCCGGCGCCTTCCATGTCCGCGCCCAGGTGGTACAGGGTGGCCGCGTTGAGGCCGTCTCCGGAGAGCTTGTTGATCAACCACCAGGCACTGAGCGCCAGCAGCAGCAGCGACATCAGGCTGGCCTTCCACCACATCCATTTGTCCGATGCGAGGAACAACCCGGTGAGCAGCAACAACGACAGCAGCAGGATCCAGAGCATAGGCGGTATCGGCAGCGGAGACAGGTGGTGATGGACGCCGGCACTGCGCGTTTCCCATCCGACCGGCTGTGCCAACCACACTTGCATGACAAGCCGATGACTGGATCATGCCTGCCCGAACCTGACTGAAATGTTTGTTGAAAACCGCGCGCGCTGCACTACAACGCCTGGCGATTGCAGGTGTAAAACGTGCGTGAAAATACGCTGCCGCCGCAGTGGGCCGCTGCCTGCATGCGCGTTGGTGAATACGCCGGTACGCGGCGTATTCAACGATGCCCGCGTTCTTCCTTGGCGCGTGCGCGCCGATCGAACAGCACCGCACTGACGATGATGCCCAGGCCGAGCAGCACGCCGATCAGCATCAGCATGAAGGCGATGGCCGGATAGCCGAACAGGTGCCAGCCGGTGTCGACCTTCATCATCATTGCCGCGGCCAGGATCAGCGCGGCGGTGACGATGCCGGCCGAGACCCGGTTGGCGATCTTCTGCAGGTTCTCCATCAGCCGCGATTCCTCCAGCCCGGTCACCTTCATCTGCAGGCGGTTCTCGGCCAGCAGCGCCAGGATGTCCGACAGCTTGCGCGGCCCTTCGCGCAGCAGCTGCTGCACTTCCATCGCTTCGCTGGCCAGGTTGGCCGCCGACAGCGATTTCTTCAGGCGCGCGCGCATCACGTGCTGCAGCTGGCGCTCGACGATGCGGCGGGTGTCCAGCTGGGGCGACAGCAGCCGGCATACGGTTTCCAGGTTCAGCAGCGCCTTGCCCAGCAGGCTCAGTTCCGGCGGCGTGCGCAGGCCGCTGGCGGTGGCGATACGCACCAGGTCCAGCACCACCCGCCCTTCGGAGAAGGTGTTGTTGGCCGCGTAGCGGGCGATCATCTGGCCGGTTTCGCGCAGGTAGCGTTCTTCGTCGAACGCCTCCAGCCGGGTGCTGATGCCGATGATCTCATCGGCCACTTCCTCGCCGCGGCCGTCCACCGCGGCGAACAGCAGCTTGAGCAGGCGCTCGCGCAGGCGCGGCGGCATGTGCGCGACCATGCCCAGGTCGAAGATCGCCAGCCGCCCCTGCGGGGTGACGCGCAGGTTGCCCGGGTGCGGGTCGGCATGGATTTCGCCATGCACGAAGATCTGGTCCAGGTAGCCGCGGATCAATGCGGCGGCCAGCGGCGCCATCGGTTCCTCGGTGCGCCGCACGTCCGGGATCATGTCCACGCGCACGCCCTGGGCCAGTTCCATGGTCAGCACCCGGTGGCTGCAGTAGTCCCAGACCGGCTGCGGCACCCACAACTGCCGGTAGCGGCGCAGGTGCCGGCCGAAGCGGTGCAGGTTTTCCGCTTCGGCCTGGTAGTCCAGTTCCTGCATCAGGGTCTTGGCGAATTCGTTGAGCCAGTCGCGCAGGCGCACCCGGCGGCCAACCTGGGTGAGATGGTCGGCGGCCAGCGCGAAACTGCGCAGCACCTCCAGGTCCGAGCGCAGCTGCGCGGCCACTTCCGGCTTCTGCACCTTGACCGCCACCTCGCGGCCATCGTGCATCTGCGCGCGGTGCACCTGGGCGATCGAGGCGCAGCCCAGCGGCACCGGGTCGAAGCTGGCGAACAGCTTGCCCACCGGGGCGCCCAGTTCCTGTTCGATGATGGCGTGGATGCGCTCGACCGGGATCGGCGCCACCTTTTCCTGCATCCGCTCCAGCGCCGTGGCGAACTCCACCGGCACCATGTCCGGGCGGGTGGACAGCATCTGGCCCAGCTTGACGAAGGTGGGGCCCAGCGATTCCAGGTCGGTGACGAACTGTTCCGGGTTACCCTCCTGCGGCACGTCGTGGACGGCGCGCGCATCCAGGTTCATGCCGGAGAACACCCCGGAGTTCCGGTAGCGCAGCAGCAGGCGCAGGATCTGGCTGCGGCGGTTCATGCCCGTGACCAGCGACGGCGAACCGGGGGGAAGGGGCGTGGTATTCAAGCAGGGGCTCCGGGGCGGGGTCACCGGCAGTGTCGCCGGGGCGCGGTGGTGGGCCGGTGAATCCGTGCTGCGCTACCGCCCCGGCGCCCGGATCGGGCAGAATCCACGCTTCTGCTCGCTCTATTGGATTGCCATGGCCGGTGCCAGCCTGTTTGCCCTGCTCGATGACATTGCCGCGTTGCTGGACGATGTGTCGGTCCTGACCAAGGTCGCGGCCAAGAAAACCGCCGGCGTGCTCGGCGACGACCTGGCGCTGAACGCGCAACAGGTGACCGGGGTCAATGCCAACCGCGAACTGCCGGTGGTGTGGGCGGTGGCCAAGGGCTCGCTGGTCAACAAGGCGATCCTGGTCCCGGCGGCGCTGGCGATCAGCGCGCTGGAGGCCTGGCTGCGCGGCAAGGGCTACCCGGTGCCGATCGTGGTGCCGCTGATGATGATCGGCGGTGCGTTTCTGTGCTTTGAAGGCGTGGAAAAGCTGGCCCACCGCTTCCTGCACTCGCGCGAGGAGGACGGGCAGGAACGGGCCGCGCGGCTCAAGGCGCTGGCCGATGAGAAGGTGGACATGGTGGCCTGGGAGAACGACAAGGTGAAGGGCGCGGTGCGCACCGATTTCATCCTGTCGGCCGAGATCATCGTGCTGTCGCTGGGGGTGGTGTCGGCGGCGCCGTTCCTCAACCAGGTCACCGCGCTGGTGGTGATCGCGCTGGCGATGACAGTATTCGTCTACGGGCTGGTGGCCGGCATCGTCAAGCTCGACGACCTGGGCCTGTACTGGTCGCGCAAGGGCGCGGCACTGGCCGCGCTCGGCCGCGGCCTGCTGGTGGCCGCGCCGTGGCTGATGAAATTCCTGTCGGTGGCCGGCACCGCGGCGATGTTCCTGGTCGGCGGCGGCATCCTGGTGCACAACGTGCCGGCGCTGCACCACCTGGTGCTGGAGTGGGGCGGCAGCAACGCGCGCTGGGGCTGGCTGGTCGAGGCGCTGGGCAACATGGTGGTCGGGCTGATCGCCGGTACGGTGGTGCTGGCGGTGGTGATGGGCGTGCAGAAACTGCGCGGCAAGAAAGCGGCGCACTGAGGCGCTGCGGTCCGCGCGGGATCGTCGCTGGCCGGGCAGGGCCCGGCCCCGCCGGGGCGCGGTTTCAGGCAGCCTGCACGCGGTTCTTGCCCACGCGCTTGGCCGCATACAGCGCGGCATCGGCGCGCCGCAGCAGGGTGTCGGCATCTTCGCCCGGCTGCCATTGCACCAGGCCGGCGCTGAAATGCACCGGCACCCGCTGCGCCTCCAGCGGCAGCGGCCGCTGCGCCAGCGAACGCTGCAGGCGCAGCAGGGTCGACATGCTGTCGGCGCCCGGGGTTTCGGGCAGCAGCAGCACGAACTCGTCGCCACCGATGCGCGCGATTGCATCGGTGCTGCGTACCAGCAACCGGGACACCGTCACCAGGTGGCGCAGCACCGCGTCGCCACCGGCATGGCCGTACTGGTCGTTGGTCTGGTGGAAGTCGTCCAGGTCGATCAGCGCCAGCGCCAGCGGGTGCGCGTGGCGGCCGGCGCGGGCCAGTTCGCGCTCGAGCAGTTCATCGAAACCGCGCCGGTTCAAGGCACCGGTGAGCGGGTCGGTGCGCACCAGCCCGGACGCTTCGCGCAGCTCCTGCTCCAGTTCGGCGATGCGCTGCTCGGCCAGTTCCACCTCGCGGCGTGCATTGCCCAGGTGGTCGCGCGCCTGCAGGGCCTGTTCCTGTACCCGCCCGGTGTCCTGCAGCACGTCCTGCAGCAGCTGGCTGAGGTCGGCGATGCTGCGCGCTTCCTTCAGCGCCAGCGCATAGCTGCTGATCCGGTCGTGGTACTCGCCGGTGCTGACCGCCATGCCGTCCAGGCGTTCGATGAAGCCACCCATCAAGTGCTTCATCGCGGCCTTGGATTCGACGATGCCCTGCTTGAGCAGGCCTTGCTTGTAGATCACCTCGCGCAGGTTGGCGCGCGCCTGCTCGACCGAATCGCGGTCCAGCGGCCCGCCGATCAGTTCGCGCACCGCGTGCACCTGGCTGTGCAGCCAGCTGCTGTCGTCGAGCAGTTCGCTGATGTTGTCCAGCAGCAGGTCGAACAGGCTCAGCAGCAGTTCCTGCTGTTCCTGCCAGCCATCGCTGCGTACCCCGATCTGGTGCGACAGCTCGCGCAGGCGCAGCTCCAGCGGCTGCAGCGGCTGGCCGGGGTGCCACAGCTGCAGGTCGGCGGCGATCCGGGCCGGTTCGTCCTTCAGCTCGGGCATGTTCTGCAGCAGGCTGGCCACGGTCACGCCCAGGGTGTGGCGCAGCAGGTCGCGCAGGCGCAGGCTGTCGGGCTGGCCGTCCGGGCTCTCCTGCTCGATGGTGCGGATGTACTTGTCGATCAGCTGGCGCATCGCGCGGCCATAGCTGACCCAGTCGGCGCTGCGTTGCGCCGATTGCAGGCGCAGGCCCATGTCGCCCAGCTCGCCGGGCAGGGTGGACATGCCGTTGGCGAACGCCGCCAACAGCGGCTCGGGCGTTTCGATGCCGGCAAACAGCCGCTGCAGCATGGCGCTGCTGCCGCCCTTGGGCGTGGCGGCCGGTGCCTCGGCGTCCACTGCCGCACGCCCGGCCTGGCGGCGCGACAGCAGCCGGCCCACGGCGGTGCCGGGGCTGGGGGGAGCGTCGTGCGGGTCCGACATGCGGCAGGTCCTTGGCGGGTCACCGGCCAGGTGGCCGGACGGGGGAAGAGGTTGGAACGGTATCGGCGGCGGCCGCGCCGGCTTTAACCCGGCGTTGTGCCACGATGGTAGGCAATCTGGAGCCAGGGCGGTGCGATGAAGGTGATGCTGGTGGGGGCGACCGGGCTGGTCGGTGCGCAGGTGCTGCAGCAATTGCTGGACGATCCGCGCTGCACTGCCGTGGTGGCGCCGACCCGGCGCGCGCTGGCGCGGACCGACCCGGCCCTGCACAACCCGGTGGTGGACTTCGAGCAGCTGCCGGTCCAGGCCGGCTGGTGGGCGGTGGATGCGGTGGTCTGCGCGCTGGGCAGCACCCTCAGGCAGGCCGGCAGCCGCGCCGCCTTCGCCCGGATCGACCACGACTACCCGCTGCAGGTGGCGACCCTGGCCCAGGCCCACGGCGCGCAGGCCTTCGTACTGAATTCGGCGATGGGGGCCAACCCGCGTTCGCTGGTGTTCTACAACCAGGTCAAGGGCCGCCTGGAGCAGGACCTGCGTGGGCTGGCCTATCCGGCGCTGACCCTGGTGCGGCCGGGCCTGATCGGCGGCCAGCGCAGCCAGCGGCGTACCGGCGAGCACCTGGCCGGCGTGGTGCTGGGGGCGCTGGGCCCGGTGCTGCCGCGCGCCTGGCGGATCAACCCGGCAGCCAACATCGCCGCGGCGATGGTCGAGGCCGCGCTGGCACCGCGCCCGGGCGTACACGTGGTCGGTTCGGCGCAGCTGGCCTGAAGGAGGCCGATCCGGGCACCGGCCCGGCCGCTGCGCTACCCTTTGTGCCCCTTATGCGGCTGCCGTCATGTCCGTCGAAAAGAACCAACGCGATCTCGAAGCCGGTATCCACACCGATCTGCAGGGGCGCCTGACCTACGCCGGCTACCTGCGCCTGGACCAGCTGCTGTCGGCCCAGCAGCCGCTGTCCAGCCCGCCGCATCACGACGAAATGCTGTTCATCATCCAGCACCAGACCTCCGAGCTGTGGCTGAAGCTGTTGGCCCACGAACTGCGCGCGGCGATCGGCTTCCTGCAGCGCGACGAGGTCTGGCAGTGCCGCAAGGTGCTGGCGCGCAGCAAGCAGGTGCTGCGCCAGTTGACCGAGCAGTGGTCGGTGCTGGAGACGCTGACGCCCTCGGAGTACATGGGCTTCCGCGACGTGCTGGGCCCGTCTTCGGGCTTCCAGTCGCTGCAGTACCGCTACATCGAGTTCCTGCTGGGCAACAAGAACGCGCAGATGCTGCAGGTGTTCTCGCACGACCCGGCCGGCCAGGCGCAGCTGCAGGAAGTGCTGGACGCGCCCAGCCTGTACGAGGAATTCCTGCGCTACCTGGCCCGCTTCGGCCACCCGGTGCCGGCCGAGTACGCCGGCCGCGACTGGCAGCAGCCGCACGTGGCCGACGATGCGCTGCACCCGGTGTTCGAGCGCATCTACCAGAACACCGACCGCTTCTGGCGTGAGTACGCGCTGTGCGAAGACCTGGTGGATCTGGAAACCGCCTTCCAGCTCTGGCGCTTCCGCCACATGCGCACGGTGATGCGGGTGATCGGCTTCAAGCGCGGCACCGGCGGCTCCAGCGGGGTGGGGTTCCTGCGCCAGGCGCTGGAACTGACCTTCTTCCCGGAGCTGTTCCAGGTGCGCACCACCATCCGCAACGACGACCCGATGCCGCCGGACGCCTGAGCGGGCATGGTCCGCAATAAGCCTATTCATATTTGCCGGGCCCATCCGCCGTACGGTGCGGCAGGCCCCGCCGTTGCTGCGCTGCCGGTCCGGGACCGGCAGTTGCAGATGCAAGTTCAGCGACCATGCCGCCAGCGGCACCCATCAGCGTGTATTTGACGTGAACGTGGTTGGTCTGGGATTCTCCCGCGCTGCTTTCGCACATCGGACGTGCTTGTCTTCCACCGAACCCAGGAATCCCGCATGAGCGTAGACGCCGCCGCGAAATCCGTTCCCGACCCGGCGTTGCCGGAGTTCAAGACCACGCTGGGCCATCCACGCCCGTTGTGGATGCTGTTCATGACCGAATTCTGGGAACGCTTCGCGTTCTACGGCATCCGCTGGGCGCTGGTGCTGTACATCGTGGCGCAGTTCTTCGAGGGCGACTCGGCCGGCCAGGCCGCCGCCAGCCGCACCTACGGCGCCTACCTGGCGCTGGTCTATGCCGCGGCCATCTTCGGTGGCTATGTCGCCGACCGGGTACTGGGCTACCAACGCTCGATCCTGACCGGTGCGGTGATCATGGCGGCCGGCCTGTTCATGGTCGCCATGCCGAACAAGGAAGTGTTCGAACTGGGCCTGGCCACCATCATCATCGGCAACGGCCTGTTCAAGCCCAACATCTCCACGATGGTCGGCAAGCTCTATGGCCTGAAGGACGAGCGCCGCGATTCGGGCTTCACCATCTTCTACATGGGCATCAACATCGGCGCGATGATCGCCCCGGTGCTGACCCAGTACCTGGCCGAACGCGTGTTCGGTACCCAGGCGATGCCGTCCTACAAGATGGTGTTCATCGCCTCGGGCATCGGCATGCTGATCAGCCTGGCATGGTTCTACGTCGGCCGCGCCGGCCTGAAGGGCATCGGCGCGCCGCCGGTGGGCGCCGAAGGCTATGGCCGCATCGTCATGGTGTTTGTCGGTGCGATCGTGGCCATCCCGGTGGCCTACTTCCTGCTGTCCACCGGCGCCACCGCGCTGGCCTGGATCCTGGGCGTGATGTTCATCGCGCTGGGCGTGCTGCTGCTGGTCGAGGGCATCCGCGAAGGCAAGGTACAGCGCGACCGCGTGATCGCCATGCTGATCATCTTCACCTTCAACGTGATGTTCTGGATGTTCTTCGAACAGGCCGGCAGCTCGTTCACCTTCCTGGCCGACAACATCGTCAACCGCAACCTGGGCGGCTGGGAATTCCCCACCGCCTGGTTCCAGTCGGTCAACTCGGTGGCGATCATCACCCTGGCGCCGCTGGTGGCCTGGATCTGGATCAAGCTGGGCCGCGCCAATCCCTCGATTCCGCGCAAGTTCGGCCTGGGCCTGCTGTTCAACGGCGCGGCGTTCGCGCTGCTGATGCTGGCCCTGTCGAGCATGGTGGTGGACGGCAAGATCCCGTTCTGGACGCTGTTCATGGTCTATGTGATCCAGTCGGTCGGCGAGCTGTGCCTGTCGCCGATCGGCCTGTCGATGGTGACCAAGCTGGCGCCGGTGCGTCTGGTCGGCTTCGGCATGGGTGGCTGGTTCCTGTCCACCGGCATCGGCAACAACCTGTCGGGCATCTTTGCCGGCGTGGTCAGTGGCGAAGGCGGCATGACCGTGGAATCGGCGCTGAAGGGCTATACGTTCGGGTTCTGGGCGTTGATCATCTCCGGTGCGGTGCTGTTCCTGCTCGCCCCGCTGATCAACAAGCTGATGCACGGCGTCAAGTGAGGTCTGCGATGCGCATGAAGGCAGTGGGTTGTTCGATGATCGTGGCCGGCCTGCTGGCCGCGTGTTCACCGTCGGCGCCTACCGCCGCGCCCGCGCAGCCGCTGGACACCACCGAGCAGAAGCCGGCGGTGGCCGATCCCGGCCAGCCGGTGGCCTCGGGCAATACCCCGGCCGCGGCGGACATCGCTGCGATCGCCGGGCTCAACGCGCAGTTCGATCCGGGCCGCGATCCGGTCGCCGACCTGGCCACGGCCAAGGTCGAGGCCAAGCGCGGCGGCAAGCGCATCGTGCTGGACGTGGGCGGTGAGTGGTGCTCGTGGTGCCACCTGCTGGATGCGTTCATCGAAGGCGATGCGCAGATCCGCAGTTTCCGCGATGCCAACTATGTCTGGATGAAGGTCAACTACAGCGAAGACAACGAGAACGCGGCGTTCCTGTCGCAGTTCCCGGCGATCAAGGGCTACCCGCACCTGTTCGTGCTCGACGCCGATGGCAAGCTGCTGCACTCGCAGTTCACCGGCGAGCTGGAGGCCGACAAGGGCCAGCCCAAGGGCTACAACCGCGAACGGTTCTTCGCCTTCATGAAGGACTGGGCGCCCGCCAAGGCGCCGTGACCGGAGAAAAAGCCGCGGATTCCGCGGCTTTTTTTGGTTCTTCGCCCCTATGCGGGGCAAGCAGAAAGGTGCTTTGACGCTTTCCGGGCGCGGCCGTCGGCGGGTCGGGCGCTCGGCCCCCATGCCCTTTCCGGCGAATGTCCCCCGGCGTCGGCCTGCGGCCGCCCCCTCCTCCTTTACTTCGCCTCCAAGGGCATGGGGGCCGAGCGCCCGACCCACCGACAGCGCCAGAAAAGCCTGCCTTCCCATGCGCGCCGCAAGCCGAGCTCCGTAGCGGCCGGTAGGCTCCTGGGCAAAGTAAAGGAGGAGGCCGCGACGCGGCCGGGGGACATTTGCGCCAGGGGCCTACCGGCTGCTACGGGGCCCTCACGCTCGCGACAGGCCCGATCGGAGACGCCAGCCGATCCAAATGCCCCCCCCCCTGCACACCTGACCACCCGCATAGCGTCGTGCTCACGCTGCGACGGCCCTTGCGACAGGTCGCTCCCCTGAAATCGGAGAAAAAGCCGCGGATTCCGCGGCTTTTTTTGCTCTTCTCGCCACGGTGGGAAGCACGCACGGGGGATCCCGCACTCCGGCGTCACACCTGCCCCTCAATTTACGCGTACCGCTGCCGTTACCTCCAAGGACCTCATGCCGCGCGTGTTTCGTGGCGCACACCAACGGACGGATACGCATGCAGCCGGGCACCAGCGACAGCACTTCGGACACCAGCCTTGAAGTTACCGGCGGGGTAAGCCTGCCCCCGGTGGACGTGCTGCTCGACGACCACGGCACGTTGGACGGCGGCGATGCGCACGACGATGCGCCGGCTCCCGGCGCCATCCGCTACCGGCTGCCGCTGGTGGCCGTGCCGGACAACGTGCTGCTCAAGGCCGCCGTGCAAAAGCTGGTCGACCAGAAGGCGCAGCTGGACCTGCTCGCGCGCAATCCGGCCCTGGCCGGGCTGCTGCCGGCCGACTGGCAGGGCAGTGGCCTGCGCGCGGTGGACCTGCAGGGCTTCGTGCTGTCGGTGCTACCGTTCCTGCACAACGCCGCCAAGGCCGACACCGCACCGGCGCGGCTGCCGCTCAGGCACGTGCTGGGCGACACCGGGCGCTGGGGCCGCGACGACGTGGACGAGCCCAAATCGCTGGCGTTCTTCCTGGCCAGCGACGACCGCGCCAGCGCCGGGGCCAAGGACCCGGCCGAAGCCTACCTGGTCGGCGCGCTCGGCCTGGCCTGGGCGCACGAAGGACGCACCCGCCCGGGCTTCCTGCGCCAGATGGGCTACGACAGCATGGCCGCGCGGGTGAACATGCTGCCGTACCCGGCGCCGGCCCAGCTGGCGCTGTACAGCGTGGTGGCGCATGGCGTCAGCCAGGTCTGGTGCGTGCTGGACCGGCGCAAGCTGCGGCCGCTGCTGGCGCCGTGGATCAGCGTGCCGTTGCTGACCGCCTATGGCGTGGTGGCGCCGGCGTCCTGGCCGTCCTCGTTCCCCGCCGTGGACGAGGTGGCGCAGATGCTGGCCGGCGCCCGCGCCGGCAAGGGGCCGGCCGAAGTGGACCTGGTCAAGGTGGCGGCCAAGGTGAAGCAGGACGCCTCGGCCGAAACCTGGATGCCGGTCAGCCTGCTCCAGGTAGGCACCTGGGCACCGCGTTGGGGCTACTTCATGGCCACCTTCATCGGCCTGCCCTCGGCCCTGCTGGTGCTGGCCGCACTGGCCCTGCCCAACGCCATCGAAGCGGCCGCCGTGGCCGCCTCGCTCGGCTTCGCCGGCGGCGCCATCGGCGCGCTGGCCGCACCGTGGGTGCACGCGCGGCGAAAACATCTCAGCTGAAGCGCGACGACCAACGGTCGTCGCCTACCGCGGTAGGCACCCACCGTTGGTGGGTACGCCGTCTGGAGGAAAAGCCCCCTTGGAGTCCAAGGGGGCGCGCCGAAGGCGCGGGGATGTGGGTGATGGTGAGTGGGGCCCGCGTTTTGCGCAGCAAAGCGTGGGAGCGGGAGCGCGAATGCGCTATCGCTGGGTAGGTACCCACCGTTGGTGGGTACTGGCGTCAGATCACCCCTCATCCATCTTCTGCAGGCCTTCCCCGGCCAGGCGCAGGATCAGCGTCTCCAGCATCTGTTCCTCTTCCTCGCTGAGCACCGACATCAGCTTGCGGGTGATCTCGATCACCAGCGGGGCGATGGTTTCATACACCTCGAAACCGGCCGCCGACAGCGCCAGCACCGACCGGCGGCGGTCGTCGCCATGGGTTTCGCGCCGGATGAAACCGCGCTCCAATAGCCGGGCCACGGCGCGGCTGACCGCCACCTTGTCCATCGCAGTGCGGTCTGAGACCTCACTGGCCGACGATCCCGGGTACAGCGCCAGGATGGTGATCACCCGCCATTCGGGAATGGCCAGGCCGTAACGGTCGCCGTACAGCTTGGCGATATTGCCGCTGACCCGGTTGGACAGCACGCTCAGCCGATACGGCAGGAACTGCTCCAGGTCGAGCAGGGCGTGCGAGGCGCGGATGCTGCTGCTGGGATCGGGCGGGCTCATGCTGCGGTGCACCTTGATGGTGGTTTCATGTGAAACTATAAACCTTAGTTCCGGACTCCGCATTCTCGCGGGTCTGCCCGTCTCCCGCACCTGGTTTTTTCCGATGCGGATTTGCCTTGGAGCCACATCATGACCAGCCAGCTGAGCACCGCCTCCCACGCCCCCAACCCGGGCATGCAGGTCACCACCTTCGAAAACCCGATGGGCATCGACGGTTTCGAGTTCGTCGAATTCGCCGCCCCGGCCGGACGTGGCGGCGAACTGCACACCTATTTCCGCAAGATGGGCTTCACCGCGGTGCTGCGCCACAAGCGGCGCGCGATCACCGTCTACCGCCAGGGCGCGGTCAATTTCCTGGTCAACGAAGAGCCCGATTCGTTCGCCTCGGACTTTGCCGAGAAGCACGGCCCGTGCGCCTGCGGCTTTGCGATCCGCTTCAAGAAGCCGGGCGAAGAGGTGCTGCAGATGGCGTTGGGCAACGGTGCCGAAGTGGTCGACTTCCGGGCCGACAGCAAGGCCGTGCCGGCCCCGGTGATCAAGGGCATCGGCGATTGCATGCTGTACCTGGTGGACCGCTACGGCGCGGACGGCAGCATGTTCGACGCCGACTACGCACCGATCGAAGGGGTCAACCAGCACCCGACCGGCTTCGGCCTGACCTTCATCGACCACCTGACCCACAACCTGTACTTCGGCAACATGCAGCAGTGGTCCAATTACTATGAGCGCCTGTTCAACTTCCGCGAGATCCGCTACTTCGACATCAAGGGCCTGAAGACCGGCCTGGTGTCCAAGGCGATGACCGCGCCGGACGGCATCGTGCGCATCCCGCTCAACGAATCGTCCGATCCCAAGAGCCAGATCAACGAATACCTGGACGCCTACAAGGGCGAGGGCATCCAGCACATCGCCTGCTTCACCGAGAACATCTACGACACCGTCGAGGCCATGCGCGCGCAGGGCGTGGAGTTCCTGGATACCCCGGACACCTATTTCGAGGTGATCGACATGCGCGTGCCCAACCACGGCGAAGACGTAGCGCGGCTGGCCCGGAACAAGATCCTGATCGACGCCGATCCGGAAACCCACCAGCGCAAGCTGCTGCAGATCTTCACCACCAACAGCGTCGGCCCGATCTTCTTCGAGATCATCCAGCGCAAGGGCAATGAAGGTTTCGGCGAAGGCAACTTCACCGCGCTGTTTGAGAGCATCGAACGCGACCAGATCAAGCGCGGCGTGCTGTAACGTTGTCAGGGCCGGCCACCGCCGCCCCAACGGCGGCGCCGGGTTCCTTCCGGCGCCATACCCCGTTTCCCCGCCAGGACACGCACAGATGAGTACCTCGATCGCTCCGCGCGGTTACCAGACCGGTTTCGGCAATGAGTTCGCCAGCGAGGCGGTAGCCGGCGCATTGCCGGTGGGCCGCAACTCGCCGCAGCGGGTGGCCCACGGCCTGTATGCCGAACAGCTGTCGGGCACGGCCTTTACCGCCCCGCGCGGCAGCAACCGGCGCAGTTGGTTGTACCGGATCCGCCCGGCGGTGGTGCATGGGGAATTCAGCGCGTATGCGCAGCCGCACCTGCACGGTGATTTCGCCGGCGGCGCAGTGTCGCCCAACCAGCTGCGCTGGGACCCGCTGCCGCTGCCGGCCACGCCCACCGATTTCATCGATGGCCTGTACACCGTGGGCGGCAATGGATCGCCCGATGCCCACCATGGCGTGGGCATCCACCTGTACGCGGCCACCGCCGACATGCAGGGCCGCTATTTCTACAACGCCGATGGCGAGCTGCTGATCGTGCCGCAGCTGGGCCGGCTGCGCCTGCTCACCGAAATGGGCGTGATCGAGATCGAGCCGCAGCAGGTGGCGGTGATCCCGCGCGGCGTGCGCTTTGCCGTCGAGCTGCCGGATGGACACGCACGCGGCTATGTCTGCGAAAACTTCGGTGCGTTGCTGAAACTGCCCGACCTGGGGCCGATCGGTTCCAACGGCCTGGCCAACCCGCGCGATTTCGAAACCCCGCAGGCCGCCTACGAGCAGCGCGAGGGTGCCTTCGAGCTGGTCGCCAAGTTCGGTGGCCGCTTGTGGCGCGCCGACATCGACCACTCGCCGCTGGACGTGGTGGCCTGGCATGGCAACTACGCACCGTACCGTTACGACCTGCGCCGGTTCAACACGATCGGCTCGATCAGCCACGACCATCCCGATCCGTCGATCTTCCTGGTGCTGCATTCGCCCAGCGACACGCCCGGCACCAGCAACATGGACTTTGCGATCTTCCCGCCGCGCTGGCTGGTGGCGCAGGACACCTTCCGCCCGCCGTGGTTCCACCGCAACATCGCCAGCGAGTTCATGGGCCTGATCCACGGCGCCTACGACGCCAAGGCCGAAGGCTTCGTGCCCGGCGGTGCCTCGCTGCACAACTGCATGAGCGGGCACGGCCCGGATGCGGCCACGTTCGAGAAAGCCTCGGCGGCCGACCTGTCCCGGCCGGACGTGGTCAAGGACACCATGGCCTTCATGTTCGAAACCCGCGCGGTGATACGCCCCACCACCCAGGCGATGGACGCCGCGCACCGGCAGCGCGATTACCAGCACTGCTGGCAGGGGTTGAAGGCGCAGTTCAAGGCGTGACATCGCCGGTAGGGTCGGATGCCAATCGACTGCCGTTGACGCTGCATCACCCGGTGACGCAGGGAAACCGAACGTGGTCATACGGCTCGCGGCAGCGTCCATGCGTTGATCGTATCGATCACTGCTACAGGCAGTCGATCGGGATCCGACCCTACCAGCGGACTACCAGCGGAGCGCGAGGCCGATAGGGTCGGATGCCAATCGACTGCCGCTGCCGTCGCATCACCCGGCAACGCAGGGAAACCGAACGAGGTCATGCGGCTCGTGGCAGCGTCCATGCGTTGATCGCATCGATCACTGCTATCGGCAGTCGATTGGGATCCGACCCTACCAGTGGAGCGCGAGGTCGGTAGGGTCGGAAGCCAATCGACTGCCGTTGCCGCCGCATCACCCGGTAACGCATGAAAAGCGAACGCGGTCATGCGGCTCGCGGCAGCGTCCATGCGTTGATCGCATCGATCACCGCTATCGGCAGTCGATCGGGATCCGACCCTACCAGGAAGCCGCGCCGCCCCGGCTTACGCCAGCACCTGCTGGAACCCGTCCATGCATTCCTTCGGCAGCGCTTCCAGCAGGCGTTGCCGCACCCGTTCGGCATAGCCGGGCGAGGTGAGCGCGGGCAGTGCGTCCAGCGCGGTATGCAGGCCGGCGATCACCGCCTCGTCGCTGCGTGCCTGCTGCAGCGCATGCAGCAGCCCGGCAGCGTGTGGGTGCCGCTGCAGTTCGAGGATGCCCAACAGGTAGATCCGCGCGGCCACCAGCGATCGCCGGCGCTCGGTGACCGGGGCGGCCATCGTCGCGGGCGGTACTGGTACCGGTGCCGGGTCGGTGCGCGGCGGCGCTGCGGGCGCCGCCGCCGCCGGGGTCGACACCAGGTAACCGGCCTGGATCAGCTGGATCACCATCGCCGACGCCTCCGCGCCGACCAACGAGGTCAATTGCGCCAGGTCGCGCTGGCCATCGCACAGGATCAACAGCCGGCGCTGGCGCATGTCCAGCGGCGCACGGTGGGCCTGCAGGGCGGTGCGGGCGAGGTCGGTCTTGCGCGGTTGCATGGGCGTGGGGTCGGTGCGGTGCAGGCCGAGCCTGAACGTGGCAGGTGAAACCGCGATGACAGCGCCCCATGCAGCCAATGCACGCGGTTCGCGCTAGGCTTTGCCCACTGACCGGAGAATACCCTATGAAACAGCTGGCAAGCGTTATGGCACTGGGCGTGGTGCTGGCTTTGGGCGGCTGCGACCGCACGGTGGAAACCCCGTCCAAGGACGCCGAAGCCGCCGTGCCGGTGCCGTCCGACCCGGCGCCGCCGGTAGCCCCCGATGCCGCGACCGCACCTGCCGCCGAGGCCGCCAGCGCAGGACCGGCCCGGCTCGACGGCTATGGCCCGTTGGCCCTGGGCAGTACGCTGGAGCAGGTGCGCACGGCCTGGAAGGCGCCGCTGCAGGGCGAGGTTCCCGACGACTACTGCCACGCGCTGCGCCCGCAGGGCGCACAGGCCGAGGACGTGGTGTTCATGATCGAAGGCAAGCGCCTGGTCCGCTACGACGTGCGCAACGACCGTATCGTCGCCCCGGGCGGCGGCAAGGTCGGGATGTCGCTGGGCCAGCTGCAGACCCTGTACCCCGACCGCGGCGATGTCACCCCGCACAAGTACGATGAAAAGGGCCACAACCTGCGCGTGCGCGCGGCCACCGACGGTGGGGCGCTGATCAACTTCGAGATCGGCGGCGACGGCAATGTCACCGCCTGGCGGGTCGGCCAGACGCCGCAGGTGGACTACGTGGAAGGCTGCTCCTGAGATCGCCCGGGGCGGCCGGGCAAAGCCCGGCACGACCCTCTAGAATCGGCACATGCTTGCCACCGGGGATACACCGATGATCGCTGCCACTGCTTGGTTCGTGCTGGGATTGCTGCTGCTGGCCCTGGGCGGGGACTCCATCGTCAAGGCCGCCTCGGGGCTGGCGCAGCGCGTGGGCGCATCGCCGTTCGTGGCCGGCCTGCTGCTGGTCGCCTTCGGTACCTCGCTGCCGGAGCTGGTGGTCAACGCCCGTGCGTTCGTGGTCGGCGCCGGGGAGCTGGCGCTGGGCAATGCGGTGGGCAGCAATATCGTCAACCTGGGGTTGACCCTGGGCATGGCCGCGCTGGCCGCGCCTTTGCTGGTGCGCATGCGGCTGCTGTCGCCGCTGCTGGTGATGCTGGCGGTGGCCAGCCTGGCCTTGATCGCGTTCGGCCTGGACGGGGTGATCGCGCGCTGGGAAGGCGGCGTGCTGCTGCTGGGTTTCGTATTGATGCTGGGCTATGTGCTGTGCCGCGCGCGGCGCGAAGCGGAGACCGTGCAGGAGGCGGTTGCCGGCTATGCGATGACCCGCACCGGACTGTTTCTCAACGTAGTGCGGCTGCTGTTCGCCGCGGTGGCCCTGTACTACGGCGCGCGCTGGATCGTGCAGGCCGCGCCGCAGCTGGGCGCCGGGCTGGGGTGGTCGCCGTTGCTGGTGGGCCTGCTGCCGGTGGCGATCGGCACGGCGTTGCCGGAAGTGGCCGCGGCCATCGCGGCGGCGCGGCGCGGGCAGGGCGACATGGTGCTGGGCCATGTGATCGGCTCGAGCCTGTTCAACCTGCTGGTGGTGGTCGGCGGCATGGCCGCCTTGCGGCCAATGGCGCTGCCGGCATCGTTCGTGAAGCTGGAGCTGCCGGCCGCAGTGGCCTTCGTGCTGGTGCTGTACCCGATGCTCAAGGGCGACCTGACCATCAGCCGGCGCGAGGGCGGGATCCTGTTGGTGGCATTCCTGGCGTGGATTGCGCTGGAGCTTGCGCTGATCGGGTAGGGACACGCCGCGCCGCATGCCCGGCCTGCGCCATTCCGGTGAGCGCGTCGCCACGCGCCTGAGGCCCAGCGTGCCGACACGTAACAGGGTTCACGCGTGGCTGCTCTTCGGTTGGCACCGCGAAGCCACGCAGGGCGTGGCTATGCCGTCTTTGGCCGCACTACTAGCGCTTTTGTTCCGGGGCGGCGGTGGGATCCAGGCGCGTGGCGACGCGTTCGTCGTCATCGCCCCCGTCTGTCATCGTGCGCGGCAACGGCGGCGGCAACTGCTCTTCCCGGGCGGTCTCGTGCCCCGGCAGGCTCGGCCGCGTTTCCATCATCAGCGACAGCGCCGCCTTGGCCATCATGTGCGCGCTGATCGGCGCGGTGATGAACAGGAACACGGTGATCAGCAGTTCGCGCGGCTGCGGGTCTTCGCCGAGGAAGATGTGGTAGCACACCGAGCCCACCAGCACGCAGCCCACGCCCAGCGTGCTGGCCTTGGTAGGGGCATGCAGGCGCTTGAAGAACGTGGACAGCTTCACCAGGCCCAGCGCGCCGACCAGGATGAAGAAGCAGCCGAACAGCAGCAGGATCGACAGCACGATCTGGATGAAGGTGATCATTCCACGATGTCCCGGCGCAGCACGAACTTGCTCAGCACCACGGTGCTGCCGAAGCCGAGCATGGCGATGACCAGCGCCGCTTCGAAATACACCGCCGAGTTGAGGTACATGCCGAACAGCATCAGTTCGGCGATCGCGGTCACCGACAGGGTGTCCAGGGCCAGGATGCGGTCGGGCACGGTCGGGCCGCGCAGCAGGCGCCAGGTGGCCAGCAGCATGGCCAGCCCGACCACGTACATGCACACCACCATGGTGGTCTGGATGAAGGTGTAACCGGTCATGGGAAGATCTCCATCAGCGGGGCTTCGTAGCGTTGCTTGATCTGCCGGACCAGTTCGTCCGGATCGTCCAGGTGCAGCACGTGCACCAGCAGGTAGCGCCGGTCGTCGGACAGCGCCGCCGAGACCGTGCCTGGGGTCAGCGTGATCATGCTGGTCAGTGCGGCGATGCCATGGATGTTGGCGATGTCCAGCGGCAGCCAGATGAAGCCGGGGTGGATGCGCCGTTCCGGGCCCAGGACCTGGAGCGCCACGCGGATGTTGGACACCAGGATGTCCCACAGGGTCACGCAGATCAGCTTGGGCAGCGGCCTGAGCGAACCGATCCGCGCGAACTCGCGGTCCAGCCTGGCGGCGAACAGCGGCACCACCAGGCCCAGCAGCATGCCCAGTACGAACTGGCCGACGGTGAAGCTGTCGGACATCAGCAGCCAGAACACCAGCACCGTCACGCTCAGCGACGGCGAGGGAATCACGCGCTTGTACAGCGAAAGCTTGGAGCTCATGGCTGGCGGATCTCCGGGGTGGCCGCGCGCAGCGGGCCGACATACTCCTGCGGGTGCAGCAGCTGCCGGGCCATCGCATCGGTGTGCTGCATCAACGGCCCGGCAAACACGCTCATGGCGATGCCATAGCTGAGCAGCAGCGCAGCGGCGAACAGTTCCACGGTGCGCGTGGGGGCTTTGCGCGGTTTGGGCGCGTCTTCTTCGACAATCGGTACGCGCCAGAACAGGCGGATGCCGGCGCGGGTGATGCCGACGATCACCATCAGGCTGCTGCCCAGCACCGCGGTCCAGACCACGGCGGTGTACTGCGCCGGCATCCCGGCCAGCAGCGCGGCCTTGGCCAGGAAGCCGGACAGCGGCGGCAGGCCGGCCACGGCCACCGCGCCGATCAGGAACAGTACCGCCGGGGTCTGCTTGCCCGGCATCGGCGCGATGATTTCCTTTCTGTCGCTGGCCCCGCCGCGGCGGCGGCGGATCAGGTCGGCCACCAGGAACAGCGCGGCGGCCACGAAGGTGCTGTGCGGCAGGTAGTACAGGCCGGCCGACAACACCTGCGGGGTGCGCACCGCGAAGGCGATGAACAGCGTGGCCGCCGAAACCAGCACCAGGTAGGAGATCATCACCCGCAGCCGCGCGGCGGCCAGTACGCCCAGCCCGCCCAGCACCAGCGTGGCCAACCCGGCCCACAGCAGCCAGTCGCTGCCATAGCCGGCCATCGGCCCTGCGCCCTCGCCGAACCACAGCGAACTCACCCGCAGCACCGCATACAGGCCGACCTTGGTCATGATCGCAAACAGCGCGGCCACCGCCGCCGGTGCGCGCGCATAGGCTTCGGGCAGCCACAGGTACAGCGGCATCAGCGCGGCCTTGCTGCAGAACACCAGCAGCAACAGCCCCATGGTGGCCTTGACCAGCACCAGGTGGCTGGGCGGCAGCGCGGCGATGCGCTGGGACAGCTCGGCCATGTTGAGCGAACCCAGCGCGGCATACAGCAGGCCGAGCGCGATCAGGAACAGGGTCGAGGCGGTGACGTTGAACACCACATAGTGCAGGCCGATGCGCATGCGCAGGCCGCGCCCGCCGCTGAGCAGCAGGCCATAGGAGGCGATCAGCATCACCTCGAAGAACACGAACAGGTTGAAGATGTCGCCGGTCAGGAAGGCGCCGTTGAGCCCGACCAGCTGGAACTGGAACAGCGCATGGAAGTGCGGTGCGCGGCGGTCCCACCCCGAACATGCATGCAGCAGGCATGGAATGGCCAGCAGCACGGTGGTCGCCAGCATCCACGCCGACAGGCGGTCGGCGACCAGGGCGATGCCCAGCCGCGCCGGCCAATCGCCAAGCAGGTATACCGCGGTGCTGCCATCGGCGGTCTGCGCGAACAGCACGGCCACTGCCGCGGCCAGCGCCGCCAGCGTGGCCCAGGCCACCGTGCGCTGTACCCGCGGGCCGTAGCGGCGGTGTTCGACGAACAACGAACAGGCCGCACCGAACAGCGGCACCAGGATCGGCAGGATCACCGCATGGTTCATGCGCCGCCCTCCCGGCCCGGCGCGGTATCGGCAGGCGCGGCGTCATCCTGGTCTTCGTGGGCGTCGACGTGGTCGCTGTGGTTGTCGCTGCGGCTGCGCATGGCCAGCACGATGCTCACCGCGGTCATCGCAAAGGCGATCACGATCGCGGTCAGCACCAGCGCCTGCGGCAGCGGGTCGGTGTAGTTGCCCAGGTCGCTGTCGATACCCTCGCGCAGCACCGGCGCCTTGCCCGACACCAGCCGGCCGCCGGCGAAGATCAGCAGGTTGGTGGCATAGGACAGGAAGGTCATGCCCAGGATGACGTCGAAGCTGCGCGCGCGCAGCAGCAGGTAGATGCCGATCGCGGCCAATACACCGATCGCGCTTGCCAGGGCCAGTTCCATCAGTGCATCTCCCCGGTCTTTGCCGAACGGCGGGTGGGATCGATCTCGCCCTTGCGGGCATGGCGGGTGCGCGAAGGCTTGATCGTGCCCATCATCGACAGCATCAGCATCGCCCCGCCGAACACCACCAGGTACACACCGGTATCGAAGCCGATCGCGCTGGCCAGCGGTACCTCGCCGATCAGCGGGATGTGCAGGTCCAGGTGGCCGCTGGTCAGGAACGGCACGCCGAACAGCATCGACGCACTGCCGCTGACGATGGCGATCAACAGGCCGGCGCCGATGCAGCGGATGTAGTCGAAGCCGAAGCGCGATTCCACCGAGGTGGTGCCCTGGATCACGTACTGGATCAGCAGCGGTACCGCCAGCACCAGGCCGGCGATGAAGCCGCCGCCGGGCGCGTTGTGGCCGCGCAGGAACAGGAAGATCGACACCGTGAGGGTCAGCGGGAACATGATCTGGGCCAGGTCGGCCGGGACCGGCAGCTTGATCGGCGGGCCGGGCATGCGCTGTTCCGGCGCCATCCGCGAACGCCGCAGCATGGCGTGCACCACCAGCGCGGCGATGCCGAACACGGTGATCTCGCCAAAGGTATCGAAGCCGCGGAAGTCGACCAGGATCACGTTGACCACGTTCTGCCCATACGCCTCGGGCAGGGCGCGGGCGACCAGTTCGCCGGCCATGGTGTTGGGCGGCAGGGTCATCGCGGTATACGCCAGCGCGGCCAGGCCGCCGCCGCCGATCACCGCGATCAGCGCATCGCGGCGCTTGCGCCAGCGCGACCGCTCCACCGGCGACTGCGCCGGCAGGTAGTTCATGCCCAGCAGCATCAGTACCAGGGTGACCATTTCCACCAGCAGCTGGGTCAGCGCCAGGTCCGGGGCGGACAGGAACACGAAGGTCAGCGCCACCATCAGGCCGACGCCGCCCAGCACCAGTACCGCCAGCAGGCGCTGCCGGTAGACAAACAGCGCGCCCAGCGCGCAGCCCATCATCACCAGCCACAGCGCCCAGCCCAGCAGCGGCAGCGGCTGCGGCGAGGGCCAGTTCGGCGAACCGGGGCTGGCCACGAACGGGGCCAGCGCGACGATGATCGCCACCACCACCAGCGCCATCAGCATGCGCTGCAGGCTGCCGTTGGCCAGCGCCTGGGTCAGCCGGTGGGCGAAGCCGAACACCAGGTCCAGCTGCTTGTGGAAGATGTTGCGGCCGATCGCACGGGTCACCACCGCATGCAGGTCGATCAGCCGGCGCAGCCCGAAGTACAGCGCGACGCCACCCACGACGCCGGCGATGCTCATCATCAGCGGCATGTTGAAGCCATGCCACACCGACAGGCTGTAGGCCGGCATCGCCGTGCCCAGGATCGAGGACGCCGCCGCATGCAGTACCGGGGCGACGGTAATGGCCGGGGCGATGCCGACCGCCAGGCAGACCACCACCAGGATCTCCACCGGCACCTTCATGAAGCGCGGCGGCTCATGCGGTACCCGGTCCAGCTCGTGCGGCCCCTTGCCGAAGAAGGTGTCGTGCACGAAGCGCAGGCTGTAGGCCACGCCGAACACGCCGGCCAGCAGCGCGGCGACGGACATGGCCAGGCGCATGGTTTCCGGGCCGCCGGCGTCCAGCGCTTCGGCGAACAGCATCTCCTTGGACAGGAAACCGTTGAGCAGGGGGATGCCGGCCATCGCCAGCGAGGCGATGATCGCCAGCGCGCTGGTGAACGGCATCAGCCGCCGCAGCCCGCCCAGCTTGCGCATGTCGCGGGTGCCGGTCTCGTGGTCGATGATGCCGGCGGCCATGAACAGCGAGGCCTTGAAGGTGGCGTGGTTGAGGATATGGAACACGCCGGCCACCACCGCCATCGGTGTGGACAGCCCGAACAGCATGGTGATCAGGCCCAGGTGGGAGATCGTCGAATAGGCCAGCAGGCCCTTCAGGTCATGCTGGAAGATCGCGTTCCAGGCGCCGATCAGCAGGGTGATCGCGCCGATGCCGCTGACCGTATAGAAGAACAGGTCGGTGCCGGCCAGCGCCGGATGCAGCCGCGCCAGCAGGAACACGCCGGCCTTGACCATGGTGGCCGAGTGCAGGTAGGCCGACACCGGCGTCGGCGCGGCCATCGCCTGCGGCAGCCAGAAGTGGAACGGGAACTGCGCGCTCTTGGTGAAGATGCCGGCCAGCACCAGGAACAGCGCGTAGGGGTACAGCGCGCTGGCCCGGATCAGATCGCCGCTGGCCAGCACCACGTCCAGTTCGAAGCTGCCGACGATGCGGCCGATCAGCAGTACGCCGCCGAGCAGGGCCAGGCCGCCGCCGCCGGTCACCACCAGCGCCATTCGCGCACCCTCGCGGGCATCCTGGCGGTGCGACCAGAAGCCGATCAACAGGAACGAGCTGATGCTGGTCATTTCCCAGAACACCATCAGCAACAGCAGGTTGCCCGACAGCACCATGCCCAGCATGGCGCCCATGAACAGCAGCAGGTAGCAGTAGAAGCGGTGCGCGCTGTCGCGCGGGCTCAGGTAGTAATGGGCATACATCACCACCAGCGCACCGATGGCCAGCACCATCCCGGCGAACATCCAGGCCAGCCCGTCCAGGCGCAGCGAGAAGGCCAGCCCGATCTGCGGCAACCAGTCCCCGAAACTGCGCACCACCCCGCCATCGAGGATGCCGGGGGTCATCGTGGCCAGCAGCGCCAGCCCGCCCAGCGGGGCGGCTGCGGCCAGCCAGGCGGCCGTGGCGCGGGAACTGCGGCCGAATGTGGCGACCGCCACCGCCATCAGGAAGGGCAGGGCAAGCAGCAGGAGCAGGCTAGGATTCATGCAGGGAATACGGGATTCACGAGCAGGTCGTTTAGTCTAACAGGCAGTCAATTGCTGCGGATACACCCGATTACGCCATCAATTGCATGTAACGTGCGTGATTCACTTTTCGGCCCGCCGCAGCGGGCCCATCCGGGACCGCCGGAAGCCGTATGGAACGGCCCACGCGGCTTTGCCGAATCCGGTCCCTGCGTGGCGTGCCGGGCCAGCAGCGGCAGGGGCTGCGCGCTGGCGCCGGGGCCGGCGAACATGAACGAAACGAATCTGGCGACCAGTGCCCACCGCGATGCTGGGCGCCGCGGCGTCGCGGGCCGGTGAGCATCGGTTTCGTTCAGGAAAAAATCCGTCGGGTACCCGACGCTGCCCGGCAACGCGGGCGATCAATAACGCCAGCCCAGCCGCCGGTACAGCTTGGCCATCACCCAGGCCGGGCCGATCAGCAGATAGGTCAGGTCGGTGAGGAAGCTGGGCTTGCGGCCCTCGAACTTGTGGCCGATGAACTGGGCCACCCAGGCCACGACGAACACCCCGATGCCCAGCCACAGCAGGGCGCGCAGGCCGATCTCGGCCTCCAGCAGCCGGCACAGGCAGCCGGAGACGAAGAACAGGGCGAGCATCCCCAGCCCCAGCGGGCGTGACAGCCGGTTGTAGAAGCACCATGCGCTGAACATCGCAAACGCCGCCCAGATGCCGTACTGGAACCAGGTGATCAGCGGCGGCAGGCACCACAGCATGGCGATGACCGACCACAGGATTGCCGGTACCGCCAGCACATGGATGCGCTGGTTCAGCACATTGCGGTGATCGTCGGAATAGCTGGCGAAGTAGCGGTCGATCGGACGCGCGACGGTAGTGGTGGCCATGTTCCCTCCCAGGACTGGCAGCAGCATAACGCCGCCCGCCTGCGCACGGCCGGGCCCTGGCGCTGGCCGATGCCGGTTGTCGGCACTGCCCACCCCGGCCATGCGGCCGGGGTGGTGCACCGGTCAGTCGACCGCAATCCCCGCCAGCCGCTGCAGTGCCTCGGCGTACTTGGCGCGGGTGCGTTCGATGATGTCGGCCGGGATGGCCGGGCCCGGGGCGGTCTTGCCCCAGTCCAGCGTTTCCAGGTAATCGCGCACGAACTGCTTGTCGTAGCTGGGCGGGCTGGTGCCCACCTCATACTCGTCGGCCGGCCAGTAGCGCGAGGAGTCCGGGGTCAGCATCTCGTCCATGATGTACAGCCGGCCGTCGGCATCGGTACCGAACTCGAACTTGGTGTCGGCCAGAATGATGCCGCGTTCGCGCGCGTACTCGGCGGCGAACGCATAGATGCGCAGGGTGGCATCGCGCACGCGCTCGGCCAGGTCCGCACCCACCGCCTTGACCATCGCATCGAAATCGATGTTCTCGTCATGGTCGCCGACCGCCGCCTTGGTCGACGGGGTGAAGATCGGCTCGGGCAGCTGCTCGGCCTGGCGCAGGCCGTCGGGCAGGTCGATGCCGCTGATCTTGCCGGTGCGCTGGTAGTCCTTCCAGCCGCTGCCGATCAGGTAGCCGCGGGCGATCGCCTCGACCGGAACCGGCTTGAGCCTGCGGGTAACCACCGCGCGCTTGGCGTACAGCGCCGGGTCCACGCCATCGGGCAGCACGCTGGCCACGTCGATGCCGGTCAGATGGTTGGGCATCAGGTGCGCGGTCTTGGCGAACCAGAAGTTGGAGACCTGGCAGAGCATTTCGCCCTTGCCGGGGATCGGATCGGGCAGCACCACGTCGAAGGCCGACAGACGGTCGGTCGCGACCATCAGCAGGTAGTCCCCCGGCGGTGTGCCGGCGGGCAGCCGGTCGCGCGGAATGTCGAAAACATCACGCACCTTGCCGCGATGGCGCAAGGGCAGGCCGGGGAGATCGGATTGCAACAACGTGGTCGGCACGGGCACTCCTGAGGCTTCGTCATGACAGCTGTCCAGGGGACCCGGAGGGCCCGCACAGACAGCGGGCGGCCTAGTGTAAAGCCGGTTGGGCCTGCTGTGACGTAAAATGAGGCTCCTTTGTTGCCACGGCCGCCCAGACGACCATGCGCTGGTACGGAAAACTGCTCGGATTCATCGCCGGGGCCCTGCTGTTCAGGCCCAATCCGCTGTTTGGCGCCGTGGTCGGCCTGCTGATCGGGCATGCCTTCGACGCCGACTGGTTCCGCCTGAACAAGGAGAACCCCTACCGCGAGCTGGGGCTGACCTCCGAGGCGACCGATGCCGAGGTCGACCTGGCCTACCGCCGGCTGATCTCCCAGTACCACCCCGACAAGGTCATCGGCGCCGCCCCGGAGCTGCGCCAGCAGGCCGAGCGCAAGTCGCGCCAGCTCAACGCCGCCTACGACCGCATCAAGACCCTGCGCAAGCGCTGATCCGCGCGCGGCCCCCCTTTCCACGTCCCCAAGGCCCCGGCCATGTCCAACTGCATCATCGCCCCCTCCATCCTGTCGGCCAACTTCGCCCGCCTCGGCGAAGAGGTGGACAACGTGCTTGCCGCCGGTGCCGACTGGGTGCACTTCGATGTGATGGACAATCACTACGTGCCCAACCTGACCATCGGCCCGCTGGTCTGCCAGGCGCTGCGCAAGCACGGGGTGACCGCGCCGATCGACGTGCACCTGATGGTCGAGCCGGTGGACCGCATCATCCCGGACTTCGCCGAGGCCGGCGCCACCTACATCAGCTTCCACCCCGAAGCCAGCCGCCACGTGCACCGCACCATCCAGCTGATCCGCTCGCTGGGCTGCAAGCCGGGCCTGGTGCTCAACCCGGGCACGCCGGTGGACATCCTGGACTGGGTGCTGGACGACCTGGACCTGGTGCTGCTGATGTCGGTCAACCCCGGTTTCGGCGGCCAGGCCTTCATCCCCTCGGCGCTGGACAAGCTGCGCGTGGTGCGTCAGAAGATCGATGCCAGCGGCCGCGACGTGCGCCTGGAAATCGACGGTGGGGTCAAGGCCGACAACATCGGTGGGATCGCCGCCGCCGGCGCGGACGCTTTCGTGGCCGGCTCGGCGATCTTCAACGCCAAGACCAGCTACCAGGACGTGATCGCGCAGATGCGCCACAACGTCGCCCAGGCCAGGGCCTGAGCCATGGCGCTGCCGGCCGCGGTGAGCATCCGGGTGGCCAGCGCCGACGATGCGGCGCTGATCCTGCGTTTCATCCGCGAATTGGCGGTCTATGAAAAGGCCGAGAGCTCGGTGCAGACCGACCAGGCCGGCATCCGCGCCAGCCTGTTCGGGCCCGACGCCAAGGCGCACGCCTTGATCTGCGAAGCCGACGGCGAGGCGATCGGCTATGCGGTGTACTTCTACAACTACTCCACCTGGCTGGGCCGCAACGGCATCTACCTGGAAGACCTGTACGTAAGCCCGGAAAAACGCGGCAGCGGCGCCGGCAAGGCGCTGCTGCAGCACATCGCGCGCATCGCCGTGGCCGAAAACTGCGGTCGTTTCGAGTGGTCGGTGCTGGACTGGAACGAACCGGCGATCCAGTTCTACCAAGCCGCCGGCGCGAAGCCGCAGAGCGAATGGACGGTATACCGGATGGAAGGCGAGGCGCTGCGCGCGTTCGCGGCGGGCTGAAAGAGCCGTACGCCGGCGGTAGCCATCGACCGTTGGTCGATGCAGGTTGGGGAGATGCAAGAAAAAGGTTCTTCACCGATTTGCGGGGAGTAAGTTGCGCACTAAAGCCCCAGATCAAAGGCAATGACCGACATATGCGCTGATTGGGTTGGCGCGGCTGGGTTGGCGGGACACGCCG
>NZ_JACWUO010000027.1 GCF_020857975.1 Stenotrophomonas rhizophila
GCGACATGACCGTTGAACGGAGCGGGTTCCTCGGTGTGGCCCAGGCGCGACCTCGATGATGGTCATGCGTGCAATGAACGTTGCCAGGCCATCGGCAGTCGTTTGGGAACCGACCCTACCAGGGCACCCGCATCGACATGGCCGGGCAGATCCCCTGCCCAACAAAAAGGCCGCCCGAAGGCGGCCTTTCCGTATGCGGCAACGTCCGAAGACGTCAGTGCATCATGTGCACGTTCATGTTGTGCATGACCCACAGCGAGCCGGCGACGATGATGCCGATCACCACTACGGTGAAGGCCGCCGCGCTGACGTTCCAGCGCTGCTCCGAGGAGCGGTCCAGGTGCAGGAAGAACACCAGGTGCACCAGGATCTGCAGCACCGCGGCGACCACCACGATCACCCCGGTGGTGAAGCGCGGCAGGTCGCCGTGCATCACCGCCCAGAACGGGATGATGGTCAGCACCGCTGCCAGCAGGAAACCGATCAGGTACGACTTGACGCTGCCGTGGCTTTCGCCGCCGGCACCGTGGCCGTGGTCATGTGCGTGATTGTCATGTGCGGACATTACATCGCTCCATTCAGATAGACGACCGAGAACACGCCGATCCAGATCAGATCCAGGAAGTGCCAGAACAGGCTCAGGCACGCCATGCGGGTCTTGTTGGTCTGGGTCAGGCCGTTCTGCTTGATCTGGATGAACATGATCAGCAGCCACAACAGGCCGGCACTGACGTGCAGGCCGTGGGTGCCGACCAGCGCGAAGAACGCCGACAGGAACGCACTATGGTCCGGGCCGAAGCCCTCATGCAGCAAGTGGTTGAACTCCCACACTTCCATGACCATGAAGCCGAAGCCCAGCAGCCAGGTCAGCCCCAGCCACAGGTACATCTGGCCGATCTTGTGCTTGTGCAGGGCGATCATGCCCAGGCCGAAGGTCAGCGAAGATACCAGCAGCAGGGTGGTTTCCCAGGCCACGAAGGACAGGTCGAACAGGTCCTTCGGGCCGGGGCCGCCGTCGGTGCCGCCGGACAACACGATGTAGGTGGCAAACAGGCTGGCGAAGATGAGGCAGTCGCTCATCAGGTACACCCAGAAACCGAACACGGTGTTGCCGCCGGTGTCGTGGTGCTCGTGCTCGTCATGGCCGTGGGCCGCCGCGTGCGCGGCGTGCCCAGGGTTCATGCTGTTGGGGATAGTGCTGCTCATGCCTTCAGCTCCGATTTCACCAGGCCCTGCGCCACCAGGTGGCGACGGTGCTCATTTTCGATCCGCTCCACTTCGGCGGCCGGCACGTAGTAATCCACGTCCTTGTCGAAGGTGCGCCAGATGAAGGTGCCGATCATGCCGATCATGCCGACGATGGCCAGCCACCAGATGTGCCAGATCATCGCAAAGCCGAACACCAGGCTGAAGGCGCCGATCACCACGCCGGTGCCGGTGTTGCGCGGCATGTGGATGTCGGTGTACTTGGCCGGGCGTTCCCACGCCTCGCCACGCTGCTTGCGCTCCCAGAAATCGTCCAGCTCGGTGACCTTGGGCAGCGCGCCGAAGTTGTAGAACGACGGCGGCGAAGAGGTTTCCCACTCCAGCGTGCGCGCATCCCACGGGTCGCCGGTCAGGTCGGCGGTCTTCTTGCGGTCGCGGATCGACACGGCGATCTGGATCACCTGGCACAGGATGCCGGCGCCGATGATGAACGCACCGAACATGGCGATCACCAGCAGCGGCTGGTACTCCAGGTTCGGATAGCTCTGCATGCGGCGGGTCATGCCCATGAAGCCCAGGATGTACAGCGGCATGAAGGCCACGTAGAAGCCGATGAACCAGCACCAGAACGCGCGCTTGCCCCAGGTTTCGTTGAGGCGGAAACCGAACATCTTCGGCCACCAGTAGGTGATGCCGGCGAACATGCCGAACACCACGCCGCCGATGATGACGTTGTGGAAGTGGGCGATCAGGAACAGGCTGTTGTGCAGCACGAAGTCGATGGCCGGGATCGCCAGCATCACGCCGGTCATGCCGCCGATGGTGAAGGTGACCATGAAGCCGATCGTCCACAGCACCGGGGTGGTGAACTGCACGCGGCCGCGGAACATGGTGAACAGCCAGTTGAAGATCTTCACGCCGGTGGGAATGGAGATGATCATCGTCGTGATGCCGAAGAAGGCATTGACGTTGGCACCCGAGCCCATGGTGAAGAAGTGGTGCAGCCAGACCAGGAACGACAGCACGCCGATGCAGGCGGTGGCGTAGACCATGCCCTTGTAGCCGAACAGCGCCTTGCGCGAGAACGTGGCGATCACTTCGGAGAACACGCCGAAGGCCGGCAGCACCAGGATATAGACTTCCGGGTGGCCCCAGATCCAGATCAGGTTGATGTACAGCATGGCGTTGCCGCCACCGTCATTGGTGAAGAAGTGCGTGCCCAGGTAACGGTCCAGGGTCAGCAGCACCAGGGTGACGGTCAGCACCGGGAAGGCGGCGATGATCAGCACGTTGGTGACCAGCGCAGTCCAGGTGAACACCGGCATCTGCATCATCTTCATGCCGGGGGTGCGCATCTTCAGGATGGTGATGAAGAAGTTGATGCCGCTCAGCGTGGTACCCAGGCCCGCTACCTGCAGGCCCCAGATGTAGTAATCGACACCTACCCCTGGACTGTATTCCTTGCCCGACAACGGCGGGAAGGCCAGCCAACCGGTCTGCGCGAACTCACCAACGCCCAGCGAGATCATCACCAGGCCCGCGCCGGCCACGAACAGCCAGAAGCTGAGCGAGTTGACGAACGGGAAGGCCACGTCGCGTGCGCCGATCTGCAGCGGCACCACCACGTTCATCAGGCCGGTGATCAGCGGCATCGCCACGAAGAAGATCATGATCACGCCGTGGGCGGTGAAGATCTGGTCGTAGTGGTGCGGTGGCAGCACGCCCTCGTTGCCGCCGGCGGCCATCGCCTGCTGGACACGCATCATGATCGCGTCGGCAAAGCCGCGCAGCAGCATGACGAAGGCCACGATCAGGTACATCGCGCCGATCTTCTTGTGGTCCACCGAGGTGAACCACTCCTTCCAGAGATAGCCCCACAGCTTGAACTTGGTGATCAGGGCCAGCACCAGCAGGCCGCCGATCCCCGCGCCGATCAGCGTGGTGATGATGATCGGGTCGTGCGGGATGTCGGCAAAGGTCAGTTTACCCAACAGATTCATGCTCATTCTCCCGAGCCTGCGTGACCGGCATGGCCGGCGGCGGCGTGCTCGTCTGCAGTGTGTGCGGCGTCCGCGGCAGCGGGCTGGTCGGTATGGACCGGCAGCTTGGCGGGTTCGTCAGGGGCACTGCCCTTGGCCGGCATGTCGTGGCCTTCGTGGCTTTCGCCCGCGGCGCCGCCATGCTGCATGGCCTTGTGGTCGTGCTTCATGCCGTAGTGCTGGTTGTCGCCCATGTGCTTGGCGATTACCCAGTCGAACAGGCCGGCTTCGGAGGTGCCGTAGTAGGTCACCGGATGCCAGTCGTGGTTCTTCTCGGCCACCAGCGCAGCGAACGCGGGCTTGTCCAGGGTGGTGCTGGTGGCGCGCACCTTGGCCAGCCATTCCTGGTACTGCGCATCGGTCACCGAGTGGGCGGTGAAATGCATCTTGCTGAAGCCTGCGCCACTGTAGTGCGAGGACATGCCCGGGAACTGGCCGGTCTCGTTGGCGATCAGGTGGAGCTTGGTCTCCATGGCCGTCATCGAGTAGATCATGCTGCCCAGGTGCGGGATGAAGAACGCATTCATCACCGAATCGGAGGTGATCTTGAAGTTCAGCGGGGTATCGACCGGGAAGGTGATCTCGTTGACCGTGGCGATCTTCTCTTCCGGATAGATGAACAACCACTTCCAGTCCAGCGAAATGGCCTCGATCACCACCGGCTTCTTGTCCGATTCCAGCGGACGGTACGGGTCCAGCGCGTGCGAGGACCGCCAGGTCAGCACGGCCAGCACCAGCACGATCATGCACGGGATCGACCACACCACCACTTCGATCGCCGTGGAATGCGACCACTTCGGCTCGTAACGGGCCTTGGTGTTGGTCGCACGGTACTTCCAGGCGAAGGTCAGGGTCATGATGATGACCGGCACGACGACCAGCAGCATCAGCACCGTGGCGGTGATCAGCAGCGTCTTCTCATCGTGGCCGATCTGGCCCTTGGGGTTGAGAATGGCCGAGTTGCAGCCCGTAAGGAACACGGACAGCGCAAACAGCAGGCCCGGACGCAAAAAGCGTCCCAGGGGGTTCAACGGAATCATCGGTCGATCCAATTGCGTAGGGAATGCCAGGTCACGCCCGCCCACCCCGGCCAACGCCGGGTGTGCCGGTCCAGAGGGACAGGCACAGGAGACGATCATGTCAGCCCTCTAATTTTAGGCCGTCACGCATCATTTAAGAAAGGCATTGACAATGATCCGGCGCAGGAAAGGCCCGGTTTTGGCTGCGACACGTTGTCGCAGTGCCCGCCAAGCCGCCACAATCGGCATGTTCCCCATCCATGTATAGACATGTAGGGGCCGCACCGGCGTCCCGCCGTCAGCCGGCCGCCGTCACCCGGTTCGGGCAAGCCCGGCCGGCGGCAAAATCGTTCAGGTTGCCCAGCGTGATCGCCGAGATCTCCTGCAGCGCCTCCATCGTGAAGAAGCCCTGGTGCCCGGTGACCAGTACGTTGGGGAAGGTCATCAAGCGCTGGAACGCGTCGTCGTCGATGATCTCGCCCGAGCGGTCCTGGAAGAACAGCGCGCTTTCCTGCTCGTACACATCGATGGCCAGGTGCCCCAAGTGGCGCGACTTCAGCGCCTGGATCACCGCCTGGGTATCCACCAGCCCACCGCGCGAGGTATTGACCAGCATCGCGCCGGGCTTCATCCGCGCCAGCGAGCCGGCATTGATCAGGTGATGGGTATCGGGCGTCAGCGGGCAGTGCAGCGAGACGATGTCGGCGCGCGCCAGCAGCACGTCCAGCGTCACGGACTCGCCGACGCCCTCGAACCCCGGCGCCGGATACGGATCATGGCCGAGCACCGTGCAGCCCATGCCCTTGAAGATGCGCGCGGTAGCCAGGCCGATCTTGCCGGTGCCGACGATGCCGACGGTCCGGCCGTGCAGGGTGCGGCCAAGCAGCCCGTCGAGCATGAAGTTGCCTTCGCGCACCCGGTTGTAGGCCCGATGCGTGTGGCGGTTGAGGGTCATGACCAGCGCCAGCGTATGCTCGGCCACCGCCTCGGGCGAATACGCCGGCACCCGCGCCACGAACAGGCCCAACTGCTCCGCCGCGGCAACATCGACATTATTGAAACCCGCACAGCGCAGCAGCACCGCGCGTACGCCCAGGGCGTGCAGCGCGTGCAGCACCGGCGCATCCAGGCGGTCGTTGACGAACACGCACACCGCCGCGCAGCCCTGCGCCAGCGCGGCGGTGTGCACGTCCAGGGCGGCATCGAAATACAGGAACTCCCACGCCCGCCCCGTGCCGTCGCGCTGGCTGGCTTCGTCGAGGAAGCGACGGTCGTACGGGCGTGCGCTGAATACGGCGACCTTCATGGGCATCCTTGGCAGTGCGGCAGGGCCACAGCTTACAGCCCTCAGTGCGGAGACCTGGACCGCCTCAAGTCGTTCAACGGCTGCCGCGGCGTGCAAGCGCCCTGCCCCGGCAACCCCCACTGCGCGGGCGGATCGATCTCCACCGTGCCGTCATCGCCGACGATCACCTCGCAGAGCCGGCCCTGGCCTTCGTACTCGAACGACCAGGCAGCGTCGTAGCGACCATCACCGATGAAGGTTATCCCGCTTTCCTTGCCGGTCTTGGCCAGCGCGCAGGCGCGGACCTTCTCGTCGGCAATAAAAAGGTTCTTCTCCCATCTGAGGGGAGTGAGTTGCACGCCAAAGCCTCAGATCAAAGGCAATGACCGACGTATGCGCTGATTGGGTCGGCGCGGGTGGGTTGGCGGGACACGCCGTGAACCCGTCGGCGGGGGCTTGGCGAGAACATCCATGTTTTCGACAGTCCCGCCAACCCACCCACGCCAACCCTCCACACATGGCTGGCACGCATGTAAAAGCGTAGGTCCGAGCCACGCTCGGACAGCGCGATGCCGAGACGATGCGTGTCCGACCATGGGTCGGACCTACCTGTGCTGGGGTTGCCAGGACCTGGAGCAACGTCAGACCGCGGTCGGATTGCTGTTGCTGTTGCTGTTGCTGTTGCTGTTGCTGTTGCTGTTGCTGTTGCCCGTGATCTTGATCTACCTCCCCCTTGGAGCGAGCCGAGCATCGCAATCCCATACGTCCGGAAACGGGCGCGTTGCGACGCGTTCTTCACTACGGAAGTTCGTTGTTGCGGAGGCGCGGGCGTGTTCTTTGGTTACTTTCTTGCACGAGCACCAGCGCCGCAGGAGCGGCGCGGAACAGCGCAGCTGGCCCGTAGGGTGGCGCACATGGATGTGCGCCATCAGAAAGTGACTCGCGCCCCGCAGGGGCACGAAACGCTTTTGACGTTATCCGCGGAGCGGAAACAGCAGCGGCAACAACCGGACAACGGCCGGGCCCACCCGGTGGCATGCCCCCACAATGCCACCGGGTGGGCCGTAGCCCCGGATATCGGCGAAGAACCATAAAAAAAGCCCCGACCAGGGCCGGGGCTTTTTGCTGAATCTGGTGCCGGAAACAGGAGTCGAACCTGCGACCTACGCATTACGAATGCGCCGCTCTACCAACTGAGCTATTCCGGCTGAGCAGGCAATTCTACGGGGCGGCGGCCGGAATGGTCAATTGCAGGCCAGTCGGGACGGGGCGTCCTTGCCCCGCCAGGCCGTTCCGGAACGCCCCCTGCGGTCAGAATCGGTAGCCCAGGCCCAGCATCACCCCGTTCTGGTCCTGGCCGTCGCGGCGCTGCCCGACGTAGTCGAGCATGATCGACAGCCGTTCGCTGGCCCGGCTGGTCACGCCCACGTTCCAGGCCAGCACGCGCTCGCCTACCTGCTGGCTGGCCGCGCCGAACACCAGCTCCGGCGCGGCACTGAACGCGTTGCTGTACTGGGCCCGGGAATCGCCCAGTTCCTTCTGCCAGACCACCCGGGCGTGCGGGGTGATGCGCTCGCCATTGCGCCCGGCGAAGGTCTTGTACAGCTGCAGGCCGGCGCCGACGCGGATGCTCTCCAGGCTGTCGCTGCGGCCGGTGAGGGCGCCGGCGCCCTGCCCTTCATCGAAGCGGGTGGCCGAGGTGCGCGCATAGTCGACCACCGGCAGCAGCGGCTGGATCACCAGGCCATTGCCGGTGGTGAAGGTGAAGCCGTGCTCCAGCCGTGCCGATACCGCATCGTTGCTGTACTTGGCACGCAGCGGGCTGTCCAGGCCGGCGATGCCGGTGATGCTGCGGCGGGTGTCGTGGCGCAGGTCGGTGTAGCGCGCCGCGAACGACAGGAAGCCCCGCGCGTAGCTGGCATCCAGGTAACCGCCCACGTCCAGCGCGCGTACGTCGCCGCTGAACTCGCTGCCGTCGCGGCCCTTGGTCGACATGTCCGCGGCGGCAACGCTGACGCCCAGGGTCACGCGGTCATCGGCGATGCGGGTGTCGGCACCGAGCACGATGCCGCCCACGGTGTGGGTCATGCCGGCAACGCCGTCACCGCCTTCGATCCGCCCCTGGCTGCCGAAGCCCCTGCCCCATACGCCGAGGTTGCGGCGACCGCTGTCGCCGCTGGCATCGGCCGTTTCGCCACTGGGCGCCACCAGGTGCATGGCCAGCTGGTTGAACAGGCTGGCATTGGCCATGCCCGGCTGCGCCGAGGCGGCCTGCGCGGCCTGCATGGCCAGGCCACCGGCATCGCCGCCGCTGCTGCGCAGCGAGAACTGGTGCTGCTGCACCACGTTGCCGATGCTGCCCACCAGTGCGGTGTCGGCCAGGCGCAGGGTGGCGTGGGCGTCGCCGCGCAGGCTGCCGGCCTGCTGCTGGATGATGTCGCGGTCGGCGAACTGCAGTGCGCCCAGCAGCGGCCTGAGCGCGGCATTGTTGCCGTCGGCGGCACTGGCCAGCGCGCGGCCCAGGCCATCGCCTGCGGTGGCGCTGGTGAACAACCCGATCTGCTCGAAGCCGGGGTTGGCGGTCAGCCAGAGGCCGTCGGCGGTCTGCTGCACGTTGAAGCTGAGCAGCGAGTTGTGGCGCGGGCGGAACACGTCGCCGTTGGCCAGGTTGGCGGTGTAGCCGGTATCGCCCAGCCGCACCACGTCCTGGAAGCCCTGCTGGTAGATCGGGCCCTGCACCAGGTCGCGGCGGTAGTCGGTGCCGTAGAAACCCTGCGCCACGTTCAACTCCAGGTAGGCGCCCTTGGCGATCACCAGCGCGCCGTCGTTCTGCCCGTCATCGAAGAAGCTGCCCACGCGCAGGCGGCCGCCGGCGCTGCCGCCGTTCTCGGTCACATCGAACAGCACCTTGCCGCCGGGCATGATGTTGACGTAGCCATGGGTGACCAGGTCGCCACCGCGCGGCATCAGGGTGCCGAACACGCGCAGGCGGTTGAAGCCGTCCTCGCGCCACGACGGGCCGGTGCCGTTGGCCAGTGCGTCGAAATCCATGCCGGTGCCGGCCACATCGCCGTGGCCGACCAGCATGCCGGCGGCCATCACGCGCACTTCGGAGGCGCGCAGCGCGCCGCCTTCCAGGGCGATGGTGCCGTTGTCGACCAGCATGAAATCCGCGCCGGTGGTGGCCGCGGTGCGCCAGGTGGCGCCATTGGTTACGCGGATGACGCCCATCGCATCGTCCAGCGTGGAGGCGTCAAGGTCGCCCAGGCGCAGGCGCGACAGCAACAGGGCCTGGATGCCCGGGTCATTGAGATAGTCCTGCACCGAATCGGTGCCGATGTTCTGCGGGCCCTGGCCGGACAGGTTGTAGATGGCCTGGGCCACGGTCATGTAGGTGGAACCGGCGTTGGTGTTCCAGCGCGCGAAGTCGTCGTCGACCAAGGCCTGCAGCTGGCGCCCGGTGCGCAGGTAGGCCGGGTTGATGTCGCCGGTGACATTGGCGGCCACGTTCAAGGTGTCGCCGGGATCGCGGTAGCCGGCGGCGGTGACGATGTTGTTGCTGAAGATGTCCTGGCCGGGGAAGGTTTCGCGCTTGCTGCCGCTGCCGTCGGGATCGAAGCTGACCGGCGCGCCGGTGGCGCGTGCCGGGTCGGAGAACACCAGCAGGCCGTTGGGCTGGACCACCTCATACATGGCCTTGTGCAGCAGGCCGGCGTCCATGCCGCCACCGTAGTTGCCGGCATAGATCTGGGTCATGCGCGCCGAGGGGGTATAGATCACCTTGCCGCCGCTGCTGGCGGCGTGGATCTGCACCGAGTCCACGATCGGCAGGTCGCCGCCCAGGTAACGCTCGACGCCGCCGGACTGCATGATCGAGCAGGAAGAAATGCAGTGGCCGGACACGATGGTGTTCAATCCGGCGGTGCGGATCACCCCCTGCAGCCATTCGCCGGCGATCAACGCACCGCCGTTGGAGGTGCGCAGCACCACCTCGCGGATCGGGCGGCCTTCGGCCTGCGCCTTGGCCAGCAGTGCCGGCAGCGACATCACATCGGCATAGGTCACCCCGCCGCTGAGATACACCCGATCACCGCGCACGTGGTAGTTCATCGCCGCTGCGTCACCGGCCGCACCGACCGCCAACACGCCCAGTACGCCTGCCAGCGCCACACTCAATACCGACTGCTTCATTGCGTTCTTCTCCAGAATAGGTCCGTCCGTACAACACGCCGGACAACTGACAAACGATCGTTGGCATCGATCACCCCCAGTGCCGCGCACAGGAAAAAGTAAATTCATTCAGATTGGTCGGGATACGACTTTCGGCCTTTCCCACGCCGTCAACCTCGCGTAATACTCGATCGTCTGTCGTTCAGTGCCGTTCGAGGTTCTGCTGTGCCCTCCTCGTCCCCCGTGATCCACCGCGCGCCCGAGCCTGGGCAGGTGCTGGAAGCATTCGCCGCCTTCGTGCGCGACGAGCGCGGGCCGTTGTGCGCGTTCCTGCGCACGCGCGGGGCCAGTGCCGAGGATGCCGAGGACATCGCCCAGGACTGCATGGAACGCCTGATCCGCTACCAGGCCCACGGCACCGACGAACTGCGCCTGCTGCTGTACCGGATCGCACGCAATCGGCTGGCCGACCGCGGGCGGCTGCCGCGCGCGCACCTGCCGCTGGCAGATACCGACAACATCGACCTGCCTGCCTGCGGCACGCCCGGGCCGCTGCGCCAGGCCGAATCCGGGCAGATGCTGGCATTGCTGCGGCAGGCCTTGTTCAAGCTGCCCGACCGTTGCCGCGAGGTGTACCTGCTCAACCGCGTCAGCGGCATGAGCTATACCCAGATCGCACGCCACTGCGGAATCACCGCCAACACGGTGGAAAAACACATCGCCCGCGCCCTGCAGGGACTGCGCAGGGAACTGGGCCCCGACAGCGTCCGCAAGGACGGAGAGACGTGATGCGCGTTGCCGAGCACACCCCCGACGAACAGACCTTCCAGCGTGCGAGCGAATGGGTGGCGCGGCTGGAAGCGGCCGACTGCAGCCGCGCCGAGCGCGATGCATTCGAAGATTGGCTGGCCGAACACCCCGCGCATGTGCGCGCCTGGGCGCAGGCCGAAACCCTGCACCAGCAGGCCGCACTGCTGGCCGATGACGCCGGGCTTCGCGCCCGGGTGGCCCCCCATGTCCACCCGGCCCGGCGGCGCTGGCTGCCGCGCCTGGCGATCGCCGCCGGGCTGTGCGTGGCGGCGATCGGCGGCGGCCTGTTCGCCATCGATGGCAACCCTGCCACCCACCACTACGCCAACGACAGCCGCGTGCCGCAGCAGCGCACGCTCGAAGACGGCAGCATCGCCACGCTGGATGCCGGCGCGGCGCTGGCTGCGCGGGTGGGCTGGCGCGGGCGGCGCCTCGACCTGGAACGCGGCCGGGTGCAGCTGCAGGTCGCGCCGTCGGCCAAGACGTTGCGGGTGCAGGCCGGCAACACCAGCCTGCGCGACATCGGTACCACCTTCCAGGTGGAACGGCGCGGCGACGGCCGGGTCGATGTGGCCTTGCTGGAAGGCGCGGTGGAAGTCACCAGCAGCGGCGCGCAGGCCAGCCGGTACCTGCTGCAGCCGGGGCAACAGGTGCAGGTGCTGCCCTCGGGCCGGATCCAGCCGGCGGCCGCCCTGTCGCGGCCGGCCGCCGAAGGCTGGCTGCACGGGCAACTGGTGTTCGACGGCGCGCCGCTGCAGGAAGTGGTGGAGCGCATGAACCGCTACAGCGCCACGCCGCTGGTGGTCAACGACCCGGCATTGGCATCGCTGGCGGTCAGCGGCACCTTCCGCGCCGGTGATGCGCAGCACCTGCTGCGGGCACTGGCGCTGGGCTGGTCGATCGCCGCACGGCAACGCGCGGACGGTGCAGTGGAACTGCACCGCCAGCCCTGAGCAGGCCGCCGATGCAGGCCACGCTCCGGCTGCGGCGATGGCTGCGCCTGGGTGCGCTCGGCATCGCCTTGTGCGCCGCGCTGCCGCCGCGCGCCGAAGCAGGCGGCACGCCGGCGCCGATCGGTTACCGGATCGAACGCGGCACACTGGCCACGGCACTGCAGCACTGGGCGCGCCAGAGCGGCCAGCTGCTGGTGTTCGATGCCGGCGAACTGGCCGGGCTGCAGACGGCCGGCCTCCATACCCGGCAGGCGCCGGCCGCCGCGCTGGATCAGTTGCTGGCCGGCCTGCCGGTCAAGGTGCAACAGACCGCCGATGGCGTGTTCGTGGTGCGCCGTACCGCACCTGCAGTTGCGGCGGCGGCCGCGCGTACGCCGGCCCGTGCGGTCGCGCCGGCGGCACCGGGCAGCGCGCCGCAGGTGCAGCTGGCGCCGGTGCAGGTCACCGGCAGCCGCCTGCCACGCAGCTCGCTGCAGACCACCCTGCCGGTCACCCTGATCGAGCGCGATGAGATCCTGCGCAGCGGCTACGGCTCGTTGTTCGACCTGCTGCGTCACCTGCCCGGCATGGCCGGGCATTCGCCGCTGTCCACCTCCGGCAGCGGCGATTCGCTGTACCTGCCGTCCGGTGCGGCGGCCACCACCAGCCTGGATGGCATGGGGCCGCGTGCGACCCTGTTCCTGGTCAACGGCAGGCGCCTGCCGCGCTATCCGATGGTGTCGTTGAACGACGGCGCGCTGACCGACCTGGGTGGCATCCCATTGAGTTTCGTCGAGCGCATCGAACTGGTCCGTGGCGGTGCCTCGGCGATCTATGGGGCCGATGCGATGTCCGGGGTGGTCAACATCATCCTGCGCGACCACGCCGACGGTGCCGAGGCGATGCTGCAGTCCGGGGTCAGCAGCCGCGGCGACGGCGACCAGCAGCGGCTGCAGCTGGCCGGCGGCGGCAGCCGCGCCAACGGCGACCGCTGGTTCGCCGGGCTGGACCTGCAGCGCGCCCAGCATGTGGGCGGCGACCGCCGCGCGTGGCATCGCGAGCAGGACCGCTATCCGATCGGCCTGCTCAGCGTCGATGGCGACTACCTGCCCGCCGCGCTGTGCCCGGCGCCCCTGCAGCGCGACGACGACGGCTGCTGGTACGACAGTGCGCGGCCAGGATCGCTGCAGCCGGCCGCGTCCACGCTGGCGGCATACGGCCGCTATCGGCGCGAACTCGGCCTGGGCCGATACGCGTATGCCGAAGCGCGCGCCAGCCGCAACCGGCAGCGTTTCGAACTGGGCGCCACCGCCGCCGCCCTGCACCTTGGCAATGGCCTGCTGATCAACCATGTTTTCCAGGAAGGCGGCATCGTGCGCCCGCGGGTGCAGGCCACCGACACCGACCTCACCGTCGGCGTCGGCCGCAACCAGCCCGGGCGCCGCTGGGAGGCTGGCGTGGGTCGGCAGCACAGCGAGGTGCTGCTGGTCACCGAAGGCGCGGTGCGTACCGAACAGTTGTTCGCCGCCACCCGCCAGGGCTTCGTGCCCGGCTTCACGCCGCTGCCGCCGCAGCAGGCCGCGCTGTTGTTTCCCCGCATCGGCAACCGCGGGCGCACCGAGCAATGGCAGGCCTGGTGGGGGCTGCAGCGCGACTTGGTGGCGCTGCCCGGCGGCGCGGCGCAGTGGGCGGCCGGCATCGACCTGCGCCATGAAACCTGGACCGCGCAGCCCGATGCGCTGCTGGGCGAAGGCAAACTGGCGCTGGGCCTGCCGCTGGAGCAGCGCCGGCTGTCGCGGCCGTCCAGTGCGGTGTACACCGAACTCGGCCTGCCGCTGGCAGCCACGCTGCGGCTGGATGTGGCCGCACGCTGGGACCGCGATGCCGGCGACAACGCGTTCTCGCCGCGTGCCGGCCTGCGCTGGAGCCCGTCGGCGCACTGGTCGTGGCTGCTGTCCAGCGGCCGCGGCTACCGTGCGCCCAGCCTGTTCGAACGGCGCCGGCCGCCGGCCGATGACGACGCGGTGGTGCTGCCGCCCTCCAGTGCGCTGCCGCCCTGCGCCCAGCCTTCCACGCAGGGCTGCGTACTGGACGTGGCGGTGGTGGAGAATCGCAATCTGGAACCAGAAACCACGCGCAGCTATGCGCTGGGCGTGACCTGGACACCGGCCAGCGCGCTGTCGTTGTCGCTGACCCACAATCGGGTCGAGCTGCGCAACGAGATCCTGGCGCTGCGCCCGCAGGATGCGCAATGGAACCGCCGGCTGTGGGCGCTGGATGAGGCCGGGCAGCTGCAGTCGCTGCGCCTGTCCTTCGACAATATCGGCCGCACCGTCTCGCGCAACTGGGTGCTGCGCGGCGACTACCGCCGGGCCACCGGCGCCGATGGCCAGTGGCAGCTGTCGCTGGACGCGCTGCGGCAGCAGGTACTGCGCCGCTTCCGCGCCCATGGCGGAGCGGTCGACCTGCGCGGCCACGCCACCCCGCGCCATGCGGCCGTGTTCGGCACGCAGTGGCAGAACCCGCACTGGGACATCGCCGTGCGCGCCAACTACGTCGGCCGCACCCGTGCCTGGCTGCCCGGCCAGGCCTGCCCGCCGCTGCAACACGAACAGCAGCGCTGCAGCAACCCCGACCGGCTGTACTGGAACCTGCACCTGGGCCGCCAGCTCGGGCCGCGGACCGCGCTGGCGCTGGACGTGCACAACCTGTTCGATGCGCCGCCGGTCAACCACCTGGTCGGCAACGGCGGCCTGGCGCGGGGACGCGACGATCCGCTGGGGCGCTACTTTCTGCTGACCCTGCAGCTACGCTGACGCGCGCTCAGCGCGCCTTCGATCGTAGTCCTGACATGCTGCCCTGCCCCATGGCCAAAGGTCATGACTACGCGATTGGTTGGATCCGGCAAAGCCTGTAACGCCGAGGGCCCGCTTGCGCGGGCCCTGGTCGTTTGGGCGTGCCCACCAACGGTGGGTGCCTACCGTCGCACTACCGCCGTACCGACCAACGGTCGGTACCCACGCAATGTCAGTCGACCAGGCGCAGCCGCAGTTCCTTGGGCAGTGCGAACACCATCGACTCCGGTTCGCCGTCCAGTTCGCCGATGCCGCTGGCACCGAGTTCCTTCAGGCGTGCGATCACGCCGTCGACCAGCACCTGCGGCGCCGAAGCGCCGGCGGTCAGGCCGATGTGCTGCTTGCCGGCCACCCAGGCCGGGTCGATTTCTTCGGCGCCGTCGATCAGGTAGGACTCCACGCCTTCGCGCCGCGCCAGTTCGCTCAGGCGGTTGGAGTTGGAACTGTTCGGCGAGCCCACCACCAGCACCAGGTCGCAGCGCTTGGCCAGGTCGCGTACCGCGTCCTGGCGGTTCTGGGTGGCGTAGCAGATATCGTCGTTCTTCGGCCCCTGCATGGCCGGGAAACGTGCGCGCAGGGCCTCGATGATGCCGCGGGTGTCGTCCACCGACAGCGTGGTCTGGGTGGTGTAGGCGAAGTTTTCCGGCTGGTCGATGACCAGCGTGGCCACGTCCTGCACGTCCTCGACCAGGTAGATCTGGCCGGTGCCCTTCTCGCGGTTCCACTGGCCCATGGTGCCTTCCACTTCGGGGTGGCCGGCGTGGCCGATCAGCACCACATCGCGGCCGGCGCGGCAGTGCCGCGCCACTTCCAGGTGCACCTTGGTGACCAGCGGGCAGGTCGCGTCGAACACCTTCAGCCCGCGCCGTTCGGCTTCCTGGCGCACCGCCTGGGACACGCCGTGGGCGCTGAAGATCACCGTGTTGTCATCGGGCACTTCGTCGAGTTCTTCGACGAAGATGGCGCCACGGGCCTTGAGATCGTCGACCACGAAACGGTTGTGCACGACCTCATGGCGCACGTAGATCGGTGCGCCCAGGGTCTCGATCGCGCGCTTGACGATCTCGATCGCACGATCGACGCCGGCGCAGAAACCACGCGGATTGGCGAGCAACACATCCATCGGTCAGATACTCCGGCCGGCACGCGGCCGGTTGATTGCAGGAAACAGGAGGGAATTATCCCGCTTTTTTCTCGGCCTTGCCGTCGAACAGCCCGAACAGCGCGATGCCCACCGCGCCGACCACGATCGCCGAATCGGCGATGTTGAACGACGGCCAGGCATGGTCACCGATATACCACTGGATGAAGTCGACCACATGGCCGTGCATCAGCCGGTCGATCACGTTGCCGATCGCCCCGCCGATCACCAGCGCGTAGGGCACCGCGCTGCGCCAGTGGCCGCGCGCGGTACGCGACAGCCAGAACGCCATCAGGCCGCTGATGCCCACCGCCAGCGCGGTGAAGAACCACAGCTGCCAACCACCGGCGTCGCTGAGGAAACTGAACGCGGCGCCGGTGTTGTAGGTGCGGTACCAGTTCCAGAAGCCGTCGATGACCACCACCGGCTCGTACTCGGGCAGGCTGGACAGCACCCAGGCCTTGCTCCACTGGTCGGCGATGAGGATGGCCGCCGACAGCAGCAGCCAGACCAGCGCGTTGGGACGCGGACGGGCGGCGCTCATCAGAACCACCGCCGGTCTTCGCCGGCACCGTCAAGGTTGCTCACGCAACGCCCGCACAGTTCCGGATGGGCCACCGCCGAACCGACGTCGGCGCGGTAATGCCAGCAGCGCACGCACTTCTGTTTTTCGGTCGGCTGGGCACTGACGAACACCTCATCGGTGGTCGCCGCACGCACCTGCACATCGCCGCTGATCAGCAGGAAGCGCAGTTCCTCGGCCAGCGGCTGCCAGCGCGCGGCGGTGTCCGCGTCGGCGGCGATGGTGATCTCCGCTTCCAGCGCCGCACCGATGGCGCCGTTGGCACGCATCGGCTCGAGCACCTTGGACACCTGCTCGCGCAGGGCCAGCAGCTGGTCGAAGTCGGCTGCGTTCAAGCCGGCATCGGCCGGCAGCGGGACCAGCCCGTCGTACCAGGTGGCCATCAGCACGTTGTCCTTGCGCGCGCCCGGCAGATAGCCCCACAGCTCGTCGGCGGTGAAGCTCAGGATCGGCGCGATCCAGCGGGTGAACGCTTCGGCGATGTGGTACATCGCGCTTTGCGCCGAACGGCGGCCGCGCGAATCGGTCGGCATGGTGTACAGCCGGTCCTTGGTCACATCCAGGTACAGCGAGCCCAGGTCGACGCTGCAGAAGTTCAGCAGCAACTGCACGATCTCGGCCATGTTGTAGCCGGTGTAGGCCGCCTTGATCTTCTCCTGCACCTCGAAGGCGCGATGCACGATCCAGCGGTCCAGCGCGACCATGTCGGCCGGGGCCACCAGGTGCACGGCCGGGTCGAAACCGTCCAGGTTGCCGAGCAGGAAGCGCGCGGTGTTGCGCAGGCGCCGGTAGGCGTCGGCGTTGCGCTTGAGGATTTCCTGCGACAGCGACATCTCGTTGCTGTAGTCGGCCGAGGCGATCCACAGGCGCAGGATGTCCGCGCCCAGGGTCTTCATGATGTCCTGCGGCTCGATGCCGTTGCCCAGCGACTTGGACATCTTGCGGCCCGTCTCATCCACGGTGAAACCATGGGTGAGGCACTGCTTGTACGGGGCCTGTCGGTCGATCGCAACGCCGGTCAGCAGCGAGGACTGGAACCAGCCGCGGTGCTGGTCCGAGCCTTCCAGGTACAGGTCGGCCGGCTTACCGAAGCCACGCGCCAGCAGCACACCTTCGTGGGTGACGCCCGAGTCGAACCAGACATCCAGGATGTCGGTGACCTTCTCGTACTGCGGCGCTTCCTCGCCCAGCAGCTCGGCGCTGTCCAGCGAGTACCAGACGTCGATGCCTTCGGCCTGCACGCGGTCGGCGACCTGCTGCATCAGCTCCACGGTGCGCGGGTGCGGCTCACCGGTTTCGCGGTGGGTGAACATCGCGATCGGCACGCCCCAGGTGCGCTGGCGGCTGATGCACCAGTCCGGACGGCCTTCGACCATGCCGCCGATGCGCGCCTTGCCCCAGTTCGGGAACCAGCCGACGTTGTCGATCGCAGCCATCGCATCGCCGCGCAGGTTGGCCTTGTCCATCGAGATGAACCACTGCGGGGTGGCGCGGAACACCACCGGGGTCTTGTGCCGCCAGCAGTGCGGGTAGCTGTGCACGATCTCGACGAAGGCCAGCAGCGCACCGGAGGCGCGCAGCGCCTCGATGATCAGCGGCTGCGCCTTCCACAGGTGCACACCGGCCAGCTCGACATCGCCGGCCGGCGGGGTCGAGGACAGGTACACGCCGCGGCCGTCGACCGGGTTGATCTGGCCGGCGTTGTACTTGTCCATCAGCCCGTACTGCTGGCTGACCACGAAGTCTTCCTGGCCATGGCCCGGAGCGGTATGCACCGCGCCGGTGCCGTCTTCATCGGAGACGTGCGCGCCGTTGAGCAGCGGGATGTCGCGGGTGGGATAGAACGGATGGGCCAGCAGCAGGTTTTCCAGCGCCGCGCCCGGCGCACGGCCGTGCACCACCAGCCCGTCCACGCCGTAGCGCTGCAGCGAACGTTCGGCCAGCGCGGCGGCCAGCACCAGCCAACGGCGCTTGCCATGGTGGGCCGGGCCTTCGGCCAGCACGTACTCGATGTCCGCGCCCAGCGACACCGCCAGCGAGGCCGGCAGCGTCCACGGGGTGGTGGTCCAGATCGGCACGGCCACCTCGACGTCGGCCGGCAGCGCCGCGCCGAAGCGCGCGGCCAGCTGCTGCGCATCGCGCGCCGCGTAGGCCACGTCGATCGCCGGGGAGGTCTTGTCCTGGTACTCGATCTCGGCCTCGGCCAGCGCCGAACCGCAGTCGAAGCACCAATGCACCGGCTTGGCGCCACGCACGACATGGCCGTTGGCGAACACCTTGGACAGCGCGCGGATTTCATTGGCCTCGAAATCGAAGCTCAGCGTCTTGTACGGGTTGTCCCAGTCGCCGATCACGCCCAGGCGCTTGAAGTCGCGGCGCTGCAGCTCGATCTGCTCTTCGGCGAACTCGCGGCACTTCTGCCGGAACTGCGCGGCATCCAGCTTGACCCCGACCTTGCCCCACTTCTTTTCGACCGCGATCTCGATCGGCAGGCCGTGGCAATCCCAGCCCGGCACGTAGGGCGCGTCGAAGCCGGCCAGGTAGCGCGACTTGACGATGATGTCCTTGAGGATCTTGTTGACCGCATGGCCCAGGTGGATCTGGCCGTTGGCATAGGGCGGGCCGTCGTGCAGCACGAACAGCGGGCGGCCCTGCGCGTTGTCGCGCAGGCGGGCGTACAGGCCCTCGTCCTCCCAGCGCGACAGAATGCCCGGCTCGCGCTTGGGCAGGTCGCCGCGCATCGGGAATTCGGTGGCCGGCAGATGAAGGGTGGCTTTGTAGTCCTGGCTCACGCAGTGGCTCGCAATCTGTGTTCGGAAAGGATGTGACGCGCCTGTTCGGCATCACGGTGCATCTGGTCGGTCAACGCGGCCAGGTCTTGGAACTTTTCTTCATCGCGCAGTTTGGCGACGAACTCCACTTCGATGTGGCGGCCGTACAAGTCGCCCTGGAAATCGAACAAATGCGCTTCCAGCAGGGGCTCCACGCCCTCCACCGTCGGGCGCGTGCCGAAACTGGACACCGACGGCCACGGCTGGTCGAACACGCCATGCACCCAGGTGGCATAGATGCCCGACAACGCCGGGGTCTTGGGGAAGCGCAGGTTGGCCGTGGGGAAGCCCAGGGTACGGCCGAGCTGGCGGCCGCGCACGACCCTGCCGCTGATCGCATACGGGCGGCCGAGCAGGTCCGCGGCGTGGGCGAAATCGCCCTGGCGCAGCAGCTGGCGGATGCGGGTGCTGGAAATGCGCTCGCCGTGCAGGTCCACCGGCTCGATCTCGCCAGCGGCAAAGCCCAGCTGCGCGCCCATGGACTGCAGCAGGGCCAGGTCGCCGCCGCGGCGGTTGCCGAAGCAGAACTCCGGCCCGATCCAGACCTCGCGCGCGCCCAGCCGCTGCACCAGCAGCTGCCGGACGAAATCCTCGGCCTGCAGCGCGGCCATGCGCGCATCGAAGCGCAGCAGGCCGATCGCATCCACGCCCAATTCGCGCAGCATCGCCACCTTGTTGCGCGCCAGGGTCAACCGCGGCGGCGGCTCGCCCTGGGCGAAGTACTCGCGCGGCAGCGGTTCGAACGCGACCGCCACGGCGGCCACGCCCAACGCGCGCGCGCGCGCCACCGCATGGCGCACCAACGCACGATGGCCGAGATGCAGGCCGTCGAATGCGCCGATGCAGACCACGCTTCCGTGCGGGAACAGTTGCCCGCCTTCGATGCTTCTGAACAACCTGCTCATCAACTGGAATCTGGCCCACCCGGACCGATGCGCTGCAAGGGATAGCCATGAAGTATAGCCGGGGTGCCCACGGATCAATGCTCGCGCAGGTGGCGCGGGCGGAAACCCATCGCGACCAGGGCGACCAGGTAGGTCAGGCCGCCGCCGCCGACCAGCAGCGCGAGGTTGCCGATCCGCTGCCATTTGTCCATCCCGGTGAAGCCCGGCATCCCGTACAGCAGGCCCAGCAGCACGGCCACCATCGCCGCGCAGGCCACGCCGAGGCGGGCCGCATAGCCGCCCCAGCCCGGCCTGGGCTGGTACACCCCGGTCTTGCCCAGCCAGTACCACAGCAACCCCAGGTTCAGGTAACTGGACAGCGCGCTGGCAATGCCCAGCGCCAGGTGCAGGCCGGGCTGCTTGCCCAGCGCGGTCCACACGCCCTGGGCCTTGAGCGCCTCGGGCACCATCAGGTGGTACAGCACCGCCAGCAGGATGAAGTTGAACGCCATGTTGGCCACCAGCGCGATCAGGCCGGCGCGGACCGGGGTGCGGGTGTCCTGGCGGGCGTAGAACGCCGGCAGCACCACCTTGAGCAGCGCGAACGCCGGCAGGGCGAAGCTCAGGCCGTACACCGACAAGGCGGTCATGCGGGTATCGAACGCGCTGAACTGGCCGTGCTGGAACACCGTGGCGATCAGCGGCTCGGCCAGCAGCACCAGGCCGAGCATGGCCGGCACGGCGATCAGCAGGGTCGTGCGCAGCCCCCAGTCCAGCGCGCTGGAGAAGCCGGCCTTGTCGGTGCTGACGTGGTGGCGGGCCAGCGCCGGCAGGATCACCGTGCCCAGCGCCACCCCGAACACGCCCAGCGGCAGCTCCAGGAAGCGGTCGGCCAGCGACAGCCAGGACTGCGAGCCGTCGGTCAGCTTGGCGGCGATCACCGTGTCCAGCAGCAGGTTGATCTGGGCCACCGACGAGCCGAACAGGGTCGGCACCATCAGGGTCAGCACCTTGCGCACGCCCGGGTGGCGCCAGCCCCAGCGCGGCAGGGTGAGCAGGTTGATGCCCTTCAGCGAGGGCAGCTGGAACAGCAGCTGCAGCAGGCCGGCGGCCAGCACCGCCCAGCCCAGGGCCAGGATCTGCTTCTCCGGGGTGCCGCCCAGCCGTGGCGCCAGCCACAGCGCGCCGGCGATCATGCACAGGTTGAGGATGACCGGGGTCAGCGCCGGCATGGCGAATTTCTGGAAGCTGTTGAGCGCCCCGCCGGCCAGCGCGGTCAGCGAGACGAACAGCAGGAACGGGAAGGTCAGCCGGAACAGGTCCACCAGCAGGCCATGCTTGGCCGGGTCGGTGTCCACCCCGCTGGCGAACAGCGTGGCCAGCTGCGGGGCGAAGATCAGCGCCAGCGCGGTGACCAGCAGCAGCACCCCGCCCAGGGTGCCGGCCACCCGCGACATCAGCTCGCGCAGCTCGGCATGCGAACGGGTTTCCTTCACTTCCGTGAACACCGGCACGAAGGCGGTGGCGAACGAGCCCTCGGCGAACAGCCGGCGCAGGAAGTTGGGCACCCGGAAGGCGACCCAGAAGGCGTCGGTCACCGCATTGGTGCCGAAGGTGGTGGTGATGACCAGGTCGCGGACCAGCCCCAGCACCCGCGATATCATGGTCATGCTGCTGAACGACAGCAGCCCGCGCAACATCCTGGGTGAACTCACCGGTGTTCCCTCTTGACAATTGACTTGACGTACATTTTTCGAGCGATCATACTTTCCAGCTTGCTGTTCCCATTACACCGATTTTTCAGGAAACCACCACTGTGGCCAATATCAAGTCCGCCAAGAAGCGCGCCAAGCAGACCGTCGTGCGCAACGCGCGCAATACGGCTCAGCGTTCGATGCTGCGCACCGCTGTCAAGAAGGTGATCAAGGCTCTGGATGCCAATGACGCCGCCGGCGCCGAGGCAGCCTTTGCCGTCGCCCAGCCGATCCTCGACCGTTTCAGCTCGCGTGGTCTGATCCACAAGAACAAGGCCGCTCGCCACAAGAGCCGCCTGACCGCGCGCATCAAGGCCATCAAGGCCGCCTGATACGGCGAAGTGGTTGCCGGAAGCCTGGCTTTCGGCAGCACAGAAGAACCCGGCCCCGGCCGGGTTTTTTGCGTGCACGCCATTATTTTCTGCCCCGCTGGACCGCCCGGCCGCCGCCGCACCGGACCCGGCCCGGCAGCCTGCCGCGACGAGGTCCCGGCCGCCGGACGCAAGCCGGGCGGAGCCCGACACCAACGCACCACGCGTGTGCAGCACACAACAGAAAAACCCGGCCGCAGCCGGGTTTCTCAGGGGCGCGCGGACGCGCTCAGTACGCATCGCGCGCTTGCGCCTCATCTTCCTTCTGGCGGTCGAAGAAGGCCATGATGTTGGTCATGATCGGCCAGGTGCCTTCACGGCCCAGCGCCGAAACCAGGTACCACGGCTGGGTCCAGCCCAGCTCGGCGACGATCTTCTCGGCGGCGGCCTTGGCCTCGTCCTCGAACATCAGGTCGGCCTTGTTCAGTACCAGCCAGCGCGGCTTGTCCAGCAGCTCCGGGTCGTGCTTTTCCAGCTCGCGCTCGATCGCCCGGACCTGCTCGATCGGCGACACGCCCTCCACGCCACCTTCCATCGGCGAGATGTCCACCAGGTGCAGCAACAGGCGGGTGCGCTGCAGATGGCGCAGGAACTGCGCGCCCAGCCCGGCGCCGTCGGCCGCGCCCTCGATCAGGCCGGGAATGTCGGCGATCACGAAGCTGCGGTAGTTCTCGACCCGAACCACGCCCAGGTTCGGGTACAGGGTGGTGAACGGGTAGTCGGCCACCTTCGGCGTCGCCGCAGAGACGGCGCGGATCAGGGTGCTCTTGCCGGCATTGGGGAAGCCGAGCAGGCCGACGTCGGCCAGCAGCTTCAGCTCCAGCTTGAGCAGGCGCTCTTCACCCTCTTCGCCCGGCAGCGCCTGGCGCGGCGAGCGGTTGGTGGAGCTCTTGAAATGCATGTTGCCCAGGCCGCCGCGGCCGCCCTTGGCCACCAGCAGGCGGTCGTCGTGCTGGGTCAGATCGCCGATCACCTCATCGGTGGCCACGTTCATGACCACGGTGCCCACCGGCACGATGATGACCAGGTCTTCGCCGCCCTTGCCGTAGGCCTGGCGGCCCATGCCGTTCTCGCCGCGCTGCGCCTTGAAGATGCGCTCATGGCGGAAATCGACCAGGGTGTTCAGGTTCGCATCGGCGCGGATCCACACGCTGCCGCCATTGCCGCCATCGCCACCGTCCGGGCCGCCCAGCGGAATGAACTTCTCGCGACGGAAACCGACGCAGCCGTTGCCGCCATCGCCGGCGGTGACCTGGATTTCTGCTTCGTCTACAAGTTTCATGATTCTGGATGCCAACTGGAGGCGATGGGCCATCGATGCGCCCGACCGCAGAGTCTAACGTCACCGGTACGATCCGGCGACGGTGGCGGGAACGATCCCCGCCCGTAGGTGCTTGGATAAAAACAAAAACCCCGCCGAAGCGGGGCTTTCGTCAGCGGCCCCACGCCGAGGCGTGGGCGCCCGCGTATCGCGAAGATCAGGCTTCGGCGACGACGCTGACGGTACGACGCTTCTTCGGGCCCTTCACCGAGAACTCCACCTTGCCGTCGACCAGCGCGAACAGGGTGTGGTCACGGCCGAGGCCAACGCCGCTGCCCGGATGGAACTGGGTGCCGCGCTGACGCACGATGATGTTGCCGGCATCGATGGCCTGGCCACCGAAGATCTTGACGCCGAGGTACTTCGGGTTGGAGTCGCGACCGTTGCGCGATGAGCCTACGCCCTTCTTATGTGCCATGACTGGTCTCCTTGATTACTTGCTGCCACCGGCAATGCCGGTGATCTCGATTTCGGTGTAGTACTGACGGTGACCCTGGCGCTTCATGTGGTGCTTACGGCGACGGAACTTGATGATCCGGACCTTGTCAGCACGACCCTGGGACACGACCGTGGCGGTGACCGAAGCGCCGCTGACTGCGTCGCCGATCTTGATGCCATCGCTGTCGCCCAACATCAGGACGGTGTCAAACTTGATCTCGCTGCCGACTTCGACTTCGAGCTTTTCAACGCGGAGCTTTTCGCCCTGCGCCACGCGGTATTGCTTACCGCCGGTTACCAGTACTGCGTACATGACCAGACTTCCTCTGTAGTTATTGTGGTCTATGGACTGCCGCCATCGAGGGCAGACAGAAGCGGGATTTTAATGACTGGGGGTGGTCCGGGTCAAGTCACCCCCCGCCTTGCCCGGCTTGGGCCTGAATCCCGTTCAGGTACGGCCCCGGCCGGTCTCAGGGATTGAGACCAGGGGCTGGCAATGTGCGCGATTGCCCCCAAATCCCAAGCTCGGTAGGCTGACCGATTGCCGTCTCCGCTTGCCCCACCCGCTTGCCGGCCCTCCGGGCCAAAGCCTTACAACGGATCCCCCATGGCGATGGATTTCATCCGCATCCGCGGCGCGCGGACGCACAACCTCAAGAACATCGATCTCGACCTGCCCCGCGACAAGCTGATCGTGATCACCGGCCTGTCCGGCTCGGGCAAGTCTTCGCTGGCGTTCGACACCATCTACGCCGAAGGCCAGCGCCGCTACGTGGAATCGCTGTCGGCCTACGCCCGGCAGTTCCTGAGCGTGATGGAAAAGCCGGACCTGGACCATATCGAGGGCCTGTCCCCGGCGATCTCGATCGAGCAGAAATCGACCTCGCACAACCCGCGCTCGACCGTGGGCACCATCACCGAGATCTACGACTACCTGCGCCTGCTGTATGCCCGCGTCGGCAGCCCGCGCTGCCCCGACCACGGCTACCCGCTGGAAGCGCAGACGGTCAGCCAGATGGTCGACCACGTGCTGGCCCTGGATCCGGAGCAGCGCTACATGCTGCTGGCCCCGGTGATCCGCGAGCGCAAGGGCGAGCACGCCCAGGTCTTCGACCAGCTGCGCGCGCAGGGCTATGTGCGCGTGCGCGTGGACGGCCAGCTGCATGAAATCGACGCGGTGCCGCCACTGGCGCTGCGCCAGAAGCACACCATCGAGGCGGTGATCGACCGTTTCCGTCCGCGCGAGGACATCAAGCAGCGCCTGGCCGAGAGCTTTGAAACCGCGCTGAAGCTGGGCGACGGCATGGTCTCGGTGCAGTCGCTGGACGCCGCGCAGGACAGCGCAAGTGCCGCGGGAGGCAGGATGCCGGGAGCGGCCGTGGAGGACGCGCCGGCCCACCTGTTCTCGTCCAAGTACAGCTGCCCGGTCTGCGACTACTCGCTGCCCGAGCTGGAACCGCGCCTGTTCTCGTTCAACTCGCCGGTCGGCGCCTGCCCGGGCTGCGACGGCCTGGGCATGGCCGAGTTCTTCGACCCCTCGCGGGTGGTGGTGCACCCGGAGCTGTCGCTGTCGGCCGGCGCGGTGCGCGGCTGGGACCGGCGCAACGCCTACTACTTCCAGCTGATCGCCTCGCTGGCCAAGCACTACAAGTTCGACACCGACGCGCCGTGGCAGAGCCTGCCCGAGGACGTGCGCCAAGCCGTGCTGTACGGCAGCGGCGAAGAGACCATCACCTTCACCTACTTCACCGAGGCCGGCGGCCGCACCCAGCGCAAGCACCGCTTCGAGGGCATCATTCCCAACCTGGAGCGCCGCTACAAGGAGACCGAATCCTCGGCGGTGCGCGAGGAACTGGCCAAGTACATCAGCGAACGCGACTGCCCGCAGTGCCACGGCCAGCGCCTGAACAAGGCCGCGCGCAACGTGTTCGTGGCCGACCGCGCCCTGCCCGAACTGGTGGTGCTGCCGATCGATGAAGCGCTGAAGTTCTTCAGCAGCATGAGCCTGCCCGGCTGGCGCGGCGAGATCGCCGGCAAGATCGTCAAGGAGATCGGCGAGCGGCTGGGCTTCCTGGTCGATGTGGGCCTGGACTACCTCACCCTGGAGCGCAAGGCCGACACCCTGTCCGGTGGCGAGGCCCAGCGCATCCGCCTGGCCAGCCAGATCGGCGCCGGCCTGGTCGGGGTGATGTACGTGCTCGATGAACCCTCGATCGGCCTGCACCAGCGCGACAACGAGCGCCTGCTCGGCACCCTCACCCGCCTGCGCGACCTGGGCAATACGGTGATCGTGGTCGAGCACGACGAAGACGCCATCCGGCTGGCCGACTACGTGCTGGACATCGGCCCGGGCGCGGGCGTGCACGGCGGCGAAATCGTCGGCCAGGGCACCCTGCAGGACATCCTGGACGCGCCGCGTTCGCTGACCGGCCAGTACCTGTCGGGCAAGCGCGCCATCGAGATCCCGGCCCGCCGGCACAAGCCCAACCCGAAGATGACCCTGCACCTGCGCGGTGCCAGCGGCAACAACCTCAAGGGCGTGGACCTGGACATTCCCTCGGGCCTGCTGACCTGCATCACCGGCGTGTCCGGCTCGGGCAAGTCGACCCTGATCAACGACACCCTGTTCTCGCTGGCCGCCAACGAGATCAACGGCTCCTCGCACCCGGTCGCACCGTACAAGGAAGTGCAGGGGCTGGACCTGTTCGACAAGGTGGTGGACATCGACCAGTCGCCGATCGGCCGCACCCCGCGCTCCAATCCGGCTACCTACACCGGTCTGTTCACGCCGCTGCGCGAGCTGTACGCCCAGGTGCCCGAAGCGCGCGCGCGCGGCTATTCGCCGGGCCGCTTCAGCTTCAACGTGCGCGGCGGCCGCTGCGAAGCCTGCCAGGGCGATGGCCTGATCAAGGTGGAAATGCACTTCCTGCCGGACGTGTACGTACCCTGCGACGTCTGCCACGGCAAGCGCTACAACCGCGAGACGCTGGAGATCCTGTACAAGGGCTACAACATCAATGACGTGCTGCAGATGACCGTCGAAGATGCGCTGAAGCTGTTCGAGCCGGTGCCCTCCATTGCGCGCAAGCTGGAAACGCTGGTCGACGTGGGCCTGAGCTACATCAAGCTGGGCCAGAGCGCGACCACGCTGTCCGGCGGCGAGGCGCAGCGGGTGAAGCTGTCCAAGGAACTGTCGCGGCGCGATACCGGGCGCACCCTGTACATCCTGGATGAGCCGACCACCGGCCTGCACTTCCACGATATCGAGGCGCTGCTCGGCGTGCTGCACAAGCTGCGCGACGAAGGCAACACGGTGGTGGTGATCGAGCACAACCTGGACGTGATCAAGACCGCCGACTGGATCGTCGACCTCGGCCCGGAAGGCGGCCACCGCGGCGGCACCATCCTGGTCACCGGTACGCCCGAAGACGTGGCGGCCTGCCCGAGGTCGTACACCGGCCAGTTCCTGGCCAAGATGCTGCCGTCCACCGCCGCGCGCCCGGAACAACCGGCGGCCGTGGCCAACAAGCCCGACGCCCGGCCGCCGCGCAAGGCCAAGCCGGAGCCGAAGAAGGCCGCGCGCAAGACCGCCGCGACCCAAGCCCCCGCCAAGAGCAAGAAGAAGACCGCATGAGCAACGAGCACAAGATCCTCGCCCGCGTGCCGATCAGCGTGCGCTGGCGCGACATGGACAGCATGGGCCACGTCAACAACGCCAAGTACATTTCCTACCTGGAAGAAGCGCGCGTGCGCTGGATGCTGGGGGTGGAGGGCGTGTCGATGACCGACCGCATCGCGCCGGTGGTGGCCGCCACCAACGTCAACTACCGCCTGCCGATCGTATGGCCCAACGACATCGTGGTGGAGCTGTTCGTCGAACGCCTGGGCAACAGCAGCGTGACCATCGGCCACCGCATCGTGGACGAGAAGAACGACAGCACGCTGTATTCGGATGGCAACGTGGTGGTGGTATGGATGGACACCCAGACCGGCAAGAGCGCACCGCTGCCCGAAGCGATCCGCAGCGCGTCGAGCTGAGGGGGATGCCGGTCTACGGCCGGCCACCCCGTTTGCAATCGAGCGTCATGAGGTTGCCGGCCAGCGGCCGGCACTACCGTTTACGTGCAAAGGAATGACATGTTTCACCAGACCGATGTCCGCACCCTGCTGCCGGGCATGCTGCCCTTCCCCACCGACGTATTCGTCGATGACCAGCCTTGGCTGGCCGCGCACCTGCTGCCGCTGCTCAGTATCGACCTGGGTGTACTGCGTCCCGAACTGGCCGGCACCGTGGCCACGATGCTGTGCCCGATCGAGCCCTATGAGGGCTGCATCGGTGATGAAACCACCGAACACCACAACGCGTTCACCGGCAGCAACTGGATCGCGTTCGAGCTGACCGGCGACAATCGCATGCGTTTCCTCGGCAACGCCGGTTACTTTATCGGCGACCAGGTGGACGACACCGATGCGGTGGAGCACATCGCGGAAATGCGCGAAAGTTACGCCAAGGCACACGCCTACTTCCAGGCCCACGGCCGCCTGGCCAGCTACTCGCGTTATGGCGATGGCGAACCGGGCGAGCAGGCCTATCTGGATACCCTGGGCGGGCAGATTTCCGGTGGCAACTGGACCGAAACCGCAGAGATTCCGCCGGCGTTCGAGATCTCGCTGGATCCTTCGATGTACGACCGCGACCGGCCTGAGGATGCCGAGAACGTGCGCATCACCCGCGACGGCAAGCCGTTCTTCGCGGTCGCCGAAGTAGCCGGTTACAACTGGTGCGCCGCCGGCGCCGATGCCATCGTGATGCTGTACGAGCCGGACAGCCGCACCGTGCTGTTCTCCTACGACTGGACCTGACCGCGCAGCACGGTCCCCAGTAGGGTCGGTTCCAAAACGACTGCCGATACCGCCCATCGGCACGACGAACGCATGACCCGCACCGAAGCAGACGCACCTCGCCGGCCGAGGTCATGCCCACCATCGGCCGGGAAACACCACGTGCAGTCGTCCGCGGAGCGGCCCTACCAGACGCACCATCGCCGCATCCCTGGCAGGGTCGGTTCCCAAACGACTGCCGATACCGCCCATCGGTGCGACGAACGCATGACCCGCACCGAAGCAGACGCACCTCTCCGGCCGAGGTCATGCCACCACCGGCCGGCAAACACCACGTGCAGTCGTCCGCGGAGCGACCCTACCAGACGCTCCATCGCCGCATCCCTGGTAGGGTCGGTTCCCAAACGACTGCCGATACCACCCATCGCCGCGACGAACGCATGACCCGCACCGAAGCAGACACACCTCTCCGGCGAAGGTCATGCTCACCACCGGCCGGGAAGCACCACGTGCAGTCGTCCGGGGAGCGACCCTACCGTGCCGGGCCATTGCCCGGCTGCGTTCGCAACGACCAACGGTCGTTGCCTACCGGTAGGGAACCCCGGCAGGTGCCGACCGTTGGTCGGCACGCGAATTCAGGGCGCCACCTTGCGCACCTGCAACACCCCATCCACCTTGCGCCCGTCTTCCAGGCTGAGCCGCAGCGGCAGCGCGGCGCCTGCCTTCACGGCCACCTCCGGCTGCATCAGCATCAGGTGCAGGCCACCCGGTTTGAGCTCGACCGCGGCGCCCGCCGCAATCGGCAACCGCTCCACCGCGCGCATCCGGCTGACCCCGCCGACCAGCGTCGTTTCGTGCAACGACACATCGCCGAACGCTTTGCTGCCGGCGCCGACCACCACCACCGCGCTGCGGCAGTCATTGCGGATCTGCCCGTAGCCGGCCGCCATCGGCATGGCCCCCGGCGGCAGCCGTATCCAGCCGGCACGCAGGGTCACGCAAGCCGGCTCGGCCGCAGCGGCCGATGTTGCAAGCGCACACAGCCCCAACAATACGCACACGAATGGTTTGGCTATCATCGCCTCAGTTTCCCGTCCGCAACGAGATCGCAGCATGACGACGCTTATCGAGGTGATCAACCATGGCCCCATCCGCGAACTGCGGCTGGCGCGCCCGCCGGTCAATGCGCTGGATACCGAGCTGTGCCGTCATCTGATCCACGCGATCAACCAGGCCATGACCGATGACATGCACGGCATCGTGCTGTCGGGCAGCGCGCGCATCTTCAGCGCCGGCATGGACGTGCCGCACCTGCTCGGCCATGGCGAGGACAAGCACAAGCTGCTGGACAGCTGGCAGGCGTTCTTCGGCGCGGTGCGCACCCTGGCCGAGTGCCGGGTGCCGGTGGTGGCTGCGCTGACCGGGCACGCCCCGGCCGGCGGCTGCGTGCTGGCGCTGTGCTGCGATTACCGGATCCTGGCGCGCAGCCCGGACCCGGCCCAGCCGACCGTGATCGGCCTGAACGAGGTGCAGGTGGGGCTGGTCGCGCCGGAAGGCATCCAGCGGCTGATGCGTCGCGTGGTGGGCCACCACCGCGCCACCCAGCTGCTGGTGGGCGGGGAGATGGTGCCGGCCGAGCGCGCCCTGGGGATCGGCCTGGTCGACGAACTGGCCGACGCCGCCCAGGTGGTGCCGCAGGCGATCGCCTGGCTGCAGCGCCTGCTCACCCTGCCGCGCCAGCCGATGCTGCTGACCCGCGCGGTCGCCCGCGCCGACCTGCACGAGGCCCTGCACGCCGACCTGATCCAGCTCGACCGCTTCGTCGATGCCTGGTATGCCCCGGACGCCCAGCAGGCACTGCAGCAGCTGGCGGCCAGACTCGGCAAGGCCTGAAGCCCGGCAAACGCCAACGCCCGGTAGTGCCGGCCGCTGGCCGGCAACCAGGCACCTCCCGGTCCGGCACTGCATGGTTGCGCGCACATGGCTGGAATGAGCCCCCTGAGTCAGGGGGCGGCCGCGAAGCGGCGGGGGTTTGGAGGGCAATGAGAGGGGGCCCGCGGTTTGCAGAGCGAACCGTGGGGGCGGCAGCGCGAATGCGTTGCCGTCATGCGGCCAGCGGCCGGCACTACCTTATAATTCCGGTCCGCCCCCCTGCCGGTTGCCTCCCTTGTCCGACACGCACGAACCCGTCGTCTCCGAGCTGATCGACCTGCTCACGCTCGAGCGCCTGGAAGACAACCTGTTCCGCGGCCAGAGCCGTGATATCGGCACCAAGTACGTGTTCGGTGGGCAGGTGCTGGGCCAGGCCCTGTCCGCCGCCCAGAAGACGGTCGAGAACGGCCGCCACGTGCACTCGCTGCATGCCTATTTCCTGCGCGCCGGCAATATCGACCACCCGATCGTCTACGACGTGGACCGCACCCGCGATGGCGGCAGCTTCTCGGTGCGCCGGGTCACCGCGATCCAGCACGGCAAGGTGATTTTCTTCTGCGCGGCCTCGTTCCAGCAGGCCGAAAGCGGGGCCGAGCACCAGCACAAGATGCCCGAGGTGCCGCAGCCGGAAGACATCGAGCCCAACCGCCCGGTGCCGCCGGAAGTGCTGGAGCGGCTGCCGATCAAGGTGCAACGCTGGCTCTCGCGCGGCGGCCCGTTCGAGTTCCGCCACGTCTACCCGCGCGACGAACTCAACCCACCCAAGCGCCCGCCCTACCATCAGGTCTGGCTGCGCCTGAATGAACGCGTCGGCGACGCGCCCGAGCTGCACCAGGCCTTGCTGGCCTATGCCTCGGACTTCCATCTGCTCGGCACCGCCACCTTCCCGCACGGCATCAGCTACTACCAGCCGCACGTGCAGATGGCCTCGCTCGACCACGCCATCTGGTTCCACCGCCCGTTCCGCGCCGACGACTGGCTGCTGTACTCGCTGGACAGCCCCAGCGCGCAGGACGCGCGCGGCCTGGCCCGCGGCCAGTTCTTCACCCGGCAGGGCGTGCTGGTGGCCAGCACCGCGCAGGAAGGCCTGATCCGCGTGGTTCCCGACAGTGCCGCCGCGGCCGCCGTGCCGGCCAAGGACTGAGATGAGACAGATCTTCAACAGCCAGCGCGTGGAAACCGTGGAAGGCGTGGCCGAGCTGCTGCGCGATGCCGGCATCGAGGTGCGCATCACCAACGGCCGCTCCTACCACAGCAAGCGCGGCAGCCAGTTCAGCTACCTGGATACCAGCAAGGCCACCACCCATCCCACCCTGTGGGTAGTGCACGCCAATGACCAGCCGCGCGCACGCGAAATCCTGCGCGACGCGCGCCTGCTGGAAACCACCCGGCGCGATCACCCCACCGCCGAATTCGCCTTCCGCGAGCAGGCCGACGAGATCGCCCCGCGCCGCAACTGGGCCTGGCGGATCCGCATCGGCCTGCTGCTGGTGATCGCCGCGGTGGCGATGGTGGTGGTGCTGCGTCACCGCAGTGCCCCGACCGTGGCCCCGGCCCCGGCAGTACAACCGGCCACCACCTCCGCCCCGGCGCAGGCAACGCCGCCGGAACAGGAAGAAGTCCGGGTACGCATCCAGCCGGCACAGAAGCCGTAACGTCGCGCAGCGAACGGCATGCCGCAGGGGCCGGGCGCATGGGCGTGGACCGCCCTGGTAGGGTCGGTTCCCAAACGACTGCCGATACCGCCCATCGGCACGACGGACGCGTGCCCCCTACCGAAGCAAGACGCCCCTCCCCGGCCAGGGTCATGCCCGCCACCGGCCGGGAAGCACCACGTGCAGTCGTCCGGGGAGCGACCCTACCGAGCATTGCCCGGGGGCCGCTGGTAGGGTCGGTTCCCAAACGACTGCCGATACCGCCCATCGGCACGACGAACGCGTGCCCCTACCGAAGCAAGACGCACCTCCCCGGCCAGGGTCATGCCCACCACCGGCCCGGAAGCACCACGTGCAGTCGTCCGGGGAGCGACCCTACCGAGCATTGCCCGGGGGCCGCTGGTAGGGTCGGTTCCCA
>NZ_JACWUO010000028.1 GCF_020857975.1 Stenotrophomonas rhizophila
GTAGGTCCGACCCATGGTCGGACACGCATCGTCTCGGCATGGTGCTGTCCGAGCGTGGCTCGGACCTACGCTTTTCCCTGCGTACCAGCCATGTATGGAGGGTTGGCGCGGGGTGGGTTGGCGGGACTGTCGAAAACATGGATGTTTTCGCCAAGCCCCCACGGAGGGGTTCACGACGTGTCCCGCCAACCCGCCCGCGCCAGCCCAATCAGCGCATACGTCGGTCATTGCCGTTGATCTGAGGCTTTAGTGCCCAGCTGACTTCCCGTAAATCGGCGAAGAACCTATTTATGGATGGGGCGGACCTACCGGTCCAGGTAGCTGGCGATCTCTTCGGTGGCCAGCAGCTCGCGCAGCTGGGCCAGCGAGGCGCGCCGCATCGGTTTTTCATCGATGGGCGACAGCGGCGGTTGGCGCAGCGCGTCGTAGGGCAGTACGGCGATGTCGAAGCTCAGCTCCTCGGCGCTGAACACCCACACCGGTGCGTCCAGGGTGCGCTCGCGGTCCAGCCGCAGGCGCCGCGAACGCGATTCGGCCGGGATGCCGTGTTCGTCCAGGAAACGCTGCAGCGCGTCCGGGTCGTCGCTGTGCACCTGCAACTGCACGGGGCTGTTGGCGTCGGCGGTGCCGTCCAGTACCGGGCCGCACAGGCGCGGGGCGAAGTCGTGCAGGAACTCCATCGCGCGCAGCGCGGCCTGGCGGCGCTGGTGCAGCTGTTGCCCGTGGTCGGCACCGGCGAACAGGCGCTGGTATTCGCGCAGCGCGTGTTCGATCTCGGCATTGCGCGGCAACGAGGCATCGTCGTGGATGTCCAGCCGGGCGGCGGCCTTGAGCTTGGCCTGGTGGTAATCGCGGATCCCGCCCTCGGCCATCAGCCGGGCGGCTTCATGGGCGAGCCGGTGGCGGCGCTCGCGGGTCTGGGTGGCTGCATGCTGAGGGGCTCGATGCATGACCGGGATTCCTTGGCGACCTGCCGCGACTGTACACCGCGGATGTGACAAGGGGGTAGAGCCCGGCCACGCCTGGCTGCCCGCGCGATCGGGCATGGGGAGATGGCCGGGCCAGCGGACAACGAAACAGGCCGGGCAATGCCCGGCCTGTTCGATCACGGTGACGCGCCGGCGTCAGAAGATATCGAACGCGGCGTCGTCGGCCTGCGGTATCTGGGCCTCGACGTTGAACTCCTCGATCTTGTCCATGTCCTCGACCTTGACCCACTCGGTGGCGCCGTTGAGGGTAGCCTGGACCATGCCCGACGGCGGCTCGTTCTGCGCGATCGGCACGTCCTTGAGCGCGGCGCGCATGTACTCGATCCAGATCGGCAGCGCGGCCTTGCCGCCGTATTCGCGGTAGCCCAGCGAGCGGAAGTCGTCGCGGCCCACCCAGACGGTGGTGGCGTAGGGGCCGCCAAAGCCGGAGAACCAGGCGTCGCGGTGGTCGTTGGTGGAGCCGGTCTTGCCGCCGACGTCGGCGCGGCCGAGCACCTTGGCCGCGGTACCGGTGCCGCGCTGGACCACGTCGCGCATCATCGACACCAGCTGGTAGGCGGTGCGTGCGTCGATCGCCCGCGGCGCCACCCGCGCATCCGGGTTGACCGGCCTGGCCGGTTCGACCGGCTGCTGCGGCTTGGCCGCGGCGGTGGCCGCCGGCGCCGCGGCGGCGCCGAAGTTGAAGCCGTCCACCACCTGGCTGACCGGCGCGCCGCCGCTGGTGCCGGCGCAGTCGCGGCAGGCCATCGCCGGGTTTTCCTTGAATACCACGTTGCCGTCGCGGTCGGTGACCTGGTCGATCAGCCAGGTCTCCACGCGCGAGCCGCCGTTGACGAACACCGCATAGCCGCGCGCCACCGACAGCGGGGTCAGCGAGGCGGTGCCCAGCGACATCGACAGGTTCGGCGGCAGTTCGGCCTCGGCGAAGCCGAATTCGCTGATGTACTTGCGCGCGTAGTCCACGCCCATGCCATCCAGCAGGCGCACCGACACCAGGTTGCGCGACTGCACCAAAGCCTCGCGCAGGCGCATCGGGCCGCGGAAGCCGCCGCCGTCGTTCTGCGGCGACCAGGTCTTGCCGCGGCGGTCGCGGAACACCACCGGGGCGTCGAGCACGATCGAGGCCGGGTTGAAGCCCTTGTCGAACGCCGCCGCATAGATGAACGGCTTGAAGCTGGAGCCGGGCTGGCGGCGCGCCTGGGTGGCGCGGTTGAACTTGTTGCCGGAGAAGCTGAAGCCGCCGACCAGCGCCTTCAGCGCGCCGCTTTCGGCGTCCAGCGAGACCAGCGCGGACTGGCCGCGCGGGATCTGGTCGAGCAGCCACTCGCCTTCCTTCTCGCCGCGGCGCACCCGCACCACGTCGCCGCGGGTGAGCAGCTTGGCCGGGGTCTTGTTGGTCCAGCGGCTGGCGCTGGCCGGCAGCACCAGTTCGCTGCGGTTGGCCAGCACCACGGTGGCGCTGCCATCGGCGGCGGTGCCGGACACGATCGCCGGCAGCAGCCCGGACTGGGCCACGATGCCCGACAGCTTGGCGGCCATCGCCTTTGCGTCGGCATCGGCGGGCAGCTCGACGTGCTGTTCCACCCCGTGCCAGCCGTGGCGGTGGTCGTAGATGCGCAGGCCGTCGAACACCGCCTGGTTGGCCGCGGTCTGCATGGTCGCGTCGATGGTGGTGGTGACGTGATAGCCCTTGTTGACCACGTCGCCGCCGAAGCGGGCGATCATCTCCTGGCGGACCAGCTCGGCCACGTACGGGGCCTCCACCTGCACCGGCGGCTCATGCGCGCTGGCGTGCATCGGCACCGCCTTGGCGGCGTTGGCTTCGGCCTGGCTGATGAAGCCCAGGTCGGCCATGCGCTGCAGCACGTAGTAGTCGCGCCGTTCGCGGGCGCGCTCGGGGTTGCTGATCGGGTTGCCGCTGGACGGGAACTTGGGAATGCCGGCCAGCGAGGCCATCTCGTCCAGGTCCAGCTTGGCCAGCGGCTTGCCGTAGTAGAACTCGGCCGCGGCGGCCACGCCGTAGGCGCGGTTGCCGAAGAAACTCTTGTTCAGGTACAGCTCGAAGATCTCGTCCTTGCTCAGCTCGGCCTCGATCTTGCGCGCCAGCAGGATCTCGGCCAGCTTGCGGGTGTAGCTGTACTCGGAGCTGAGGAAGAACTGGCGGGCGACCTGCTGAGTGATGGTGGACCCGCCCGGCACGCGCTTGTCGCTGGTGGTGGCCAGCAGCCACACCGCCCGTCCGATGCCCTTGTAGTCGACCCCGCCATGCTCGTAGAAGCGGGCGTCCTCGGTGGCCAGGAAGGCCTGCTTGAGCCGTTCCGGGACCTCCTTCATGGTGATCGGGGTGCGCCGGGACTCGCCGAACACGGCCATCAGCTTGCCATCGCTGGCATACACGTACATGGGCTCCTGCATCTCGATGTTGCGCAGGCTCTGCACATCCGGGAGCTTGGAGGAAATGGCGTAGTAGAGGCCACCGGCAACGGCGGCGCCGATCAGGCCCAGGACCAGGAAGGCGACCAGCAACCAGCGCAGCCAGCGGCGAAAGCGTGTCATCAGTGACAGATTCCGATTGCGAATTTCGTGGCCGCAGAGTATAGATTACACAAGGGAACGGCTGGGGTTGTTCCTGGGGAGCGCAGATCGATCACCGTCTGGGGACGCGTGAAAGTGTGTCGAAATCCACACTTCATGGCGTGATGGTTGCGATTTGCAAAAAAAACGTTATTAATGCGCGGACGCAGGTTCTGCGTTCAAGTGCCCGTCGGCAGGGGAGAAACCGTGGGGCTTATCCCAAAAAGCCAGTCGCCGCTTATTGGCGTCGACATCAGCTCGACTGCAGTAAAGCTCTTGCAGCTTTCCCGCAGTGGCAATCGTTTCCGTGTGGAACACTATGCTGTGGAACCACTTCCGCCGAACGCGGTGGTGGAGAAGAACATCGTGGAAGTGGAAGCCGTCGGTGAGGCGATCCGCCGCGCCGTGAACCGTTCAGGTACCAAGGCCCGGCATGCCGCCGCCGCCGTGGCCGGCTCGGCGGTGATCACCAAGCTGATCCCGATGCCCGCCGACCTGGACGAGAACGACATGGAAGCCCAGGTCGAGCTCGAAGCGGTCAACTACATCCCGTACCCGATCGAGGAAGTGAACCTCGATTTCGAGGTGCTGGGCGCCATTCCCAACAACCCGGAAATGGTCCAGGTGCTGTTGGCCGCGTCGCGTTCGGAGAACGTGGAGCTGCGCCAGTCGGCGCTGGAGCTGGGCGGGCTGACCGCCAGGGTGATGGACGTGGAGGCCTTCGCGGTCGAGAACGCGTTTGCCCTGGTCGCCAGCGAGCTGCCGATCGCCAGCGATGGCGTGGTGGCCCTGGTCGACATCGGCGCCACCATGACCACGCTCAATGTTCTGCGCGGCGGGCGCAGCCTGTACAGCCGCGAACAGGTGTTCGGCGGCAAGCAGCTGACCGACGAAGTGATGCGCCGCTATGGCCTCACCTACGAGGAAGCCGGCCTGGCCAAGCGCCAGGGCGGGCTGCCGGAAAGCTACGGGATGGAAGTGCTGGAACCGTTCAAGGAAGCCACGGTCCAGCAGATCAGCCGCCTGCTGCAGTTCTTCTATGCCGGCAGCGAGTTCAACCGGGTCGACCACATCGTACTGGCCGGCGGTTGCGCGGCCTTGGCCGGTCTGCCGGAGATGGTGGAAGAACAGCTGGGCGTGGCCACCGTGGTGGCCAACCCGCTGGCACAGATGACGCTGGGCCCCAAGGTACAGGCGCATGCCCTGGCCCAGGACGCACCGGCGCTGATGATTGCCACCGGTCTGGCGCTGAGGAGCTTTGACTGATGGCAAGAATCAATCTATTGCCGTGGCGCGCCGAGCGGCGCAAGCAACGCCAGCGTGATTTCTACGGCATGCTCGGGTTCGCCGCCATCGGCGGGGTGCTGCTGTCGCTGTTGATCTGGTTCTACTACGACCGCCAGGTCAGCGGCCAGGGGGATCGCAATACGTTCCTGCAGGCCGAGATCGACAAGGTCAAGGAGCAGAACAAGGAGATCGACCGCCTCGACCGCCAGAAGGACCGCCTGCTGGCGCGCAAGAAGGTGATCGAGGAACTGCAGGCCAAGCGCTCGCAGATGGTGCACCTGTTCGATGCGCTGGTGCGCACCATCCCCGACGGGGTGGTGTTGACCGCGCTCAAGCAGGAAGGCGACATCCTCACCCTGGAAGGCCGTACCCAGTCCAATGCCCGGGTCAGCGCCTACATGCGCAACCTGGAGAACTCCGGCTGGATGACCAAGCCGGAACTGACCATCATCGAGGCCAAGAAGCCTGACGAGAACAAGGATGGCAAGGGGACCGGGCCGGTATCGGACATCACCGCACTGCCGTACATGTTCGAGGTCAAGGTGACCCTGCCGGCGCAGAGCGCACCGGTGGATGGCGTGGTGGTGGAAGGCGGCATGCCCGTTGTGGCCGATCCGGCCGCGGCCCCGGCGGCAACGCCGGCGGTGGCACCGTTGTCGCCGGGCCCTGCGCCCGCAGCGGCACCGGCACCGGCACCGGCACCGGCACCGGCAGGCCCGGCCGCCGCGCCGGCTGCCGATCCGGCCAAGCCGGCCGGCAGCCGCCTGGTTCCGCCCGCCCCGGCCGCACAGCCGGCGGCATCCAGCGCGCTGCAGAAGGGGGCCGCATGAGCCAGAAGATCAACATCAAAGAGCTGGATTTCAACAACATCGGCAACTGGCCGCAGCAGGCCAAGGTGGTGTTCTGCGCGCTGCTGTCGCTGCTGATCGTGCTGCTGGCCTGGTTTGCCCTGATCAGCGGCAAGCGCGAGGAACTGGCGGGCCTGGAGCGCACCGAGACCGAACTGCGTGGCGAGTTCGAGAAGCAGCAGGGGCGCGCGGTCAATCTGGAGCCGCTCAAGCAGCAGCTGGCCCAGATGGAGCAGGTGCTGCAGCAGATGCTGCGCCAGCTGCCCAGCAAGACCGAAATGCCGGACCTGATCATCGACATCTCGCAGACCGCGTTGTCCAGCGGCCTGGTCAACGAGCTGTTCCAGCCCGGTGCCGAATCGCCCAAGGAGTTCTACGCCGAAAAGCCGATCGCCCTGCGCATGGTGGGCAGCTACCACCAGTTCGGTGCGTTCGTCAGCGGCGTGGCGTCGTTGCCGCGGGTGGTCATCCTGACCATGCATGACATCAACCTGAAGCCGAAGGATCCCAAGACCGGCATCACCGCCCGCAGCGGTGCGCTGGAACTGTCCGGCACGGTCAAGACCTACCGCTACCTGGACGACCTGGAAATGGAAGCGCAGGAAAAAGCCGCTGCCGCCGCTGCCAAAGACGGGGGCGCGAAATGAGCCTGGGCACGACCGTACGGGTGTGTGGACTGCTGGTACTGGCCCTGCTGGCCGGCTGTGCGCGTGGCGTGAGCAGTACGCCGGGCGATGCGCCGAACCTGGAAAAGTGGGTGGCCGACGTGCGTGCGCGTCCGGCCCCGCCGCTGGAACCGCTGCCGGTGATGCAGCAGTTCGAAACGTTTGAATACTCCGCGCAGGGGATGCGCGATCCGTTCACCGACGCCTGGACCAATCCGCAGGGCGGCTCGGGACTGCGTCCCGATCCGAACCGCCGCAAGGAGCCGCTGGAAGCCTTCCCGCTGGATGCCTTGGACATGGTCGGCTCGATCGGTAGCGGGGGCGGGCTGGTCGCACTGGTGATCGCGCCGGACAAGGTCACCTATCGGGTGCGTCCGGGCGTGTATCTGGGGCAGAGCGACGGCCGCGTGACCGGGGTCTTCGAAGACCGGATCGAACTGATTGAACTGGTGCCGGATGGCGCGGGCGGCTGGCTGGAACGGCCTGCATCGCTTGCGCTTGAAGATCAATGAATGATTATGGGGATAGCACGATGACCTTTTCCAACGCCATGCGGCAGCGTCCCGACCGGCGCCCGAAGCTGATCCACCTGTGCGCGCTGGGAGTCGCGCTCATGGTGGCCAATGGCACGTTGCTGGCGGCCACGCCCGCCGCCGCAGCGGCAGCGCCGACGGCGGCGGCAGGCGCACCGGCCGCACCGGCGACGCTGTCGGTGTCCAAGATCGACTTCAAGCGCGGTGAAGACGGCGCCGGCCGGCTGATCCTGCAGTTCGACGGCAAGGGGGCCAACCCGGACCTGCGCAACCAGGGCAACAGCGTGCTGATCGATGTCGGCAACGCGCGCCTGCCGGAGAACCTGCAGAAGTCGATCAACGTGACCGACTTTGCCACCCCGGTGCAGCGCATCGATCCCAAGCCCTATGGCGGCGGCACCCAGCTGGTGCTCAACACCAATACCGCATTCGATTCGCTGGCTTACCAGAGCGGCAACGAATACGTGGTGGAGATCAGCCCGCGCAAGGCCGCCCCGGCCACCGGCGCGATCAACGCCGCCACCGTGACCCAGGCGGCGGCCGCGGTGTCGCAGCGCGGCTACAGCGGCAAGCCGGTGACCTTCAACTTCCAGGACGTGCCGGTGCGCACGGTGCTGCAGTTGATCGCCGAGGAGTCCAACCTGAACGTGGTGGCCTCCGACAGCGTCGAAGGCAATGTCACCCTGCGCCTGGTCAATGTGCCGTGGGACCAGGCGCTGGACATCGTGCTGCGCGCCAAGGGCCTGGACAAGCGCCGTGACGGTGGCGTGGTGTGGGTCGCCCCGCAGCCGGAGCTGGCCAAGTTCGAGCAGGACAAGGAAGACGCGCGCATCGCCATCGAGAACCGCGAAGACCTGGTCACCGACTACATCCAGATCAACTACCACAGCGCCACGGCGATATTCAAAGCCCTGACCGAAGCCAAGGGTATCGGCGGCGGCGGTGGCGGTGGTAGCGGCGGCGGTGGCGGCAACGGCAACTCGCAGGAAGACAGCGGTTTCCTGTCCTCGCGCGGCCGCATCGTCGCCGATGAGCGCACCAACACGCTGATGATCAGCGACATCCCCAAGAAGCTCACGCAGATGCGCGAGCTGATCAACGTGATCGACCGCCCGGTCGACCAGGTGCTGATCGAAAGCCGGATCGTGATCGCCACCGACACCTTCGCGCGTGAACTGGGGGCCAAGTTCGGCATCACCGGTAGCCGCGACGACGTGTTCTTCGGTGGCAATGTCACCAGCAACCACGCCAACATCACCGACCGGGCCAAGGTCAACAACGATTACCAGAAAGCACTCAACGAGTGGGCGGCTGGTGGTGGTACCGGCGCGGTGCCGGTGCGCGCACCCAATACCATCAACACCGGTGGGCTGAACTGGAACCTGCCGGTAGCCGCTACCAGCAACCCCGGTTCGCTGGCGCTGTCCATCCTCAACGCCGGTTACCTGCTCGACGTGGAACTGTCGGCGATGCAGCAGGAATCGCGTGGCGAAGTGATCTCCAACCCGCGCGTGGTCACCACCAACCAGCGTGAGGCGGTGATCAAGCAGGGCAAGGAAATCGGCTACGTCACCATCAGCGGCGGCGGTGCGGCCGGCGGCGCGGCGCAGGCCAACGTCCAGTTCAAGGAAGTGGTGCTGGAGCTGAAGGTCACCCCGACCATCACCAACGACAACCGCGTGTTCCTGAACATGTCGGTCAAGAAGGACGAGGTGGAAAGCTACATCGTGCTGGAAGGCTACGGCCAGGTTCCGACCATCAACCGCCGCGAAGTGAACACCGCGGTGCTGGTGGATGACGGCCAGACTGTGGTGATCGGCGGCGTGTACGAGTTCACCGACCGCAACAGCGTCAACAAGGTGCCGTTCCTGGGCGACGTGCCGTTCCTGGGCAACCTGTTCAAGAAGCGCAGCCGCAACAAGGACAAGGCCGAACTGCTGGTGTTCGTGACCCCCAAGGTGCTGCGCGTGGCCAAGACCAACTGAGGTCGGCTACCGCTTTACCGCCAAAGGGCCGCCTCGTGCGGCCCTTTGGCTTGATGCTTCGCCGGTTTGCGCGGCCAACGCAGCCCGACGCCGTGGGGATGGCCGGCGTAGCCGATAGGTCCGACCCGGGGCCGGACGCTCTTCATTCCGGCATCGCGCTGTCCAATCCTGGGCCGGGTCTGCCGGGCGGCGAACCCGACCCGCTTCATCCTGCCTTCGGGAACCGGCAAGGGGACCGCGCTATGCTGGGCGCTGTTTCGTCCCAAAAGCAGGTGAACTCCATGGCAGCGGCCAACTGTTCCAGCTGTGATGCGCGGTGTTGCCGGCTGACCGTGGTGCTCGATGCCTCCGAGCGCATTCCGGCGCACCTGACCACGGAGATGTCCGGTGGCCTGCGGGTGATGGCGCGGGCCGAGGACGGATGGTGCGTGGCGCTGGACCGGGTGCGCATGAACTGCGGCATCTACGAGGAGCGGCCAGCGGGCTGCCGCCGCTTCAAGATGGCCGGCCCTTACTGCAGCGCGATCTACTCCGGCGCTGCAACGCGCTCGAACGCCGCATAGGCGGGGTTCGGTGGGCCATGGTTGCCGCGTTCAGGCAATCTTGATGCGCAGCGGGTTCCCGGCCTGCCATCATGTCGACGGAACCTTACGCGCGCCGCGTGGGTCACATGGATGCCATGACTCTGCCACCCCCCATGCCCGATACCGACGCCCCCACCTTTGCCGCCACCGTCGCGCCCGATCGCCTGCATGACGCCTTCCGCGCGCTGCGCGATGCGCTGTCGGCCGAGATCGTCGGCCAGGGCGCGCTGGTCGAGCGCCTGCTGACTGCCCTGCTGGCCGATGGCCACCTGCTGGTCGAAGGGGCGCCCGGGCTGGCCAAGACCACCGCGATCCGTGCCCTGGCCGCGCGGCTGGAAGCCGACTTCTCGCGGGTGCAGTTCACCCCGGACCTGCTGCCGGCCGACCTGACCGGCACCGAGATCTGGCGCCCGCAGGAGGGCCGCTTCGAGTTCGTGCCCGGGCCGATCTTCCACCCGATCCTGCTGGCCGATGAGATCAACCGTGCCCCGGCCAAGGTGCAGTCCGCGCTGCTGGAAGCGATGGGCGAGCGCCAGGTCACCGTGGGCCGGCACACCTATGCGTTGCCGGCGCTGTTCCTGGTGATGGCCACGCAGAACCCGATCGAGCAGGAGGGCACCTTCCCGCTGCCCGAAGCGCAGCTGGACCGGTTCCTGATGCATGTACGCATCGGCTATCCCGATTCGGATGCGGAGGCGGAAATCCTGCGGCTGGCGCGCGAGCGTGCGCGCGATGCGCTGGGCAGCGCGCCGCCGGCCCCGGCGCGGATGCCGATGGCCGATGTGTTCGCCGCGCGCAAGGCCGTGCTGGAGCTGCATATGGCGCCGGCGCTGGAGCGCTACCTGATCGAACTGGTGCTGGCCTCGCGCGATGCGCGCCGTTACGACCCGGCGCTGGCGCGGCGGATCGCCTGGGGCGCAAGCCCGCGCGGTTCGATCGCGCTGGAGCGCTGCGCGCGGGCCCGTGCCTGGCTCAACGGCCGCGATTTCGTCACCCCCGACGATGTGCGCAGCGTGGCCCCGGACGTGCTGCGCCACCGCGTGTTGCCCAGCTACGAAGCCACCGCCGAAGGCTGGGACGGGGACCGCCTGGTCGCTGAACTGCTGGCACGCGTGCCGGCACCCTGAGCGGCGCATGAGCGCTTCCGACGACAGCGCGGCCAGCCCGACACAGGGCGATGGCCTGCGCCCGAGCCTGGCCGAACTGGTCGCGCTGCGGCGCAGTGCGCATCGCCTGGCGCCGGCCCGGCGCGGCCGGCTCGGCCATGCCGGCAGTGCGCCGGCACCGATGCGCGGGCGCGGCATGGAGTACGCCGAGTCGCGCGAGTACGTGGCCGGCGATGATGCCCGGCACATCGACTGGCGGGTCACCGCGCGCACCGGGCGGGCGCATACCAAATTGTTCCAGGCCGAGCGCGAACGGCTGACCCTGCTGGTCGCCGATACCGACCCGGTGCTGTATTTCGGCACCCGCGTGCGCTTCAAGTCGGTGCAGGCCGCGCGCGTGGGGGCGATCGCGGCCTGGCTGGCGCAGCGCCAGGGCGACCGGCTGGGCGCGTTGCGCGGCAGTACGGTCGAGGCCCCGCTGGCACCGGCCGGGGGCACCCGTGGCGTGCTGCGCGTGCTCGACGCGCTGACCCGCTGGTATGCCCAGCCGCCGGCCGACGATGCCGGGCTGGACCGTGCGCTGGAACATGCCGCGCGGCTGCTGCGCCCCGGTGCGCGGGTGGTGGTGCTGGCCGACCCGACCCGCGCGGCGGCCATCAGCGTGTCGCGCTGGACCGCATTGGCGCTGCATCACGAGGTGCTGGTGATGCTGCTGGTGGACCCGCTGGAACTGGCGCCGCCGTCGGCCGCGCTGGCGTTCCAGTCGCAGGGCCGGCGGGTGCTGCTCGACCTGCACAGCGCCGGCGTGCGTGAGCACTGGCGGCAACGCTTCGTCGCGCCGCTGGAAGAACTGCAGCGCACGCTGGCCTCGCGGCGCATCCAGGTCCATGTGGTCGCCTCCGACGATGCCAGCGATTGCTGGCTGGGCGCGTTGCCGTCGGCGGTGGTGGCATGAGCGCCGCCACCGCGCTGCCGCTGCGCGATGTGCAGTTGCCGCCGCCGCCGGCATGGTGGCCGCCGGCGCCGGGCTGGTGGATGGTGCTTGCCGCCGTGCTGGCGGTGGTGGCCGGCCTGTGGGCATGGCAGGCCTACCGGCAGCGCCGGCGGCGGCGTTGGTTGAACACCTTCGACAACGCGGTGGCGCAAGCCGCCGACCCGGCCGCGCAGGTGGCCGCGATCGCCGAACTGCTGCGCCGCGCCGCACGCACGCGCCAACCCGGTGCGGAACTGCTGCAGGGCCGGGAGTGGCTGGCATTTCTGGACGAGCCGGGCAGTCGCGCTTTCGCCGAAGGCGATGGCCGGCTGCTTTTGGACGGCGCCTACCGTAAGCAGGTGGATGCCGAAGCGGTGCAGCGCCTGCGCGTGCTGGCGCGGACGCGCTTCCTGGCGCTGATGGCGGGGCGCGCGCGATGATCGCGATGAGCCTGCCGGGCTGGCTGTCGTGGCTGGATGCGCTGGCCTGGCCATGGCTGCTGTTGGCGCTGCCGTTGCCGCTGCTGATGCGCTGGTGGCCGCTGCGCGCCGACAACGCCGCCGCCCTGCGGGTGCCCTACGACGCCGACCAGCTGCAATCGTTGGGCGTCGCTGTGGGCGGGGCGTCGCTGGGGGTTGGCCGGGTCCTGCTGTGGCTGGCCTGGATCTGCCTGTGCGTGGCCGCCGCGCGCCCGCAGCAGCTCGGCGAAGCGGTCACGCCGCCGCAGCAGGGCCGACAGATGATGCTGGCCGTCGACGTGTCCGGCAGCATGAGCGAGCCGGACATGCTGCTGGGCAGCCAGGTGGTCGAGCGGCTGACCGCCGCCAAGGCGGTGCTGGCCGATTTCCTCGACCGCCGTGCCGGCGACCGGGTCGGCCTGCTGATCTTCGGCGAGCGCGCCTATACCTTGACCCCGCTGACCCAGGACCTGACCAGCGTCCGCCAGCAATTGACCGACAGCGTGGTCGGCCTGGCCGGCCGCGAGACCGCGATCGGCGATGCGATCGCGCTGGGAGTCAAGCGCCTGCGCGAACAACCGCAGGGCCAGCGCGTGCTGATCCTGCTCACCGACGGGGTCAGCAACGCCGGCGTGCTGCAGCCATTGCGCGCGGCCGAACTGGCCCAGACCGAAGGTGTGCGCGTCTATACCGTGGCCTTCGGTGGCGACGGCGGCTACAGCCTGTTCGGGGTGCAGATCGCCGCCGGCGACGACCCGGTCGACGAAGCCACCCTGCGCAGGATCGCCGAGCTGACCGGCGGCCGTTCGTTCCGCGCGCGCAATACCGATGAGCTGGCCGGCATCTATGCCGAACTGCAGCGCCTGGAGCCGGTCGCCTCGGCCGGCCCGGCGGTGCGCCCGCGGATCGAGCGCTACGCCTGGCCGCTGGCGCTGGCCCTGCTGCTGGGCGCACTGGCCTGGCTGCTGCCGAGGCGCTGGGCATGAACATCGACTGGAACGCGCTGCACCTGGTCCGCCCCGAGGCGCTGTGGGCGTTGCTGGCGCTGCCGCCGATCGCGCTGCTCTGGCACTGGCGGCGGCGCCGCGGCAATGCCTGGCAGGCCAATGTGGATGCGCACCTGTTGCGTCATCTGCTGGTGGCCGGTGGCCGCCGCGCCTGGGGCGGGCTGGTGCTGTTGCTGGCCGGCTGGACGCTGGCGGTGCTGGCGCTGGCCGGGCCGTCCTGGCGCCAGGTTGCCCAGCCGCTGTGGCAATCGCCGTCGCCGCTGGTGGTGGCGCTGGATCTGTCCTCGCGGGTGACCGCCACCGACCTGCCGCCGTCGCGGCTGCTGCAGGCCCGCGCCAAGCTGGCCAGCCTGCTGCGCCAGCGGCAGGGCGGTGAAGTCGCGCTGCTGGCCTATGCCGACGATGCCTACACCGTGGCGCCGCTGACCGAAGACATGGCCAACGTGGCGCTGTACCTGGACGCCCTGGCGCCGACGGTGATGCCCCGCGATGGCCAGCGCGCCGAGCGTGCGCTGCAGGCGGCGGTGCTGTTGCTGCAGCAGTCCGGCGCACGCAGCGGCGACATCCTGCTGCTCACCGACCGCGTCGACGATAGCGACGGCCGTGCCGCCGGCAGTGCCCGTGCGCAGGGGTTCAACGTGTCGGTGCTGGGCCTGGGAACGCCGACCGGCGCGGCCTACCGCAGTGGCGACGGGCAGATTCTGCAGGCGCGGCTGGAAGAAGCGCCGTTGCGCGCGCTGGCTATTGCGGGCGGCGGCCGCTACGCGCGCATCGCCAACGACGATGCCGACCTCAAGGCGTTGGGGGTACTGACCCCGACCATCAGCGCCGATGACCGCCGCGATGGCGACGGCCTGGCCTGGCGCGATGAAGGCTTCTGGCTGCTGCCGCCGCTGTTGCTGCTGTCGCTGTGGGCGTTCCGCCGGCGTGGCCTGGCGATGCTGCTGGTGGCGTGCGTGGCGTTGCCGCTGGCAGCACCGGCACCGGCACAGGCGGCCGAAGGCACGCTGTGGCGGCGCGCCGACCAGGTCGACCAGACCCGCCTGGGCGCCGGCGTGGAGGCGTACCGGCGCGGCGATTTCAAGGCCGCCCAGCAGCAGTTCGAGGGCATCGACAGCGTGCCGGGCTGGTACAACCTGGGCAATGCGCTGGCCCGCCAGGGCCAGTACGACGCGGCCATCGAGGCCTACGACAAGGTCCTGCGCCGGGCCCCGGGCATGCCCGACGCGGTGGCCAACCGCGCCGCCGTGGACGCCGCGCGCAAGCGCAAGCCGCCGACCCCGCCGCAGGGCGGCGATGGTGGGCAATCGCCCAAGCCGCCACCTGGCGCGCAAGGCAAAAGTCAGCAGGGGCAGGACCCGGGCAAGCCATCGCCCGGGCAGCGGCAACCGGCCGACAACGGCCCACCGCCGCCGCAACCGGAGCCGGGCCAGAAAAAGGACGGCCAGGCCAGGCCCGCTGCCGGCAACCCCGATCCGGCCGCGCAGGCGCGCGCCGATGCGGCGCAGCGCGAACAGATGCAGCAGGCGCTGCAGCGCCAGGGCAAGGACGGCAAGGACGCCCCCGCGCAGCGGCAGGCCGCCGAAAGCCCGCAGCAGCGCGAACAGCGCCAGGCGGTGGAAGCCTGGATGCGGCGCGTGCCCGATGACCCGGGCAGCCTGTTGCGGGCCAAATTCCAGTTGGAAAACGAACGCAGGAAACGGGAAGGACGATGAGCGCAGACACCTCCACGCAGCGATGGGCACGCGCCTGCGTCTGGCTGCTGCTGGCCGTCAGCGGATGGGCCCAGGCGCAGCCGCGGGCCTGGCTGGACCGTGACCAGATCAGCGACACCGACGCGGTGACCCTGACCATCGAAACCGATGCCGGCGGCGCGCCGGACTACGGCCCGTTGCAGGCCGATTTCGAGCTGGGCGCACAGACCAGCAGCCGCCAGGTGCAATGGAGCAACGGCTCGACCCGGTCGCAGACGCGCTATGCGGTGACGTTGTCGCCGCGGCGCAGCGGCACCCTGCAGATTCCCCCGCTGCAGGCCGGCAGCGGCCAGACCGCGGCATTGGTGCTGCAGGTCAGCGCCGATGCGGCGGCCGCGCGCGGCAACGCGGCGGTGTTCATGGACGTCGAAGTCGATGACGCCACCCCGTACGTGCAGCAGAGCGTGGGCGTGGTGGTACGGCTGTACTACGCCACCCAACTGCTGTCCGGCGAACTGGTGCTGGATACGCCGCCGGGCGCGTCCCTGCAGCGGGTGGGCGAGGACCGCAGCCTGGTGCGCGAGGTCAATGGCCGCCGCTACAACCTGGTCGAGCGCCGTTTCCTGTTGATCCCCGAGCGCAGCGGTACGCTGGTGCTGCCGGCGGCGCAGTTCAACGGCCGTAGTGCCGGCGGCTTCATGGACAGCATGTTCGGCGGCGATGGCCGGCTGCGTGCGCGTGCGCCCGAACGTACCCTGCAGGTACAGGCGCAGCCGGCGCAGGCGCCGCAGCCGTGGCTGCCGCTGCACGATCTGCGCCTGCGCTATACCGCCGCACCGCGCAGCGGCCGTGCCGGCGAGGCGGCCACGGTGGTGATCGAAGCGACCGCCCAGGGCGCCACCCGCGCGCAGTTCCCGGAATTGCCGGAACTGGATGTCGGCCCGGACGCCCAGGTATTCGCCGAGCCGGCGCAGTACGACGAGAGCTTCAACGGCAGTTCGCCGCAACTGAAGCTGACCCGGCGCTATTCGATCGTGCCGCGCCAGGCCGGAACCCTGCACCTGCCCGGGCCGCGTATGGCCTGGTGGGACGTGCAGGCCGGGCAGGCGCGTAGCGCCGAACTGCCGGACCTGAGCCTGGCGGTGGCCGCCGGCGGCGCCACCGGCAGTGCCGCCCCGATCCCGCTGGACACCGCATCGGCCTTGCCGGGCGGGGCCGCTGCGGCCTCCAGCGCCGTGTCGGTCGCACCGCTGCCGGCACCGGCACGGCCGTGGGGCTGGATCGGCGCGGCGGTCGGCTTTGCCGCATTGTGGCTGCTGACCTTGTTGTGGGGCTGGCGCCGGCGTGGGCATCCGCGCCCGACGGCCGGCCCGGTGCGCGGCCCCGGCCTGGCCCCGGCGGGCACGCCCACGCCGGCCGAGCTGCGCCGGGCGCTGGAAAGCGAGGGGTTGGACGAGATCGTGGCGCTGCTGTGCGCGATGGGTGGGGTGCAGGGCCTGGAGGCCTTGTTGGCGCGGCTGGCCGACCCGCGCCAGCGCGACAGCCTGCTGGCCATGCAGCAAGCGCGATGGAGCGCAGGCAATGGCGATGTCGGGCAGGCCCGGCAGGCCCTGCGTGCCGCGTTCCGTGACGGACCCCACTGGTATGCCCCTGCGGTGGCGGAAAACAATGGCTTGCCACCTCTATACCCTTCGGGGCCGTGAGGGTGCCGCCGGCCCTGGGGGCCGGCTTTGTTAAGCTGATTCCACATCTTTAAAGGAAAGCCGTTCCATGACTGAGGCCGCAAAGACCCGGCAGAAACTGCCCCTGCACTGGAAAATGGCCATCGGCTTCGTGATCGGCCTGGCCCTGGGGCTGACCGTGCATGCCCTCGGTGGCAGCATCCCGGAGCTGAAAGCCGCCGCCAAATGGGTGATGGACTACATCACCTCGCCGGCCTCGAACCTGTTCCTCAACCTGATCTTCATGCTGATCGTGCCGCTGATCTTCTCGGCGCTGATCATGGGCGTGTCGGAGATGGGCGACATCCGCGCGCTGGGCCGGATCGGCTGGAAGACGCTGGCCTATACCATCGTGCTGTCGGGGATCGCGGTGGGCATCGGCCTGGTGCTGGTCAACGTGCTCCAGCCCGGTGCCGGCGTGGACCCGCAGGTGGCGGCGCAGATGCTGGTCGAGAACGCCGAACGCAGCAAGGAAATCGTCGCCGGCATCCATGGCACGCCCAAGGGCATGGACATGCTGTTGTCGATCGTGCCGAGCAATGTGCTCAAGGCCGCCTCGGACAACGGCGCGATCCTGTCGCTGATGTTCTTCGCGCTGATGTTCGGCGTAGGCATGGTGCTGACCGACGAGGCCAAGGTTGCCCCGCTGCGCCGTGCGATCGAGGGCGTCTTCGAGATCTCGATGACCCTGATCAACCTGGTCATCCGGCTGGCCCCGTACGCGGTGGCCTGCTTCATGTTCAACCTGGCCGCGCTGTTCGGCTTTGAACTGATCATCCGCCTGGGCGCCTACGTGGGCGTGGTGGTGCTGGCGCTGGGCCTGCACATGGTGGTGACCTACGGCATCGCGGTGTGGTTGTCCGGGCGCTCGCCGCTGGCGTTCTTCCGCGATACCCAGGAAGCCACGGTGATGGCCTTCTCCACCGCCTCCAGCAATGCCACCCTGCCCACCGCGCTGCGGGTGGCCGACCAGATGGGCCTGCCGCAGAAGGTGTCGCGCTTCGTGCTGACCGTGGGCGCCACCGCCAACCAGAACGGCACGGCGCTGTTCGAGGGCGTGACGGTGATCTTCCTGGCCCAGTTCTTCGGGGTGGACCTGAGCATCGGCCAGCAGGTGATGGTGATGGCGGTCTGCATCCTCGGTGGCATCGGCACCGCCGGCGTGCCCTCCGGTTCGCTGCCGGTAGTGGCGATGATCTGCGCCATGGTCGGGGTCAACCCGCTGGGCATCGGCCTGATCCTGGGCGTGAACCACTTCCTGGACATGTGCCGTACCGCGCTGAACGTCACCGGCGACCTGGCCCTGACCACCCTGGTGGCCAAGGGCGAAGTGGACGATGGCCCGGTGGCGCGGACATTGCCGGCGGAAAACGTCGAGCGCAATTGAACAGCGCATCGTTGCCATGGATACTTGCCCGGCGCATGGAAGGCGCCGGGATTGGCGCCGTGCGGACAGGAGCTGAGATGAGGATTTCGTATCTGACGGTGGCCGCTTTGGCGCTGCTGGCGTTCGACGCCAGTGCCCAGAAGGCCTGTGAAACCAACTACGTCCAGGAAGGCAGTTTCTTTGCCGGACGCAAGTTCACCACCTGGGAGGTGGTCCCGGTGGCGCCGGCCCAGGCGTTCAAGCGGATCAAGATCGAGGGCGTGAAGTCCGGCCTGACCCTGAAGACCTCCGACGAGGAATCGGGCCTGCTGATGTTCGAGCAGAACGCCCAGGGCAGCAAGGGCCAGGTGACCCTGCCGTGGAACGTGCTGATCGAGCCGGAGGGCAAGACCTCCTCCAAGATCACCGTCACCAAGCTGACGCCGGGCGGCTATGCCACCAGCGAGAAATTCCAGCGCGAATCGACCTGCGGCGTGATCCAAGCCGCTTCGACCAAGTAATCCGCCGCCAGGCCGGTTGCCTTGACGCCCCGCCCCTGCGGGGCGTCTTCGTTTATCCCCGGTGGAGCCCTTCACAGGGCGGCCCCGCCGGCGGTACCGGCCTGACCCCGTCGTTGGTCTGTGGGACAATGGGCAGCCCGCAGTTCCGCGGGAGCCTCCCGACTCTCAGAACCATGACGCAGCCTACCCGCCGCCAGTTGGCCAACGCCATCCGCTTCCTAGCCGCTGATGCGGTCGAAACCGCCAAGTCCGGGCATCCCGGCATGCCGATGGGCATGGCCGATATCGCCGAGGTCCTCTGGAACGACTATCTCCGTCACAACCCGAACAATCCCAAGTGGTTCAACCGCGACCGCTTCGTGCTGTCCAACGGCCACGGCTCGATGCTGCAGTACGCGCTGCTGCACCTGAGCGGCTATGACCTGCCGATCGAGCAGCTCAAGCAGTTCCGCCAGCTGGGCAGCAAGACCGCCGGCCACCCCGAGCACCATGAAACCCCCGGGGTGGAAACCACCACCGGTCCGCTCGGCCAGGGCCTGGCCAACGCGGTCGGTTTCGCGCTGGCCGAGAAGCTGCTGGCGCAGCGCTACAACCGCCCCGAGCATGAGATCGTCGACCACCGCACCTGGGTATTCCTGGGCGACGGCTGCCTGATGGAAGGCATTTCGCACGAAGTGGCCTCGCTGGCCGGCACCTGGGGCCTGGGCAAGCTGGTCTGCTTCTGGGATGACAACCACATCTCCATCGACGGCAACACCGAAGGCTGGTTCACCGACAACACCCCCGAGCGTTTCGAGGCCTATGGCTGGAACGTGGTGCGCGGCGTCGATGGCCACGACCCGGACAGCATCAAGGCGGCCATCGACAGCGCCCTGGCGCAGTTCGACAAGCCGACCCTGATCTGCTGCCGCACCACCATCGGGTTCGGTTCGCCGGGCAAGGCCGGCAAGGAATCCAGCCACGGCGCGCCGCTGGGCAAGGACGAGCTGGAAGCCACCCGCAAGCAGCTGGGCTGGAACTACGGCCCGTTCGAGATTCCCGAAGAGATCTACGCCGGCTGGCGCGCCGGCGGTACCGGCACCCTGCGCCAGGCCGAGTGGGAACAGCAGTTCGACAAGTACGCCAGGCAATTCCCGAGCGAAGCCGAAGAACTGACCCGCCGCTCGCACGGTGAGCTGCCGGCCGACTTCATCGCCAAGGCCGATGCCTATATCGCCCAGGTCCAGGCCGAAGGCCAGACCATCGCCTCGCGCAAGGCCTCGCAGCTGGCGATCGAAGCGTTCGCGCCGCTGCTGCCGGAACTGGTCGGCGGTTCGGCCGATCTGGCCCATTCCAACCTGACCCTGTGGAAGGCCAGCAAGTCGGTGGCCACCGACGACCCGAACGCCAACTACGTGTATTACGGCGTGCGCGAGTTCGGCATGACCGCGATCGCCAACGGCCTGGCGCTGCACGGCGGTTTCATTCCGTTCGACGCCACCTTCCTGGTGTTCAGCGACTACGCCCGCAACGGCGTGCGCATGAGCGCGCTGATCCCGGCGCATGCGATCCACGTCTATACCCACGACTCGATCGGCCTGGGCGAAGATGGCCCCACCCACCAGCCGGTGGAGCACCTGGCCTCGCTGCGCTACATCCCCAACAACGATGTGTGGCGCCCGTGCGATGCGGTCGAGTCGGCGGTCAGCTGGAAGTCGGCGATCACCCGTACCGACGGCCCGAGCTGCCTGGTGTTCAGCCGCCAGAACCTGCCGCACCAGCCGCGCAGCGCCGAGCAGGTGGCCCAGATCGCGCGCGGTGGCTACGTGCTGGCCGACGCCGAGGGCGGCGTGCCGGACGTGATCCTGATCGGCACCGGTTCGGAAGTGGGCCTGGCGGTGGCGGCCAAGGCCGAGCTGGATGTGGCCGGGATCAAGACCCGCGTGGTGTCCATGCCGTCCACCGATGTGTTCGAACGCCAGGATGCGGCCTACCGTGAGTCGGTGCTGCCCAACGCGGTGCGCAGGCGGGTGGCGGTGGAAGCCGGTGTCACCGGGTTCTGGCGCCAGTACGTGGGCCTGGACGGTGCGGTGATCGGCATCGACAGCTTCGGCGCCTCGGCGCCGGCCGACGCGCTGTACAAGCACTTCGGCATCACCACCGAAGCCGTGGTGGCCGCCGCCAAGGCGCTCTGACCCCAGCGGCATTCGCGTCGGTACGCAAAGGCCGGGGATTTCCCCGGCCTTCTGCGTTTGCGCGGTCCGACCATGGGTCGGATCTACCTGTGCGATATCCGAGCCTGGGCGGACCTACCCGGCGGTGCGGGCCAGGCCCAATCGCACCAGCCGCGCCTGGATGCGCTCGCCCAGATCCTTGGGCGCTTCCAGCCCCATCCGCTGCAGATACGTCGCATCGCCATCGCCAGCCGGCTGCATCAGCGCGGCCAGCACGGTGCGCAGTTTGGCCGCGCGCGTGGCGGTGTTCTGCTTCAACCAGCCCAGCGCCTTGACCAGGTGCTGTTCCACTTCGGTGAAGTCGCTGCCCAGCGGGTAGTCGGGCAGCAGCCCGGCCTGGCGGAATGGCGCCAACGCCGCACGGACGGCCGCAGCGGTATTGCGCTGCTGCCAGTGCGCCGGGGCGAGGAAGGCGGCGTCCAGCTTCTTCGCTGCCTGGGCGGTCTGCAGCAGCCCGGCCTGGAAGGCGGCATCGGTGATGCCGGCCATGCCGATCACGCAGTCCTCGTCGGTCAGCCCGCGCAGGTCGGCGATGCCGTATTCGTTGATGTAGATATCGCGCAGGTGGCGCGGGATGGTGGTGTGGCCATAGTTCCAGCGCACGTTGGACTGCAGCCGGCCCTTGTCCTCGCGCACGGCGCGGAACAGCAGTGCGCTGCGCGCTTCGGGCAGGGCGTGGGCCATCGCCACGAAGTTGTACTGGCCGCCCACGCCGGACACCACCCGGCCGTCCTCCAGCGCATCGGATACCGCCGCGCCCAGCGCGGTGGCCATCATGCATGAATTGAAGAAACGCGCATGCCGGCGCTGCAGCCGTTCCAAGGCCTCATTGCCGCCATACAGCTGGTTGATCTCGCTGATCCGGCGCATGCCGATCGCACTGCGTTGTTCGTCGGGCAGCTCGCGCAGCCACTGGTAGAACTCCGGCGAGCCCAGGTAGAACGCGCCATGCAGGTACTCGCCCTCGGCCTCCAGGGTGGCGTGGTCGATGGTCAGGGTGCTGCCGCTTTCAATGCGTTCCATCAGCGCCAGGTCGTCGTGCACCTTGCGCCGGATCACCCCGGTCTGCACCAGCCGGCGGAAGCCTTCGTTGAGCATTTCGCTGCAGCCGTACAGGCCGATCTCGAACGGCTCCAGGCCGCCGCATTCCAGCACCGCCGGGTGGCTGGCCAGGCGCGGGTCGAGCGCATGCAGGATCTGCCGGTAACGGGCGTTGTCGGTATGCCGCAGCACCAGCGCGTGGCTGATCGCATCGGCCAGGGTGCCGATGCCGATCTGCAGCGTGCCGCCATCGCGGACCAGCGCGCTGGCATACAGGCCGATGGCGTAGTCGGCGTCGCCGACCGGTTGGCGGGGCAGGCCGAACAGTTCGGGGTAGGGCCCCGGCGGGGTGATCACCAGGTCGAAGAAGCTCACATCCACCGTGGCCGAGCCGCCCAGATAGGGCAGCTGCGGGTCGATCTCGGCGATCAGCAGCGGCCGCGGCAGGCCGCGCGCGGCCATCGCATCCAGGGTGTCCTGGGTGATGTCGTTGTTGCACGACAACGACAGGCGGCGGTCGTCCGGGCGCATCGCCACCTTCTGCACGATCGCATGCGGCGCGCGCTGGGCCACCGCATCGGCGGCGTGGGTGTAGTTCAGGCTGGTGTAGTTGCGCTGCGCCTGCGCCGAGCCGAGCAGGGCGCCGGACTGCATGTAGAACTCCTCCACCTGCACGTGCGCGGGCAGGCGGTCGGCGGCCACCGCGTCGGCGTAGGCCAGGCGCGGGAATTCCGCACCGAAGTGACGTTGCGCGAACGGGCCCATGAAGCGCGCTTCCAACCCATCGGCGCCAGCCTTGGGCGGATTCAACGACAGCGCGGTATAGATCTGCAGCGGCCGCGACGCGTCGTGCTCCACGCGCGCATACAGGGCATTGAGCAGCCGGTGCGGCTTGCCCAGCGCCAGGGGCGCACCGATGCGCAGGGGGCCGTCGACGCGCTGCAGCAGCCAGTCGATCGCAGCGTCGAGGTCGGTGAGGTGTTCGGTCATCCAGCGCCATCCTGCAGAGGTATACCGGCCATTACAGCATTCCGGGCTTGAACAGACCGCGACGGGAGACTTCCGCGCCGGACCGCATGAACTGCCCATCGCCACGGTAATGCAGGGTTTTAGGCAGTTTGGGCACTTTGGCCACGTGCGCCTTGACCACCTCCCAGATGAAGAGGCCGTGCCGCTTGACCTGGCTGGCGTCGTGCAGGCGGCACTCGAAACTGGCCGGGCACTGCGCCAGCAGCGGCGCGTCCACCGCGCTGGCGGGGGTGGTCTCCAGGCCGAAGCGTTCGAACTTGTCCACCTCGGCTCCGCTGCAGTTGCCGATCCCCACGACCGTGTCGAGCAGGTCGGCGGTGGGCAGGTTGAGCACGCACTGGCGGCTGCGCCGGATCAGTTCGAAGCTGTGGTTGCCGCTGGAAATCATCGTGCCCAGCAGTGAGGGCGTGAATTCCAGCACCATGTGCCAACCCAGGGTCATCACGTTGCGTTGGCCCTTCCAGGCCGAGCTGACCAGTACCACCGGGCCGGGCTCGAGGAAGCGGCGCACCTCGGCGACCGGGTAGTCCAGCTTTCGGTAGCGTCTCATCACGGCCTCCGGGCAATGGCCCGATCCTCGCAGTGGGCGCATGAAACGCCCGTGGAAGGGCTTGACACGGGGAACAATTACGTCCGTAATCGATCCATCGATTACGGATGTAAATGATGAGCCAGATCAGCGAAGCCGAAGCCGTGGTGATGGACGTGTTGTGGCGCAACCATCCGTTGGGGGCCGATGAGGTTGTGGCCGCGCTGGCCGGCCGCGACTGGGCCGAGCCCACCATCAAGACCCTGCTCAACCGCCTGCTGACCAAGGGCGCGGTCAGCGCCGGCCGCGACGGCCGCCGCTATCTCTACTCACCAGTGCTGCAGCGCCAGGCGTGGGTGGCCGAGCAGAGTACGGGCATGCTCGACAAGCTGTTCGATGGCCGGGTGGCGCCGCTGGTGGCGCATTTCAGCCAGCGCGGGCAGCTGAGCGCACAGGACATCGCCGAGCTGAAGCAGCTGATCCAGGCGCTCGACCATGACTGACCTGATCAACGGCGTGGTGCAGGCCAGCGTATGGCTGGCGGTGGCGGTGCTGCTGCTGGCCGCGGCGCGGCCGTTGCTGCTGCGCCTGGGCGGGGCGGCGTTGGCCTACCGCAGCTGGTGGCTGCTGCCCTTGGTGCTGGCGGCGTTGTGCCTGCCATTGCCTTCCGCGCCGATGGCCGATGCGGCGCCGATGCGGGCCATCGGCGGCGTCCTGCGGGCTCCGGTGGTGCCGGCCGAAGCGGCGCTGTGGCCCATGCTGTTGCTGGCGGCGTGGCTGGCCGGTGCGCTGGCGATGGCGGTCGCCGGCTGGCGCGCGCAGCGCCGCTTCGAACGTGCGATGGGCCCGCTGCAGCCGCGCGGCGATGGCAGCTGGCGGGCCAGTGCCGACCCCGGGCTGCCCGCGCTGGTGGGCCTGTGGCCGCCGCGCATCGTGGTGGGCCCTGCCTTCGAGCAGGACTTCAGTCCCGCCGAGCAGGATCTGATCCTGCAGCACGAACGCAGCCATCGCCGCCACGGCGACCCCTGGGCCAATGCCGGGCTGGCGGTGCTGCGCTGCGTGTTCTGGTTCCACCCGTTGCTGCCGTGGGCGGCGCGCCGGTTCCTGCGCGACCAGGAACTGGCTTGCGATGCACGCACGGTCGACCCGCATCCGGCCCTGCGCCGGCTCTATGCCAACGCGCTGCTCAAGGCGCAGTTGGTCCACCCGGTTGCGCCGATGGCCTGCCACTGGCGCAGCCAACCGCTGTTGAAGGAGCGTATTGCCATGTTGAAGGAACACAAGCCGAAGGCATTGCCGTGGATGACCGGGCAGGTGCTGACGTTGGGGCTGTGCGTCGGCGTGGGAACGGTGGCGTGGGCCAGCCAGGGCACGCCGCCGTCGATCCGTGCCGAAGCGCCTGCATCGGCGCCGGCGGCCCCAGGCGATGTGGATGCCAAGGCGCCTGACCTGGCGCCGCCGAAGTATCCCAAGGCGGCGTTCGAACAGGGCATTTCCGGCAAGGTGGTATTGCGCGTGGAAGTGGATGCGGTCGGAAAGGCGGGCAATGTCCGCGTGCTCAGTTCGACCCCGGCCGGTGTGTTCGACGAGGCCTCGATCGCCGCGGCCAGACAATGGACGTTCGTGCCGGCGCGCAGGGATGGAACCGCCGTTGCGTCGGTGCTGAGGATTCCGTTGACCTTTGAACTGGACGAATCGGGCCCGGCGCTGTGAAGCCGGGTCTGCTGGCAGTGGCGCTGGCGATGCTGGCGGCCGGCTGCGCCGGTCACCCGTCGCTGGCCACGGTGGATACGCGCGCCGAGAACGTGAACCTGCAGCGCCTGCGGGACGACGGACAGGGTGGGGCCGGTGCGGTGCAGCCGTATCAGCTGCGCCCCAGCGAGGGCTATCGGATGCCGCAGTTGTACGCCGCGCCGGACCCGGTGCTGGGCGAGCGCGATCCACGCCGCGAGCTGGCCCCTACCATGGTCTGCCTGCAGGTGGTGGTCGACGCCGAAGGCCGCGTGGAACGCAGCATGGCGTTGCTTGATCGCACCGAATGCAGCGCGGGCAACGCCGCCGAGAACGCGCCACTGCTGCAGGCCGCACAGGAGGCGGTGGCGCAGTGGCGTTACGTGCCTGCAGCGGTGTGCCATTACCCTGCCGGGCACGTGCCGCGTGATCGCGGTGACTGCGCTGGCGCCGAGCGCATTGAGCCGGTGCCGGTGAGCCTGCTGTACGCCTTCACCTTCGAGATCGTGCACGGCCAGCACACCGTGCGCCGCCAGGGGCGTTGATCGCCATGCCGGCCCGGGCCGGCATCACGACCGGTCCGGCCCGCCCTGCAGGTTGGCCTTCACCGCCGGGTGCATCAGCCTGGGTTCGTCCAGGCCGGCATCGCGGGCCTGTCGGGTGGCAACGAACTCCGCTTCGCTGACCCCCTCATGCAGGTGGATGTTGTGCGCGCGCTGTGCGCCGATGGTGGTCTGGTTGGCCACCGCGCGGCCGCCGGGGCCGTAGTCGTGGCAGATGAACACGCGGGTGGCGTCGGGCAGCGCGAACAGGCGCTGGATCGAACGGTACAGCTGCGCGGCATCGCCACCGGGGAAGTCGCAGCGGGCAGTGCCGCCGTCGGGCATGAACAGCGAGTCGCCGGTGAACAGCACATCACCGATGCGGTAGGCCACGCTGTCGCTGGTGTGGCCGGGCACGGCGATCACTTCGGCATCGATGTCGCCGAGCGCGAAGCGTTCGCCGTCGGCGAACAGATGATCGAACTGCGAGCCGTCGGTGGGCACCTCCAGCGCATAGCGCGGGGCGAAGCTGCGCTGCACCTGCACGATGCCGCTGCCCATCGCCAGCGTCGCCACCGGCCACTGCTGCTTGAGCCAGCGGCCGGCACTGATGTGGTCGGCATGGGCGTGGGTTTCCAGCAGCCAGCGCACCTGCAGGCCGTGGTCGCGCACGTGGGCGAGCAGCGGTTGCAGCGGGCCGGTGCCGAGCGCGTCGGTGTCCGGGTCGTAGTCCAGCACCGGGTCGATCACCGCCGCCTGCAGGGTTGCCGGATCGTGCACCACGTAGCTGAATGTATGGCTGTCGGGGTGGAAGAAACTGGCGACATGCGCGGTCATGGCGGAAACCTCAGCGTTTGCCCAGGGTGGCGTTGAGCAGCACCGCCAGGCGTTCACCGGCCAGGCGCAGCTCCTGTTCCGCGACCGGGCGGTAGGTCGCGGCGTAGTCCGGGCCAAGCGTACGCTTGGCCGGGTAAACGCCAGGTGCAATGGCGATGCGGCAACTCGCCTGGGCCCATTCCACCGCGTCGGTGGCAATGTTGGAGCGTTGGCCCAGCTTGGGCGCGGGCAGGGCCAGCAGGCGCTGCAGGTACTGGTCATCGTCCAGTCTGGTTTCATTGAGCAGGCCGCTGTCCCACAGCGAGTGCAGGTTGGTACCGCGGTTGTTGAACTGCACCTGGAAGTCGTTGCCGCCCTTGTCGTGGCCGTAGCCGGCGTGCATGGGCTGGTGGATGTCCCCGGCGAAGTGGACGACGAACTTCAGCGCCTGCGCGCGCTCGGCATCGGACTTGCTGCGGTCGCCGAGGATGGCGGTCTGCGCCTTGAGCGCTTCGACCACGCAGTTGCCGCCCTTGCAGTGCTTCTGGGCCTGGTAGTGGCAGTCGTCCTCGCCGATGTTGACGTAGTGCCAGCCGGCCGAGCGCTTGCCCAGGCCGGGATCCTTTGCGCGCAGCTGGTCGGCCCAGGGGGCGATGGCGTGCAGGGTGGGGTCCGGTTCGCCGGCCAGCAGGCGGTCCACTTCGGCCTGCGCCTGCGGGGTGAGCCGGGTTTCGGCGACGCGGGCGACCAGCCGGTGGCCCTGCGCGCCCCAGGCCAGGGCATCGGTGGAAACGAAGGCGAGGGCCAGTGCCAGGGCAGTGGCCGGAATCAGGGAGGCGATCTTCATCGGCTGCATTCTAGCCGGCGGCCTGGCCGCCGGGCTTGCCCGGATCTGGCCGACCGCGGGGCCGGACCGCTACGCTGGGGCCGTGGCCAACCATGGGAGCGGCGCCGATGCACAAGGTTCTGGGTTTGATCGGGGGGATGAGCTGGGAGAGTTCGGCGCACTACTACCGGATGATCAACGAGCAGGTGCGCGATGCGCTGGGCGGGACACACTCGGCGCGGCTGCTGATGTGGTCCTTCGACTTTGCCGACATCGAGGCGTTGCAGCGGGCCGGCGACTGGCCGGCGGCGACCCGGGCGATGGTCGATGTGGCGCGCCGGTTGGAGGCGGCGGGGGCCACGGCGATCGTGATCTGTACCAATACGATGCACTTGATGGCCGATGAGGTGCAGGCAGCGATAAGCGTGCCGTTGCTGCATATCGCCGACCCGGTGGGAGAGCTGATCAGGGCCGCAGGACTGCAGCGGGTGGGGCTGCTGGGCACGGTATTCACGATGGAGCAGGATTTCTACCGGGCGCGGCTGGCGCAGCGGTATGGGCTGGAGGTACTGGTGCCGCCGGCGGACGATCGCGCGCAAGTGCACCGGATCATCTATGAAGAACTGGTGCAGGGCAGGGCGCTGCCGGCTTCGCGCGAGGTCTATCGCGGGGTGATGCAGCGGCTGGTGGGCCGTGGCGCGCAGGCGATCATCCTGGGCTGTACGGAGATCATGCTGCTGGTCGGCGCCGACGATGCGTCGGTGCCGTTGTTCGATACGGCCGCGCTGCATGCGCAGGCGGCGGCAGCGCATCTGCTTGCGGCCGGGTAGGCAGAAAAAAAGGTTCTTCGCCCGTCTCCGGGGCTACAGCCCATCAAATGCTGTGGCATTGCGGAGGACATGCCACCGGGG
>NZ_JACWUO010000029.1 GCF_020857975.1 Stenotrophomonas rhizophila
TGTTCTTTGGTTACTTTCTTGCACGAGCAAGAAAGTGACTCGCGCCCCGCAGGGGCACGAAACGCTTTTGAAGCTATCCGCGAAGCGGAAGCAGCGATACCGCACCGTGAGCTACCCTGTCCCCGTCTGGCAAGGGATGTACCGTGGACCGCTTCAACCCGCACTGGGCCGGCAGCTTGCTGCTTGGCCGTCATTTCGCCTTGCTGCAGGGCCATGCCGGCACCACCGGCGCGCATGCGCACTATGCGCACCAACTGCTGCTGGCCAGCGACGGCCAATGGCTGATCCAGGGCGAACACGGCCACCAGCGTGGCCAGCGCCTGCTGCTGCCCTCGTTCCAGTCGCATGCAGTGCTGGCTGTCCCCGCGCAGGGCTGCACGCTGTGGCTGGAACCCAGCCATGTCGACCTGCCGCAGGTGCAGGCGCAGCTGGCGACGCTGCCGTGCGACCCGCCTGCGTTGCTGCCGCGCCTGCTGCCGCTGATCGCCACCGCACCGCGCGATCCGCGCCTGCAGGCGGCCTTGGCCGAACTGGATGCACGGCTGCCCGAACGTGTGCCGGTGGCCGCCATCGCCAATGCCGCGCACCTGTCCGAGAGCCAGCTGCACCGGCGTTTCCAGCAGGACCTGGCAGTGTCGCTGCGTGGCCTGGTGCTGTGGCGCCGGCTGCGCGAGGCGCTGGTGCAGGTGATCGACGGCCACAGCCTGACCACCAGCGCGCATGCCGCCGGCTTCGCCGACCTGGCACATTTCTCGCGCAGCCTGCGCCGCATGTTCGGCGTGCATGCGCAGCACCTGGCCGGATTGCGGCTGCACCACTACCGCGATGACGGCAACAAGCCCGGCGGCGGCAGCGGCGGCGGGTCATGCGGCAGCGCCTGGAACGGCGCGCACAGCTGACCCAGATAGTCCTGCGGATACTCCGGCTGGCTGCCGATGCCCAGGTCGTCCACCCGCATGCGGTAGCGGGCATCGAATGCCGTGCCGAGCAGATGGTCCCAGACGGTCAGGAACAGACCGAAATTGACGTCGCCGGCACTGCCGTAGCGCATGTGGTGGAAGCGGTGCAGCGGCGCCCATGCCATCACCTTGCCCAGCCAGCCCGGGCGCATGTCCACGTTGGAATGCTGCAGCAGCAACTGGATCGCGATCGCGAACGCCAGCACCGCCGCCACCGGATAGGGCATGCCCAGCAGCAGCAACGGCAACACACCGCCCAGTGCCTCGGCGGTCTGGTGCAGCGGGTGCTTCATCAGCCCATTGAAGCCGTACATGCGGGTCACGCTGTGGTGCACCGCATGCAGCCGCCACAGCCAGGCCCAGCGATGACTGGCGTAATGGACCAGGGTGATGCCCAGGTCGGCGGCGATGATCGCCAGCAGCAGTTGCCAGCCAAAGCTCCACTGCTGCGGCCACAACTGCCATGGCACCCACGCCGCTACCAGCGGGATCGCCCCGATCGCCAGCAGGTTCAGCCCTTCATTGACCAGCGCATGCATGCCATCGCGGCCGGCATCGCCCCGGTTCTGGTTGAACGCCGGGTCGTACGGCCACCACCGCTCGGCCATGAAAGACACCGCGATGGCGACGGCCAGCAAGGGCAACAGCCATTCCGCCGCGCCCTGCCGATAGCCCACCCACCACGCCGCCAGCCCCACGAACCCCAGCAGGAACCCCGGCGCATATACCCTCAACCACCCTTGTTTCATCGGTTTGCTCCCTGGAAGAGCGGCCATCCTCGCGGCAGGGGCTGGCGGCAGGCTTGAACAAACCGCGCATGAAGCATTCATCTGCCCGACGACGTTCACGCATCCCCGCCAAGATCGTTAGCATTTTTACTAATTGCAGGTAGGATTGTCGCTCCCGGCCCTTGACGCCCGTGCCATCGCCCTTTCCCGCCATGCCCTTGCCCCACGCCCGTTTCCGCCTGTTCCCGCCCTGCCGGGAGCTGCCCTGATGGGCGCGGTGCTGGCCCTGGACCAGCTGCTGGAAACCCGCAGGGTCTGGCGCGGGCAACCGCGCAGCGCGCCGCCCGAGGCAGCCCCGCACCCCACCGGCCACCCGGCCCTGGACGCGCGCCTGCCCGGCGGCGGCTGGCCGCCCTCGGCGCTGTCGGAGGTACTGCTGGCCGCGCCCGGCCAGGGCGAGCTGGCGCTGGTCTGGCCGGCACTGGCACGGCTGAGCCAACAGCAGCAGACCGTGGTGCTGGTGGCCCCGCCGTACCTGCCGCATGCCCCGGCCTGGTCCCGCGCCGGGCTGGCGCTGGGCCAGGTGCAGGTGGTCCAGGCCACCGCGCGCGATGCGCTGTGGGCAGCCGAACAATGCCTGCGCTCGGCCGCCTGCGCGGCGGTGCTGTGCTGGCCGCAACAGGCCGACGACCGCGCCCTGCGCCGGCTGCAGGTAGCCGCCGAAACCGGCCAGTGCCTGGGCTTTGCCTTCCGCGACGCGCGCCAGGCACGCAACCCCTCCCCCGCACCGCTGCGCCTGCACCTGCAGGACGGCCAGGTGCGCGTGCTCAAGTGCCGCGGCGGGCTGGCCCCGGCGCAGGCCCTGCCGCTGGCCCGGGCGCATTGAGCGGCCATGGACTGGGCCTGCCTGTTGCTGCCACAGCTGGCCCTGGATGCCGCACTGCGCCAGCAGCCCGACCCGGACGCGCCGCTGGTGCTGGTCAGCGGGCCGGCGCAGCGCCGCGTGCTGCATGCGGTCAGCCCGGCCGCGCGACGGCTCGGCCTGCGCCGCGGCATGCTGCTGTCGGCCGCGCAGGTGCTCACCGGCACCCTGCTCACGGTCGAGCATGACCCGCGCGCCGAGCAGGCCACCCGGCAGTTCTTGGCCAGTTGGCTGTACAGCATCAGCTCGCAGGTCAGCCTGGCCTTTCCGCATGCGCTGGCCCTGGAAATCGGCGCCAGCCGCGCCCTGTTCGGCGATTGGCCGGCAATCGAAAAACGCCTGTGCGACGGTCTGCACGAGCTGGGTTTCCGCCATCGCCTGGTCGCCGCGCCCAATCCGCATGCAGCCTGGGCGTTGACCCGCGTGCATGCGCGGCTGGGGGTAGGCGCCGACCAGCTGGAGGCCGCCCTGGCGCAACTGCCGATCGAACGCAGCGGCCTGCCGGACGAGGCGGTCACGGTGCTGGCGCGCTCGGGCCTGCGCACGCTGGGCGCGGCGTTCGGGTTGCCGCGCGAGAGCCTGGCCCGGCGCTTCGCGCCGCAGGTACTGGCCCACCTGGACGCGCTGCGCGGCATCAGCACGCCGCCGTTGCGCTATTTCCAGCCACCGGACCGGTTCGATGCGCGCATCGAGTTCGAGTACGAGATCCAATCCACCCAGGCCCTGCTGTTCCCGCTGCGCCGCCTGACCGGCGACCTGGCCGCGTTCCTGTGCTCGCGCGATGGCGGCGTGCTGCGCTTTGACCTGTGGTTCGAACACGACCAGCATCCCGACACCCGCCTGTGCATCGGCCTGCTCGCCCCCGAGCGCGATGCGGCGATGCTGTTCGAGCTGGCGCGCAACCGCATCGACCACCTGCAGCTGCCGGCCGGCAGCCGTGGACTGCGCCTGCAGGCCGACCATCTGCCCCCGTTCGTGCCGGCCGCACGCGACCTGTTCGACCCGCGCCCGCAGCAGGCATTACCGTGGGAACAGGTGCGCGAACGATTGCGCGCGCGGCTCGGCGATGACGCCGTACAGGGCCTGGGGCTGCGCGCCGAACACCGCCCCGAGCGCGCCAGCGGCGATGCCCGCAACGCCGCCAAGGGCGCCCCGCCGCCACTGCCGCTGCGCCCGGGCTGGCTGCTGCCGCAGCCGCAGCCGCTGCACGACCCGCACCTGCGCATCGTCTCCGGGCCGGAACGGATCGAATCGGGCTGGTGGGATGAAGGCGATATCCGCCGCGACTACTACGTGGTGGAAACCGCGCACGGCCAGCGCGGCTGGGCCTACACCGTCGCCGATGCGCGCGGCGGGCCGTTCATGCTGCACGGCTGGTTCGCATGAGCACGCCCCTGCCCGGCTACGCCGAACTGCATTGCCTGTCGGCCTTCAGCTTCCAGCGCGGCGCCTCCACCGCCGAGGAACTGTTCGCGCGCGCCAAGGGCCAGGGCTACACCGCGTTGGCGATCACCGACGAATGTTCGCTGGCCGGCATCGTGCGCGCCTGGCAGGCCGCCCGGAAGCACGAGCTGGCGCTGATCACCGGCGCCGAATTCCAGCTGGAGGACGGCCCCAAGCTGGTGCTGCTGTGCACCGACCAGGCCGCCTATGCCGGGTTGTGCCAGCTGATCACCACCTGCCGCCGGCGCGCGCCCAAGGGCGAATACCGCTGCCTGCGCGAGGATTTCGACGCGCTGCCCGACAGCCTGCTGTGCCTGTGGCTGGACCGCGCGCCCAGCCCGGACGATGCCGCCTGGCTGCAGGCGCGCTTCGCCCAGCGGCTGTGGCTGGCGGTGGAACTGCACCGCCAGGCCGATGATGCGCAGCGGCTGGCCATGCTGCAGCGCTTCGGCCACGACCACGGCATTGCGCTGGTGGCCAGCGGCGATGTGCACATGCACCTGCGCCGCCGCCGCGCCCTGCAGGACACCCTCACCGCGATCGGCCACCACTGCACCCTCGCCGAGGCCGGCTGGCGGCTTTTCCCCAATGGCGAACGCCACCTGCGCACCCGCCAGGCCCTGGCCGCGCTTTACCCGCCCGAGCTGCTGGCCGAAACCCTGCGCATCGCCGCGCGCTGCCACTTCGACCTCAAGCAACTGCAATACACCTACCCGCGCGAACTGGTTCCGGCCGGGCACGATCCGGCCAGCTGGCTGCGGGTGCTGGTGGAGGAAGGCATGCAATGGCGTTGGCCAACGGGTGAAACGCCCCAGCAGCGCCACCAGATCGAACACGAGCTGGCGCTGATCCACACCAAACAGTACGAGTCCTACTTCCTCACCGTGCACGACATCGTGCGCTTCGCGCGCAGCCAGCAGATCCTGTGCCAGGGCCGCGGCTCGGCGGCCAATTCCTCGGTGTGCTACGTGCTGGGCGTGACCGAGATCGACCCCAGCGACATGGAACTGCTGTTCGAGCGTTTCATCTCCGCCGAGCGCGACGAGCCGCCGGACATCGACATCGATTTCGAACACGAGCGCCGCGAGGAAGTGCTGCAGTACGTGTTCAACCGCTATGGCCGCGAGCGTGCGGCATTGACCGCCGTGGCGATCAGCTACCGTGGCCGCAGCGCGGTGCGCGATGTGGCGCGCGTGCTCGGCCTGCCGCCGGACCAGGTCAACGAACTGGCCGCCTGCCTGGAACGCTGGAGCAACCACGAACCGCTGCCGGAGGCGCTGCGCGAGCGCGGCTTCGACCCGGACACGCCGCTGATGCGGCGGGTGGTGGCCCTGACCGGCGAACTGGTCGACTTCCCGCGGCATCTTTCCCAGCACCCGGGCGGTTTCGTGATTTCCGAACATCCCCTGTCCACGATGGTGCCGGTGGAAAACGCGGCCATGGCCGGCCGCACCGTGATCCAGTGGGACAAGGACGACCTGGATGCCACCGGGCTGATGAAGGTCGACTGCCTGGCGTTGGGCATGCTCACCGCGGTGCGCAAATGCTTTGCGATGCTGGAGGCCCATGGCGAACCGGCGATGAGCATGGCGAAGATTCCGCCAGGTGATGGCCCCACCTACGACATGATCTGCCGCGCCGACACCCTGGGCGTGTTCCAGATCGAATCGCGCGCGCAGATGGCGATGCTGCCGCGCATGCAGCCGCGCTGTTTCTATGACCTGGTGATCGAAGTGGCGATCGTGCGCCCCGGCCCGATCCAGGGCGACATGGTGCACCCGTATCTGAACCGGCGGAAGAAAATCAAGGAAGAAGGCATCGAAGAGATCGACTACCCGCCCGCGCTGGAGAAAGTGTTCAAGCGCACCCTGGGCGTGCCGTTGTTCCAGGAACAGGTGATGCAGCTGGCGGTGGCCGCCGCCGGTTTCACCGCCGGCCAGGCCGATGCACTGCGCCGCTCGATGGCCGCCTGGAAGCGCCATGGCGGGCTGGAGCCGCATCGCGACCGGCTGCTGGCCGGCATGGCCCAGCACGGCCACAGCCGCGAGTATGGCGAACGCCTGTTCGAACAGATCAAGGGCTTCGGCAGCTACGGCTTCCCGGAAAGCCACGCCGCCAGCTTCGCGCTGATCACCTATGTCAGCTGCTGGCTCAAATGCCACCACCCCGCGGCGTTCGCCGCCAGCCTGGTCAACAGCCAGCCGCTGGGCTTCTACAGCCCCGACCAGATCCTGCAGGACGCGCGCCGCCACGGCGTGCCGGTACTGCCGGTGGACGTGCGCCACAGCGACTGGGACTGCACGCTGCTGCCCCCGCGCGCAGCAGGCCAGCCGTTCGGCATCCGGCTGGGGCTGCGCCTGATCGACGGCTTCAACGAAGCGGTAGCCAACGCGCTGGTGCAGGCGCGCGCCTGCCTGCCGTTCGACAGCGTGGCCGATCTCAGCCAGCGCGCGCGGCTGGACCGCCGCCATCAGGGCCTGCTCGCCGATGCAGGCGCCCTGAAGGGCCTGAGCGGGCACCGCCACCGCGCGCGCTGGGAGGTATCGGGGGTGGAAAAGCCGTTGCCGTTGTTCAACGCCGCCCGCGCCACCGTCGAAGCCAGCGTGGCCTTGCCGCCGCCCACGGCATTTGAGGACATGCAGGCCGACTACAACAGCACCGGCACCACCCTGGGCCGGCACATGGTGGCCTTCATCCGCGCCCAGCTGCGCCAGCGCCGCTGCCAGCGTTCGGACGAACTGGCCGCGCTGCCGCACGGGCGCAGCGTGCGCTTTGCCGGGCTGGTGCGCATGCGCCAGCGCCCGCAGACCGCCAGCGGGGTCACCTTCCTTACCCTGGAAGACGAATGCGGCATGGTCAACGCCGTGGTCTGGCGCAAGATCGCCGACCGCCAGCACCGCGTACTGGTGGAAGCGCAGCTGATGCAGATCGACGGCCGCCTGGAACGGGTGGAGGGCATACAGCACCTGATCGTGCGGCAGATGCACAACATCGATGCGCTGATCGAGGGCGTGCGCACGCACAGCCGCGATTTCCATTGAACCGCGCGCAGGTAAACGCATGACCCGTGCCGGAGCTGTCTTTGTTCCGGGGCCATGCCACCAATGAATGTTGCACAGGCTATCGGCAGTCGATTGGGATGCGGCCCTACCAACGCCCGTGGCGAGCGGGCGTTGCGCTCCGCTGTAGGGTTCCCAAACGACTGCCGATAACGCGCATCGGCGCGGCGAAGCCAAGGCCCGTGGCGAGCGGGCGTGGCGCTCCGCTGGTAGGGTCGGTTCCCAAACGACTGCCGGTAACGCACATCACTGCAGCGAACGCATGACCCGTGCCGGAGCTGCCTTTGTTCCTGGGTCATGCCACCAACGAACGTTGCGCAGGCCATCGGCAGTCGATCGGGATGCGACCCTACCAGGGCCCGTGGCGAGCGGGCGTTTCGCTCCGCTGGTAGGGTCGGTTCCCAAACGACTGCCGGTAACGCGCATCGGTGCGGCGAACGCATGACCCATGCCGAAGCTGCCTGTGACCCAATTCGCATTCGCAGCAAATACAGACTTTCCCGACTGGTGTCGCAATTGACACTTCCGGTATTGTCGCTGCCTTCCAAGGATCCGGAGCCACCATGTCGCGCGCCCTCACCCTCACTACCCTGGCCGTTTCCAGCCTTGCCTTGCTGGTGTCCGGCTGGACCGCGCTGCGCCTGCACCAGACCCAGGCCGAAGACCGGGTGATCACCGCCCGCGGCCTGGTGATCGAGGATGGCAACGGCCAGGCCCGGATGATCCTCGGCGCCCCGCTGCCCGACCCGCTCCGCCAGGGGGTCTCGCAGGGGCCGCGCCCGTCGCCGTTGTCGGGGATGATCCTGCTCGGCGCCGACGGCTCCGAACGTGGCAGCTACGGCACCGCCGATGTCGGCGATGAGGCCACCTTGACCCTGGACGATGCCAGCGGCACCACCGAAGTGTTCAAGGTCACCGCCAATCCCGACCGCGGCGCCACCCTGGTGATCAAGCACCAGAACAGCACCGGCGCCATGTTGACCTCCTGGCAGGGCAAGCCCGAACTGATCTTCCTCGGCGACAACGGCCAGTCCCATTACCTGCGGCCCAGCACGCCCAATACGCCCAGCGCGCCCTGAACCGGCACCGGGCGCGCCTGCGTCCGGATGCCGCAGGCGCCGCGCAGGCCTATGCCACCATGGGCGCCCCTGGTCGTCCCCCTCCGGTACCGTGCATGCCCATCGTCCCTCCCGACTGGCCCCAGGCCAGCACCGTCGAGCAGATCCGCCACAACCTGGCTGTCGTCGGCCAGCGTATCGATCGGGCCTGCGCATTGGCCGGCCGCGACCGGTCCAGCGTGCGCCTGCTGCCGGTCAGCAAGACCGTCGATGAAGCACGCCTGCGCCTGGCCTGGCAGGCCGGCTGCCGCGAGCTGGGCGAAAACAAGGTGCAGGAAGCCCAGGCCAAGGCCGAAGCGATGGCCGACCTGCCGATCCGCTGGTCGGTGATCGGCCACCTGCAGACCAACAAGGCGCGTTATGTGGCGCGCTTTGCCAGCGAGTTCCAGGCGCTGGACAGCCTGCGCGTGGCACAGGCGCTGGACCAGCGCCTGGCCCTGGAGCAGCGCACGCTGGACGTGTTCGTGCAGGTCAACACCTCCGGCGAGGCCAGCAAGTACGGCCTGGATCCGATCGAGGTCGCCGATTTCATGCAGCAGTTGCCCGCCTTCCCCAATCTGCGCGTGCGCGGCCTGATGACCCTGGCGCTGTTCTCTTCCGATCCCGAGCAGGTACGCCCGTGCTTCGTGCGCCTGCGCGAACTGCGCGACCGGCTGCGCCCCACCCTGCCCGCCGGGATCGGCCTGGACGAGCTGTCGATGGGCATGTCCGGCGACTTCGAGATCGCCATCGAGGAAGGCGCCACCGTGGTGCGGGTGGGCCAGGCGATCTTTGGCGCGCGCAGTACCCCGGTCAGCTTCTACTGGCCCACACCCGCGCCGGCAGCGCAGCCCTGAGCCTGAGCACGCGGACCCGCTTGCCAACGCCGCCAGCGCCGCCCCGGAACGATAGAATCCCTCGTGGCATCGGCCGCGGTCATCCGTTCCTGGCCGATGCATCCAACCACCACGCAGTACAGTCCCAGGGGAAATGATGAAGACAACCTTCTTTGCCATCGGTATGGCCATCGCGGTCAGCGCATGCGGGACCACCCCGATCAACACCAGCACGGCGCGCGCGACGCCGGCCGAGCGCATCTACGCACCGGAACTCATGCAGGCTGCCGATGACAAAGTGGAGTTGATCGTTGCGCGTGACGCCGGCGCCAAGGGCAGTGCCTGTCTGACCGCGGTGTACCTGGATGGGAAGAGGGTATCGACCATCGCCAGCGCGGAAAAGATCGTCTTCCATATCGCGCCCGGCAGGCACATCCTCGGCACCGGTCCCAATCCCGAAGGCAAGGCGCTGTGCCGTGTCGGCGCCGAAAGCATGCGACGGGAAACGGAGATCATCGCCGAGCTGGGCAAGCCACTGAAATATCGGCTGGCCTTCGGCGCCAGCGGCGAAATGGCGGTCATGCCCACCGCCTTCTGAGGCAGCGCAGGCGCTGCCGCGCCGTGCGCCTGCGTGAGCTGCCGGCTGGCGGCTGACCACCCGGCAGGCCGGCATCGATCCACGTCCGGCTCCTGCCCCGGTCAGCCTTCGGCCGCCTGCCCCAACCGCGCCATGTGCTGCGCATGCTCGCTGGCCTGCGCGTGCAGCCACGCGCGGAAGGCCAGGAACCCCTGGTGGCTGGCCGAACGCGGCGGATATACCAGCCAGTGCGACCAGCGTGTCTTCAGCCGCTGCGGCGACAACGCGATCAGCTGCCCGGAATCGAGCAGCAGCCGCGCCCGGGTCACCCGGCCCAGCGCCACGCCGATCCCATCCAGCGCGGCGCGGTGGTGCGATTCGGAATCGTTGAGCATGGCCACGTAGCGCGTGGGCGCGGTATCGCCGACCAGCGCGAACCAGCGTTGCCACTCGCCATCGGGATCGCCCAGCAGCGGCCACTGCGACAACGGGCGTGCGTCCACCCCGCCCATCTTCTGCACCAGTGCCGGGCTGGCCATCGGCATCAGCCACTCGTCGAACAGCGGCTCGGCATGCAGGCCGGTCCACTGCCCGGCGCCCACCCGCAACGCCGCATCGACCTGCAGCTGGCGCTCGAAATCGGTGAGCCGTTCACTGGATTCCAGGTTGATCTCGATATGCGGATGGGCCGCCACGAAATGGCCCAGCCGTGGCACCAGCCAGTTGGAGGCCATCGACGGCAGCGCGCTGACCGTAAGCACCCGGTCGTGGCGTGCGGCGAACGGCTGGAACGCCTGCCCGATCGCGTCCAGGTGCGGCCCGACCTGATCGAGCAGGCGCTGGCCTTCCGGGGTGAGCTTCACCCCACGCGCCTGGCGCAGCAGCAGCGGATAGCCCAGGCGCTGTTCCAGCTGGCGCATCTGGTGGCTGAGCGCGCTGACCGTCAGGTTCGCCGCTTCGGCGGCGCGGGTCAGGTTGCCCAAGCGCGCTGCGGCTACGAAGTTCTGCAGGGCCAGCAGGGGCATCCGGGACATTGCGTCTTGAATCCTGTTCAAGGCTGGGTTGCGGAAATGTCGCTTTTCCGTCGTCCATGCTGCACTTATCGTCAACGCCACTCAAGTGGAGGCGGTGATATGAACATCTACAGCGGCTTGTTGTTCCTGCACGGACACATCGCCGATACCGACCTGGCGCAGCGGCTGGGGGACGGCGACGTGGATGGGACCGCACCGTCCCGGCAGGGTGGGAATCGGGGTGACGGTGTCGGCGGGGTGGCGTCATCCACGCATGGCGTGGATCTACGGGGCGACGGCTTCGGCGGGGTCGCGCCGTCCGCGTGTGGCGTGGATTCACGGCGATAGGGTTTCGGCGGGATCGCTTCATCCACGCATGGCGTGGATCTACGGGCGGTGGCTTCGGCGGGATCGCTTCATCCACGCATGGCGTGGATCTACGGGCGACGCCATCCACGCACGCCGGGGTAGATCCACGCCATGCGTGGATGTCCGTCCGAGCCGATAATCCCGGCCGCATCGCGCCTAGGGCGCCGCCTGCTTCTGCGACGGCAACAGGCGCGGCCGTTCGGCGTACCAGTCACGCGCACCGGCCAGGTGCCAGCGACGCTGCTCGCCGTCCAGTTCGATGCCCGCGCCCAGCAGGCCCCAGCGCAGGTACATGTCGCCGCGCCGTTGTGCATGGCCCAGGTCCAGCCGCGCGCGCAGCGAGAGCCGTGCGTTCTCCGCCTGCAGGTCGTCCAGTACCAGGTGTTGGCGGCGCCAGCGCAGCTGCCCGCTGGCCTGCACCTGCCCCGAATCGAGCAGGCCCAGCACCCAGCGCGGGTACTCGCTGCGCTGGGCGAACAGGCCCAGCAGCGGGCCGGCGTCGCGCAGCTGCAGGTCCGCGCGCGCATCCACCTGGAACGGTGCGGCCGCATCGATATGCCCGCTGCGCACCGCCACCTCGCCCCACCAGCGGCCGTCGTCGGCCTGTTCGCCGGCATGGATGTTGCGCAGGCTCAAGGTGGTGCCGCCCAGGTCGAACTGGCGGCTGTCGAAGTCGGCACGGCGCACCCTGGCCTTGAGCCGGGCATCGCCACGCAGGGCCAGGCCGGCCACCTGCACGCGGGCGCCGCGCCCACGCAGGTCCGCACTGCCCTGGCCGACCCGGCCGGATGCATCCAGCGTTACGTCGCCGCTGAGCAGGCCGCTGCCGCCAAGCAGGCGCACGTTGTCGTTGGCCAGGTAGCGGTTGTAGGCGGCCAGGTCGGGCACCTGCGCATCGCTGAAGTTCAGCCGCGCGCGCACGCCATCGCGCAGCTGCTGCAGGCGCGCGTCGCCGTGCAGGGTCAGCGCCATCGCGCGGCCGTCGAACAGCAGCGCGTCGGGCGCATCGGTCGGCGCGGCGCGGAAGCGTGGAATCTGCACCTGCAGCTGCACCTGCGGCGGTTCGCCGTCGACGATGCGGCCCAGCGCATGCGCATCACCGTACATGCGCACGCCGGCTACCTCGGCTACCGCCGCCACCTGCGGAATCTCCAGCCTGCTGCCCGGCGCCAGCTGCCCATCGGCGATCTGCAGTTCGCCCTTGAGCAGGCCACCGCCATCGAGGTGGAACCACGGTTTGCGCACGAACAGGTCCGCTATCCAGTTCAAGGACTGGAACTGCCATGCGCCGCGCACCTGCCCGGTCAGCCGCGGCAGCAGCTCGGCCGGTGCACCGAATGGAATCTTCGTACCCGTCACGCGCAGGTCGGCATGCAGTTCGCTACCGGTTTCCGGGTCGCGCGGCAGGCGGGCCTGCACGCGCATGTCCTGCGCCACGTCCAGCTGCAGCGACAGCAGGCCGCGGTCGGGGGCGTGCACGCCGGCGTGCACCGGCACCCGCCACACCACCCGCCCGCCCGGTTGCAGCACGCCACGGTCCATCACCAGGTCGGCATTGAGCCGCGCGGTGGACGGCACGCTGCCCAGCCTGACGTGCGGGCCGGCGGTATCGATGGCGATGGCCTGGCTGCGCGCATCGATCTTCAGCTGCGCCCAGGTGATGTCGAACTTGCCCAGGCCCGGTGCTTGATCACGGTAGTGGCGCGGGAAATGGAAGCGCGCAGCCAGCTGCGCGTCATCGAGCAGCTTCATCCCGTCCAAGCTGACCGTGGCCTGCTCGAAGCCGGCGGTGGAATCGAACAGTTCCGACGGGCCGCCCTTCAACTGCTTGAGGAACCCGACCGTGCCGTGGCCCTGGCCGGCGACCAGCAGCCTGCCGAAGCGGCCACTGCGGATCGAGTCGCTGTGGATCGCATCGAAGCGCAGCGTCCAGCCACGATCGCCGCGTGGCGGCGGCGGGATCGCCTTGTCGCCCCGCTCGATCTCCGCCTCCACCCCGCTGGCATCGATGCGCGGGATGCGTACTTCGCGGCGGAACAGCGCCACCAGGTCGATCCAGGCGCCGGCCCGGTCGGCGCGGAAGATGTACACGGTGTGGTTGGCCTGGCCGCGCATGCGCACATTCCAGACGATGGCATGGCCGGGCAGCAGGGTCAGCCCCGGCCCGGTCTGCATGCTGAACTTTTCCGGCTTGCGGTTGGTCACCGCATCGAACAACGGCGTATTGAGGAACACGTTGCCGGCAAGCAGGTACAGCGCGTACAGCACCAGCAACGTGAGCAACGCCAGGCGCCACGGCCGGGGCCAGCGCCGGACGCGCTCGGGAATCAGGGGCATGAAGGTGTGCGACGAAGCCGAAGGACAATCCACTATCGGCAAGTAGCCCGCGCAGCGGCGTGAAGGCCGGCAATGTTGTGCGAAACACATGCCCACCGAGGCACGCAAGGGCCCGGCCCAGGATGACGGTACGCGCGGTGGGCGCTAGGCTGCATGCGCTTGCCCCCTCGAAAGGCCGCCATGACGCAACGCTACGCCCCATTCCCCGCAATCGATCCTGCGTCCCCGCAGCCGGGCAGCGCGCCGATCAGTGGGCGTCCGCTGGAAGTTTCACGATCACCTTGATCTCCACATCGAAACCATACAGCCAGGTCACACCGATACCGGTCAGGGCCGGATACGGCGCATGCCCCCAGAACTCGGGCACCACCGCCCACACCCGTTCGAAAGTCCGCTCCGGGTCGACCAGAAACACCGTTACATCCACCACGTCGTCGAAGGTGCAGCCGGCCGCGCCCAGCACCGCGTTGAGGTTGGCGAACGCACGCCGTACCTGCGCCTCCAGCTCCGGTTCGGGTGAACCATCCTCGCGGCTGCCGACCTGTCCGGACACGAACAGGAAACCATTGGCGCGCACCGCCGGCGAGTAGCGGTTACGCTCGTACAGGGCCTGCCGGCCCGGCGGAAAGACCACGTCACGGATAGCCATCGTTTTCTCCAAGGGCGCAGCGCCCGTCACTGAAGCCCTCACGTTAGGCGCAGCGCGGCCTGCGATAAACGCCCCACAGTGGCCATCACTGTTTGTAGAATCCAAACAATTCCCGGTCGGAGCAGCGATGGACAGGTTCGACGCGATGCAGGCCTTTGCCAGGGTCGTGGAAACCGGCAGCTTCACCCAGGCCGCGCGCACCCTGCACATGAGCCGCACCACGGTCACCCAGCTGGTGCAGCAGCTGGAAGCGCGACTGCGGGTACGCCTGCTCAACCGCACCACCCGCCGGGTCAACGTCACCGCCGACGGCGCGGCGTACTACGAACGCGTGCAACGCCTGCTGGCCGATCTGGATGACGCCGAAACCAGCCTTTCCAGCGCCGCTGCCGCGCCGCGCGGGCGGTTGCGGGTGGATGTGCCCGCGCCACTGGCCCGGCTGGTGCTGGTCCCCGCCCTGCCCGCTTTCGTGGCGCAGTATCCGGACATCCAGCTGGACCTTGGGGTCAGCGACCGCGATATCGACCTGATCGACGAGAACGTGGATTGCGTGATCCGCGGCGGCCAGATCACCGACCAGTCGCTGGTCGCCCGCCGCATCGGCGACCTGCAGGCCGGGCTCTTCGCCGCGCCGGCCTATCTTGATGCCATCGGCGTGCCGCGCCATCCGGCCGAGCTGGAAGCCAGCCCGCACCACATCGTCGGCTACCTGCGGTCGCGCAACGGCAAGGTGGTGCCCTACACCATGCAGCATGGCGCGGAACAGATCACCGTGAACGGGCGCCACCTGCTGGCGGTCGATGACGGCAACGCCTACCTGGCCGCCGGCGTCGCGGGGCTGGGCGTGCTATGGCTGCCCCACTACATGGCCGCGCCGCACCTGGCCAGCGGCGAACTGGTCCGCCTGTTCGCGGACTGGCGGATGCCGCCGATGCCCCTGCATGTTGCCTTTCCACCAAACCGCCACGTCAGCGCCAAGCTGCGGGTGTTCATCGATTGGGTGGCCGCGCTGATGGCGCAGGTAGCGCCGGTCGATGGACTTGCCGCCCGCTGATCGCTGGTCGCTCCCTATTGCCACAGGAAACCTCATGCATTACTGCCTGCACATTGCGCTGCTCGCCCTGTCCGCCGTTGCCGTCCCGGCGCTGGCACAGACACCCGATGCGGATGCGGCGGCCACGCCGGATCCGTTCCTGACCGCCCTGCTGGACTGCCACTTTGGCTACGCCCAGCAGCACCATCGCAGCAGCGCCAGCGCCACCGAGATTGCTGTGGCGGCCGCCTCGCACTGCGAGCCAGCGCTGCAGGCCGCGGGCCTGGATACCTATCGCCGCGCACTCGCGGCGGGGCTGCCGGTGCAGAGCGCCGAGGAATCGCAACAGAAGATCCTGGCCGAACTGCGCGCGATGCTGCCGGGCTTCACCCTCGACAAGGTGATCGGGTTCCGCGCGGCCGAGGCCGGGCGCTGAGCGCAGAATAAAGAAACATCGCAACACAGGGCGTCGAAGCCTTCCAAAGCATCTAGGAAGTCACGCCCATAAGAGAGAGCATGCATCCTCCAAGACGATCGTATCCTCGTAGAGCTTCGGACTACCTACGCTTGATCCCGTCGCCCCCAAAACTTTAGTCTTGGCAGGCATCATACTCAGAACAGAACGCCTCGCAGGAATCATTTGAACATGGAGATGAAGATGGAGATGGATCTCGTCGCGGCGTTCATCGCTCGGTACCGAAAGGAGTTCGACTTCTATGAGGAGTCCTGTCGCATAGTCGCGCAGCTCCTTGAGTCGAACCTCAGGTCTGCTGGGCTTAGGGCTATTGTAACTTCCCGAGCGAAGAACCCCGCAAGACTAGAAGTGAAGGTACGGCAACGCGCTAGTACTGCAAGCTATAGAACTGTAGATGACATCTATGAGGACATCATCGATCTTGCCGGCGTTCGCGTTGCGCTGTACTTTCCCGGCGAGAGGCAAGAGGTGGGAAAGATCATTCGAGACCTGTTTTCTCTAACTAAAGAGGCAAAGGACTTTCCAACTACGGCAGCGCCCTCTTACAAGAAGCGATTCTCCGGCTATTGGGCTACTCACTATCGAGTACGCATCCCAGAAGTATCGCTCAATGAGGCACAGAAGAGGTATTCAGAGGCCAAGGTGGAGATCCAAGTCGCATCCGTACTCATGCATGCCTGGTCCGAGGTCGAGCACGACCTTGTTTACAAGCCGTTGCAAGGAATTCTTTCAGATGAAGAGTACGCGATCCTGGATGAGCTGAACGGACTCGTACTCTCCGGCGAAATTGCCCTCGAACGTCTTCAGCGAGCAGGAGAGCTAAGGGTCTCTACATCGGGGCGCGAGTTCTCCAATCACTATGATCTCGCTGCTTCGCTCCTTGATTTTGCTAGAGCAAATCTCAACGGAATGAATGTCAACGAGACGGCAATAGGGCGGGTTGACGAGCTTTTCGGCCTACTCAAAGCGGGCGAACTGAACACCCCGGATCGGCTGAAGGAGTATATTGCAGCATTGCACTCGGATTTCGAAAAGCGACCGATTTCGGAACAGGTCATTGATCAGATACTCGCAGATCATCCCGAGCTTTACCCAACTTACGAAGGAATTCGGGCATCTGACGGATCCACCCTCTCCCCGTTGGGCGCGGCTTCACGAAGCTCGCAGGAAGGCGCGATTGGTGAGTTTATGTCCCTATGGATCCAATACGAAAAACTTCTGCGCGACCGCGCCATCAAGGCAGGGGAAACTTCCAGGGGATTATCTTGGTCGAGACTTCCGTCTGCGATGAAACTATCCACGAAGGACCTCGTATTGGCGGATCGAGTTCGCCGCTTTCGGAATCAACTTGTTCACGGAATCGAAGTGCCAGACAGTGAGACAATAATTGCGACCGCCAAAGAACTACGCACTCTACTGCACAGCCTTCAACGAAAATCGAATGGTTGAATCATCCAAGGACAATTGACACAACGCTGCCGCCAGAATAATGACATTCCGTTTAGACGACGGGCCAATGACAGCCCCGCAGCAGCCTTGGCACAAAAGGCAGGCGAGCAATGGGGCTGGACGGGGGTTCTTACGATACAACTTGGTAGCTCAGTGCCAGAGCGCACGCCTGCAACCATGAGCGATGTAGTAGACGCGTAACGGCAATGGGCGTTCACCCTAATCAATCTTCTCGCACACATTCAGCACTAGCATGTCAATCAAGGAGTTACATGGATGATAGAAGTCGAGCACGACGGAAAGACGTACAGGGCAGAGTTCGACTTGGTCGATAACATTCTGACGGTGCATGGTGACACCAGATCTGAATCAACCCAACTGGGCGGGCTACCTGCAATCAAGGTTGCGCATTTCCTCCTGCGCAACCTCATCGGGCGCGGGGATGTACAGCCGGTCGAAGAGTAGTTTCCTTTGCCACCACCACCAAACCTGATCACCTTGCCGGAGGGATGCACCACCGGGCTGCGGGTTGCACCGCGTTGGCCTGCGTCGCAGGTGCATCTGCAGCCAGTCGTGCTGGCCCGGCTGCTCGACGCGCAGCGGCAACTGCCACCGACGATCCAGTTGCTCCTGACCCGTGGCTACGAGCCCGGCGGCGGCGGCCTGGGCAGATTCCGCGGCCTGTCACGGCGGCTCGGCATTGCGCTGTTCCGTGCCTGCTACCCGCGCCGCCACGACGAGGTCGCCGCCATCTTCGGCACCAACGGACACGATCTGGACGGCCGCCACGTGGATGTTTCCATCGTGCTGGATGGCCGGCGCCTGCGCCTGCTGCCACTGGGCGTATTCACCTCACTGCCCCTGCAGCAACGGCGCATCGCCCGTCATGCCTCGGCCATCCACGCGGTAAAGCAGGCGCTGCTGGTGTGCGGCTTCGAGATCCACCCCAACGCCACCGAAAGCCTGCAGATCCACTGCGACTACCTCGCCTGAGCGCGGCCTGCTGGGGCCGCGCCTTCAGCGCGAGGCAGCGCGCCGCTCAACGTCCGGCAGGATCGCCGGCGCGGCCGTGCGTGCATAACGCCCATCCTTGGGCATGGCGCTGATCACCAAGGTGCCGCCGCGGCAGACATCCACATTGGCATAGACCACGCTGCGCCCGTTGCGGAAGCCGACCTGCAGGTCGTAGCGGCAGCCGGCATCGGCAACGCCCACCGTGGTCGCGCCGCCACCACCGGGCAGCGCGTCGATGGACATGTCACGGAACCGTCCGCTGCCGGCCGGTGCGACCGCCAGGGCGGTAACGCTGTCGTGCGCGCGGTTGAGCAGTGCCAGGTAGCGCAGGCCTTCGGCCGCAGGGGCAGCGGTGGTAGTGGCGAGCAGCACGGCAACGGCGGTGGTTTGGATCAGGGACATGGCGGGGCGCTCCGGTCGGATGGGAAGGCCGGCCGGGCTTGCAGCAGCCCGGTCCGGCGCCTGCATCACGCGCCCGCGCGCCCTGCCCGGCAACGCATCCGGGACCAATCGTCGCCACGACCGGGCCAATCGTAATGGGCCGTCATGGCGCTTCCCGCCCGCGCGGGGCCTGCCTAAGATGGGGCTCGCCAGCGATGCCTGGCCCAGGATTCGGTCATGAACATCCGCCTCGGCAGCACCCAGATCCGCCTGTCACGCTATATCGCCCTGTGGACGCTGGTGGCCCTGGTGTTCGCCATGCAGAACGCAATCAACGCCGGCATGCCCCGCACCCAATGGCCACTCTGGGATCTGGTCCGCTGGTCGCTGATCCAGTGGTACACCTGGGCCGCCCTGGCCCCCACCGTGTTCCGCCTGGCCGAACGCTTCCCGGTGCGCGGCAGCCAGCGCTTCCACGGCCTTGGCGCGCAGGTGGTGGCCAGCCTGTGCGTGACGCTGGCAGCGATGGTGCTGGGCGCGCTGGTCTCCACCCTGTACGAACCCAGCGGTTTTGCCGAACAGTTGGGCTATTTCCTGGAACAGCACTTCGCCATCGGCTTGCTGACCTACTGGACGCTGTTTGCGATCCAGCAGGCACTGCATTTCCACGCCGAAAAAGCCCGGCGCGAGCTGGAAGCCAGCCAGCTGGCCACCGAGCTGGCGCAATCGCGGCTGCTGGCGCTGAAGTCGCAGCTGCAGCCGCATTTCCTGTTCAACACGCTGCACGCCATCATCACCCTGCTCGACGAAGACAAGCTGTCGGCCGAAGACATGCTGCTGCGCCTGAGCGAGCTGCTGCGCGCGTTCCTGGAAGACTACGACGGCCAGGAAATCAGCCTGCGCCAGGAGCTGGACCTGATCGAGCTGTACCTGGGCATCCAACGCGTGCGCTTCAAGGACCGCCTGGCCACCCGCACCTATATCGCCCCTGACACGCTGGACTGCGCCGTGCCCAGCCTGATCCTGCAGCCATTGGTGGAAAATGCGTTGCGCCACGGCATCGGCCAGCGCGTGGGCAGCGACACCATCGAGATCGAAGCGCGCCGCGACGGCGATGCGCTGTGCATCGAGGTCCGCAACCGCAACAGCACGCTCTCGGCCGAGCCGGCCGCCTCGGCCGGGCACGGCATCGGCATGTCCAACACGCGCCTGCGGCTGCAGGAACTCTACGGCGATGCCGCCGAGGTACGCCTGGACAGGATCTGGCCGGAGGGCGTGGTGTGCCGCATCCGCGTGCCGTTCCGCGAGCTGGAGAGCGCCGAGGATGCGCCCGAGTTCAACCCTGGGTTGTCGCCGGCATGACCCTGACCGCGCTGGTGGTGGACGACGAGCCGATCGCGCGCCACGCGATCGTGCGCCTGCTGCGCGACGATCCGGATATCGAGATCGTCGGCGAGTGCGGCGACGGCGTAGCGGCGGTGGCGGCGATCCGCAATCAATCCCCGGACCTGGTGTTCCTGGACATCCAGATGCCGGCAATCAACGGCATGGACGTGGTCGCCACCATCGGCGCCGAGCGCATTCCGGCCACGGTGTTCGTCACCGCTTACGAGCAGTATGCGGTCAAGGCGTTCGAAGCCAACGCGGTGGACTACCTGGTCAAGCCGTTCAGCCGCGAGCGCTTCGCCGCCACCCTGCAGCGCGCCAAGGCGCGATTGGCCGCGGCCAGCGGCGTGGGCGCGCAGGCCTCGGCGCAGATCCTGCAGGCGCTGGATGCGCTGCGCCAGCGCGAGGACTACCTGCAGCGCATTCCGGTGCGGGTGGACGAGCACGTGGTGCTGGTGGCGGTGGACGACATCGTCTGGATCAAGGCGGCGCGCAACATCGTAGAGATCCACCTGGTCGATCGCGTGCACGAGCTGCGCGAAACCATGGCCACCCTCGCCGCCCGGCTGGATCCGCGTCACTTCGCCCGCGTGCACCGCTCGGCGATCGTCAACGTGCGCCGGGTCAAGGCCATCCATCCGTGGTTCAACGGCCACCACGTGGTGACCATGGACACCGGCCAGCAGCTGCGGATGAGCCGCTACCAGAACGAGGCGTTCCTCAAGCTGGTGTCCACGCGCGGCGGTGACGCCGGGTAGCGCCGGGCCATGCCCGGCTGCCCCGGTCAGCGCGCCACGCGCTCTTCGGCGCGCAGCGTCAGCACCTCCACCCCATCGGCGGTCACCAGCACCGTATGCTCGGCCTGCGCCGACAACTTGCCGTCACGGGTGGTCACCGTCCAGCCATCCTCGCTCATGTCGATCGCCGCACGGCCCTGGTTGATCATCGGCTCGATGGTGAAGGTCATGCCTTCTTCCAGTTCCAGCCCATCGCCGCGCCGGCCGTAATGCAGCACCTGCGGCTCTTCGTGCATCTCACGGCCGATGCCATGGCCGCAGAACTCGCGCACCACGCTGTAGCCGTGCGCCTTGGCGTGCTGCTGGATGGCAAAGCCGATATCGCCCAGCGTCGCCCCCGGCCGCACTACGCCAATGCCTTTCCACATCGCCTCGCGGGTGACCCGCACCAGCCGCTTGGCCGCGTAGTCCACCTCACCGACCAGGTAGGTCTTGCTGGAATCGGCGATGAAGCCGTCCTTCTCCAGGGTGATATCCAGGTTGACGATGCTGCCGCTGCGCAGGATCGCATCGGCGGCGGGCACGCCATGGCAGACCACATTGTCGATCGAGCTGTTGAGCACGTAGGCGAAGCCATACTGGCCCTTGCTGGCCGGGCGCGCCTGCAGCTCATCGACGATGAAACGTTCGACCCAGTCATTCACCTGCAGCGTGCTCATGCCTTCCAGCGGCAACTGGTCCAGGGCCTGGAACACCTGCGCCAGCAGCCGGCCGGAGGCGCGCATCAGCGCCTGTTCCTCCAGCGTCTTGATCATGCTTCGGCCACCCGCAACGCGCCCGGCGCGACCCCGGCCGCGCGCAGCTCGCGGCTGACGATCTCCTGGTAGCTCATCCCGGGGTTCATCTCGCACAGCATGCCGATCTTGATCCAGAACCCGGCCTGGGCATTGATCGAACGCCCGGAAACGCCGCTGGCGCGGCGCAGGTTGTCGTGCAGTTCGTCGTCGATGTTGACGATGCCCATCGGCAGTTCTCGCAGCAGGAATATATGTATCGTATATGCTACGTATATTCATCACCAGCCCCCGCCCAGCCGTCGTTCCGACCGTCGTTCAGGCGGTATAGGCGGTCGCCTCGATCTCGAACAGCATCCCGTCCAGCGCCAGCCGCGGCACCGGGATCAGCGTGCAGGTCGGTGCGCGGCCCAGCGGCCAGCGCCGCCCGATCTGCTCGGACAGGATGCCCAGCCGGTCCTGGTCGTGGTCGACCACCAGCACGGTCAACTTGGCCACGTCGGCCAGGCTGGCGCCGGCCGATGCCAGCGCCAGGCTGAGGTTGTCCAGCGCCTGCGCCACCTGCACCGCGAACTGCGGCGACAACGCGCCATCGGCAGTTTCCCCGCCCTGCCCGGCAATATGGATCACCCGCGCCGGCAGGCGCACCACCGCTACGTGCGAATAGCCGTTGGCACTGGGGTCGTAGAGGCCGGAGGGATTGATGAAACCGAACAGGCCGGCGGGCGCAACGGGGGCATCGGTCAACATGGGCAGGCATCGTTGGGGAATGGGCGCGCAGTGTCCGGCCTCAACCGTGGTTGAGGTCAACGTCGCACGGTGCAACGCTGCGATGCTCCAAAGCGCATGCGCCCGATTTTGGCTACGTGGCTGGTGAAATCCAGGTAGCCGTGCTCGGCCACGAACGCGGCCATGCCCAGGTTGCCCACGCACAGTACCGCCGCCCACACCAGCGCCGGCCCGGCCTTGACCTCGTGCCCGCCGGTGGTCAGCCCGATGATGGAATTGGCCAGCGCGTAGATGCACGCCAGCGACATCAACCGCCGTTTGCCGGCACTGTGCAGCAGCGCACGGCACGCCCCCGTCGAGCGCCCCTCGTCAGGAGCGCTCGACGACCTCTCAGGGGCGTTCGACCGCCTCGAAATGCCCCTGGCCCTGCAACCGCAGGTCGACATTGGCGCGTAGCGCCGATGCCGGTGCACTGACCTCAATCTCGACCTGCGCCGAAAAGCTCCGCACTGCCGCATCGGTACCATCCACCAGCAGGCGCAGCCCGTCATCGGGCGTCATGGCCAGCGCGTTACCCTGCCGTTCCGGGTGATGCAGCGAGGCCAGGCTGACCGGGCGGCCGTCGGCACTGGCGTGGCTCAGCATTACCCCCAGCCTGGCCTCGCCGCTTCCGCCGCCAAGATCCACCCGGTAACCACGGCCATCCACCACAGGTGCGCGAAAATGCAATTCCAGCCTTGTGGGGACGCTGCAAATGATGTTCAGCGTGCCCATCTGTCGGCCCAGCGATACGTCGCCGCTGACGCGGTGCTGCGGGTTCACCTCGGCAGGTACGATCCGGCCGAGGTCGGCCTCGGCCATCCCCAGGCTCAACTCGCAGCTGGCCGAGGCCGCACCCGCCAACAGCAGGCCGAGCATGGCCGTCAGTGCACGTGCGGCAAGTGCATAGGCGGAGGTAACGCATTCGATTGCCATGAACCAACGTCTCCGGGTTGTTCGCTTCCGCACGATCAGCGCTCCATCACGCAGACGGCGTCGACGTTTTCATAATAGGAATCGGCGGGCGCCCATTCCGGCAGGCTGATGGTCGTCTGGCAGGCCGTCGCGTCGCCGAGCGTCACCCGCAACGACCCGGACAACTGCTGGCCATCGAGGAACACCATGCCGTCGGTACTGACCGAACTCAGCCATTGCCCCGCCGGATCGAACACTGAGCTGCCGCTGGGCAGCGGCGCGCCTGCGTCATCCAGCAGACGCAGCAGAACGCGGCGGCTGCGCACCACGTCGAAGTTGACCTTGGCAACCGCACCACGGCCCAGCCCCAGCACCTTCAGGCCGTTGCGCACGTCGACGTTCCTGGGCAGGCTGCGGGTGCTCATTTCCAGCCGCACCGGCGCATATGCCGGCATGAACGGCGCTACGGCCTGGCCATCGCCGTCGGTCCAGACCGGGCCATGCGGGGTCTGGATACGCACCCCCGGCGTGCCCGGCACCGACAGCAGCGCGAAGGTATCGCGCACCGCATACGGTGACAGGGTGATGCCCTCGTCGTGTGCCACCATGCCACCGGACACATGCCCGGTATACAGCGTATTGCCGTTGCCGTAACGCGAGAAGCCAAGGTCGGCCCGCAGGTAGCGTGGCAGCAGTGCGACATGCGCCGCCACGCTCGGTGTGGTCTCTTCGCTGCTGGTTTCCATCCGCAGCCGGTAGCTGACCTGCTCGTTGATGCGGTCCTGGTAGGAGGCGCTCAGTGCCTGCCGGCGATCATTACGCGCATATCCGGTGTTCAAGCTGCCGCTGCGGCCCAGCGGCACTGTCAGGGTGGCATATGCCAGCAGGTCGTTGCGCGCACCGCTGAGCTTGTCCAGACTCAGCGACAGCGAGCCATTGCGGTTGCTCTTGCTCCAGCGCAGGGTGGAACGATGGGTATCGGCCAAGCCGGCGCTGGAATAACGCGAGTAACCTGTGCCGAACGCACCCAGCAGCGGGTGTCGATACTGCAGGTTGAAACTGGCCTGGCGCTGTCCATTGCGCGGCTCCAGGTCATGCGGATCGCTCCAGTCGTCGGGTAGTGCCTCCGGCAACGCGGAGGCCTGCTGGAAACCCCGATAGGCGTCGGTCTGCAGGCTGTAGGAGGCATCGGCGGAAAACGCATCGCTGAACTGCAGGCTGGCATTGAGGCTGGTCTGCGCACCCACGCCCGCCCCTGCATGATCGAATGACAGGGTCTGGCCGATGCCGCCGCTCAACCAGCGGTTCACCGCCACCGTGTATTGCGCGCCCAACGCCTGGTAGTCCGGCGACAACAGTCCGCCCACCCCAAGGTTGGCGCGACTGCCCAACGGCAGGTCGGCCCGCCCGACCAGCAGCCAAGGTGCCTTGCGCACGCCGATGGCGCTGTCCCCGTCGTACCAGGGCTTGCCCAGCGCCAGCGAGAAACTGCGCTCGCGCGGCACGAAGCCGACCGCAAAGCTGCTGGCAGGCACCACGAAGCCGCGGCGCACGCCACCAGCTTCGATGACGCTGACCTCCAGATCGATGTTGGCGTTATTGAGTTGCAGTCCGGTCAGGGTGAACGGTCCCGGCGGCACCAGGGTGGAATGGATCAGCGCGCCGCCCTGGCGTACTTCGACCCGCGCCTCGGTCTCGGCGATGCCTTCGACCACCGCGCGGCTACCGGCCTCGTCGAGCAATGCGGTTTCCGGGAACAGCTGCGCACCCAGCAGCGGCGGCGCGTCGAACATCGACCCGTTGGCGTTGAACTTGCCCACCTGCAGCACCCGCTTGGATTGCGGCAGGCTGCGCTGGGCATAGGCATCGAGGTGGTTGAAATCACTGTTGCCGTTGCTGCGTGAAAACGTCTGCCGGCTGCGGAAGCTCCAGTCGCGGTAGTTGAAGCCCAGCTCGGTGCCGGCCTGCAAGGTGCTGTTGTTGGTGGCGGCGCTGTTGCTGCGCATGTACAGCAGGTCGTAATTGAACAGTGCCGCGCCACCGCCGGTGGTCATGCCCAGCAGCGGATCTTCGGTACGGCTGCCGATCGCCTCGGGCGGCAGCACCAGCTCGACCTCTTCGCGCCCCGGGCGCAGGTGCACCAGCGCCTGCGGGTAGAGGGCAGGCAGATCGATACAGCCCTCACCGGCGTCGTTGGGCACCACCACATTGGCCCGGCCCAGCAGCTCGCGGCTGGCGCACAGCGCGCCGTCGGCGTCGAACCGGGCCGGCAGCGTGCCGATGCGGGTGCCGTTGACCTTGAGCAGCACCGGCTGTTCACCGGCCAGGAAGCGCTTGCTGTACTTGAACGATTCGGCCAGCTCGGCCGGCAGCCCACGCGCGGCCAGAATATCCACGTCGAACTGCGCCGCCGCGCCGCTGGCCCCGCCACTGGCAGCGGCCTGCTGGCAGCACAGGCCCAGCAGGATAGCGCTGTACAACCTGGTTTTGGTCCGGAACTCAAGCATGGATAGGCAACCGTTGGGCACGCGCGGCCCGCCCTCGCAGCAGCGGACGGCGATCTGCATCGCCATCTGCTGCGCGTCAGGCGCGCTCGCAGGAAATCGTTGCAGGATGCAGGTCGTGCCGCCAAAGGCGGCCACGCCTGCCCGGGGTCATGCGGTCAAGGTGCGGCCAGTGCGGCCTTCGCTGCGTCAGGTGCGGCCAGCGCGGCCTGCACCGGCTCCAGCAGATAGCCATTCAACGACGCCGGGCGGAACGAAATCTGCTCGGTCGCCGCCAACGCGGTTGCCGCCGGCACCTCCAGGGTCTCGCCGGGCAGGATGTAGGTGCGCGGCAGCGACAGCGAGGCCCCGCCACTGGCCAGGCTCAGCTCCGGTGCCATCCGCACCACGTAGGCGCCCGCATTGGTCACGCTCAGCCCACTGGCGGTGCGTCGCCACTGCAGCAGGGCCCACGGCGTGCTGTTTGGCTTCAGCCCCTTGGGCCGGATGATCACCGGGATGTTCTGCCGCACCGCGATGCTGACCACCCCGGGCGCGGCCTGCGGGATGCCTTCGAAGGTCGCCCGGCGCAGCCGCTCGACCGGGCGCCCGGCACCCTCGTTCTTGAGGATGAAACGGACCATCTGGGTATCGCCCGGGTCGACCCGGGTGATCGGCGGCGTCACCAGCAGCAGCGGCTCGCTGTCTTCTGCGATATCCACCACCGCCGAGTGCAGCAGCACCGGCGATTCAGATTTGTTCTTGAGGCTGATCACCCCCTCGCCCTCGCCGGCATCGACCACGATCACCGACGACTGCAGCTGCAGCGAGGCCTGCGCGGTGCCCACCGCCAGCAGAGAAACCGACAGCAGCGCCAATGCGGCGATACCGCTACGAAGCTTCATTTTGCACACGATCATGGGAAATCCAATGGCAGTTGAGTGCGTGTATTTTCTTGGCGGGGCCGCACGACTTCTATAAAGAAAGTCCGAAAACGACATTCAATGCTGTAATCAACCATATCTGGCGGCACATTCCACGCCACTACGCCAGGACAGCGGCCCCTGTGCCTGCATGGGTGGCCTGCCGCGCCAGGCAGCGGCGCGGCAGGCGGCCATTCACCCTGGGATACAAGGTGAACGTGGCCATTTACAGATAGACCACTTCCAGGGTGGCGCTGCCATCCAGGCTGACGTCCGCGTCACCGGGGATGTTGCCCGACTTGTCCAACGACACGGCCACCGCCATCGGGAACTTGTGCACCTTGCCGGGCATGTTCAGGTTGGCACCACCGCCGGTATTCGCACCGAAGTAGACGTTGGTATTGCCTCTGAAATGCAATGCCGTGGTGCTGTAGTTGTCGTAGCTGATCGCACCGTCGTTGTTGGCGTAGATATAGGTCGCGGTGATGCCATCAACGTCGGGCGGGCCGAAGGCCAACGCATACGCCCCGATCGGGGTGCCGGCGTGACTCTGCCCAAGGCCCAGCAGATTTGCAGGCGCGTGGCTGCCATCGGTACCCGGCACGCTCGATCCCTCGAACTTGACGGTCATGTTGCCGGTCGGCTTGTCCGCCTCCTTGTTGTCGACCACCTTGAGCAGCACCAGCGTATCGTCCGTGCAGGTGACCGTGGCGGCGATGTCCTTGGCACCGATCGCGGCGCTTTCGGCAGGCTTGAGCAGGGTGCGGCTGATGTTGCCGAAGTCGACGATGCCACCGCCGTCCAGTACCACGCCGCAGGCCGGCGATTTGATGGTGCCGACCACGCTCAGATCAGCAGTGGTTGCCGCCGTCGCGCCGCCAGCCATGCCCAGCAGGGCAACGGC